>DKKT01000069.1 GCA_002455425.1 Chthonomonas sp. UBA6659 | reverse complement strand
GGACGGAGGGGGTCTCATCGCCGGAACCCCACCCGGTTCGCGGGGCTCACCGACCTCCCCGATGCAGGGCAGAACGCATCCCGGAATCAGGGAGGTATCCCGCGACTCGAACACAGCAGAGTCTCTCACCGGAAGATCCTCCCGGATTCGAGCGGGTAGCGTCGAAGCTGGTACTGTCGTAGAACCGATTGCATGCGACCCAACTACCAAATCCTGAGTGAACTCTTCGGCTTCGAATCGAACGGGGAAGCAAACGACGTCCTTCCGCAGAAGGGGCCGATGACGGCTGAGGAGAACCTCATCCAAGGGAACTACAAGCGAGCCGCCCAACAGTTTGCCGAGCGCGTCCGACAGGATCCGGGTGAGGCCGAGGCGCGCCTCGGGCTTGCCGGTGCGCTCGAGTGCATGGACCAGGCACCTCAGGCGCTGCGGCAGTACGAACAGGCACGCCGACTCGCGCGGAACAGCTCGGAGCCCTACGTCGGATTGTCCGAGATTTATAAGCAGCACGGGCGTGCCCGAGACGCCGTCGCGAAGCTTCATCAGGCACTTGAACTCGAGCCCTGCAATGCCTACCTCCATTTCAAGCTTGCCGAGGCCCTCCGCGGACTCGGATTGTTGGAAGATGCGGCCCGAGCCGCTCAGTACACGATCGCCTACGCGCCCGACCAGTCCTTCTATCATTACTGGCTCGGTGACCTCCTGCTCGAAATGGGGAAGCATGAGCAGGCCCTTGCCGCGATGCGCGCCGCGATCGAGCTTTCACCCGGCGACGACGGGCTCTATGCTCACGCCGCTTGTGCTCTCTGGGCGACGGGTAAGCATGCCGAGGCGATCAAAGCGATCCGCCTGGCCACCGATCTCGACGCGAGCCGGCTTGAATATCGTGGTCTCCTCCACCGTTTCCTGACCGAGCGTGATCAGCACGAAGAAGCGGCGGCGGAGGCCCCGTATGTCGACCGGATGGGCGAGTACGAGCGTGACCGCCTGGCACGACTCGGGCGGGAAGCCGGTCTCGGCTGACCGTCACGCACCCGGTGGCAGCCCGGCATGGACGGGGCTGCCGCCGATCACGATCCCCCGCTTTTCGGCCGCGGCGAGGATGTGGAGAATCGTTTCCTGCCGGAGTGTCAGCTCACGGTCGTAGGTCTCCGCTATGAAGTAGCAGGACACCTGAACCCGGATTCCGTTGTCGACGATGTCGAAGATCGTGACGCTCTGGCGTTCTTCCCACACGTTCGCGTCGCTCTGGAGAATCGCGCCGACGTCCTGACAGAACGCGGCGACGTCGTCCGATGGCGTGGTCGTCGGAACGAGGAGGACGGTGCGATATCGGCGATAACGACGCATCCCCATGTTCTCGACCGATGCGCTGATCAGGTTCCGGTTTGGCAGGGTTACGATCGAGTCGTCGAACGTGCGAATTCGGGTGCTCCGCAGGTTGATCTCCTCGACCACGCCATCGACTTTGTCGATTTTCACCCAATCGCCGACGGCGAACGGCATATCGACGAGGATCGTGATCGATCCGAACACGTTCTCGACGCTGTCCTTCGCGGCAAGGGCGAGTGCGACGCCCCCGATGCCGAGTCCGGCAACGAGCGTCGTGACGTTGTAGCCGAACGCGCTGACGATCGCAACACCGGCCGTCAGGATCGCCAAGAAGCGACCGAGACGGCGCACGAAAGGTATGACGAGGTTGGCCGTCCGCTTGTTGCCGGCCTCGATGTGGGACTCGTAGACGTCGATCGCGACCTCCCACAGCGCCGCTACGACCCACGTCGCGGCTGCGATCGCAGCCACGAGAAGGCCCCGGCGAAAGGCGTAGTCGGTCTCGTGCGGGAGTTCGAGACCGGGGAGCCCTGCCTGGAGGAAGAGGGTCCCGGCAATCACCGCCAACGCCCTCTTGATGCCCCGTCCGGACGAGAGCTTCACCCGGCCCGACTTCATCCCGCGATGAATGCCGGTAAGGTGGGCGAGCACGAACCGCACGAGGAGTCCGAACAGGGTCGCGAGGATAAGGAGGACCAACACTCCGACCCACTGCCAGAGTTCGCACGGACCCCACCGACGATGCGACCATTCGGGCAGGTCTTCGGCCCACTCCGGCCGTGCCCACGCCATCGTCGATGCCATCACCAAACCGATCGTGACCGACGCCCGCCTCATGCAAGTCACAAGCTACCTCGTGTCGCTCTCGGGAGGTTGGCGGGAGGGAACAATGCGAGGGCCGCCGCCCCATACAGCCCCGCGTCTTCCCCGAACGGGCTCGACGGAAGCTCAAGTCCGAGATCTTCGTGGAGTCCGACGCCGCCACTCAAGACGATCGCGTCCGGGAAGAACAGGTTGCGGATCGCCGCGACCGCCCGCTGGGCGGCCTCTCTCCTCACCTCTGGAGGGAAGCGCTGATTTCCGGCGAGAACCTCTTCGAACGAGGGGCCACTGGGGCCTGCCAAGTCGTTCAACCGGGCGTACTCGCCTCGGTCTCCCATGTGGATCTGGCCGTTCGCCACGAACCCGAAGCCGAGGCCCGTCCCAAGGGTCAGCGTCGCCACTCTTCGTCCGGCGTACTGTGGAAGGCAGGCGTGCCCCCATGCGGTCGCAAGTCCGTCGTTGAGTGCGACGACGTTCGCATCGGGAAGCACGAACGTCGTGCCGACATAGGTGCCTGGAATGATCTCGTTCGCTTCGACGACTTCTAAGGCGACCGGGTCGACCGTGCCTCCGCTCGAAATGGCGACGGTATCGACACCGACATCGCAGGTTTGTTCCAGAATCCAAGCTCGCCGATCGACCACCTCGGACGTGGAGATCCGCCACGACTCGACGAGTTTCCATCCATGGAAGAGAGCGGCCCGCGTCCACGTGCCGCCGATGTCGACGGCAAGAAGGGCCTTGGAGCGAGGGACCAGCGCCCGGAAGTCACGGGTTTGCTTGACCGGATCGTTGAGGGCCCCGCCGACCACGACGGCTTTTGCGCCAATCTGAAGCGCCACCTGCACCTGCCAGGGGGCTTTCAATCGACCCTCGGCGACGACGGGGACACGCAGTTCCTCGACCATCTGGCGAAGCGTCGCAAAGGCCGGCCCGTCGGGGTCCAGGCCACGCGTCGCTTCGGTGTAGCCGGCCAGGGTCGTGCTGACAAAGTCCGCGCCCGCTTCCTGGGCCGCGTAGGCCGATTCGATCGTATCGCAATCGGCGAACGCGAGCCGCTTTCCCCGGTGGATGGCGGCAACGATCGCAGCGGTCGAGGAGCCGTCGGGCCGAAGTCGGCGCGTCGCGTCGAAGGCGATCGCTTCGCAAGGCGTGTTCAGAAGATCGGCGACATCCCGGAGCGTGGGAGTGATGTAGACGTCGGACCCGACGAACATGCGCTTCACGAGACCGATCGCGGGAAGCTGCGTCGCATCGACGACTCTATGGATCGCCTCCAAGCCTTCGAGCCGAACGACCTCGACGCCGACAGACGCACTCGCCTGAGCAAGAGCGACGAGGTGTCTGGGGTCACCCAGGGGGGAACTCGGGCTCGCCTGGACGCTTGCGACGAGCGGGGAGCGGTCCAGGGCTTCGAGAAGACGCATGCCCTATTCTGCAACGGGGCTCCGCAAAGCGGTGCCCCGTTGCAGAACGAGAAGGTTATCGACTCCCAGCAGGGCGATCCGAGGTGAGCCGCCCTCCGCCACCCTCGAAGGCTTCGCGGTATCCGATGGCTCGGTTCGGAGGCAGGTTGTAGGCATCCGGGTGGAGGTAAGAACCGCGATCTTCAGGCGACTTCCACTCTTCAAGCGGGATGCGGTGCTTGTTCGCGTACGGGTCGATGCGGGTACCGGTGACCTGCCAGCTCACCTTGAGGCCGGGCCGTCCGCCCGCAACCTTGAACTTGTTGTTCGCCATCTCCTCGGCGATGTACACGTTCGCGAACCCGCCGATGCAGGTGAGCTGATACCGGAATTCAGCGTTCAGGGCCTGGAACCACTTCGGCATCGTAACCCATGCTTCGCCGTTCTGGTTGAGCTCAACGACTCCGTCGTAGATGTTCTTCATGTCCGGGCTTTCGACGAAGGAGTGGTAGAGGTACTGATTCTCCGGGTTTAGCGGGTGGTCGATCTTGAACGAGCCCCCGCCTTTCGAGAGGTTGCCGGAAACGGCCGCATTGCCTGTGACGTTCAGGGCGAGCCCGGTCGCGCTTTGCTGCTGAACGATCTCGACGACATTTCGATCGTTCGCCGCATTCACGTTCTCGAATCGACCGGCGAAGTTCTTGCTGCCGGAGATGCCGGCCTGACCAAGGACGCCAATCGAGTCATCCCTCGTGCAGAAGCCGCGCACCCCATAGCCGCCAATCCCATCGTTGCGGCCGACGACCGCACCGACGCCAACATTGCCGGCGGTTCGACCCACAACGGCTTCGCCCGGTGTGTTGTCGCCGAGCACACCCGCTGAACTGATTTGGACCGTGACTCCCCAAATCGCGCTGCCACTCGCCGACGAATAAACTCCGGGGCCATTGCCTGTATTGTGCACGTCGATCGCCGAGGCACTGTTCGAAGCGTTCGTCAACCGCACCTTCAGGCCCAATCCAAAGCCACCGTGATTGAGCGCAAGAACCTCCTGGGTGTTGGCCGCGCTCGTGATTCCGAAGATGCCGGCGACTCCGGAACCCGTCTGGCTGATCCTGAAAGCCGTCATCGGGTCACTCACCGTGTTCGTCGTGATGAGCCGGGCGAGATTCGTGGGTAGGTTCGCATCGGGAACGACCCCGGCCAGGTTTGCGGCGGCGAGGTTCGTGAGACACGACCCGTCTCCGCAGAAGCGGTTGGCGGGATTGGTGAAGTTATAGGCTCCGGCGTAGGTTCCCGGCGCGAGGTTCGCAGCACCGACGTTGGTCAGCCCGCTGCCGTCGCCGAAGAAACGGGACGCGATCATGTTGCCACTGATGTTCGCGTTTCCGGCCTCCCTGACGCCGGGAGACGAATTTTGCAGGCGCACGAAGCGTGGGCTCGTGCCCGCCGCGTCACCGCGCTGTGAAGTCAAGAGACTCGCAGATACTCCAATACCCGCCAAAAGAACGAGCGCAATTGCACATCGACGCATAGAAACCTCCGTCACGAGAGCGGGATTTGCCCCGTCAGGACAGGTTCTGCGCGACTGTTCGTCTTTCCTGCTGGACTTAGAACTTCAGCGAGTTCAAGACGCGCTTCGACAGATCTGCGCCGGCCTTGTCGGACGGGGTGTACGTCGTGATGACCTGCCACATCTTGGCTCCGTCGGAAACGACCATGCCTTCGACTTTCAAACTCATCCCGCCCGCATCGAAGCTCGCGCTCATCCTGCGGGCGGGTCGATTCTGGATCGTCGTCTTCGAAATGTTGCCTTTCCAGCCGTTGACGCCAGGCCGGCTCTTCATGCTGTTCATCGCTCCGTTCGCCGCTCCATCGATGTCGACCTTCTTCGTGGCCTTCAGCACGGAATACGTCATGACGACGGCGCTTTGACCGCTGATGACCTGATAGGTCTTCATGGTCGAATACTGTTTGCGCACCGCATCGGTCAGAGGAATCTCGATCGCCTTCGGTGCCAAGGGGAGTTCGATCGACAGATTCGAGCCTCCGATCTGGACGCGCTGCCAGGCCGGTGCGGCGAGGGCAACGGAAACGAAGAGGGCTAGCGTTGCCCCCACCAGGCTTCGAGTTCGCATGCTTCCATTATGGGCGGGACCGTCAAGATGACGAGGGTGCCGAGGCCCGGCTCGTGCGACGCCGCCGGTAAATCGGTTCACCGAGGACCCAAAGCATCGCGGGGAGAGCGAGCCAAGGTACCGATTCGCGCAACGCGAAGCTGTCGCTGCGCTCTGGGATCAGCAGCGTCGTTCTTAGTCCGAACGGCTTCTTCATTTCCGCCAGATCGACGATCTGCCCGCGCGCGGTCACCGACATCGTCGTGCCCAACGTGGCTGACCGGACGAGGGGCAACCCAGACTCGACGGCGCGGAAAATGGCATTCGCTGCGAGTTGTTCAGGTGCGTTCGTTCCCATGTACCAATCGTCGATCGACATGACCGCCAGGAGTTGGGCCCCTTGGGTCACCTGGGCGGCAGCGATATCCGAGAAGAGGGCTTCGAAGCAGATGATCGGCCCGATCCGCACCCCTCCGAGGACCATCGTCGTCGTCTTCGTGCCCGCGGAGAGGTCACCGGCGGGGAGGCGCATGGCTTCCAAGAACGGAATGTAGTCGCGGAATGGGACGTATTCACCGAACACGACCAGCCGACTCTTGTCCGCAACCTGCCACTCTCCGTTCTCGAAACCGTAGGCTGACTGAAACACCTTCCCGTCGGTGTGGCTGCGACTCATGCCGAATAACACCGGCACTCGGGGAAGCCGCAGGAACGGATGTTCGGGGGGCAGCACCGTCGGGGTCCGCATGAGTCCTTCCGGCAGGACAAGGAGCGCCACGTCACTCGATTCGGCCGTTGCCGAAAGCGCTTCGAGGACCAATGGAAGCTCATTGTCGAGCTTCTCCGGTGAGCCGAAGGCGAAGTCCAATCCCGGTTGTCCGACCATGATCGAAGTGGGGCGGCCCTCCTGAAACTGGGTGAATCGCCAGGTCGAGAGCAGCATAGGGGCGAACGCCCAGAGCCCATACCGGAGGAGTCTCTGGCGACCGATTCCGTCGAACACCAACATCACGAACACGTTCACAAACGCCACCCAGCCCGAGGTCAGGAACTGAGTCCCTAAGGCCGCAGACTGGATGAGTTGAGGCACCGTCCACAGCGGGGTCGACAACAGGCCCCAGGGAAACGACAACCCGGGGAAGTAACTTCGGCCCGCCTCGACCGTGACCCACGCGAATGCGACGAGCCATGGCCGATCGATTGCAAACGCGCGCTGGATCAGCCACGCGAGAACGGCGAAGTACCATGCGCCCAACACCGGCGCAAGCAGCCAGGGAATCGAACCAAGAAGCCACGACTCCGTCCACTTGCCGACAAACGGCACGAGAAAGAACAGCTGGTGCAGCCAAAACAAGGTTCCGAAGAGGAGACCGGATCGGAGCGCACCCTTGGGGTCCGTGTCTTTGAGGCTCTTCAGCCATGGAACCAGGGCCACGAAGACCAGCAGGCTGAAATTGAACGGTGGGAACGCCAGAACGAGCATCGCGATGCTCGCGGCAACCGGCCATGCCTTAACGACTCGCGACATGGCTATCGATCATCGGCGCGCTGGGAGTGTCGAGGTGGGTGGTGTCTGCGAATCGGTCGATAACCCAAAAACCATCGGGCCGGCGATGGAGTTCCGTGATCGCAGTGTTGCCGAATCGCAGGCTCCTCGATGTCATCACGGTGGCGTGGATGAGGCGTGCGACCAGCAGTCCGCAGGTTCCGCCGTGTGTTACGACGACGAGCGGGGAAGTCGACGACGCCAATCGCTCGCAGACGGCGTCGAGCCGGCCCCAGACGTCGCGCAGCGACTCGCCGCCGGGGGGAGCTGCTTCGAATTCATCGAGGCCGGCTTGGTGGGCTCGATCGCGCAGCAGGTTGCGGAGTTCCTCGTAGGGCATCCCTTCCCATTCGCCGAAGCTGCGCTCGCGCAGGGAAGGCGTGGCACGACAGACGGCCCCGGTCCGAGCGGCGATCGCCTCCGCGGTGACCCGTGCTCTCGAGAGGTCCGAGGTCAGGATCTCACCGATCTCGACGCCCTCGAAGGCGCGCGCCACAGCCGCAGCTTGCGCGAGTCCGACGTCATCGAGCGGCGTGTCCGTGTGTCCTTGGGCGCGACCGATGACGTTCCACGCGGTTTGTCCATGGCGGATGAGGTACGCGCGCATCAGGACAGGTTATACCGGTCCATCGTGCCCGGGTACCGTTGACGGCACATGGCAGGAATCTGGGTGTTGGTGGTTCTCGCAGGGCTCGCCCTGATCCTCGGCGTCGCGGCGTACAACGGTCTCGTCGGGATGCGCCAGCTCACGAGGAACGCGTGGTCCGACGTGGAGGTGTTCTTGAAGCGTCGTGCGGAGCTGATCCCGAACCTCGTAGCTACGGTCAAGGCGTACGCATCCCACGAGCAAGAAACGCTCGAGCGGCTCGCCGAGGCGCGGAGCTTGGCGGCGAAATCACGGTCGGTGGCCGAGCGATCGGTGGCGGAGCAGTCGGTGACCGGCAGTCTTACGCGAGTCGTCGCCCTGGCGGAAGCCTATCCGGAGCTGCGATCGCAAGCGAACTTCCTGAGTCTGCAGCAGGAACTCAAGGACACGGAGAAGTTGCTCGCCAACGCTCGCCAGTACTACAACGCATGCGTTCGTGACCTGAACACGAAGATCGAATCGTTTCCAAGCAACCTCGTTGCCGGAGCCACCGGCTTCCGACACGAGGACTTCTTCCAACTCGACGACGCGAACGAGCGGATCGCCCCCGCGGTCGGCGACGAAGCTAAGAGAAGCTGACCTTGACGGGCTCTCGAGCCGCGGCATCGTCCAGCTCGAACATCTCGCGTGGCTTGAACGAGCCGGCAAAGATGCTGTCCGGGAAGCTCTCGATCCTGGTGTTGTACTGGGTGACGGTGTCGTTGTAGTACTGCCGAGCGAACGAGATCTTGTTTTCGGTGCTTTTGAGTTCTTCTTGCAGCGAGAGCATGTTCTCGTTCGAGCGAAGCTCGGGGTAGCTTTCAGCCAGAGCGAAGAATCCGCCCAGCGCGGCCGCCACCTGCGTTTCCGCCGCGGCCTTTTCCTGAACTCCGGTCGCTTGGACGGCCCGATTTCGTGCTTGGATGACTCTCTCGAGCGTATCCTGCTCGTGCTTCATGTAGCCCTTCACGGTCTCGACCAAGTTGGGGATGAGGTCGTAGCGCCGTTTGAGCTGGACGTCGATCTGCGACCAGGCGTTCATGGTTTGCTGGCGCAGAGCAACGAGCCGGTTGTAGGTCGAGATCGCCCAAATGACGACCAAGACGGCGAGGCCAAGCAGTATCCAAATGGCGATCCACATAGTGTTCTTCGTTCTTCCTGACGGTAGGGGATACGCGTTCGGCGCGAATCCGGTTGCCGTTGTTTCTCGCCACGGTCGAAAGACCCCTACCGCAGGAATCCTTCACGGACGCCGGCGTCGACCGGAATCGTCGCTCCCGTGGTTCGACTCGCCGAATCGCCGGCGAGCCACGCGATCGCGGCGGCGCAGTCTTCGGGCGAGACGGTCCGCTTGAGAAGCGTCCGGTTCTTGTAGTGGTCCTGAAGCTCGTCGGGATGAATGCCGAGGAGCTTCGCCGTCTCTTCACGCCACTGGTCGCTCCAGATCGCCGAGCCTTGGAGCACCGCGTCCGGGTTGATGGCGTTGCACCGAATGCCGTGCGGGGCATGGTCCACTGCCGCGCAACGCATTAGGTGCAACTCGAACGACTTCGCGGCCGAGTAGATCGCGGCATTCGACCCGACGGCGACCCCGTTCTTCGAGGCCACGACGACGATCGACCCTCCGATCCCTTGCCGGATCATCAGCTGGGATGCCGCTCGCATCGTCTGGAAGTAGCCCCGCATCAGGAGATCACTGAGAAACTCGTAGTCGGCGTCGGTGGTGTCGGCCACCGTCCCCCGTCGTGCGTTGCCGGCGTTCACGACGGCGATATCCACCCCACCGTATCGGAGTACCGCCGCTTCGAACGCCTCCGAAAGGGAAGTGGTGTCGGTCACGTCGCAGGGCACCCCGATCGCGGCTCTTGGACTCCCCGCCACCCCTTGTACTTCCTCGACCGCGCCCGAAAGCCTTGCCTCGTTGATGTCCAGGAGCACGACGCAAGCGCCTTGAGCCGCCAGCGTCTTGGCGGTCGCCAAGCCGATCCCCTGGGCTGCGCCCGTGATGACGGCGACTCTGCGGGAGAACGACTTCTCCGCAGGCATTCGGCGCAGTTTGGCCTCCTCAAGCAGCCAGTACTCGATGTCGAACGCCTCCTGTTCGGGGAGCGCAACGTAGCGGCTCAGCGTCTCGGCTCCTTCCATGACCGCGATAGCATTGAGATAGAACCGACCCGTGACCTCGGCCTCTTGGGGATTCTTGCCAAACGACACCATGCCGAGGCCTGGAATCAGGACCACGCTCGGGTTCGGATTGCGCATGGCGGGAGAATCGGGCCGTTTGCAGCGCTCATAGTAGGCCGCATACTCCTCACGGAACCTTCCTAGGGCACCATCGAGATCGAGGTTCTCCGGATCCAAAACGAGCGGCCGGATCTTCGTCCGCAGGAAGTGGTCCGGGCAACTTGTGCCGAGGCGAGCGAGCGCAGGCATCTTGGATCGCGAGAGGAAGTCGAGCACTGCATCGGATTCATCGACGTGCGCGATCAACCGCGCGCCTTGGAAGGTCACTTTGCCACGAAGCTCGGGCAAGAGACTTAGCCACGCGGCGCGCGTGTCGGACCGGCGGCGGGGAAGCACCAGGTCGCCGAACGGGTGGTCCGAGCCTCGCTGGGCCTCCAGCGCCTCGACCGCCCGGTTGATGAATTCCAGAGTCAAGGCATAGCACGTCTCCCAGTCGTCCGCCCAGCAGATGAAGCCATGCGACTCCATCAGTGCGCCCTGAATGCCGGGTTGGGCCCGAATCAGGTCGCGCAAAGCCAAGCCGAGATCGAAACCGGGGCGCTTCCACGGCAGAAAGCCCATCTTCGAGCCATAGATCGCCTCCATCGCTTCGCGAGCGTTCTCGGCCGCCGCGAGCGCGATCACGGCATCCGAATGCATGTGCGAAACCGCCTTGAACGGGACGAAGGCATGGAGGGGCGTATCGATGCTGCACGCGGTCGGATTCAGGCCGAAGGTGCAGTACCGATAAAGCTCAACGACGTCATCCTCGTGAAGGCCGGTGGCGCGCACGCGCTCCTCGAGAGCCAGGACCTTGTCCTGATAAAGGCTCGCGAAGTTGGCTCGGGTCGCTGAGCCCAAGTCGCCCCCTGAGCCCTTGACCCATAGCACCTCTACTTCATGGTCGGTCAGCGGATCGCGCTCTTGGGTCTTGACGCTAGTGTTGCCGCCGCCGAAATTGGTCACGCGGGGATCGGAACCGAGGAGATTCGAAGCGTACACGAGCCGATCGAGATCGTCGCGCAAGGAGTGAGCTCGGTCGCGATCCCAGAGATTTTCGACTCGGGCGCTCGGGGAGGTGGTGCTCATGGCCTGATTGTACGGGTTCCCGAGCCTTTCAGAGCCTTCTGATAATCATTATTATGAATAACTTGATTCGATGACGTCGAACTCCGTCTCGCCCGTTTCGAGGAGACGGACGAGATAGGGCTTGCACGAGCCACACCCGGTGCCGCAACCAAAGCGATTCGCGATGTCCTCCAGCGAGGTGACCTTGGCCGCCTTCAGGTCGGCAAACGACGTCTTGTGACAGACACAGAAGGTCACGGGCTTCTCAGGGTTCATGGGCGAATCAGTTCTACGCGCAGGGCGCCGATCGAGTTCGTGCCCCCGAGCGCGATCGCGGCCGTGACGACGTAACGTCCCGGGGCGGTGTCGACCCGAGCCTCCAGTGGTGCGCTACTCAAGCCGGGCACCTTGGTGGTGGCCAAGCGCCGATCCGTCGAGGCAAGCACGTTGCCTTTCGCGTCGGCGATGGTCACCACGTTGTAGTTGCCGGCACGGGCGATGCCGTCGACGGCGTCGCGCAGCTTCCGTTGCGAGTTGCGGTCCAGGACAAGGAACGTCAGGGTTGACGCGGTCGCCTGGACTCCCCGTGCGATCTCTTGCCGCCGCGTGGCCTCGAGACGTCGACCGGCCATCCACGACTGAAAGACAAACGACATCAGGATCGCCACCCCGAGGGCAAGCCACCAAATCCACGAAGGGATCGGCTTCTTCCCTGCCAACGTGCCGGCTTCGGAAGGCTCAGTCTCAGGGGCTGACGGGTTGCGAGGTTCTTCGGTGCTCATGGGGCCATCTTTCACATTCGTGCTCGCGATTCCTTTCATCGAGGTACTTCGTCTGCGTAGAATAGACGCGACAGCCGTCACTTCGGGGGTTCATATGCCAGTGCAACGCAGCACCGACGTCGTAGAGGGGCATTCCGAGCGCGCGCTCACGTTCGGACTCGGCGGCCTTGTGGCCGCCGCTTTCGGAGCTCTGCTGATCTACTACCAGGGAATGCTGGTCGGTCTTGGCTGGGTACTGGTCCTCGGGGGCGTCGCCGGCATTGGGTACGGGATCTTCTGCGCCATGCAGGTCCGCAACGTGACGACGGTCAAGGTGACTTGTCCGTACTGCTCGGGGATCAACGCGATGACCGAGATGCCGGAGAAAGACGTCTCCTGCGTCTCGTGTCACCGCATGATTCCGATACGCGAGGGGCGGGTTCTCCCCGTCAGCCAGGTCCGGTGCGGCTTCTGCGGTCACCTCAACTTCTACAACGAGACGAGCGTCGGTCTCATCTGCGAAAGCTGCGACCGCGAGATTCCGATCGCGACCGCCGAAGGCACCGAGAGCAAGAAGTTCTTCCGAGCCTACACCCAGCAGGACGACGAGCGACCGTACGAACTGGTGCTGGTGGCCCACGGTCCGAAGACCGAAGAGGTCATCAACACGCTCCAGCACATGCTCGCGTTGAATCGAAACCAGGTGAAGGACATGCTCAACGACCTCCCTGTGACTTTGCTGACCGGTATCCCGAAGAAGAAAGCGGAAATGCTCGCCGCCCAATTGAGCGTCCACGACGCCCTCGCTGAGTACAAGCCGCTCAGCTAGGACTCAGGAAGTCCGTGATCGTGTTGAATCGCTATAGTCTAGGAAGCGGACAGTGAAAAGACGCGCGACGGCAACGATCACATTCCAAGAACTGAAAGTGCCCGCTCCAGCAACTTCCGCTGAGGAGCGGGCATTGCGATCGCCGCCAGTTCCTCGCGCGAGAGCCACGTAAGTTCCGTAACTGCCGCTTCGCAGCGCAAGATAGATGCGCGAACATGGATCCGATGATGCGTCACCGTATGCCGGAGGCTGCCGATCGATTCGACCCAGCCGCCGCCCACGAGTGCTCTGAGGTCCGCCTCGTTAGCAGGAGCGACGGCACGTGGAAACTCCCACAACCCCTCCCACCATCGGCTGTCCGTGATGCGACGCATCCCAAAGCGTCCTGCGAAATACGGGATCCAGACCCAATGGACTTCGTCGACGGTCGCGCGGCGCGCCTTGGGGGCCGGCAGTTCGGTTTCCCGGTGGGTCAGTCGGGCAATGCACAGGTAAGCGACCGGGCATTCGCGGCACCCCGGGTTTTTCGGAGTGCAGACGCGCGCGCCGAGTTCCATCATCGCTTGATTCCAGTCGCCTGGCCGTTTCGCGTAGAGCTGCTCCTGCGCCCACGTCCAGGCCTCGCGATGGAGTGCGGCGCCGCTACTCTCGCTTCCGGATAGTCGCGCATGGACTCGCTCGACGTTGCCGTCTACGACCGCGATCGGCTCACCCAGGCAGATCGACGCGATCGCTGCGGCCGTGTAGCGTCCGACGCCGGGTATCTGGCGCCACTCGGCCGACGATGTCGGCCAACCGCGCTCGACGATCACGCGAGCACCGGCGTGGAGCATCCGCCCCCGACGGTAGTAGCCGAGGCCCTGCCAGAGCGCCAAGGCCTCCTCCAATTCTGCTTGCGCCAGCGTCTCGACCGTCGGAAACCGGTTTATCCAGCGCGCGTAGTACGGAAGGACGGTGGCAACCTGGGTCTGCTGGAGCATCGCCTCGCTCACCCACACCGGATACGGTTCGCGCGTTTCCCGCCAGGGGAGTGCCCGGCCGTGGGTGTCGTACCACTTCAGAAGGGCTCCACCGTCCCGCCCGGCCAAGATCCCCTTCTTCATCAGAGGGTGCGCGTGACCTTCTCCAGATGGGGAGGCGCATCCGGATCGAGTCCCCGCGCAAGGGCAGCCTTCTGGGCCAGCCATTGACCGAAAACGATTTCGGCCATCGGAGCCGCCGGATGATTCGCCCGCAAAGGGGCGGAGACGACAACCCCTTCGGCCGAGGCGAGGCTCGCCGGGACCTCGCCGTAGACGATCGCGGTGCTGGCCGGCCCCACGAGCGCCTTCGGCCCATGCTCGAAGTCTGCGATCGAGTAACTCTTGCAGGTCAGGAGAGCGCACTCCATCAGCTTGAGTGCCGTTTCCTGGGCCGTGCAGAAGCCGTATCCGCGTCCGAGCGCAAACAGGATGCCGGCTCGGAGGACACGGATCAGGGCCTCTTGGGCTTCGCCTTCACACCGGTCGATCCAATCGCGGTCCGGAAGCAGCGGCACGGGATCAGGAAGGTCCGCGCCGAGGGCGCGAACGAGCTGGTAGCAGGCGAGAAGGGACGCTGTATACGTCTTGGTCGCGGCGACGGCATGCTCGGTGCCCACTTCGAGCAACAGGGTGTGTTCGGCTGCATCCGAAATCCGCGATCCGGGAGTGTTGGTGATCGCGAGCGTCTGGTGTCCGCCTCGCCGAAGCTCGGCGAGGACTTCGCTCACGTCAGGCCCGGCCCCACTCTGCGAGATGCCGACCGCGAGGCACGGGGGGTACCGCACCTTCGATCCATACCGAGTCAAAACCGAGGGAGCTGCCAGCGAGACCGGGATCTGCAGGTGAATTTCGAGAAGGTAGCGAAGATAGAGCGCCGCGTGGTCGCTGGAGCCCCTTGCCACGAGGAGCGCCATCTCGAACCGACGCCCGGAGAACGAAGTCCGCAGGGCATCCAAGTACCGAGGGGCCCGGTCACGCAGACACTGGCCCTGTTCGCGGATTTCTGCGGCCATCACTTCGCCGGCCATGTCAGAACCCATTTGGATGGAACGCGAAGCTCAGGACCCCTTGAGCCGGCCGATAGTTGTTGGCTCCGAAGTAAGCCCCGTTCGCCCCTACTTGCCAACCCGAGGCGGGGATCGTCTTCTCGACCGCGAAGACCGGACTGACCGGAGACGTCTTCCCTTTCGCGCCCGGCATCGGACCGTAAACGTACTGAATCGAATATCGGAATTGGCCGATGCCGCCAGGCCAACTGCTCGCACCGCTGACATCGTAGACCAGGTTGTCGATCGAGCCGCTCATCCCGGAAGTCAGAATGTCGAATTGCCAGGCGATCTTGAGAGAATGCGTCCCCTTCCCCTTCACTGGGACTCGGATCGTGTATCCGCCGTCTTTGGAGATGAGCGCATTCGTGTTGACCTCGTTCGTCCACTGATCCGGGTTCGGATTCAGGACCTTGCCATCCCAAGTGATCGAGGTCGGATCGACGCCTTGAAGAGCACCCATCGTTCCCGCTTGCCGGACGTGGTTCGGAATCCTGATCGCGATCGTGCCGGCCTGCCCGCCGCTATTTCGCACGACCGTCACGCTCGAAGACGAAACCGTTCCGTGGCCGAGCCGCACGGTGACTCCATGGGTCTGGAGCGCGACAACCAAGCCGTTCGCGTCGGCAAGATTCGGAATCCCGGTGTAGGCTCCGGTCAGATTCGAGGATTGGAGCCCGAGGGCAAGAACGGCTGCGACCATTTCCTGACTATACACCCCGGCCCGCGTTGCAGTCGGGACGCGAATCCACCAGAATCAAGGGGATGAGGGTCGCCATCGTCCACGATTGGATCACCGTGCCGGGTGGGGCCGAGGAGGTCCTGCGCGAGATCTGCCGGCTGGTCCCGGACGCCGCGATCTTCACGGCCCAGTTCAACCCCGAGAGGTTCCCCTGGTTACGAGGTCGCGACGTGCGGGCGACTTGGGTCTCGAAGATGCCGTTCTCGAAGAGCCGCCACTACCTCTATGCTCCGATCTTGGCCGACGTCTATCGATCGATGGACCTCCGCGAGTTCGACGTCGTCCTCACGAGCAGCCATTCGTTCGCTCATGGCGTGCGCAAGCGGCCGGATGCGCTCCATTTCTGCTATTACTACACGCCCGCCCGGTCGCTCTGGTTTCCGGAGATCGATAAGCGCGCCGGCAACGATCCCTTGCGAAAGATGATCGCCAAGCGGTTGCGACGGCTCGATCTCATCGCGGCCCGGGGGCCGGATGTCGCGTATGCGATCTCGGAGACCAGCGCCCAGCGTGTTCGCGACGTGTACAAGCGGCCGTGCGGAGTGATCTACCCCGGCGTCGACACGCGGAAGTATGGCGACGTCGTTCGGGAGCTCGACGATGGCAGTCTCCTGATGTGGGGCCGCCTGATTCGGTACAAGAAGTTCGATCTTGGGATCGAGGCGGCCAAGCTCCTCGGAAGGAAGCTGCATGTCGTCGGAAGCGGCCCGTTCGAGCCACAGCTACGGAAACTCGCCGGTGACGATCCGAACATCGTCTTCCACGGACGTCTTCCCGACGCCGACCTCAAGGCGCTCTTGAGCCGGTGCTTCGCCGTGCTGTTTCCGCCATACGAGGATTACGGGATCGTGCCGATCGAGGCGCTGGCGGCGGGGGTTCCAGTCGTTGCATTCGGGGAGGGTGGTGCCCGGGAGACGATTCCGCCGACCTGCGGCGCCTTGTTCACCTCACAAACTCCGGAAGCACTCGCGGAGGCCGTGCGATCCCTGGAAGCCCACTCGTTCGATCCTCAGGCCCTTCGCCGGCAAGCGGCTCGATTCGACAACCAGGTCTTCCGTTTCGAGTACACAAAAGCCGTGAACGACGCCGTCGAAGCGCATTTTCCAGGACGGGCTCCGTTGATCGCCCCTCAGTGCGAACCCGAACCCCTTCGGGGCAGTCTATGAAAGGGATGATGGCGATGCGGATCTGTTTTCTGGCCGGCCTGGTCTCCGTTGCAGCGATCGGGTGGGGAGCCGAGCCGACGATGGTCCAGCGAATCGTCAACTCCGGGCTCGCCGAGCTCCGGCAGTATCCGGCGGTCAGCTTCCAGCTCTTCGGCAAGGAGACTCTCGGGCGAAGAGAGCGCGAGTTCGCCGCCGACTACTACTGGAATCGACCCGAGACCGATCCCGCGCGGCCAGCCCGCGCGATCATGAACGTTTACGATGGAGGTAAGGCAACCGACACCTTCATCGGAGACGGCTGGCGATTCTGGGCGCACCGCATTCTCAAGAAGACTTACGCTTCGATCGAGTACGCAACTGAACTCCCTCCGTACCCGGGCAACCACGCCACCGTTCTCACCCAGTTGTTGCGGTCGCAAACGACCGGCCAGGCGAACTTCCTTGCGACCCTTGGTTTCGACGCGTTCGGCCGCGGGATCGGCAACTCCCTGTTCACTTGGAGTCCCTGGATCCCCGTGTCGAACGTCGAGATCGTGGGCGACGCCCAGATCGTCTGCACGGTCGGCGATCCCGTTCGAACCGAGATCATCTACTCCTTTACCCCGCCCCTGCCCAACGATCCGCTACCGCTCTACAAGCTGATCGGCGTGAGCTATTGGGATCAGACGAGGGTCGGCAGCCAGGTCCGGACGACGGAGTGGCAGGTTACGATCCAACGCCGGGTCAACGCTTATGCCGAGACGGATTTCTCCTTCACGCCCCCCCGGGATGCCAAGCCGATCTCGTTCCCGGCAAGAAAGTCGGGCTAGTTCTCCCGGACGACCCGGAAACCGACAAACGGCCCGTCCGAGAGCCACCACTTGCTTCGGGGGCGCTGAGCGTCTCGATCCTGCCACTTGGGCGTTTGGGTCTGGCGAACCGCGAACCCGACGTCCTTCTTCTTGTCCATGAAGGAGCCCCCGGCGGCCACCGGCTTACCGTCGAGGCCGACCACCCACTCCATCACGTTGCCGAGCACGTCGAACAGCCCCCACCCGTTGACCTGCTTCTTGCCGACGGGCTGAGCCTTGTCGTCGGCGTTGGTCCAGTACCACGCCCAATCGTCCAGCTTCTCCGGATCGGTGGTGGCTCCGGCTCGGGCGGCGTATTCCCATTCGGCCTCGGTGGGGAGCCGATACTTCTGACCGGTCTTCTTTGAAAGCCAAACGCAGAAGGACTCGGCCGCGTGGAAGGTCATACCAAGGGCGGCATAGCCCGCGTGACCATAGCCCCGATCCGCGGCGCCATAGGGCTTGCTCGGCCTGCTCTGAGCATCGACGCCCATAGCGTTCTGGTCGGGCGTCAGGTCCATGCGATACGCATAGATGTCGAACACGTCCCATGTCACTTCGGTCTCTCCGATCCAGAACGGCATGACGGCGACCTCCTTACCGCGAATCGAGATCGTTCCGGCCGGGATTTGGATCATCCTGAACGAGACGACACTGCCAGGTATCTTGACGGTGTCGACTTTTGGTTGAGGAACGGCAAGGCAAAGGATGAGTGTTGCAGCGATCATCGGTGTGTTGGGGCTTCTCGGACCGTTGCCCGAGCGCTTTCAGTATAGCCAGGTTCATATGGGGGTCGAGGTTCGGGTCACCTTGTACGCTCCCGATGCAGAAACTGCCCAAAGAGCGACGCGCGCGGCCTTCGAGCGTTTTGCCGAACTGGACGCCATCTGTTCGGATTACCGTAAGGACAGCGAACTCTCGCTTCTGTGTGCGCAAGCAGGGGGCGAACCCATCCCGGTTTCGAACGAGCTGTACACCCTGCTCGAGCGCTCCGAGGAGGTATCCAAACTCAGCGACGGGGCATTCGACATCACGTGCGGCCCGCTGATCCGACTTTGGCGAGAGGCGAGAAAGACGAAAATTCTCCCCACCACACCCGCACTCCAGCAAGCTCGACTCGATACCGGTTGGTATCGCGTCAAGCTCGACCCGGCAACGAAGACGGCTCGCCTTGCACCCGGAACCCGACTCGATCTCGGCGGAATCGCGAAGGGCTACGCCTGTGATGAGGCCATCGCCGTGCTTCGGCGCGTAGGCATCGACCGGGCGATGGTCGAAGCGGGTGGCGACATCGCCGCGTCAGGCCCTCCTCCAGGCAAGATCGGTTGGCGCATCGAAGTCATGCGCAGGGGTGGTGAGGCGTTTTGGCTTCGGGACGGAGCCGCCTCGACCTCGGGCGATGCCGAGCAGTTTGTGGTGGTCGGGGGCAAACGCTACTCGCACATTGTCGACCCCCGAACGGGAATTGGACTGACCAATCGGCGACAAGTGACCGTTCTCGCCCGCGACGGCCTGACGACCGATGCGCTCGCCACCGCGCTTTGCATCCTGGGCCCCACGGAGGGCCGGCCCCTCCTCGAGCGGTTCAAAGCCACAGCCATTTTCACTGAGGCGAGCCGTTGAGGCGAGCACTTCTCGTCGGGGCAGGCGGGATGGGAGTGGCCTGGGCGAGAAATCTCCTCGCGAATGAGGGCACCGAACTCGCTGGATGGATCGACCTCGACGAGGGCAAGGCGTCGCAGGAGGCGCAACGACTTGAGGTCCAGAACATCCACATCGGGTCCGACCTCGAGTCCGGGCTCGATCTCGTCCAACCCGACTTTGTGGTCGATGTCACCTCGCCGGATGCCCACCGGGCGGTCACCCTTGCTGCGCTATCTCGCCGCATTCCCGTTCTCGGCGAGAAACCGATGGCCGACTCGCTCGCATCGGCCCGTGAGATGGTTGCCGCCGCGACCCACAACGAAACGCTCTACATGGTCAGCCAAAGCCGGAGGTACGTTACGGGACTAGCTCAGTTTCGCGAAGCGATCCGTTCCCTCGGCTCGCTCGGCATCCTTCATGTCGACTTCATGCTCGGTCCCCATTTCGGTGGGTTCCGCGACGCGATGGATCACCCTCTCCTGCTCGATATGGCCATCCACACCTTCGACGCGGCCCGCTATCTTTCCGGGCTTGATGCCGATTCCGTATATGCCGAGGCGTTCAATCCGAGCTGGTCCTGGTACGCGGGAGCGGCCAGCGCGCACGCTCTCTTCGAGATGGAGGAGGGCGTGCGGTTTGCCTACCGAGGGAGTTGGTGCGCTGAGGGAGTTCCCACCTCGTGGGAGGGTAGTTGGCGAGCGGTCTGCTCAGAGGGGAGCGCCACGTGGGATGGTGGAGGGCGAATCGAGACCCGCCGCGTGATTGGTGACAGCGGGTTCTTCCGAGAGCTCGAGGAAGTCGCAGTATCGCAGCCGACGGTCATCGAGGGAATCGCCGGTTCGCTTTCGGAGTTTCTCGAAGCCCTCGACACAGGCGCGACTCCGATGGGCGAGTGTCACGACAACATCAAGAGCTTCGCGATGGTCTTCGCCTCGATCGAGTCGGCAAGTGTTGGCGCGAGAGTCCCAGTCTCTTCGTGAACTGCGGAACCGAGGCGCGATCTCCATTCGTTCTGTGACTAGCACTGGAGGTCAAAACATGTCGATGACAGCACACCTTCTCGCCGCCGTCCTTGTCGGACCTGCGCCCGTCCAGTTCGAGGTGAAGCTCTCGAAGCAGGCGATCAAGCCGGGTGAATCGATCCGGGCCGAGCTCGTCGCCAAGAACACCAGCCGCCAGCCTGTCGTGGTCGCCAAGGCGATCTGGGACGGTGCCCCTGCCGCCTACGCCAACGCGAGCCTTTACCGAGGTGCCGTTGAGTATCGGTACTCGGGCAAATCCTCGATGCCGATGGCCCAAGTCATGGTATCGAACAAGGTCGACCGAAACCGGTTTGTCACTCTGAAGCCGGGCGAGTCGGTGGTCGTCTATTGGACGGACGTCGACGCCGTCTACGACTTCGGCTCGAGCAAAACCCGCGGCAAAGAGGACTACGCCAAGGCTCGCCTCACGGACCTCGCGCCTGGCCGGTATGAGTTCAACGTCGAGTACGGCTTTGAGCGAAACCAGCTGAAGAAGAACCTCGATCAAGATTGGCAAAAGGTCATCGAGTTCGGGCCCGGCGCGGAGTCGCTTTGGACGTCCGCAGTCGAGGCCAAGTACAGCGGCAAGAAGACGTTCGTGGTCCGGTAAGCCCGGGTAACGTCTCCGGGTGGAATTCACGATCCGCCCCGCCTCTCGCGGCGACGAACTTGGGGTCGTCGCCGCGGTGAAGACCGTCTATGACGAGTACGGATTCACCTGGGATCCTGAAGACTATCACGCGGACCTCTACGACCTCGAAGCCCACTTCGGCAACGGAGCCGCGATCCTGTTCGTCGCAGAGGATGGTGGCGGAATTCTGGGTTGCGCTGGGCTCGAGACGTTTCCGACGGTCGAAGGTCCGGTCGGCGAGGTCGTCCACGGGTCGCCCCTCCCCCGCATCGCGGGCACGGACTGCGAATTTCTCCGACTCTACGTCCAACCCACTGCTCGTCGACGCGGCCTCGGCGCTGCCCTTGTCGAACACGTGCTCCAGGAAGCCGTTCAGCGCGGTTGTTCGCGCATGGAGATTTGGACCGACAAGCGGTTTGTCGACGCCCACCGTCTTTATCAGCGCTACGGCGCGCGGATCGTCGGCGAGCGCATCTGCGACGACCCCGACGTCAGCCCCGAATGGGGCATGATCCTCGAGCTCTGATCTTAGTGGGCGTCCGGATCCCCTCTCCTTTCGATGGGTTCTGCTGAATTCTCCGGATCCCCTCTCCTTTCGATGATTGTGCGAAGGGAGAGGGGGTAGGGGACTAGTCCCTTTCGAGGGTGAGTATGTCCGGACCCTCGCGGGTGATGGCGACGGTGTGCTCGAAGTGGGCCGACAGCTTTCCGTCGGCCGTAACCATCGTCCACTTGTCAGGGAGCGTTCGGACTTTCCACGTTCCCTGATTCACCATCGGCTCGATGCAGATCGTCATCCCCTCTTTGAGGAGTGGGCCCTTCCCTGCCTTGCCGAAGTTCGGCACGCTCGGTTCCTCATGAACGGTCCTGCCGACGCCATGGCCGACGAGGTCCCGCACGACGGCATACCCGTTCGATTCCACGTACTTCTGGACCGCGGCTGCGATATCGCCGATCCTGTTGCCGATCTTGGCTTTGGCAATTCCCTGGTAGAGCGCCTCGCGCGTGATATTGAGGAGACGTTGTGCGGGTTCGGCGACCGCTCCGACCGGATAGGTCCATGCTCCGTCCGCGACCCAGCCGTCGAGAGTCACGCCGAAATCGAGCCCAACGATGTCTCCCTCCTGGAGGACGGTGGCGTCCGGGATGCCGTGGACCACCACCTGATTGAGCGAGATACAGGTCGACGCGGGGTAGTTCCGGTACTTGAGGAAGCTCGGGATTCCGCCCGCTTCACGGATCAGTCGATCCGCGAGCGCGTCGAGTTCGAGGAGCGTCGTCTTGCCCGGCACGATCGACTCCGAGACGAGTCGCAACGTCCGCGCCACGACGTGGCCGGACTCGCGCATCTTCTCGATCTCGGCTTTAGACTTGTAAACGATCATCCTTGAGGCTTTCCAGAATCGACTGGTATACCTCTTCGGGGCTCCGGGTTCCATCGATCCGGACGAGGCGACCTGAGCGCGCGTAATAGCCGATCACCGGCTCCGTCGTTTCGTGGAAGAGTCGTAACCGCTTGCGAATCGTCTCGGGCTGGTCGTCGGCACGGACGATGAGCTCGCCGCCGCACTTGTCGCAGACCCCTTCGTGCAGGGGTGGGCGGTTGACTCGGTGGTAGATTTCGCCGCACTGCGAGCACGTAAGACGTCCCGAAAGGCGTTCGACGACGACCTCATCGTCGACATGGATCGAGATCGCGCGCTCGATCGGCAGTCCGAGGTCGTCGAGGAGACAATCGAGAGCCTCCGCTTGGGCGACCGTGCGGGGAAAGCCGTCGAGGAGGAACCCGCCGACGACATCGGGACGACGGATGTAGGCCGCCATCATTTCGATCGTCACCGCATCGGGAACCAACTCGCCTTTATCAAGAAAGCCTTTGGCGAGAAGGCCGAGAGGCGTCTGGTTCGCGATCTCTTCCCGGAAGATCACGCCCGACGAGAGATGAGCGAGTCGATGGCGCTCATGCAGAAGCGCGGCTTGGGTGCCCTTTCCGACGCCAGGAGGTCCAATCAGGATCAATCGCATGAGGTCTTTTCCGATCGCCGTTGACCGGCTGAAGCATTCGCCTTGGGATTCAAACACAAAACCGGGGCCGTTCGCAAGGAGTATGCCAATCGGTGGCGAAAACGTGCCTATGAGCGACTGGACCCGACGCGAACTTCTTCAACGTGCGAGCGCGCTCGCAGTGGCCGGTACCCTGCCGGCGGGCGTGATGGCCGCCTTGGCCCCCAAGCGGACCATCTCTGCCAACGACAAGATCGTTTTCGGTCTTATCGGATGCGGTGGGATGGGTTCGTCGAACATGCGCACCTTCATGAATCATCCGGAGGTCGAGATCGCCGCGCTTTGTGACGTCGACGAGAATCGCATTCCCGGCGACTTCAAGACGGTCTCCGACAAGTACGGCAAGAAGCCCGAAGTCTATCGCGACTATCGGAAGATGCTGGAGCGCAAGGACATCGATGCCGTCATCGTCGGCTCTCCGGACCACTGGCATGCGCTCCACTTCATCCACGCATGCCAAGCGGGCAAGGACAGCTACTGCGAAAAGCCGGTTTCCCACAACATCGTCGAAGCGCTCGCGATGACGGCGGCAGCGAAGAAACACAAGCGGGTCGTCCAGGTCGGTACCTGGCAGCGCTCGACGAAGGAGTTCACCGACGCGATCGCCTACATCCGGGCCGGAAAGCTCGGCAAAGTCGTACTCTGCCGCGCCTGGATCACAGACGGATTCAAGGCCGGCGTCCAGAAGCCCTCGACGCCCCCGGCCGGACTGGACTACGACGCCTGGATCGGACCGGCGAAGATGGTGCCCTACAAGCCCAACCACGTTCACTTCAATTGGCGCTGGTTCATGAACTACGGAGGCGGCATGTCGACCGACTGGGGCGTCCACATGATGGACATCGCCCTCCTCGGCATGAGTAAGGATCAGGACCTCGTAATGCCCGAGGAGTGCACCGCCGTCGGCGGCAACTGGGCCATCACCGGCGACGATCGGGATGCGCCCGATGTCACCGAGGCGATCTATCGATTCTCCGATCCCGATTTCGCGCTCCACTGGTCGATCGGGCGCGATCACCCCGGTAAGCCCGGTCACGGGACAGAGTTCGTCGGCGCGGACGGCCGCACACTCCGCGTTTGGCGTGGCGGCTGGCTTCTCCTCGATCCCGACGGGAAGGAACTCCCGAAGGAAGAAGCCCCCGCGGCCGGCGATCACTGGAAGGACTTCCTCGACTGCGTGGCCAGCCGGGGCAAGCCGCGCGCCGATTTCGCCAGCGTCGCTCAGACGACGATCGTGTGCCACCTCGCCAACGTCGCCCTGCAATCCGGTCGAACGGTCAAGTGGGACTCGGCGAAGAACGATCTCGGCACGGTCGGGCGCGACACCGAGGCCTACCGACGCGAATACCGGAAGCCCTACAGTCTTCCGAAGATCTGACCTTGCGAATCGGACGCGAGACGATCGGATGGGGCCCGATCCCTTCGGGGATCGGGCTTCTGCTCGTCGCATACGGCCTCGGCGCATCGATCCTGATGGCGACGCCACCCTGGCTGCTCCCCCTGTTCGGCGTCTTGGTTCTTCTTGGCTTGCCCCTTCAGCCGGGACTCTGCTGGGGAGGCCGCCTCTCCTGGTCGGGTGCGTACGTGTGCCTCTTCGTGCTGGTTTGGCTCGTTTCGAAGGACCCAGCCCCGGGTCAGTCGGTCGCCTGGCCTTGGATTGCGGTCGGCGCGGGGATCGCGCTCGCGGGCGGCCCCTTGTGGCTTTCCGCCTTTCGCACAGCCGAGGCCGATCGAAGCGCATGGAGGCCGGCGAGGATGCTCCTCGCGACGGTCGCGGTCGGGCTCCTCGTCGCCTGGTTCAGTGGGCGGAGGGGCGGACCCGAGCCGATGGTCGAGTTCTTCTCCGGGTGGTGGTTCCTGTCTCCCGAAGCCGTCGAGCGGATCGTCATCGGGTTGCGCAAGAGCGCGCACGTGCTCTTCTACGGATCGTTCGCCTGGCTCACCGCCCGCGCCACCGTCGCGCTCGCGCCGAAGGCACCCCGAGCCCGGGTGGTCGCCTTCGCCGTGCTCTTCGTGCTGGCCCACGCGGTCTTCGACGAGACCCGCCAGGCATTCACGCCCGGCCGCACCGGCACGCCCTGGGACGTCCTCCTCGATCTGGGCGGCATGCTCGCCGCCACCCTCCTCCTCGATCGGCCTCGGAGAAACTGACCCGGTCACAAGCTCTGACCAGCGCGAAGGCGGCACATCCCCCCTCACGGACGCGTGACGCTCACCGTCTTCGAGCCCTTCTCGTTGCCCGTGTCCAGAACCACGTAGACCTTGTAGTACACCTTCGACCCGGACGCCACCAGCCCGTCCGCCGTCCGGAACGGCGTCAGATCGCCGGGGAGGTGGTTGCCGAGCACGGAGGCGGTGTCGGTGTTGTACTTCGTCCCGCCGAAAGAGCCCCGCAGCTCGTACGATTCGAGATCGGGGTCGGCCGAGGCGGTATAGGTCACGACGGCTTCTTCCGTGACCGCATCCCAGACCGCGGAAGCGTTCACCGGGTCGGGCGTGTGGCCGGCGGGGGGCGAGAGCGCCGGCAGGGACAGCAGAAGCGCCGACCCCGTCGCGAACCGACCCTGAACCGCGAGCCGGTATTGGCGCAGCCGTTGATAGATCGCTTTCCAGAGTACGTCGCGCTGCCGGATCGCCGACGTCACGTTGTTCTCCGTGCTCTCAATCGAGGAGAAGGCCGCATTCAGGGCCGCTTGATCGGTCGTGAACGTGGCCAGCGTGTAGGAACCGGTCAGAACCAGGGGTACGGGCGCGCCGACCGGGATCGGGAATATCGCGTTGATCTGCGTCCAGATGTTGTTGATATCGGCCATCGCCTTCATCCAGATGCCGGGCGCGGCCGTGAACCCCGGGATCCTGGGCAGCATCCGCTCGTATTGGCTCCTCGGAAATGCACCGCGCACGAGCTGGTTGAACTGCCGCATGCGCTCTTTGAGGGCGGCGCGCAGGGTGTCCCGCGTCGAGATCGCGGCCTCGTTCGCGTTGATCTGGGTCTCGATCGTCGTGATCTGGGCCGCGAGCGCGGTCCGATCCGTCCCGAGCATGGCGACGCCGTAGTTTCCGGTCAGCACGAGGGGCGCGCCCAAGGCCGTGTTCACCTGCGGCCAATGAGCCGCGAACTCGTCGATCTTAGCACGGTAGTTCTTCGGTGCGATGGCAGGCATGTCAAACCTCCTACAATTGCTCCTAGGACGTGCTCCTTGCGGTCGGGGTTTCAAGGTGCCTCGTTATCGACGCCATCCATCACGTCAAAGCCTCCAGCGGTTACGTCAAGAGCTCCACCGGTTGCGTAAAGAGCTCCACCGGTTGCGTAAAGAGCTCCAGCGGTTGCGTCAAAGGCTCCAGCGGTTGCGTCAAAGGCTCCAGCGGTTGCGTAAAGAGCTCCAGCGGTTGCGTAAAGAGCTCCAGCGGCGGCGGATGTCGTGTCTGACGTGACCGAGGTGGCCTCTTACGCGACCGAGGGTCTGATTCCCTCAGGCGCTGCCGCTCTTCCGGACGAGAAGGCCGGGGCGGTCGATCGCGATCTCCCCGTAGCAAGCGCCTTCGCGGGCTTCGTCGAGACGCACACTCGCATAGGACCGGGCGAGCTGGGGCGAACCCGCGAAGCGCGCCTCGACATAGTTGTCGGTCAAGCCCTCGAGGAGGCCGTCGCGCCTGACCTTGCCTTCCACGAGCACGCGCAAGGTTCGTCCAAGAAAGCGGCGGCGAACGCCGTCACCGACCTCCCCCGAAAGGGCGTTCAGCGCTTCGGCACGGGCCTGCTTGACCGTCGGTTCGATCGGATCGCCCCAGGCGTCGGCCGGAGTACCGAAGCGAGGACTGAATCGAAAGGCATGGACCTTCAGGGGGCGGGTTTCGCGGACGACGTGGAGGGTCGACTCGAACCGCTCGGCCGTTTCGGTCGGGAAGCCGACCATGACGTCCATCGTCAGGACGAAGTCCGGGACGCGTCGATGGAGCCTCTCGACGAGGCGGAGGTAGTCCGCCTGGGTGTAGGGGCGGTTCATGTCGCGCAAGACGTCGGTGTCCCCGCTCTGGAGCGGTATGTGGAGGTGAGGAACAACCCGCCCATCCTCCATTAGTCCGATCAGCCGGTCGGTCACCTGGCGCATCTCGATCGAACTGATTCTGAGCCGGGCTCCCGGGCAACGATCGGCAATCTGCTCGACCAAGGTCTCGAAATCGGGACCGCCGCTGCCGGTCTGCGGGCCGTAGGATCCGATCAAGACGCCGGTCAAGACGATCTCCCGGTAGCCCATGGCGACGAGTCGTTCGGCTTCGTCGAGGACGTCCTCCGCGGGTCGCGACTCCATCCTCGGGCGGGTGTAGGGGATCGAGCAGTAGCTGCAGAAAACGGAGCACCCGTCCTGGACTTTGAGCGTCGCCCGGGTGCGGCCGGTCGACCGGGGCCTTGGCCCGACGACGGCGATGGGACGCAGATCGGGGCGCGCACGCAGGGTCGCGGTGAGGGTTTCCAGCTTGTCCGGGTTTGGGACCATCACGTCGGCATCGGGGATGTGTTCTTCGCGGTTGAGCGCCATCTGGGTGGCGCATCCCGTGACGACGACGACCGCGTCGGGTTGTGCCCGTCGGGCTCTTCGCACGGCATAGCGGCTCTTGGACTCCGCGATGCTCGTGACCGAGCATGTGTTGATGACGTAGACGTCGGCGGCCGCATCGAACGGCACGACCGCGAATCCCGCCTCCTCGAACGTCTCGAGGATCCGCTGGGTTTCGTATTGATTGACTTTGCAGCCCAGGGTTGTGAAGGCGGCGCGCACGCCGCTATTGTGCGTCATTCGATCCAGCGGGCCGCTTGGACCCCGGGCACGTCCAGGACGGCGTGGAGCAAGAGCTCACGCGGCCCCCGCGTTTCCAGCACGGCGACGAGGGGGTCGGTGGAGAGCACCTTGACACCTCGGACCGAACCGTTGGCCGCCTCGATGCGCTGGACGATGGCGACGATCCCATGCCCGTCGGTCAACTTGACTTCGAGCTCCCGCGGATGCGAATCGGGAGCGAGTTTCCGCTCGATGTTGTCGACGACACTGAGGGTGAGGAGGCTCAGAATCGTCCCGGCGAGGGCGACCAGATAGAACGGCCCTCCGACACTGACGGCCATGCCGATGGCTGCCACCGCCCAAATGGATGCGGCGCTCGTGAGGCCGCGCACCTCCGGTCCCGTTCGCAGGATGGTCCCAGCCCCGAGGAATCCGATACCGGTCACGATTTGGCTGGCGATTCGCGCAGGGTCGTCAGGAGCGAAGGCCCGGCTCACCTCGCAGATGAGCACGACGCCCATGACGATCAGCATGTGGGTGCGCACGCCGGCGGGCCGCCCGTGAAGCTCTCGCTCCCATCCGATCGCGGCCCCGAGCAGCACCCCCAAACCCACCTTGAGGAGCACCTCACCGGTTCGGACGAGCGCATCGGTCGAAATGATCTCTTGCCAACTCACCTACGGTCAGGACGACCAGGACCCGAAGTCCGACGCAGTCTGTTGCGCTCTGTCATAATGGGCTTCTCGCTGGAGGGGTCGCATAGTGGTCTAGTGCGCCGCACTCGAAATGCGGTGAGGTGCAAGCCTCCGTGGGTTCGAATCCCACCCCCTCCGCCACTTTTTTCGTTCGAGTACCGACGATTCGCCCGCCAACTGCGTCCAACATCGGAATGCTTTCCGCCCAGGATGAAGGTCTGAGTCAGGTGCTTGTCGAGGAACGGGTTCGAGCTCCCTATTCGATCGACGAGTTGCTCGACGCCGTCAATAGGATTCTCGCGCTTGGCCAACAGAGCCCAGTCACGGTCCGTACGCTTCGGTTCTACATCGGCCAAGGGGTCGTCGCGCGTCCGATCGGCTCCCCGAAATTCGCGCGCTACGGCTATGAGCACCTCCTCATGCTCCTCGGAGCGCGAATGCTGCAGGATCGTGGTTCCAAGCTCGACGCCATCGCCACGGAAGTCCAAGAGATCCGCCGTGGACGCTTTGATCGCTACGAGCAGATGATCGCGGAATGGCTTCAGCAGCGTGCCCCGCGCGCCGCTCCCTTCGTCCGGGAGTCACCTGCCCACTATGAAGCCAGTCCCTCTCCGGCCATGCTCGGCCACGCCGTCACCCGCATCAAGATCAGCCCGAACACGACGGTCGAAGTCGCCTTGGGTTCCGATCTTGCCGACGAGTTGACCCGCGCCGCCGAGGCGCTTCAGAATCTCGCGGACTCCGCCAAGAAGCCTCGCTAGGCCCTGGAACAATTCGCGCCCGGTCTTCGTAACCGGGGCGATGAAGCGGGTTTTTGTTCTGTTCGCGACTTTCCTCATCTCGTCCGCCTTGGTCCTGGCCCGCGCCGATGTCGAGCGCGGCGCACCTCTCCCTCGCAAGGGTGCCTTTGGCGCGCAACTCGCGCCCCTTTCGCAAGACGAGGCGAAGAAGCACGGCCCGGGCGTGAAGATCGTCCGGGCGCTCCCCGAGCTCACCGCAGCGAAGCTTGGTCTGACCGAGGGCGACATCGTGACCTCGGTCGCCGGCCAGCCGGTCGCCACCCCTGGAGCCCTTGGCCTTGCGATCCGCGACGCCAAAGCCGGAGATCCGCTCTCGGTCGAGTTCTTGCGCGGTGAGAAGAAGCAGACGGCCAAGGCGAACCTCGTGGAGCGACCCAAGCAGAAACCCGACGGCTTCGAGGTCGTCTACGACCAAGTCCTGAGCAAAGGCAAGCGAATCCGCGTGATCGGGACCCACCCGGCCGGGACCGGCAAGTACCCGACCGTCTTTCTGATCGGCGGCATCGGTGCCTACAGCGTCGATGGAGACTTCGGCGGGGTCGCGTACGGGAACATCATGGGCCCGATCGCGAAGGCCGGCTACGCCACGATCCGCATCGACAAGCCCGGACAGGGAGACAGCGAAGGCCCAATCTACACCGAGCTGTCCTTCCTCACCGAGCTCGATGCGTACCTCCAGGCGATCCGGCTGGCCAAGACGCTGCCATTCGTCGATCCGAACCGGATCGTCATTTTCGGTCACAGCATGGGTGGCTGCTTCGGCCCGCTTGTCGGCAAGGAGGAGAAGATCGCCGGTGTGATCGCGAGCGGCACTCTCACGAGAACGTGGGGGGAGTACATGCTCGAGAACACCCGCCGACAGTCTCTCCTGGCCGGAGCCTCCTTTGCCCAAGTCGACACCGAACTCAAGAGCCTGGCTGCGATCAACCACTATCTCTTCAGCGAGGGTCTAACCCCCGATGAGATCGCGAAAAAGCGCCCGGACTTGGCCGGTGCCGTCGCGGCGGTCTCTCCCGACCGCAAGACCTACTCCGGTGTGGGCATCCCGTTCTTCAAAGAACTCGCAGATCAGAATCTGGCCGAGGCCTGGGCGAAGACCGACGCCAAAGTCCTCACGCTCTGGGGGGCGAACGAGTTCATTTCAGGTCGCAGCGACCATGAACTCATCGTCACGATCGTAAACAAGGAGCGCCCGGGCACGGCAACGTTTCAAGTCGTGCCGGATTCCGACCACGGGTTCTTCAAGACCAGCTCCCAGGAAGACAGCTTCCGGCAATGGGGGAAAGGCGCTCCGTTCAATCCCAATGTGGTCGACATCGTCCTCGCCTGGCTTAAGACGACGATCGGCGACAAGCCTTGAACTCGGGTGAACCCCTGGGAGTCGGCACGCGTCATAATGGCGGAACCATGAAGGCTGGGTTGTTGAGGCTGTTGAGCGGGCTGTTTCTGATCGGGTTGTTGGCTTCGAGTGCGCTGGCGCGCATCACGATCAACGTGGATGCCAAGGACGGGGACAAGATCTCTGGCGAGCGCACGTTTCGGGTAACCGTGCAGTCCGACAACGTGGTCAACAAAGTCGAGTTCTACGTGGGCGACAACTTGCGCGATGAGGACGACAGCACCCCGTACACGTTTCGCCTCGACACGCTCGCGCTCGACGACGGCCCGCTGAAAGTCAAGTTCTCGGCGTACACGTCCGAAGCCGAGAGCGCTTCGAAAACCATCGAAGTCGTGGTCGACAACGGCATGGCGAAGGGTGTCGACTTCCATCTGACCCAAGGCAACGAGGCCCTTACGACGAGCAAGTGGGATGACGCGATTCTCGCCGGCCGTCTCATCTTGAAGATCGACCCCAACTCGGTCACCGGCCGCATCCTCCTCGCTCGAGCCAATCTCGGTAAGGGCGTCTACGACGCCGCCCAGAAGTTTGCCGAGGACGTCGTTGCGAAGGAGCCGAACAACCTCGACGCTCTCGAACTGCTCGGCGCGATCAATCTCCTCCGCGCTTTCGCCACCTACAATCGTGGTAGCGACCGCGCCGAGACGCTGAAGCAGATCGCCGCGGCCGTCAAATCGGCCGTCGATGCCCGGCGGCGCTCGCTTGACGCGAGCCTGGATAAGTTCGGCCAGCCCACAAGCGCCAATCTGCTTGCCTACGCCGACCTCGCGGTCAAGGCCCAGCGGTACTCGCTCGCGATCGAGAGACTTGCGCCCGAGTTCCGCAAGGACACGCGCCAGCCCGCGATCGCCAACCGTCTCCTTTATGCTCAGATGCGCGCCGGACGCCTAGCCGACGCCTACCGCACGTTGGACCAGTACGTGAAGGGCAACATGGTGGACGGGTACGGCTACGCTCTGAAAGCGATCCTCCTGCTCCAACTCGGTCAAACCGCGGAATCGGGCGATGCCGAGCGCGAGGCGCTTCTGAGCGATGGTGAGAACCTGGGCGTTCGAACCACTCAGGCGTTCTTGGCGCTGAAACGCAACGCGACGTCGACGCTCGGTCGCCTCGCAAGCGACCTCGCCAAGGACGAGGGACAGCGCACCGAGGTGAACTACTACCTGAGCGCCCTCTCTTTCATGACCGGCGATCTTGAGCGGAGCGGCCGTGCCCTCGAGCGTGCCGTGCTTACCGAACCGGTCAATTACGACATGTATGTCGAAGCGGGCAACCAGCGGATCTTCACGTCGCTCCGGCAGGGGATGAGTAGCGAAGACCTGAAATACCAGCGTGAACTGGCGCGCGTCTTCTTCGAGGCCGCGCTCGTCGCTCGCCCCGAGTCCTTCGAGGCGCTTTCCGGTCTCGCGATCCTCGATCTGATCGAGGGCAAGACCGCCGACGCGCTCCGGATGGGCAAAGCTGCCGTCGCCGCCGGTCCGGAGTATGCCGGTGCCCACTACGCCTTGAGCGCCGCCTACGCAAAGAACGGCCAAGCGACCGAAGCGAACAAGTCGGCCATCGAGGCGGGCAAGTGGGACAAGGCGAACCTGGAAGGACGCGGAGCGCCGGAAGCCCTGGAGGCGTGGCGCTACTTCTACCGCTTCGGCCGCACCCCGCTCATCGTGGTCCCGAAGCAGTAGCCTGCTTCGTCCGGTGGTGGGATGCCATGCCCTTGTGCCGTATCCGAGGGTGGAGCGCCCGTAGAACTTCTTGAATGGCGCGCGTCGCTTCTTGGGTCGAGAAGATCGACCGGATGCTGGTCCGATGGATGGCTTCCCACGGTGTCGCCCTGCTCCGACTCAGCTTGGGGCTGGTGTTTCTCTGGTTCGGTGCAATCAAGTTCGTTCCCGGACTCAGTCCAGCCGCAGAGCTCGCAACGGGGACGATCTCGGAGCTCACGGGCGGGTTCGTGACCCCGAACGTAAGCCTGCCCCTTCTAGCCGCGTGGGAATGCCTGATCGGGCTCGGCCTCATGACGGGTCGTTGGCTTCGATTCACGCTTCTGCTGCTCTTCCTGCAAATGCCCGGAACCCTCGCTCCGCTCCTCCTGAGCCCTGAGTCGACGTTCACTCAGGCCCCGTTCGGACCGACCCTCGAAGGCCAGTACATCGTGAAGAACTTCGTCCTGATCAGCGCGGGCATCGTTGTCGGGGCCACCGTACGCGGCGGTCACTTGACCGCTTCGCCGGAGCGTGAGGAAGCCTGAGTCGCCACGCGCTTGTCTGCGCCCCCGCCTTTTGGGGCGGGTCGAAGCATCTTCATGGCCTGGCCCATCGCCTCACCGATCAGGTAGTAGGTTTCTGCATTCAAGTTCCAGTGATAGATCTCGTCGGCAGGTGAAATCGACTTGTCTCGCCAGAACCCTCGCGTCGAAACGAAGCCGACATTGCCCTTGAACTCTTTGTAGTCGGCTACGGCCGCCTGGGCGCGCATGAGGGCTAGTGCCGTCGCATCCGTTTCAGCCAGGCCACCCATCCCGGTTTCGGCGACCACGAACGGCATCCTCACACCCAGATCGCGGCGGACGTCACGGATGAAGTTGGCGAGATTCTTCTCGTACTCGGCTGTGTGGGCTTTGTCGACGCGGTCGTTCCAGCCCTGATGCCAACTGAAGCCCTTGATCGTTGCGCCGCGCGCACCGAACTCGGGAAACTCGCGCGACAGGTGGGCGAGGACGTCCTTCGTGCGGCGAACGAGCTCTTCGTAGTAGGGTCCGACCTTACCCCCTGAACTGGGGGGACGGAAGTCGACGGCGAGGCTCTTGCCGCCCCACGCGAGCTTGATCAAGAGCACAGGCGCATCCGAGGCCTCGCCTATGACCTCGCCGAATCCAAGCTCAGGGCCAAAGCGATCCTCGCCGGCACCAAAGCCGACCGTCAGCTTGCCTTTTCGGTCCAGATAGTGGATCCATACGTCGTCCCGGGACGCCCACTTGCCGTTCGGAAGGAGGAACCGTCCGTACTTGCCTCGGGTCGCGGGGTCCTTGGCGAGGGCCTCGAGCGTTCCCTTGCCCTCATTACGTTCGGGGTTCCTCCGCGAGAGCCCGTGGCCCTCCATGTTCGACTGTCCGGCCAATATGTAGACTTGGACCGGCTTGGAAGCGTTTTTGCTAGGCTGGATTGTAGCAAGAGCGATGAGGGCGAGGAGCGTATGCACGGTGTCGAACCTCCTTCTCGGCAGACTCAACTGGTTATGACACATCGGCCGCTGCGGGCCGATCGCCCCGTCAGGATCTGGCGGTCTCAGCGAGCGTCCGTGGGAAGAACGAAGTCCCACTGCCCGACAAGTGTCCCATCGGCTCGCTTGGTCAGCTTGATTCCGGGATACGGCTTCGTTCCAAATCGTCGCACTCGCGCCCAGTATTCGTCGTTGATCAGCCGGTCGCCGTCAAACAGAATGTCGTTGAACATGAACCCCTGGCGAGATCCGGACGCCACGCCGTAAACGTGAATATGGGCCGGCTCGGCTCCGCCGGGATAAGGAGCGGGCCGGGTCGTCCGCAGCAGGTATCGCCCCTGAGCATCCGTTTTGAGCCAGCCTCGCAACGTGCCGTGCCAGTGCGTCCAGTCGTTCGGGTTCGCGGCAGAGCGTCCCGGGTAGACCCCCCTGGCGTCGGTGTGATGAAAGTAGAGGACAATGCCGGCGGCGGCGGACTTTCCGTCTCGCTTCAAGACGGTGCCCCGAATCTCCAGTTTGGATCCCGGGTGTTGCGGGGCGGGGAGCTGGAGCACGTGCGTGAGATTCCTCGGCGCGTCGAGGACCGGAAGCCAGTCGGGTTCAGGTCGGCCTTGGAACGCGACGAGGAGGGCAACGGGGGTGATCATGCTTGGATTACGGCCTAGCGCCTGTGCCGGTTCCGGCTATGGATGCGCCGATGCCGATTCCCAACGCGACGACACCCTCCCGTATACGGGAGGGTGTCGTCGCGTTGCTACTGCTCCGGATCAGAGTGTGCCGCGGAGCGCCTGTTCGCGCTCGATCGCCTCAAACAGCGCCTTGAAGTTGCCTTTGCCGAAGCTCTTGGCCCCTTTGCGTTCGATGATCTCGTAGAAGAGCGTCGGCCGGTCGGCGATCGGCTTCGTGAAGATCTGGAGGAGGTAGCCGTCCTCGTCGCGGTCCACGAGGATTCCGAGATCGGCGAGTTCCTTGATGTCCTCATCGATCTGTCCGACCCGATTTGGGAGCTCCTCATAGTAGTTCTTCGGCACGTGGAGGAACTGCATTCCCCGAGCACGGAGCCGCGCGACGACCGTGCAGATGTCGGTCGTCCGGAGCGCGACATGCTGGACGCCGGCCCCGCCGAAGAACTCCAGATACTCGTCGATCTGGGACTTCTTCTTCCCTTCCGCAGGCTCGTTGATCGGGAATTTGACTCGCTGGTTACCGTTCGACATGACCTTGGACATCAGGGCCGTGTACTCGGTCGAAATGTCCTTGTCGTCAAAGCTGATGAGCTGTGTGAAGCTCAGAACCTGCTCGTACCACTTCACCCAGACGTTCATCTTGCCGAGTTCGACGTTGCCGACACAGTGATCGACCTCGATCAGGCCGATCGGGTCACCCGGCTCGTTTCTCGCCGCGAACCCCGGCATGAAGTGCCCCCGATAGTGGTCGCGATTCACGAACGTATGGAGCGTGTCGCCGTAGGTGTGGACGCTGGCGAGTCGGACGGTACCGTTCGCGTCTTCGAGGGTGAAGGGCTCACGGGCCGCTCCGGCCCCGCGTGCCACCGCGGTCTCATAGGCCCAGTCGACGTCGTCGACTTCGAAGGCGATGTCTTGGACGTAGTCGCCGTGGTAGGCGATGCGCTCGGACATCGGGTGACCAGGACGAATCGGTGCGGTGAAGACGAACTTCAGGTCGTTCTGCTCGAGAAGGTAGTCGACTTCGTCGCGCTGACCCGTCTCGAGGCCGGCGAAGCCCGTGATGTCGAAGCCGAAAACGTGCTGGTAGAAGTAGGCCGACTGCTTCGCGTTGCCGACATGGAAGCGAACGTGATCGACTTTGCGGATGGGAAAAGTGTCCTGGCTCATAGCAAGCTCCTTTTCCTCATTATAGTGGACGCCTGGTCTACGGAACTAGCCCTGGCTTGGTCTTGAACACAGTCGCGGGGGCCCTGGGGTGCTTCTTGCGCCACGCCTTCACGGAGTCGGTGAGCCCATCGCTTCCGATCTCGGCCTCACGCACAAGCCACTTCCCTTTCACGCGTTGTAGGAGCCCGATTCCGACGCCGTCCGCAGCGCGTCCATCGACCGCGGTCGGCTCAACGACCGCAAATGCCCAGTCCCCCTGGATGCGAATCTCGAGCGCCTTCAGCTTCAAGTCGACGGCGCTCATCTTCCTCAGGGCTGGGTTGAGGGCAGCCAAAATCGCGGTCTGGTGGCCCTTGGGTTGAGCATTCAAGCCAACGGCAACGATCATTCCGAGGAGGATCATCAGGAGGCGCATGCCCCGAGTCTAGCTTCAAGGCCGTACAATCGTCACATGGAACGGTGGAATGCCGAGGCGATGCCCCGCGACCAGCTTGGCTGGGCGCTGTCACGGCGGGAGGTGGTGGCGAAAGCGCGACGGCTTGATTCCTGTCTCCTTTGTTGCGGGCCCCGGGTGAATGAGGCCGGTCTCTGCCCATCGTGCTGGAGCATGCTGGAAGGGCCGGAGCTCGTTGCGGCCCAGGGCTGGCTTCAGGGGCGTGGACCCTAACGTGGGTTACCTCGTTCTCGTCGTCCTTGCATTGGCGACCCTCGGCGTGCTTCTCTGGGGTCGACGATCGCGACGCCCCAAGTTCTTTGCACGCGCGGAGTACTGGGTTTACGTGCCGGGGACAAAGTTGCCCAAACAGGACGAGTTGATGACGCGCATGGTCGCCGAAAACCCGCTCCACCGCCTTGGCAAACCTCCGATCGGCGCCCGCGAGGGCCTGCTCTTCAGCGACATTCGCCTCCATCTGGCGATGGCGATCCGGTCGAAGAACCCACACATCTTTCGACCCGATCTGTTCGATACCGAGGTCACGGTGACTCCGGAGGTTTTGGCGGGGCTCGCGGCGTCTCATGGCATGGTCAAAGTCCGTTACGTGTCCGAAGTCCCGCTGAAAGATCTGCGGCACCTGCAGTTCTTGCCCCACATGGCCGAAGCGGTTTCGGCCCTTGCCGACGGGCAGGTCGTGTTCGATCCCGTCCAAGAGAAGCTGTGGACCGCAGAAGCATTCCGGGATGCGCTCGCCACCCAACCGAATTGGGAGCGATTCGACGCGCATGCCCGCACGATTTGGGTTTCGGATGATGTCGGCGGTCGAGCCAAGACCCTGGGCATGTCCAGCATCGGCCTTGCAGACCTCGAAAGCGACCCGTCACCCCTCGATCACGAAACCCTGGTGCTCGAATTGGTGGAAGAGGCCGCGTCCCGGCTGTTCGCGATGGCACTCGAGGGCGGGTCGCCGATCGGCATTCCTGCGACCATCGAGATCGAACGCTACGACGACACCTTCCTCCTCGATCTCACGCCGGAACGCGAGAGGATCGGCGTTCACATTCGCCGTCGCAGCTCGGTCTGACACGACGGGACCCGGCGCGGAGGGCTCCGCGCCGGGTCCGAAGGAGGAGGAGGAGGAGATCAGCGTCCCTGGCCGTTCCACATCTGATCGAGATTCGCGGGGTCGCCGACCAGTCGGTCGATCGGAGTCGCCTTCGTATGGCCATCAAGCCACACGATGTTGACGAGATTTTTGTGGAATCGGGGCCAAAGCTGACCGGTAGCGCGGGCGTCGGGCCGGGTTCCTGTCCAGCGGCTCGGCGGCTCGATCCGCGCATAGCCGATCGTCGTCGTGATGGTACCGCCGCCGGGGCGCGCTCGGTCCTTCATCGTCGCTTCGCCGTGGAGCACGGTGTCGGCGGGGGACTGCATCTCCGTCGCGCTCCGGCCGACATAGTAGAACGGAGTGGGATTGGTTCCGTTCGGGTCGGGCGTGTCGATCCGGGTGTTCAGGTAGCGGTAGTTGAACCCATAGCTTGGGTTGGCCCCGAGGATGTACAGGGCGAGAGAGTTGTTCGGGTCGAATCGGCCTCGCCCTTGGGAGTCGGCGAGGACCGGATCGCTGTCTCGGTCATTCGGACAGAGAAACACCTCTCGGCTCTTCGTGTAGTTGAGGAACAGGACGGGCCAGTAATAGAAGCCCTGGGTCGTCGGTTGCGAGAGGTTGTTCGCGTCGTAGTAGTACAGAGGCGGGATCACATCGTCGTTGTCCTGAAGGTACAGCTGACCGGCCATGCCGACCTGACGCATGTTGCTGATGCTCGCCGTCTTCTTGCCTGACATCTTAGCCTGGGCGAAGACCGGGAACAGGATCGCAGCGAGGATCGCGATAATCGCGATCACGACTAGCAGTTCAATCAAGGTGAAAGCTCGGCGTTGCATACCATTAGCTTTGACAAGGATTCGCCGTGTCTTTTGACGATTCTGACGATTAGCGAGAATTTCTGGCTATTGTTCGAAGAGTCTGCCCACACGCTCCGTGGCATTCGGCGGCTTGCTCACCGCCTTTCGAAGATCAACGAGACGAACCGTTCAACGCCCTGTGGAGAGGGCCTGCAGGCACTGTCTCACAGGCTCAATTGTCCTTCGTGCGGTGGCCGATGAGGTGGCGGGCGGAATAGGCCTGGCCGGTGTGGTAGGCGACATGGAAGACCATGTAGTTGAGCAGGTCGCCCCAGTTGGAACCCTCCCACATGCCTTGGATTCCGGGTGGGGGGAGGGCCTCGCTATCGGGGGCGAGGTCGCGGACCTTTGCGACGGCGGACTCGTGGATGCGCTCGAGGTCGGCGGCGGCTTGGGCGACTCCGATCGGCAGCACGACCCGGTTCGCGACCTGCGACTCGTAGTATGAGAACACCTGATCGACGAGCGGGCCTCGTGGGTCGTCGGAGACGGCCGGGCCGGTGAAGCGTGTGGCCTCGCAATACGCCATGTGCCCGATCAGCTCACCCACGCTGAGCAGAGCGGGCGCGGGGCGGCGCCAAAGGTCGGCGTCCTCCAACCCCTCCAGCGCTTCGCCGAACTCCCAGTGCGCCATGTCCCAAGCCTTCAGCAACAGCTCGACGTTCGCCATGCCGACATTCTGGCGCAGCACGGCGGACAGGTGGCGGGCCTGGAGTGATCCGCCGGGGCGAGCATTGATCCTCGACCTTTCGGGCTTAGGCCGGCAGCGGGAGCCCAAACGCGGCTAACCACTCGCGGAGCTTCTTGATCCGCGTCGCGTTGTCGGTCGGGAGGACGAACGGGCGACCACGGGCGTCGATGATGATGCCGACGGTTCCCCCTTCGAGCGTGATCGAGCCCGACTTACCCTTTCCGAACCCCACATCGAAGTTCTTGTTCGGCTCGATCGTCACGTCCATCGTTTCGCGACGTCCAAGCGGGATGATCTTGATCTCGCCGCCGTTGACGGTGAGGTTCACGCCTGGCCCTTTGACGGTCACCACCGGTTCGCCCTCCTTGACCGCGCCCACGGGAGCGATGCAGTGACCGCACTTCACGATGCAGTCAAACTCGAAAACCTGTCGGGCGGCCTCATAGAAGTGCTCGCTCAGGACGCCGAGGTGCGGCATCATGAAGATCGAGTCGACCGTGAGCATCGTGATCCCCTCGGGCTGGTAGGCGTCCATCATCATCAGCGCCGATTGGGCCCGGACGGGGGCATGCGACAGGACGCCACCCGAACCGATGATCATGTCGAGGTCCATCATCTTGACCAAGGTTTCGCCCGACGTCGTCTGATCGAAGATCTGTCCGATGTCGCGCTGTTGCTGGGAACCTTTGAGACTCCGCGCCAGGGATTTGTGGTGGTCGAAGGCAAGGCGGAGCGCCTCGCGGCTGACCGCATGTTCGACCAACAGATCTTCGTAGGAGTGGGGGATCGTGGTGGGTCGGATCATCTTGTTGCGGAGTCGATTGCGCACCTCGTAGGGGTCGATATCGAGCGGTAGCCACCGAGCGATGTTCTCGATACCCGCCTCTTTGAGCACGTTACAGATCGAGTAGCTCATGCCGAGGTTGGCCGAAACCGTTCGGTTATAGGTTCCGCCGAAGACCGAAAAGACGTCGGTGGTCGCGCCGCCGATGTCAACGCCGAGGATGTTGATTCCCTCCTGGTCGGCGTAAGACTTCATGAGCTTGCCGACGGCGTTCGGGGTTGCCATCACCTCTTCGCTGGTCCATTCGAGGAGCTTCGAGTAGCCGGGTGCCTGCTGCATCACGTGCTCGAGAAAGAGCTCATGGATTTCGTCGCGGGCAGGGTCGAGGTTTTCCCGGTCGAGGCTCGGCCGGATGTTGTCCACCACCTTGAGTTCGATCGCGCGCCCCAGCACCTCACGAACATCGTCCTTGGCTTCCCGATTGCCTGCGAAGATCACGGGAAGCTTCATATCCCCGAAGCGAGGTTTCGGGTCCGCGCGGCGGATCACCTCGGCCATGTCCACAAGATGGGTCTTGGTACCGCCATCGGTGCCGCCCGACATGAGGATGATGTCCGGACGCAGTTGCCGCAACCGCTCGACCTTTTGGTACTCCTTGCGACCATCGTCCACTGCGAGCGTGTCCATGAGGATCGCACCCGCGCCGAGAGCGGCGCGCTCGGCGGACTCGGCCGACATCGACTTCACGACTCCGGCGACCATCATCTGAAGGCCGCCGCCCGCGGAAGAGGTTGAGACATAGAGATCGGAAGCTTCCTCAGAGTTGGTACGTTGCCCCTCGATCGCGCCCTCTTTTCGGAGCCGCCACACCCGACCATCCTTCAACAGCTGACGACGTCCGGTCGAATAGCCGTCCGGCACATGCTCTTCCGTGATCTCCTCGAGTTCGGTGATGGCGTTGAGGACGCCGACCGTCACGTCCTCGAACGGACGCTCGACCGTGGTCGGGGCTTCACCGCGAGCGACCAGGCGGTACTGCCCTTGGTCGTTCTGCTCGATGAGGATCGCCTTCGTGGTCGTGGAGCCACAGTCGGTCGCGACGATACGCCGGATGTCATTGGACATAGCCGGGATTGTGACATCGGCACCTGCCGGTTCGCGCGATCCGTCTTCGGTTAAGGCTTGGGTAAGGTCGCATCCGCGAGGTCCTGCTCGTCGTAGCCTCCAATGAACGACCTCGACAAGGAGATTCGAAGATGGATGCTCGGCAAGCAGAGCTTTGGGATCGGATTCGTCGTTTCGAGATCGATGCGGGCCCTGTCGGCCTCACGTTCACGCGACGTCTGGCTCGCGAGAACCGTTGGTCGGTCAAGTATGCGGAGGGCGTCGTGGCGGAATACCGCCGCTTCGTCTTCCTCGCCATGGAGGCCGGTCACCCGGTGACACCCTCCGATCAAGTCGACCAGGCTTGGCACCTCCACCTCACGTACACCCAATCGTATTGGTCGCGCCTTTGCGGCGAAGTCCTCCCTCGCCCGCTTCATCACAACCCGACCGAGGGCGGACGGGCCGAGGATGAGAAATTCGAGGACTGGTACGAGCGGACCCGCGCAAGCTACGCCCGACTGTTCGGCGCAGAACCGCCGGCCGATATCTGGCCTTCCTCCGAGGTTCGCTTCGCCGAACGGTACGAGCGGCTGAGCACGCAGCGCAACTGGGTGATTCCGAAGGCAAGCTTGCGCCGGACCGCGACCATGGTTGCCGGCGCCATTGCAACGATCGCCTTCGTGGGAGGGTGCATCGGACTCGCCGCACCCGGCGCAAGCGATTCGCGGTTGCTCTGGACGGTTGGGCTGATTGCCCTGTTTGTATTGGCAATGGTCGGCATCGTGACATTTCTGTCGCGGGCGGCGCATAGCCGGCAAGGCATGGGTGGATCGGGATGCGGGACGTTCTCATCCGGCTGTGGCAACCGGCACGATGACCACGACTCTGCCGGCGACATCGACGGCGGATCGGGCTGTGGGAGTGGCTGTGGTGGCGGGGACTAAGGCTTGTTAGTACTCGTCCCCCTGCTCGCCGAAGTGCTGGACGAGGATGTCGAAATCGTCCGTGTCCACGCCGTTGACCCCGTCGAGATCGGCTCGCTCGTCGTAGCCCGGGTTACCCGGAGCCTCGCCGAAACTCTGAATCAGGATGTCGTAATCATCGGAATCGACGACGTTGTTGCCATCGCTGTCTCCGGCCCTGAGCAGAAGCGCTCCCGCTTGACCGACCCCGCTGGGCGGTACGAAGACCGTCGTAACCCTTCCCTGCCACTTGCGGCCCTTCATCCAGAGGGTGTAGGTACCCGGCTTCATCGACGGTCTCACCGCGATACGAAATCTTCCCACGCTGTCCAGCGCCACCGAGGCACTTTCACTTGGACCGTTCGCGACAGGCTCAAGCACGTACGAGATCACCTCTCCTGCGATCGGACCGAGCCACTGCTGAAGTTGAACGACTCCTTCGATGGCACGCCCGACCGGGGCGACGTCGAACTGGAAGTTCGAGTTCAACGTGTAGTTGAACGCCAGCATCCCCGGCGGGCCAACCGTCGCCCCGCAGTTCAGGTAGCTCGATAGTCGATAGAGGCCAGGTCCCAAGGTGCCCGAGTTGCCGAACAGCCCCTGCTGTCCGTTGACGCTCGCCGAGCTGTAGACCGTGGCCCATGAGAAGCCGTTCCAGAAGTCCAACGAGACCGCAGCTGGGTTTGCTCCGCTCGGGACATTGTGGGAGACGAGGCCAAACAGTGAGTAGTCCTGGGGAATCGAGACGAGGAACAGGAACTCCTGAAGGTTGCCTGGACTGTTCGTGAACAACTGGGCGAGCCCGATGTCCCCTCCCCCGGCTCCGCCCGCCACCGTCGAAGAACTGCCGTCGACGCCGGTGGCTTCCATCCACGACCCCTCGATCGTGAAGTTCGACTGGATGTTGGCCTGGACCGCCGCACTCCAAGTCCACTGAAGGTAGTTGCCGCTACCGCTTTCATCAAGCTGCGCGCTGACGCTGTCGCTGGTGACGTTGCTCGTTCGCTCGTTGTTCGCGCCTCCGGAGTACGTGTCCGGACCTCCCCCGTAGAGGTACTGGTACTGGGCCACGCAACGACGTGAGGACATCTCGACTTGGGCCACGCCGGGAAGGGCGGCTGCAAGTGCCAAGGCAGAAATCCAGGATCTCATCGCCTCCTATTGTAAGGGCTTTGTGTTCAGGATCCCCCGGCACTCCCGTGCGTTGCGCTCATTTCGATTGGTTGGAGGACTTACCACCGGGGTGCGCTCATCACCTTGTGAATCCACCAGCCGTCGTCTGTAGGAGGTGAGCCGACGCCGTCGGTGCTGTCGCCGACGCCTGCGCCCCATAGGATCATCGACACCCCTGAAGCGGAGGTTTCGCGAAGGTGGTGCCGCCATTGAGTGACGTCACCGTTGACCGTAAGGCCTGGATCGCCGCCCTGGTTCGTCGAGAACCATGCCTTCCGCGCACCCGTCGCTGTGAACTGATCGCCGAGGAAGAAGGACGTCGCGGAATCCTCGAACCGTGTCGTCGTGTTGGGCAGGTCGGGAAACGGGAACCCCGTCGCCGGGTTGACGGTTCGGGTCGCGTTGATGCGCCCCACCGGGATTTGCCACAAGACGACAGGGAGGTTCGTCATGGTTCGGAGGGTCTTCGCGAAGAGCAGGTAATTGTTCCAGTGATCGAGGTGCCAAAACCAGGTCGAGGAGGCTGGATTGGTCGCCGCTCCGGGTTCGGCTCCGGCGTCGAGACCGTACTTGTCGACACTCACGAAGTGGGCGCCGTGGGTGGTGACACCGGCCTCCATGTAGTAGTTGGCGATCTCGCGGGTCTCGTTCGCGATCGCCGTCCGGCCCGCTGCGATGCCGAGCGTGTCGGTGAGACGCATCAGGCCCTTTGCAGGAATCCCGACGGTGATCCCGGGCGATGCCCACAAGTTGAACTGCCATCCAAACCGGGCGTTTGGTGCGTACTTTCGGATCGTGTAGTTGATCGCCTGAACAAGCCCGGTGACACTGTCTGAGAAGATCGGGTCGGTGGCAGGATCAAGCACGCCTTCGGCATAGGCGGCCTGGGTCATCGCCGGGATTTGACCTGGGCGAAGGCCCGACATCTGCATCATGTATCCGAGAAAGTCCGGCTCAAGGACGAGGCCGACCGGTTCGTCCGCAGCCAGATTTCGGATAAGTTCGAGCGTGAAACGAAGATCGCGGAAGTAGGCCCGCATGTACGCAACGTCCGAGATGTGCTGACGATCGATCCAGTAGCTCTCTCCTCCGTCCGGAATGTTGTACCAAACGAAGTACGGCACGATCCCAAGCTTCTGACTCTCGCGGATGAACGACTTGACCCTAAAGCCGTCCATCGGGTTCCACGTTCGCCATCCTGTGAAGGGACCGCCGTTCAGGTAGATGTAGCGGACGTCGACGCGCTTGGCCCGTGCGGGATCCGCAAAATCGCGCCAAAGCGCGAGATCACCGGGTGTGTCCTCGCTGACGGAGCCAAAGGCGAGGCCGGGGAGAGCGGGCAGCGCCCCTTTGTCAGTCCGCACGCGCACGCCCAGGTAGCGAACGCTGCCGGTCGCGGTGTTCTCGATCCGAAGACTTGCGCGGCCCGGCTTGAGCCCTCTGACCGTGAGCTTCGCGCCGTTCACGAGGCCGGTCGCGATGACGGAGTTGTTCGACGTAACGCGAAGCGCAAGGTCCGCCGTCCCGAGTTCGCGGATGCTGAGGCTCGTCGTCGAAGCAATGCCGACGGTGACTTGTGTGGCTTGGGCAGCGCCGTCGAGCCCATCGAGCACGATCGGGCTCGCGCCGCCGAACGTGTAGGCAACCGTCCCCGACGAAGTCGATCCGAACGAATTCGTGAGGATGACGTGATAGGCATGTGCGGCGTACTCCCGGGGAGGCAGGGTGAACGAAGCCGACTGGGGATGGGGCGCGTTGGGCGTCAAGGCTCCTTCCGCGAGGAGCGATCCGCTTTCGAAGAGCTGCCAGCGGGTCGCGTTGTTCCCGTACCAGAGGTTCCACGTCGCGATAACGCCCTGAGCCGTCGCGCTGACAGCGAGGGAGGGTGTCCCCGGAACCCCGCTTCCCTCACCGTTTCCGCCTCCTCCTCCGCCCGACCCCTGCGTGAGACTGTAGTGGGTCGGGCCGGATGGGGCTCCGCCCGGGCTCGCGACGAATCCGATCGTCGCCGCTGCGCCTGGTGCGATCGTGGCGTTCCAGCCCGCGTTGCGGATCCGGTAGCGGTTGCCCACGACGCTGACGAGGGTTCCATTCCAGACCGACGTTATCGCGCGGGTGTAGTCGAATTCGAGCGTCCAGTCCTGGATCGGGGTCGTACCCCCATTGCGGATCGTGATCTCGGCCTGGAACCCGGAAGTCCAGTCTTGGGTCACACGGAACTCGAACGAGGGCTGTGCCGAGGCAAATGCCGCACAGAAGGCAACGAAGAAGCCGAAAAGCACACGAAAGCGGCTCATACTCCACGGATGCCGGGGAGTAGGGATTTATGACGTTCGCGCCTCGATTCCGGCAGGATTACCGGTAACAACGAGGGTCCGGCGGGCTTGCCAACCGGACCCTCGTGTCTCTTACGAGAACTTCGTCGTACCCGGCACCGCGACCGGGGGGACCGGGATGGAGCCGAGTTCGTACTTGGCGGGACCAAGGTTCTCCTGCGAATTGAGCGCCTGTTCCCAGGTGACTTCCTGACCGCAGTATGCGGACATGCGTCCCATGATCGCGACAAGCGTGCTTTCGGCAACCTGGCGTCCCTCGTTGATCGGCTTGCCCGATCGGATCGCCTCGTACAGGTGCCGATGCTCTTCGACGTAAGGGTTGGGACGGTCGCCCTCGAACCGCCAGGCTTTATCGCCCTTGATGGAGGTGTTCGCGTTCGACGAGCCCTTGCTTCCGATGATGTGTTCGGAAACGCGGCTGGCCGTTCCGTCGATCTGGCGGCACATGGAGATCATCTTGGTGCCGTCCGCAAACTCGTATTCGGTGGCGAAATGGTCGAAGATATGGCCGTAGGCGGGATCGGTCCTCACTTGACGGCCGGCGAGACTGAGGGCCTTCACCGGAAGCGCTTGCTTGGCCCACAAGCAGACGTCGATGTTGTGGATGTGCTGCTCACAGATGTGGTCCCCCGAGAGCCACGTGAAGTAGAGCCAGTTGCGCAGCTGCCACTCCATGTCCGACCACTCCGGCTTCCGGGTGTTCATCCACAGGCCACCCTGGTTCCAATACGCGTAGGAAGCGACGACGTCCCCGATGGCGCCGTCATGGATGCGGTTCATCGCCTCGCGGTAGGCCACGTCGTGTCGGCGTTGGGTCCCCGCGACGACCGAGAGGTTCTTCTGCTTCGCTTGATCGGCAGCGGCGATGACGGCGCGCACTCCTGGCCCATCGACGGCGACCGGCTTCTCCGTGAAGACATGCTTGCCGGCATCGATCGCCGCGGCGAAGTGAGCGGGACGGAAGCCCGGCGGCGTCGTCAGGATGATGACGTCGACGCCGGAAGCGATGACGTTCTTGTAGGCGTCAAACCCGGTCCAACAACGATCATCCGTGACCTGGTATTGGCCCTTCAAGGCATCTTTGAGGTAGTTGCGGGTGCCGCTGAGCCGATCTTCGAACATGTCTCCCATCGCGTGGAGCACGACTTTCGAATCGGCGGCGCAGGCGTCGGTCGCCGCCCCCGCTCCCCGACCGCCACAACCGATCAGTCCGATCTTGAGCGGCTTCTCCTGGGACGCGGCGAACACGCCCATCGGGAAGGCGGCACCGGCAGCGACGACGGCAGAGGACTTCAGAAAATCTCGACGAGAAACATCTTGCCCGGACATATTCTCATATTAGCCTGACTTAGGTGACTTGGGTCGTGAAATGGACTGACCTTGAGGAAAAACTCACTCAACCGCGGATGACGGCCGTGAAGCGGATCGTTTTCGACGACCCCGCGGGCACGATGACGCGCCATTCGCGGGTTTGGGCGTCAATGGCCGTGCTGGAATCACTTTCTTGCTCCAGTGTCCAACCCGCGTACGCGGAATGAACGACCCGGGTGGTGGCCGGGACTCGCTTGGCGTTCGTGACAATGATCTCGATGGTTCGAGCGGATCGATCCTTGGCGATCCGCTTCGTTTCCACGATGCGCGCTTGGGCCGAGAGGTCGAAGACGTTCGAGAGGGTGGCGTGAATAGAGCCGTCCCTGGGCGTGTCGACAATCTGGGAAGCCCCGATGAAAGACGGGCTGGCTTTGGGTGTGGACTCGTAGATCCGAAGCGTCCCGGCAGGGAGCGGACTCCCGAGCCCGACGGCTTCCGAGTTCTTGAAATTGAGCGTGAGGGTTGCCGGAAACCGCTTGGCGGGATTGACGGCGTACCATGGCGTGGTGAGATCACTCAGCCGAATCGAGTAGTCGCGCTCGATCGAAACCCCGTTCGCCGAAAACATCCTCGCGCGGTTCATTTGGTCGGGGCGGATCGTTGCGGTCGCCTCGTAAGGGTACGCGTACATTTCACCCATGGTCACGGGGGGCGAGAACCCCGCCCCATCCGCCGGCGACCACTCCATTGTGCCGACCGCACCCTTGGACATCCTCTCCCGCGGGTCTAGTGCTGGGCGGACCGCACGATTCGGCGAGCCGGCAACGAAACGGATCTTCGCATCGGTGAACTCGGTGCCGGTGGTGTTGGACACCGTTGCCCAACACTCTAGGTCGATCCTATCGGACTCAGGCGCGAGAGTCAGCGTGTAGTCCGCGGACCAGGATAGGCCACGGGTCAAATAGCTGAAATCGAGCTGCGTGTTCTGGGGCGCATCACTCTTGACCTGCAGCGAAAGCTGAGGCATCGTCGCGACTCCGGAGTCGGCCGGAAGCTCGAGGGTTGCGGTGGGATTCACGACGAGCCGATCGCCCACTTTTACGACAAGGTTGCCTCGTTCAGCGGTTTGGAGAACGCCTTCTTGCCGTTCGCCCTCTCTGCCGTTCTCTCCGCGATACACGAGTTCGACCTTCTTGCCAACGAATCGCTGAAGGAGCGAAGAAGACTCTGGTGCCCCCAGCTCATAGGTGCTGGAGACGACTTCGACCTGTTTGGCGTTCGGCCACGAGAACACGGTGGACTGGGGGTCGATCTCAGGACTGATCTCGACGAGGTCGATCCTCTGAAGGCCCTCTTTGAGGGTGACACCCCGCTTCTCCTGAACCTGTGCAAAGTCGTTAGTGAAGACAACGAGTTCGATTTGCCGGTCCGATTCCGTGCCGCGACTCTGTGCGGATGAACGAGAGCAGCCGGTCAAAGCATACACAACCACCGCAAGGGAAACGACGAGGGCAAAGTCCGACTTCATAACTTTGAGTGTCGCACGTGGCGCAAAAAGTTCATAGGACTATTGCGGAGGCCCATGATGGGGTCCCCAACGGAAGTGGAATCGACGACCCGTCAGCTTGCGATACGCGATTTCGCCGAGGAGCGACGCGGCAAACACAATGCCCATCGCGGTCAGGGCCGAAGGAGCCGTTCGCGCGATGTAGATGCAGAGCACGACGAACATGCCCAGGCATGTTGCGATGGCGAGCCAGAGGACGAAAGGCTTTGCACCCGTTTCGTGAGTCAAACGCAAATGAGCACCGTGCACGCTGGCGTAGACGATCAGAAATGCCGCCGATCCCATCATCGCGACCTTCGCAAGGTCGAAGAAGAGGAGGAACACGATCACGAGGGCGGCGGTCACGAAGAGGCCCTGGGAGGCGCGGCCCCTGACGGGTTCGGACAGCCGCTTCGGAAGTTCGCCGTCCGCAGCAACCATGTAGCAGACGTTGGCCGCCCCAAACAGCGTGGCGTTGATCGCGGAGGCGGTCGAGAGGAGGGCGGCGATCGCGACGAGTTTGAATCCCAGCTCACCCAGAAACGGTTTGGCGGCTTCCGCCAATGCATAGTCCCGCGCAGCGGCGAGTTGGGCGAGAGGGAGGTTTCCCACGACCGTGATCGAGACGAGGAGATAGAGGGCGATGACGGCGATGACACTGATGTAGAGCGCACGGGGCAGCATCTTGGTGGGATTCGACATATCGGCGGCCGCGTTCGCGATCAGCCCGAAGCCCTCGTATCCGATGAACAGAATTCCCGCCCCGAAGAACATGCCAGAAAGGGGGGGCCACTCGCTCGTCGTCAGGAGCGCAGGCTTCACGTACCCGATGCCCGCGAAGGCAAACAGAAGGAGGATCACCAACTTGATCGCGACGATGATCAGCTCGGACCGACCGACGCTCTTGGCCCCGATCCAGTTGACAGCGACGAAGAGCAAGACGATCCCGACGCTGATCATCTTCCCCACTTCCACGCCGCCGACGGGAAACATGGCGAGGAAGTACGCCGAAAAGGCCGCGGCATAGAGCGCGAGGGCGATCACGTAGCCGATCCACATGAAGAGATTCAGACTGCCGCTGACGATGCCGTCGCCGTAGCCTTGAACGAGAAACTGGACCGCCCCTCCGGCTGTCGGATACCGCACTCCGAGCTTGGAGTAGGAGTATGCCGACAGAAGGGCGACGAAGCCGCCGATCAGGAAGGAGATCCAGATGGCGTTGCCTGCCGCTTCGGCCACGACTCCGAGGATCGAAAAGATCCCGGCCCCGACCATGCCCCCGATCCCGATCGCGACGGCGGCAGGAAGCGAAATGTTGCCCTTCTTCGGCGTGGCGGCGTCCATGCGCAGAGGGAATTCGGCACCCGGTTCGCTCCTTCCTTCGTTCTCAATCGATGCGGAGGGTCCCAGACGGAGCAAATCCGCGCCCATGAGCGTCCTATACTCATAGGGTTGAGCGCAGGGGACTACGATGGCGAAAGACTACTACGCGATTTTGGGTGTATCGAAGAACGCGGACGAGAAGGCGATCAAGGCCGCCTACCGCAAGCTCGCCCGCAAGTACCACCCCGACGTCAACCCGGGTGACGCGTCGGCGGAGGCGAAGTTCAAGGACGTCAGCGAGGCCCACGAGATCCTTGGCAACCCGGAAAAGCGGAAGCTCTACGACCGTTGGGGCTCCAACTGGGAGGCAGCCCAGAACTTCTCAGGCGCACAGGGTGGTGGGGGCAACGTCGAGTTCGACTTCGGCGATGGCCTTGGGAGTCTGTTCGAGCAGTTCTTCGGGGGCCGTGGACAGCCTGGCGGTGACTTTGAGGACGTCTCGGTTCGACCCCGCGGGGTTCAACCGACCGACGTCGAGAAAGCGGTCGACGTCACGCTCGAGGAGATCGACACCGGCGTCAAGAGGGTTCTCACCTATCAGGTGATGGATGCGTGCAAGTCCTGTGATGGGACCGGCTACGTCCGAACGAAGACCCCCCATGCGTGCCCCGTTTGCGGCGGGGCCGGTCGCACGAAAGGGGTGTTCGGCATGGGCCAGCCGTGCAGCGCGTGCGGCGGTACCGGCGAGTCGACGCTCGAAAAGTGTCCCACATGTCGGGGAGCGGCCACGACTCCCACCACGCGCAAGGTCGAGGTTTCGATTCCGGCCGGCATCGCGGCGGGCAAGAAGCTGCGTGTTCCAGGGCGTGGCTCGACAGGCTCGAACGGACGCGCCGGCGACCTTTACGTCGTGATCCATGAACTCAACCACCCATCGTTCACGCGCAAGGCCGACGATCTCGAGACCGAGGTCGGGGTTCCGTTCACGACGGCGGCCCTCGGAGGCGAAATCCGGGTTCCGACGCTTCGTGGCCCCGTCACGATGAAAATCCCGGCCGGATCACAGAGCGGTCAGACGTTCCGGCTGTCGTCGCAGGGGATCGCGAAGATGGGCGGCTCCGGACGAGGCAATCTGTTGGCGAAGATCAAGGTCACCGTGCCCAAGCACCTGACGGAGACCGAGCGCCGGCTGATCGAGGAGTTGCGATCTCTCGAAGAGGTGAAGGCATGAGACCTCAAGATCAACCGCTGTACATGATCGGCATCGCGTCCAAACTGTGCGGGGTGCACCCCCAGACGCTGCGGCAGTACGAGCGGCTCGGGCTCGTCGTCCCGTCGCGGGTGGGACAGAAGAACCGGCTCTTCAGCGAAGCCGACATCGCCCGAGTGCGGCGCATTCAGCGATTGACCCAACAGCTGGGTGTCAATCTTGCCGGCGTCGAGATCATCCTCAAACTGCTCGACGACATGGACGCCATGCGTGCAGACATGGAGACGCAGTTCGAGGACTACCGCCGCGAAGCGGAACGGCGGCTTCAGCACCTCCTGCAGAACAGCAACGTCCCGGTCCGCCGGGACGAACCGCTCCTCCCGGTTCCGAACGTGCGGATCCGCCCGGTCGATCTCCCGGACTAGCCTTTTCTCTAGGTAGTGTCACAAAGTGGCGTCCTCATTGGAATAGCTTTGTGGCGATGTTGCGCTTCGTGCGCCGTGCGTCCCTGCGCAGGTCCTAGGACCCGGAACGCGAGTCCGGGCGAAGGGGTCTTTCTGCTAGGACGATACGATCGTCGACAACTCTATTTCACGTCTTGTGCCGGACTGGTCTGGTTTTTGACCTCGGCAAAGGCAGATACAGTCCGGCGCATGCCGGAGAGGAAAGGTTTGGCATGAATAAGAAATTGCGTTCTCTCGCCATCTTGGGCATGGTGTCGGCTGTCGCCGCGAGCCATGCCGTGGTCTTCGACCTCAACTTCGTTTACACGGGCGCGACTCCGGGTGGCACGGCCCCCTGGGTTCGAGTCACGGTGAACGACGTCGCCGCCAACAAAGTCAATCTCAAGATCGAGCATCTGTCCGGTTCGTCTTCAGGCCAGTTCATCTCGAACGTGTACTTGAACCTCAACCCGATCTTCAACAGCATGTCGGTCAGCAACGAAGTCAACGCGAACAAGCGAAACGGCGCGCTGACATTCGGCAACGGGTCGATCAACGGAGGCGGGCAGAGCTGGGACATGCGCGTCTCGTTTGAGACCTCGAACTCGGGAGGCGGAGTCAACCGGCTTAAGCCCAACGAGCTCTGGTCCGCCGATTTGAGTGCGAGCGGTCTCAGCGCGTCGACGTTCTTGGACACAAACGGCGACGGCAGCTACGCCGGAGCTCACCTCCAGGGTATCGCCGGGGGCCTCTCAAGTCACATCAGCAGCGTGGTGCCGGAACCGACGAGCATGGCCGCTCTGGCGATCGGCGCGGTCGGACTCTTCCTGCGCCGCCGCAAAAAGGCCTAAGCGTCTGCAGTTGTACGACACCGGTGGTGCGGGGAGACTTCTCCTCGCACCACCGGGCTTTTTGGGGTTCCCGACGAGCGGCACGCCCCGGTGACAGCCATCGACGGCAGCTGGGTATGTGGCGCTTCCGACGGCTCAACCGGTACATTGGGATCGTGCGTACCGAACCCGTCCTCCTCGTCCTCGGTCTCGCGACCCTGATCGCCTGCGGAGCTCGGCCGCTCGCCGAAAGCTCCGCCCCTAAAGAACCCGGAAAGTCGGACGCTGAACTCCAGCAGGTCAACGTCAGCCGGCTCTATGACCAGAGCTGCGGCCACTGCCACGGCGTCCGCGGAGAAGGCGGCGGTGCCGGGACCAAGACGCTCCTGACCGCCGACAAGTTCGACCAGAAGTGGGACAAGCCGTTCTTCGACGCGATCAAGAACGGGGTCAAGGACATGGGCATGGAGCCGTTCGGGCAGACGCTCAGCGATCCCGAGATCTGGGGCCTCGTCGTCCACATCCGAGAGCTCCAGGCGGCGGCGCTCCGTGCCGAGACCGGCTCCCCGAAACCGACGAACGGGGTCTATAAGGCGAAGGGGCACAACTTCAAGATCGAGACGATCATCGACCGGGGTGCCGGCCTGACCACGCCCTGGGCCGTCGACTGGCTCAAGGACGGGCGCATGCTCGTCACTAATCGACCCGGCAAGATGATGCTCTTCGACAAGGGCAAGCTGACCGAAGTGGAAGGAATCCCACCCAGTGTCGAGATCGGGCAGGGTGGCCTCATGGATGTCGCCGTCCATCGCGATGGCCCCAAAGGACCCGGCGGCAAAGAATGGGTCTACCTCGCCCTCACCGATCCTGCCGTCTCTCCCCAGCGCGGGGGCATCACGAAGATCGTCCGAGGGACGCTCGGATTCAAGGACGGCAAGGCCAGCTGGGAGAACAACCAGACGATCTTCCAATGCGCGCCGAACACGTACAACGGATCGGGGGTCCACTTCGGGTCGCGGATCGTCTTCGACGGGAAGGGCAAGATCTACTTCGCGATCGGCGAACGTGGGAATGGCGATCTCGCTCAAAATCTGAGCCGCCCGAACGGCAAGATCTACCGCGTGAACGAGGACGGCACCGTTCCCAGCGACAACCCGTTCGTCGGCAAAGAGGTGAACGGCATGAAGGCCATCGGTGCGGTCTGGTCGTATGGCCACCGAAACCCGCAGGGTCTCGTCATGGACCTGAACGGGGTTCTCTGGGACACCGAACACGGCCCCCGTGGCGGCGATGAAATCAACCGGATCCAAAAGGGCGCGAACTACGGATGGCCGATCGTCGCCTTCTCGATCAACTACAACGACTCCCCCTACCGGATCCCGTGGCCCACGGCGGACCAGAAGTTCGTGATGCCGGTTTTCCGCTGGCTTCCGTCGATCGGTGCCTGCGGCCTCGACGTCGTGCGCGGCCCCGGCTTCCCGAAGTGGAAGGGCGATCTGATCGCCGGCGGGCTCTCGGGCCAGAACGTGGATCGAATCCGGATCAAGGACGACAAAGTCGTCGAGCGTGAAGAGCTGATCCAAGGGATGGGTCGCGTCCGCGACGTCGTGTACGGGGTCGACGGCAACATCTACGTCGTCCTGAATCAGCCCGATATCGTGATTCGATTGGTCCCCGTGAACTAGGCGTTACTGGAGATACTTCGGATCGACATCGGAGAACCCCCACTTCTGGAGCTGCTTGCCCCAGTCGTTCAGGTTCGCGGACGTCACCTTGACCAGCTCCATCTTGTTGACCTGGGCGATGTCCTTCTTCATGAGGAGCTTGTCGACCATGAGGTTCACCGAGGTATGGCCCCACTCGTAGGTCGGTTGGGCCAGCAGCACGGGGGCGACCCCCTTCTCGACGTAGGCCATCTGCGCCGGGAGGCAGTCCACCGCAACGATCTTGACCCGGCTCGGATCGAGGTCGGTCAGGAGGGTGGTGGCGAAGAGCGGCCATCCTCCGACCATCGCCCACCCGTTGATGCTCGGGTTCGCCGACATCGCGCCGAGGACGGCCTTGGTCGCCTCCTGAGGCGTCTCGACGTGATAGAAGGTGTCGACGATGACGATGTTCGGGTACTCCTTCGCGCGATCACGGACGGCCTGGGCTCGCTTCTGGAGATTCGGCGCATTCTGGTTGCCGGCAAGGATCGCGATCGTCCCTTTGCCCCCGAGCTGGGCCGCGAGCTCGTCCATCACGCGCTTCCCCGCGTCGGCGTCGTCGGTCCCGTAGAACGCGAACCGCTTCGAGGCGGGCGCATCGCTGTCGAAAGTCATGACCGGGACCCCTTTACCGACGGCATCGTCGATCGCACCCGTGACCTTGGCCGCATCCGAACAGGAGATCAGGATCGCGTCGGTCCCCGCGGCGACGGCCTGGGCGATCCGCTGCGCCTGAACCTGGCCGTCTTCGGTGGGTGGGGTGCGCCAGTCGATCTTGATCTCGCGGCCCACCTGCCCGGAAAGCTCTTTGGCCGCCGCCTCGGCGCCGGTTCGGGCGGCGAGGAAGACGGGGTTGTTCGAACTCTTCGCGATCATCGTGATCGTGAACGGCTTCTTGCTCTCTTGGTTTTCGGTCGGGGCTTGGGCCTGTTCAGGCGTCGCCTTCGAGGCACAACCGCCGAGGGCCACGAGACAGAGAACGGTCCAGGCAAGAGAGACGACGCGAGCATTCACAGCCGGGTTTTACCTGGCGGGTGCGTGCGCCGATGACTTCCAGATCGCACCGCAGCCCACCAAAATCACCGACGCCATCAATGCGAAGAGGCTCAGGATCATCTCCCCTTCGTTCGACCCCCTGTGGCTCTGTTTCGGTCATGCTTGGGACGTGACCGAGATCACGTCGCTCCAGTCGCCGACCGGTTCGTCGTGGTCCTTGTATCGACCCCGGTATTCGCGGACTTCGGGTTGGTTCGGAACGAGGGGCGGACGACCATCGACATACGGGTTGCTGGTGTCGACCGTGATGAGCGTCCAATCGCCGCCGCCACGACGTGAGTAAATCTCGAGTTGGTCGTGGCCGGACATCGTGAACGTGAGACGAACGGCGAAGTTCGTCTCGGGAGTGCCGGTGAGCTTCGGCTTCGGGACACCAGGAGGGGGCGCGGGCGCGACGATCCGAAGGTCTTCGCCGATGGCCGCCGTGTAATTGGGATGGGCCTTGGCCCGTTCCGCACGTTGCCGGAACCGAGCCTTGATCGCGGCGAGCGCGCCCATCGGCATCGGGGGGGCCGTATAGGCCGTCGGAATGCTAGGCAGGGGCGTATTCAAGGGTGCGTTCAGCACGATCCTTTTATATTCCGTCCATTCCTGGGCCTTGGATTGGATGATCGACTGGTGGTTGACGACCAGCGAGGCCATGGAGGCATCCGTGGCAGCCTGGGTGATTTCGCCCGCAGTGAAGCCCAGGGTCGTGCCATGGGTCGACATGCCGGCAGCGTGGTCGTTCAGTTGAACAACAAGAGCGGCTTCATTCGTCTCAACGTAATCGGGCATCGATACCCCTCCTCTTCTGCCTATCCAGGAAGGAGTCTAGCATGCCGCCAGGCTCGAATCGCTCTTCTGACGTGAAGATCTATGCTTCGCAACGGCTTCACGAAACGCCGAAAGTCATGTCCGGCGTCCCGGAACGAGTCCCGGCCCTTCTGGCACGAGCTCCGGCGTATCTGGCGTGAGCTTGGACCGCCTGAAGCCATCCTCGGCCTCTTTTGGACGACGTTCGGCGTTTCGTAACGCACTCAGGTCCGCCTGGCAGGACGCCAGGCGTCTCGGGATCGGTCTTCGGCGTGCATTGCAGATCCTTCGGCGTGGAGCCGAGCCGTCGCTGGGGGCAAGTCGGATAGGGACGGCGTCCCGCACCCGCATGCCACAATCGACCCACATGTCCGAATCCCCCAAAGGCACAGTGCGCCTAACATGAGCAAGGCCGATCTCGTGAGGCATCTGCATGCCCAAGGTTGCGAGCTACTCCGTCAAGGGAGGCACGAGATCTGGATCAATACGGCCAACGCCCACACATCGCCCGTGCCGAGGCACGATACGATCGATCGGTTCCTCGTGAAGAAGATTTGCCTTCAACTCGGTATCCCGTTTCCCAAGACGGGTTAGCCTTGAAAGGAGAGGGATTCGTAGGTGGCACCGTTGACCTTTTCTCGAAGCGCCATCTCGCGCCGCGCCAGCATGAGCTCTTCCAGAGCTTCAATCGCGTTGGCGCGCGCTTCCTCCTTGGTCTTGCCCTGGGAGAATGCGCCCGGGACTTCGGGAATCGTCGCAATCCAGAAACCGTCGTCGCCCTGCTCGTAGATGATGGTTAGCGTGGTGGTCACCGTCGTCATTATGCCAGACGCACCGTGCCATTCCGGCGTTCATTGCAGATCCTTCGGCGTGGAGCCGAGCCGTCGCTGGGGGCAAGTCGGATAGGGACGGCGTCCCGCACCCGCATGCCACAATCGACCCACATGTCCGAATCCCCCAAAGGCACAGTGCGCATCGTCACGCTTGGGTGCGCGAAGAACGAGGTCGACAGCGAGGAGATCGCGGGCGTGCTGGCCCAGTCAGGCTATCTCGTCGACGGCACGAAACCCGCGCCGGACGTGACCGTGATCAACACGTGCGGCTTTCTCGAAGCGAGCAAGCAGGAGTCGATCGAGGCGATCAGGAAGGCGGTGCGCACGAAGGGGAAGGGTAGGGTCGTGGTCGCGGGATGCCTGGCTCAGCGCTTGGGCGAAGAGCTGGTGCGCCTCGCGCCGGGGGCGGACGCGTACGTCGGCGTCGGCCAGATGGGCCGGTTCGACGAGATTGTCGCAGAAGCGTTCGGGGTGCAGCGGGGCGCCGGGCCGATGCTCGATGTCAAACCTCCGCACCATCGTTGGGCGGATGTTCCCACCCGTGCCCGCGCGGGCCGGCCGTGGTCGAGCTATCTCAAGATCAGCGAAGGGTGCGACCACCAATGCACGTTCTGCACGATCCCGAGCTTTCGGGGCAGGCACGTCAGCAAACCGATCGAACGCGTGATCGAAGAGGCGCGCCATCTTGCCGCCACGGGCACGAAGGAGATCAATCTCATCGCCCAGGACGTGACCCAATACGGGTACGACCTCTACCGCGAGTTCACCCTCCCCCGGTTGCTGCGTGAGCTGAACGGCGTCGACGGCATCGAGTGGATCCGCCTGCTCTACTTCTATCCCAACCGGCTGACGGATGAAGTGATCGAGGCGATGACGACGCTCCCGAAGGTGCTTCCGTACATCGACATCCCGCTGCAGCACGTGCACCCGGACGTGTTACGCCGCATGAAGCGTCCCTGGGAGGGCGAGCGCTACCTCAAGCTGTTCGAGAAGCTTCGCGCCGCGATGCCCGAGTGCGCGATCCGCACGACGTTCATTGTCGGGTTCCCGGGGGAGACCGAGGCCGAGTTTTCGGCCCTGCTCGACTTCACGAAGGAGGCTCGGCTCGATCGTGTCGGTGCCTTCCTCTTCAGCCGCGAGCCGGGTACGCCGAGTCATGAGATGCCTGGGCAGGTGCCGTCGCGCATCAAGCGCGAACGCTATGATCGGCTCATGCGCCTCCAGCAGGGCATTTCACGAGAGAAGAACGCCGACTGGGTCGGGCGCACGATGACCGTGCTCGTCGACGAAACTCGGGACGGCTGGAGTGCCGGGCGCTCGTTCCGCGACGCGCCCGAGATCGATGGCTGGGTCTTTGTCCGGGGCGAGCATGAGCCCGGCGCGATGGTCGAGGCCACGATTTCGCGGGGCGCCGAGTACGACTTGTATGCCGAGGCAACCTCGAGCGAGGCGGCTCCGATCCGCGCCCATGCGCCTCGGCCCGCGCGGTGAGCGAAGCAACCGCCCGAATCGGGAGGACACCGGCGACGTCAAGCCGAATCCCTGTCGCATGTCGGATCCTCGGTCTCGCCGTGAATTCATCGTCGATGCGGGGCGCCTAGCGCTTGGTGCAGCACTAGCCGGGCCGCTGACGGCTTTGACCCAAGCGACGCCGCCGACCAAGGTCGACTGGAATCAGCTGGCTCGCAACCTCGACGGAACGCTCTTGATGCCGGGGAGCCCGGCCTACACCGAGGCGACGCTGATCCGTAATCTGCGCTACGCGAAGAACCTGCCGGCTGCCGTGGCCTCGGTGAAGACCGCCCGGGACGTCGCCACCTCGATCCGATTCGCGAGGGACCACGGGGTACCGCTCGTGACGCGCTCGGGTGGGCATAGCTTCGCCGGCTACAGCACCGGCCCCGGCCTCGTGATCGATCTCAACGGCATGACCCGCGTCACCGTGGATCCCACGACCGGTCGGATGCGGTGCGTCGGCGCAGCCACCAACGAGGATGTGGCCGTTGCGGGGCAACCCCATGGCCGCGCGGTCGCGGGAGGGCAATGTCCCACGGTCGGGATTCCCGGCTTCACGCTCGGCGGCGGGCTCGGGTTCTACATGCGCCAACATGGGCTTGCGATCGATGCGCTCGTCGAGACCGAAATGGTCACGGCGGACGGCAAAGTCGTGACCGCGAATCGCGCCGAGCATCCGGAGTTGTTCTGGGCCTGCCGCGGGGGCGGCGGAGGCAACTTCGGCATCAACACTTCGTTCACGTTCCAGACCTTCGTCGTACCGGCCCACGTCACGATCTTTTCGCTGACGTGGAAGGGTGATGCCTGTGCCCGGGCGTTCTTGGCTTTTCAAGAGTTGCTCCAAGAGGCACCCGACGGGCTCGGGGCCGTTGCCCACTTCGCCGTCGACGCTCAAGAAACGGGATCGCCGACCCCGACCCTGAGGGTGTTCGGCCAGGTCGCCTCGATGAGCGCGGAGCGAACGGAGCGGATGTTTGCCCGGGTCGAGGCACGCGCCAAGCCGATCGAACGCCTCTTCCGCAGTGAGACGTTCTGGGCGGCAAAGGAGTGGTTGGCCGAAGATACGGGGCCGCCGAACGCCTTCGCCGAGCGCTCGCGCTACTTCCCCCGTCCCCTCGGCCGATCGGGCGCGGAGGCCATCGTCGATGCGCTTTCGCGTGCGCCGGTCAGAACCGGAAACGGACTGTCGGTCGAGACGCCCTTCTTCGCGTGGGGCGGCGCGGTGAACCGCGTCGATCCTACCGCCACGGCGTTCTATCATCGCCGCGATCTCTGGCTCCAGGCGGTGAGTGCGTCTTGGAGTCTCGAGGCAGACCCCGAGGATGTGCAGCGGCTCCGGGAATGGCAGGACACGTTCTACCAGCGCATGGCGCGCTACGGGAGCGACCGTGCCTACCAGAACTTCGTCGATCCGCGGTTGAAGGATCCGCTACGCGCGTACTATGCCGGTAACCTGGCAAGACTGCGTCGCATCAAAAGGGCATACGATCCGGGCAACGTGTTCACATTCGCCCAGAGCATTCGTTAGCGGCGGAACCTGGGAGCCTGTGGGATCGTAGCCCCAGACGTCCGGACGAACTCCGGATGGAGGATTCGATGCGTCTATTGAAGTCGGTGTTCGTGGTTGTGGCGTTGTCCGGCGCGCTCTCGGCAGCGCTTGCCGATGCGACAGTGAAGGCCGCCATCGAGAAGGAGTACGCCCGAGCGAGCGCGGCGCTCATGAAGCGGGATGTGAAGAGGTTCATGACGATCACGACGCCCGACATCAAGTACTACGCCCGCTCGCGGCAGGTCCTCGATCGGAATGCCCTCGAGACGCAGTATCGCAAAAACTTCTCCCTCTACCGATCGGTCGACAACGTCGCGTATCGGGTCAAGACCGTGACCGTGAACGGAAAGACAGCGACGGCGATGACCACGAGCACGCTGGACGTCACGCTTCCAGGGGGTACGCCGAAGAAGCCGATGAAGTACCGTGCGATCGCCGACACTCGCAACACTTGGGTGAAAACTCCGGTCGGCTGGCGACTGCAGAAGATCGAACTGCTCGATGATCGCATCACGCTCGACGGACGTCCGATGCTTCGCCGGGCACCACTCGCGACCGCGCGCTGAGACGGGAGCATGCTCTCCTCCGGCCGGGAGGAGAGCATGCTTGAGATTCAGTCCTTCGCCCAGAACATCGGGCCGGCCGGCTCAGAGATCACAGCCTGCTTGAGAACGTGGAGCGCTTTGCGCAAACCCTCCATCGGGGACATCAGGCCGTCTTCGTGCTCGATCGAGAGGACGGAATCGTAGCCGACCGTGCGCAGGTTTGAAACGAAGTCCTTCCACCACTCGATGCCGTGACCATAACCGACGCTGCGAAACACCCAGGAGCGGTTCAGGATATCGCCGTACGACTTGGTGTCCAAGTTCCCGTTCCGCGCGCAGTTGTACGGGTCGATCCGCGTGTCTTTCGCATGGCAATGGAACAGGGCTCCCTCGGCGGCGAGCTCCCGAACGGCCGCGATCGGATCGATTCCCTGCCACCACAGGTGCGACGGGTCGAAGTTCGCGCCGATCCACGCACCGTTCTTGCCGACACCGTTGCGCAGCTTGAGGAGCGACTCGTTCGAGTAGCACACGAATCCTGGGTGCATCTCGATACAGAACTTCACTCGGTGTTCGGCGAGCAACGCGGCCTGCGCGCGCCAATAGGGGATGACCACGCGCTTCCACTGCCATTCCAGAATCTCCCGAAACTCGTCAGGCCACGCGCAGGTCACCCAGTTCGGATTCTTCGCTCGAGGGCCGTCCCCGGGGCAACCACTGAATCCGTTCACACAGTCGACACCAAGAAGCGCGGCCAGCTTGACCGCGTCGACGAAGACCTGGTGATGGTCCTGGGCGATCGCCTTGACCGGATGAATCGGATTGCCGTGAACGCTGATCGCGCTGATCGTCAGACCGCGCGAATGCACCTCCTTGAGCAGCTTCTCGCGGGCCTGCTTGCTTTCGAGGAGCTTGGCGACGTCGAGGTGGGCCGCTCCCGGATAGGCGCCGGCCCCGAACTCGACCGCCTCGATGCCCTCGGCTCTCACGAGGTCGAGGGTCTCGGTGAGAGACTTGTCGCCGAATAGGGCCGTAAAGATGCCGATCTTCATGGACTGATTATGCTAGCAACGTCCGGCGGCTGTGGCTTCGGGATCCGTCCGCGCCTGCGGAGATCCTGAAGGCGTGAGGAAGCCGTCGTCGCCGCTGTCGTTGCTGTAGGTCTTGGTGAAGGATTTATCACGTGCTGGGTTGGCCTGCCCCCTTTCGTGAAG
>DKKT01000087.1:32678-32919 GCA_002455425.1 Chthonomonas sp. UBA6659 | reverse complement strand
CGGAGAGGGGTTGGACGACCCCCGCCTTGCCGAAACCCACTTCGGATGCACGTTCCCCAATCCGCTCGGCTTGGCCGCGGGTTTCGACAAAAATGCGGTCGCCGTCGACGATTGGCACCGACTCGGCTTTGGGTTCGTCGAAATCGGAACCGTTACCGAAAGGCCCCAGCCGGGCAACCCGATGCCTCGGCTCTTCCGGGTCCCAGAGGACCAGGCCCTCATCAACCGCATGGGCTTCAAC
>DKKT01000087.1:185-32574 GCA_002455425.1 Chthonomonas sp. UBA6659 | reverse complement strand
GACCTGACCCTCGGGGAGCTGGACGACGTCGTCGAGGTCGTCCACACGGTCGGCCTGACCGGCATCGTGGCCACGAACACCACGCTCGACCGATCGAAGCTCGCGCACGATCCCGGAGAGGCCGGAGGCCTCTCCGGCAAGCCGCTCCTCGATCTCGCCGACGAAACCCTCCAGTACCTCGTGACGGCGAGTCGACGCGACGTGATCCTGATCGGCGTCGGCGGCATCTTTACCGGCGACGACCTCTACCGCAAGATCGCGCTCGGCGCTCACCTCTGCCAGCTCTACACCGGTTTCGTCTATCGCGGCCCGGCTGCGGCAGGTCAGATTCTCCGCGAGTTCCTCGCGCGGCTCGATCGTGAGGGCATTCGCTCCCTCGTCGAACTCCGTGGGACAGCCACCGAGGCCTAGGTCCGGCGTTCCGGAAGGGTATCCTCTTCGGGTCGCGAGCGCGGCAACAACAGAACATTCCCTTAGTCAGGGAGGGTGAATCGAATGAACGCAACTTACGAGAACAGTCGCCTTTATCGCTTGCGGCACTCCGCCGCCCATCTCATGGCCCAAGCGCTCACCGAGCTCTTTCCCGGGGTCAAGCTCGCGATCGGACCTCCGATCGAAAACGGCTTCTACTACGACGTCGAGTCGCCGCGCCCGATCAAAGAAGAGGACCTGGTCGCTATCGAAGAGCGTATGCGAGAGCTTGCGAAGCTGCAGCAGCCGATCGTGCGTAAGGTCGCCGCCGATCGGGACGAGGCTCGCTGCATCATCCTCGAAGAGTGCACGTTGGGACAGGGCGAAGCGACCGCCGAATACAAACTGCAGCTCCTCGAAGCCGTGCCCGATGGCGAAGAGGTCAGTTTCTACGATCAGCAGGCCGCCTCGAACGGAAAGGTCCACCGCTTTATCGATTTGTGTCGCGGGCCCCACATCGAGAATACCGGCGAGATCGAGCACTTCAAGTTGATGCACCTGGCAGGCGCCTATTGGCGCGGCGACGTGAAGAACAAGATGCTCACTCGCATCTACGGAACCGCATTCGAATCGGCCGAAGAACTCGAAACCTATCTTTACAATCTCGAAGAAGCGAAGAAGCGCGACCATCGTTTGCTCGGCCGCGAACTCGGCTTGTTCATCTTCTCGCCGACCGTCGGCCCCGGCCTCCCGCTCTGGCTGCCGAAGGGCGCGATCCTGCGCGACGTGCTCACCGACTTCCTCCGTGGGGAGCAGCTCCGGCGCGGCTATCTGCCCGTCGTCACTCCGAACATCGCGTCCCATCGCCTCTACGAGAAGTCCGGACATATCCTGACTTTCCGCGAGAAGATGTTCCCGTTCATGGTGGATGAGGAGAAGGAGACCTTCATCCTCAAGCCGATGAACTGCCCGTTCCACATCGAAATCTATGCGTCGCAGATGCGGAGTTATCGCGATCTTCCCGTGCGTTTGGCCGAGTTCGGTACCGTGTATCGCTACGAGCAAAGTGGCGAGCTAGCCGGCATGCTACGAGTCCGCGGATTCACCCAGGACGATGCCCACCTCTTCGTGCGCAAGGACCAGCTCCTCGAAGAGTTCAAAGGTGTCGTGTCGCTGACGATGCGGGTGCTCGAGAAGCTCGGTCTCAAAGAGTATCGCGTCCGCGTCGGAACCAAGGATCCGCAAAGCGATAAGTACGTCGGCGACGACGAGAACTGGCAGCTCGCCCAAGAAGCGATTGAACTCGCATGCCAAGAGATGCAGCTCGCCTACGAAGTCTCGGCCGGCGATGCGGCGTTCTACGGCCCGAAGCTCGACCTGATCATCAAGGATGCGCTCGGCCGGGAATGGCAGATGGGGACTGTGCAGGTCGATTACAACCTGCCGGAACGGTTCGCGCTCGAGTACATCGGCGAAGACGGCAAGCCCCACCGTCCGATCATGATCCACCGCGCGCCGTTCGGCTCCCTCGAGCGGATGATCGGCCTCCTGACTGAGCAGTACGCCGGCGCGTTCCCGCTGTGGCTCGCACCGATCCAGGTCGCGATTCTTCCGATCGCGGATCGCCACGCGCCCTACGCCCAGAAGCTGGCCACGATCCTCCAGGGCTTCGCGTCACCCGACTTCAAGCCGGATCCCGAGCTGCCTGAAGCACCCGAGGTGCCGGGCGGTGCCGAGCTCCGTGCCCAGATCGGGACCGAGCCGGTTCGGGTCTTCGTCGACCAGAGCCGCGAGACGCTGGGCAAGAAGATCCGCGAGAACCAGAAGCAGAAGATCCCCTACATGCTCGTCCTCGGCGACCGCGACATCGAAGCCGGCACCGTTGGGGTGCGTAGCCGGGAAGAGGGCGATCTCGGCGCGATGCCCATCTCCGAGTTCGTCGCCCGGCTCCTCCGCGAGTTGCGCTGAGCCTCCAGCGGATCACCTCTCCGCACGTGCCGCGTGGGGAGAGGTGGGTCCGAAACACGCGATCCCCTTACCGCCGCTTCCACGCTCGCGCCGCTAGCGAGGCGGCGAGCATCACCGCGAGGTACGCGGTGACGCTCACGACCCCCCATCCGATGCCGTCCCGCATCCAGCCGATCTGCTGCCAGATCGCCAACCCATAGAGACCGGCCACCACCACCAGCGCGAGTGTGACGATCATCAGGCAACCGATCGCCATCCCGGCCTGAGGGTCATGTTGCTTCTGGGGCCAGAGCATCACCCCCACCAGCACCAAGATCGCAAGGCCGAGAAGGCCCCCGATCAGCGCTGGCGGGAACACTCAGGCTACTCCCGTCATCAGACGCATCACCCGCTCTTCCGAGAAATCGGACCGGGCGATTTCGCCGGCAAGCCGACCCTCTCGCAGAGCGAGAATTCGGCTCGATAGCGCGAGCAGTTCGGGCAGTTCGCTCGAGATCACGATCACGGCCTTGCCCTCGCGGGCAAGGTCACGGATCAGTTCGTGGATCTCCGCTTTCGCCCCCACGTCGACCCCGCGCGTCGGCTCGTCGAGCAGGAGGACGTCGCAGTGCGCGGCCAGCCATTTCGCGATGACGAGCTTCTGCTGATTGCCGCCCGAGAGCCCGATCGTGTCCGCCTCGATGCTCGGGGCCTTGACCCGCATGAGCTCGAAGAATCGGTTGGCCAGCGCGCGCTCCTCCCGAATGCGCACCCATCCGAGGGTCGCGCACGCGTCGAGGGTCGGGAGCGAGATGTTCTCCCGAGCATTCATGCTCAGCACCAGCCCGTGCCGCTTGCGGTCTTCAGGGACCAGGCCCAGCCCTCGTGCCAGTGCATCGCCGGGCCGGCGCATCGCCAGCGGCGCATCGTGCAGCGTCGCCGACCCTTGCACGTCCTGCGCGAGACCGAAGAGTGCCTCCGCGATTTCGGTGCGTCCCGCCCCGACCAAGCCCGCGAAGCCGAGGATCTCACCCTCCCGGACCGAAAACGAGATCTCCTCGAACACGCCCGGCCGAGTCAGGCCCTCGACCCGAAGGAGTTCCTTGCCGATCGAGAAGGATTGCGGTGCTCGGTCGACTGCTTCCAGAGTTCGCCCGATCATCTTGCGCACCAGGGACTCCCGGTCCAGCTCCGCGATCGGGGTCGTGTCCACGAGCCGTCCGTCGCGCAAGACGGTGACGGTGTCGCACAGCGTGAACACCTCGTCCATCCGATGGGAAACGTACAGGAAGGTCACGCCCCGGGCCTGGAGCGTCCGAATCTGCTCGAACAGAATGTCCGATTCGCGCGCGGTGAGACTGCTCGTGGGCTCATCGAACAGGATCACCCGGGCGTCCCGTCCGACCGCCCCCGCAATCTGCACGAGCTGCTGCTTCGCGATCGGCAGTTCGCCGACCCGCGTGTCGGGATCGATCGGTGCCTGGATCGACTCCAGCCATCGCGCGGCGCGATCGCGCATCGCTCGGCGATCGAGGAAGGGCCCGCGCGAGGGAAGCGCGTCGAGACACAGGTTCTCGGCCACCGAGAGGTTCTCGCAGAACACCAGTTCTTGGTGGACCATCGCGATGCCCGCGCGCAGCGCCGCCAGCGGGCCCGAGAATCGGACCGGTCTTCCTTCGAGTAGCACTTCGCCGGCATCCGGCTGATACAAGCCCGCGAAGATCTTGCCGAGCGTGCTCTTGCCCGCCCCGTTCTCGCCCATCAGGGCATGGCACGATCCGCGCTCGATCGCCACATCGACCTGATCGAGTGCCTGAACCCCGGGAAAGCTCTTCGAAATCGCGCGCGCTTCGAGAACCACGCTCATCCAGTTCGACGCGCGCGCCGCGGTCCCTGCGGGGTCACCGACGATCGAATCCCTGGCGCTGGAGCCAAGGCTGAAGCACCTCGCGCCCCGTCATGTGATGTCCGTCGACCCGCCGGCCGCTTCGCATCGACCAGGTGGCGTCCCCCTTCATGCCCTGTCGCTCGTAGAACGGTCGCATCCGTGCGTCGTACTCCTCGACGTTTGGAGAGGGCCCGTACGTCTCACGAAACCAGACCGCCTCCTGGGCAAGCCGGGGCTTGATCTCGGCTTCCACGCCTTTCGCCGGCCATCCGAGGCAGAGCCCGAACACCCCGAAGACGCCCTCGGGCAGTCCGAAGAAGGCGCGCACTCCGTCCGGGTCGTTGCGGAGGGCCCCGATGTAGCAGATCCCGATCCCCAAGCTCTCGGCCGCACACACCAGGCGCTCGGCGGCGAGGGCCGCGTCGATCACCGCCATCGTGTAGAACTCGTTGTAGTCCAGACCCGCCGCCGATTCGCCGACCGCCGCGGCCGCGGCTCGAAGACGGTGATGGTCGGCAAAGAACGCCAGGAACCAGGCCGCCTCTCGCACCTGCTTCTGATCGCCGCAGAGCTGGGCGATCGCTTCGCGTCGCTCGCCGTTTTGAACACTTATTACCGACCAAAGCTGAAGATTGCTGCTCGTCGCCGCGCTTTGCGCGGCGGCGATGAGTCCCTTGATCGTCTCCTCCGGAATCGGCTCGTCGCGGTACTTGCGGATCGATCGGTGGGTCAGGAACCGGTCGATGCCGGCAACTTCGAAGTCAGGGGCCGCCCCATAGCGAAGGGCCCAAGCCTCACGGAACGTCTCGTGGAACATCGTTGCGAGCGTACCGCTTGCGCCACGCGTCTCGAAGATTGGTCGCGAGGCTCCCGGCCACGGCGATCCCAAACACCCACGCGGCGATCCGATTCGTGAAATCTTGGGGCGGAAACCATCCCGATATCTTCCAAGCCATCAGCTGGAGATAGCTGCCGTCGGGATCGTCGATTCCCATCGCCTCCCGGATCTGATAGTGCCAGTCGGTACAGATGCAATAGCCGATCCCGTGCCAGAGCCCCATCACGAACCAGCTCGCCGCGGTCAGGGTGAGGGTGATCAGATTCCAGCGCCGCGTCACTCGGAACATCCATCCGAACACGTTGAAGAGGATCAGCAGTGTGTGGAAGACCCAAAACAGCGCGTCCGCGACCGGAAGCATGGAAGATCAACGTACGCGCTTGAACGCGAAAAGGACCGGGTCGCCCTTGCCCGAGAGGGTGCAGTCCATCCGATCCGATGCCACCTTTTTGTAGAGGATTTTGCTAGGAAAATCATTCTTAGGATCCTCGAACGTGACCTCCGATCGGCTGGCACTCGTGCAGACGAAGGCGGCGCGCTTCGGTTCCTTGGTCAGCGAGCCAAGCATGAGGAAGTGCGTCAAGCCGGAAGGAGCCTTTTCGATGGTTCCGAACTCAAGGAACGCGACCTTCCCGTCGACCAGGTGCCTGGCAAAGGACTGCATCACGCCGCCCTTCGGATCTGACCAAGTTTCTTCCCATATACCTCCCCAAACCGTGCACTCCCAACGCCCGGTCATCCAGCCTAAGTCCTCGATTTTCGGTTCCGACATCCCGTCCAGTATGGCGATCGTCAACGCTGCAAGCATGCCTGATCTTACCGGAGCCCGGTAGGGGTGCTAGAATCCGATCTGATGAGTTTCGCGGTGCGAATGGCATCCGATGTCGCCGTGGTCGAGGCAGGCGCTACCGTGCCGGTCGGGATCGAAATCACCAACCGTGGCGAAGAAGGGGACACCTACGAGCTCCAAATCGAGGGTCTCGACCCCGAATGGGCCGCGATTCCGGTGCCCAGCATCAGTGTCGGAGCGCGCGAGACCTATCCCGAGAAGATCTTCCTCAAACCGCCCCGCCTGAGCGAGAGCAAGGCCGGCACCTATCCGTTCGTGCTCAGCGTGCGTTCGCTCAGCACCGGCGAGGTGCGACCCACTCAAGCCGTCCTCGAGATCAAGCCTTATCATCATGTCAGCGTCGATGTCAGCCCGAAGAAGGGCTCGATTTCGGCGATGAATCGGGAAGCGCCGTTCCAGGTCACCGTGATGAACCTCGGCAACAGCGAACACACCTTCCAGATGTTCGCCAACGACCTCGAAGACGAATGCGCCTGCGAGTTCGAACAGGACAAGGTTACGATCGGACCCGGCCAGCAGAAGACGGTCGAAATGGCGGTTTCGGCCAAGCGTCGGCCCCTCCTCGCCAACCCCCGCCTCCACTTGATCTCGTGCAGCGCCCGAAGCACGACCGCGCCGACCGTCGCCGGCACCGCCCAGGCTCAGCTTGAGCAGAAAGCGCTCATCACCCCTGGCGCGCTCATTTTCTCCGTCATCCTACTCGCCATCATCAGCGCCTGGTACTGGTCGATGCCCCGCCCGCCCCAGATGGAGCGCCTGTCCGTCGACCTCCAGGAGATCGAGCTCGGACAAGCCGTGACCCTCAGTTGGCGCGCATCCCCCAATGCCAAGTCCGTACGGATCGTCGCCGGGGACCAGACGTTCGACAACCTCGACCCGTCCGGATCGCGCCAGTTCACGCCGGAAGAAGCGGGCACCATCCAGATCTCGGCGTCTGCCATCGCCGGAGAGCGCCGCAGCAACGCCATGACCGTCGCGGTCACCGTCAAGGAGCCCCCCGTCGTGCCGCTCCCCCGGATCGTCTCGTTCGAGATCACGCCCTCGAAGGTGAATCTTGGGGAGACCGTGCTCGTGAAATACAAGCTCGAGCATGCGACCAAAGCCACCTTGTGGCCGACGGCCCTCACGCTCGACCCGGGTGTGACTGAACGCGAACTCACCCCTTCCTCGCTCGGAACGATCAACTACCGGCTCGTCGCCGAAAACAGTCAAGGCAAGCGGGTCGAGCAGGCGATCAAAGTCGTCGTCGTGAAGGGCAGTGCGGCGAAAATCGCCCTGTTCCGCGTCGAGCCGACGACCGTCGATGAGACGAACCCGAACGTCCGAATCACGTGGCAGACGGTCGATGCCGCCGCCGTCGAGATCAAGTACGGTGAACAAACCGAACGGGTCGAAGCATCCGGAACGATCGAGATCCCGGTCATGAAGTCCACGACCTTCACCCTCATCGCCTACGACGCCGATGGAGTGACGATCACCAAGAAGGCGGAGGTCACGTTCAAAGCCCCCGAACCGCCCCCGACCGACGAGGGAACCACCGACGGCGCCCCCAAGACCACCGGCGGGACGGGCAACTAGGTGCCGAGGGCGCTCCTCTCGGTCACCGACAAGACCGGCATCGTCGACCTCGCCCGCGGGCTCGCGGACCGGGGCTACGAACTCGTCAGCACCGGTGGGACCGCGCGCACTCTCCGCGAGGCGGGCCTCGAAGTCCGCGATGTCGCCGACGTCACGGGGTTTCCCGAGATGCTCGATGGTCGGGTCAAAACCCTCCACCCCAAGATTCACGGCGGCCTCCTCGGCGACGTCCGGCATGCTCCTCACCGGGAAGCGATGGTTTCCGCCGATATCGTGCCGATCGATCTGCTCGTCGTCAACCTCTATGCGTTCGAGAAGACGGTGACGAATGAGCACCGCTTCGAGGACGCCATCGAATCGGTCGACATCGGGGGCCCGGCCATGATCCGCGCCGCCGCAAAGAACGGCGAGAACGTCGCCGTCGTGGTCGATCCGACCGATTACGCGAGCGTTCTGGACGGGCCGCTCGATCGCCCCATGCGCCTGCGGCTGATGGCGAAGGCGTTTCGCCATACCGCTTTCTACGACTCGATGGTTGCTCGCTACCTTTCCCGAGTGGCCGGCGAGAGCGAGACGACCGAGACCCTTACTCTGGGCTGGCGTCGGGTCGCGTCGCTGCGCTACGGCGAAAACCCGCACCAACAGGCGGCGCTCTACGCCGATCCGCTCGGCGCCCCCGGGATCGCTCGAGCGCGCCAGCGCTGGGGCAAAGAACTCAGCTACAACAACCTCCTCGATGCCGAAGCGGCCTGGGGGCTGGTCTGCGACCTCCCGCCCGGCGCGGTCGCGATCATCAAGCACGGCAACCCCTGCGGCGTCGCGCTCGGGGCCTCCCTCGGCGAGAGCTACCGGCTCGCCCGCGCCTCCGATCCGATCAGCGCCTTCGGCGGGATCGCGGCCTTCCACGGGCCGGTCGACATCGAGGCCGCCCGTGCGATGACGGAGCCCGGAAACTTCCTCGAGGTCGCGATCGGTCTCTCGATCGGGGACGACGCTCTCGCGGTCTTTCAGGAGCGGGCGGCCTGGGCCGCCAACGCCCGGCTTCTCGAGGCCGACGCCCCCCAGCCCGATCTCTCCCTGCGGACGATTTCGGGCGGCGTCCTCGTCCAAACGCCGGACACCGACCCCGAAATGGAATGGCAGACCGTGACCGAGCGGGCGCCGACCCCCGACGAACTGGAGGCCCTGCGCTTCAACTGGCGGATCGCCAAACACGTGAAATCCAACGCTATCGTCGTCGGCGTGGCCGGACGGATGCTCGGGGTCGGGGCCGGACAGATGAACCGGGTCCAATCGGTGCGCCTGGCCCTCGAAATGGCCGGCGAAGCTGCCCGCGGGGCGGTGCTGGCGAGCGATGCGTTCTTCCCGTTCCCCGACAGCGTCGAGACCGCGGCCGCGGCCGGCATCGCCGCGATCGCCCAGCCGGGAGGCAGCAAAAAGGACCCGGACGTGATCGCCGCCGCCAACCGTTTCGGGCTCGCGATGGTCCTCACCGGTGCCCGACACTTCCGCCACTAGAGGCTGGGTTCCACTCTCGACTTCACCTCTTCTAGAGGTGAAGTCGGCGGAGAGAAGGCACTTCTTCGCGGGACGACAAGTTTTGTCCCGAAGTGCCACCTCACCCGGTTCACTGCGTTCACCGACCTCTCCCCCAGGGGCGGAGAGGTATCCCGCTCACCCCCTGCCCCTCACCGATCACCGAACCCGCCCGGCAGGGACCGGCGCGATGCGCGGCGAACTGGTGCCCTGGCGTTGCTCGAAGTTCGCTCCCTCTCCAAGCGGTACGGCCCCGTCCAGGCTCTGGACAGGGTTTCCGCGTCGTTCCTCCCGGGGGAGGTCCACGCCGTCCTCGGCGAAAACGGAGCCGGGAAATCGACCCTCATGCAGGTCGTCGCCGGCTTCCTCCTGCCCGACGAGGGCACGGTAACCCTCGAAGGCAAGAGCCTCCCCCTCGGGCATCCGATCGCCTCCCGCGCGGCCGGGGTCGAGATGGTCCATCAGCACTTCATGCTTGTCCCTGCGTTTACCGTCGAAGAAAATCTCGCCCTCGCCCGGCTCGGCTCGCTTGCGGGAACTCTCGACACCGCCCGCCTCGCCCAGCCCGCCCTCGACTTTGCCCGCGAGCTGGGTTGGTCGTTGGACCCCAAGACCCGAACCGGTGGGCTCCCTGTCGGCATCCAGCAGCGCGTCGAGATTCTCAAGGCCCTCTCCGGCGATGCTCCCGTCTTGATCTTCGACGAGCCGACCGCGGTCCTGACCCCCGACGAGGTGGACGATCTCTTCCGTGTCCTCCGCCGCCTCCGCGACCGAGGCAAAACCATCCTCCTCATCGCTCACAAACTGGCCGAGGTGATGGCGGTCGCCGACCGGGTCACGGTCCTGCGTCGCGGCCACTTCGTCGCCACCGCGCCGATCGGCGAGGTCAACGAACGCCGGCTCGCGACGTGGATGGTCGGCGACCTACCGACCGCGATCCAGCCGCTCGACGTGCCGCTCGGGCCGGTGTTGCTCGAAGCCCGCGATCTGGTCGTGCTGGGTGACCGCCGGGAAGAAGCGGTCGGCGGCATCGGGCTCGAAGTGCGGGGTGGGGAGTTGCTCGGCATCGGCGGCGTCGACGGCAACGGTCAGGTCGAGCTGGCCGAGGCCCTCGTCGGGATTCGTCCGCTCCGAAGCGGCCAGATCGAGCGGCGCTCCCGAGACCCGAAGACCGCTGCGACCGTGGGTTACATCCCCCAGGATCGCCAAGCGGACGGGCTTGCCCTCACGCTCTCCATCTTCGACAACCTCATGATCGCGGGTACCGATCGCCCCGGCCTGCGCCGCGGTCCCCTCCTCCGGATCGGGGCGGCGAGGCAGTGGGCCGACCGGGTCGTGGAGCGCTTCCAAATCAAGATCGGCGGCCTCTCCGATCCCGTCTCCGGCCTGAGCGGCGGCAACCAACAGAAAGTCGTCGTCGGGCGGACGCTCGACGCGATCCCGGACGTGATCGTCGCGATGAATCCGACCCGCGGACTCGACATCCGGGCCACCGACTTTGTCCACCAAACCCTCCTCGATGCAGCCCGAGCCGGGGCCGCCATCGTCCTCATCTCCACCGACCTCGACGAACTTGCCGCGCTCGCCAGCCGGACGGTGTTCATGAGCCGGGGTCGCTGGACGTCCACCCTCCTGGGAGCCTCGGCATGAGGGCGCTGGGACGGGGCGCGGGGATGGCGGTCGGCCTGGTGCTCGCGCTCGTGATCACGCTGGCGCTGTTCGGGCTTCCGGTGGGGGAATCGCTGCGGCTGATCGTGGACGGGGCTTTCGGGAGCGAGGCCGGTCTCTCGCGAACCCTCGTGCGAATGACGCCGCTCCTGGTCACAGGCCTGGGAATGGTCATCGCCTGGCGGGCGGGGATGTACAACATCGGGGGGGAGGGGCAGTTCGTCGTCGGTGGCCTCGGCGGAGCGCTCGTGTTTCACCTCGCGCCGGCCTTGCCGCCGGCGCTGCTGAACCTCGCGATCCTGATCGCGACCATCCTCGGTGGGGCGGCATACGCGGGCATCGCGGGCTGGCTCGAGGTCAAACGGGGCGTTCCAGTCGTGATCTCGACGATCCTCCTCAACTTCATCGCGTTGCAGCTTCTCGATTGGGCCGTGAGCGGGCCGCTCCAGGAGTCCAAGCGACAGCTCCCGCTCACGCAGGCGCTCCCGAACGAGGCGATGCTGCAGCGATTCTCGCGCCAGACCGACCTGCATAGTGGCGCGATCTTGGCGGTGCTGGTCGCGCTCGGCGTCTTCGGCTACCTGTTCTGGACACGCTCCGGTTTCCGTCTTCGCCTCACCGGGGCGAACCCCCGGGCCGCGCGCGCTTCCGGCCACAGCCCGGATGCGATCCGGATGCGGGCGATGCTCCTCTCGGGCGCGCTGTGCGGCCTCGCCGGCGGCATCGAGTACACCGGCATTTCGGGCCAGTTGGGGATGGGCTTCTCCCAGAACTGGGGTTTCCTCGCGATCCCGGTCGCCCTCCTCGGCGGGCTTCATCCGATCGGCGTGATCGGGAGCAGTCTCTATTTCGGGGCCTTGTTTGCGGGCACCGAGAACCTCGCCCGGTTCACGAAGGCGGGGAGCACGATCGTGTACGTCATCCAGGCCGTCGCCGTCCTCGGGTTCGTCGGGCTGGCGGCTTGGTTGGAGGATCGGGCGCGCAAGCGCGCCAGGCCGGCGGAGGGTGAGACGTGATCGACGTCGCTTCGCTCCTCATCTACACGACCCCGGTAGCGCTCGCCGCCCTCGGCGAGACCATCGACGAGAAGGCGGGCTCGCTCAACATCGGCCTCGAAGGCACGATGCTGGCCGGGGCATTCTTCGGGATGGCGACGAGCGGCGCGACCGGATCGGCTTGGCTCGGCCTCGGCGCGGGCATCGGGGTCGGATTGATCCTGAGCCTCATCCAGGCGCTGTTCACGATTCGTCTCGCGATCGACCAGGTCGTCGTCGGCACCGCCCTGAATCTGTTGGCGCTCGGCCTGACCGGGACGATCTTCCGGGCCCGCTACGGCGAGAGCGGACAGCTCCTCAGCGTGCCCCAGGTGCCCCGCTTCGCCGGTATCGACCCCGTCGTCGTCGCGCTTCTCGTCTTGACCGTCCTCGCCACGTGGATGCTGGCCCGGACCCGATTCGGTCTCGCGCTCCGCGCCGCGGGGGAGATGCCGAAGGCAGCGGAGGCGGCCGGTTTCTCGGTCGCTCGACTCCGGACGATCGGGCTCCTCGTTTCCGGTGCGCTGGGTGGCCTTGCCGGTGCGTATCTCAGTTTGGGGATCGCCGGTTCGTTCGCCGAGAACATGACCGTCGGTCGGGGATTCGTCGCCATCGCTATGGTCACCTTCGGACGTTGGAACCCGCTTGGGGTCGTCGGGGCATCGCTTCTCGTCGGCTACGCCGAGTCGCTTCAGTTCCTCTTCCAATCCCGGGGGATCGCGGTGCCCCACCAACTCCTCATCGCGCTCCCCTATCTGCTCGCCCTTGGGGTGCTGGTCGGAGTGGGGCGTGGAACCGCTTCGCCCGCCGCACTGGCGATCCCGTTCCGGAGGAACGGATGACGCTGCGGATGATGCGTCGGGTCGGATTCTCGAGCGGCCACCGGTACTGGCTCGCTTCGAAGTCGCCCGACGAGAACCGAGCCCTCTTCGGCCCGTGGGCTTCGCCCTACAACCACGGACACAACTATGTGCTGGACGTCACGACCGAGGGCGCGATCGACCCCGCGACAGGGATGATCGTCAACATCAAAGTCGTCGACGAGGTGCTCAAGGAACGGATCGTCCGCGTATTCGACCAGAAGAGCATCAACGACGAAGTGCCTTCGTTCGCCGACCGCTCGCCGTCTCTGGAGAACCTGCTGTTCGACCTGCGCGCCCGGCTCGGTTCCGGCGCCCTGCCCCCCGAGGCGGCTCTCGTCGGCCTTCGCGTTGAGGAAACCCCTTTGCTCTCTGCCGAGTGGAACATCGCCATGCCCGATCACGTCAGTCTGACCCGCGTCTACGAGTTCGCCGCGTCCCATCGTCTTCACAGCGATGCCCTGTCCCATGAGGAGAACCTCCGCCTCTATGGCAAGTGCAACAACCCGATGGGCCACGGCCACAACTACGTCCTCGAGGTGACGGTGTCGGGCATCCCCGATCCTGTGACCGGAATGATCGCCGACCTCGGTTCACTCGACGCGCTCGTTCACCGCGAGGTCGTCGATCGGTACGACCACAAGAACCTCAACGAGGACATTCCGGAGTTCGCCGGCCGGTGCACGACGTCGGAAATCGTCGCCACCGAGATCTTCGCACGCTTGCGGCCCCATCTCCCCCTCGTGCGCATCCGGCTCCACGAAACGGCGCGCAACGTCTTCGAAGTCACGGCATAACCGCCATCCCGATGCGGTAGAACATCCCCATGCCGGATTCGGCCGCCGCCCGGGAGATCGTCGACGCGCTCGATGCCGCCATCGAGCGTGCCGTCGCGGAAGCCGGAGGCTCGACCGAGCCCGTCCGGCCGAACCACCGCGTCCCGCTCCACTGGCCGCCGCATCCGATCGCGGGCGAGTACCACGTCCTCCCCAACGAGTGGACCGAAACCGCGACCCTGACGCTCGACGACGAGTCGTTCGAGGTCAAGATCGCCCGGAACCAATACGGCGTCTTCGGCAAATGCGACGCGCTTTGGTGCGACGCAAAGGGCACCAGCGTGCCCAACATGCTTGCCGCGATGGCCCAGCGATGCGGACCGTTCCTCGCACGGGGCCGCGCGATCGCCCAATGCCTCGGCCGTGAAGGGCGCTACACCGGCGTTCTCCGCGATCTGACGCCGGCGGAACTGGTCGTCCTCCTCTACTGTCCCGACCGTGACATTGCGCACCATGCCCGCACCGAGATCGAACTCCAGGCACGCCTCGCGATCTTCGCTCCGGCGCTGATCGCGATCCTCCGGGATCGTCGCCACCCGAACCGGCGGAGCGCCCAATGGTGCGTCCTCGATCTGTTCGAAGACCTGCCCAGCTTCTGCAAGACCGACGAACTCCAGCAACAGGCGATCGACGCCATTCGCGACCTCATCTGGGACGCTCCCGACGATTACGCACGCACGATCTACAAGGCCGGCGTTGTGCTCGGGGGCCACATCTCGACGCCGCCCGCCGCCGAGGCCCTGATCGCCTGCATCGAGGCCCCGAGCCGCTTCGGACGGAGATCGGCGATCCATGCGGTGTTTCATCTCGCCGAGTGGCTCCCGTCATCGATCCCGGCGATCGTCGCCGCCCTCGATCGGGCGGCCGCCGCCGACCCCGAGCCGCTCTTGCGCGACTTCGCGGCGTCGATGGCACGCGATATTCGGAGCGGCGAAATGGACCACGTTCCCGAGCCCGTCCTCGCCGGCGACTGATGTCCAAGCATACGGGCCTCAACCCTCCTCGCGCTTTCCAATTACGCGGGTGCTTGAACCGCACCGATCGCCCGCCCGCCGCATGGACCATCGCTGCGTCAAGATCGGGCCGCGAAGGAGATGACTGTTACGAGGGCGTTATGATCCTTGATCAGATTCGACTTGCCGAGCAGGAACCGGACGGGGATGCCGCGAACCTTCCCCAAAGTCATCCGCATACCGACAGACGTGGAAGGAGGTCGGTCTTGAAGTTCGTGTTGATCACGAAAGACGACGCGATTGAAGCGGCGGCGCGCGCAGCGTTTCCGCCTGGGGATAGTTTGCTTGTCTTCGACAATTGGCAGGAGGCGATGGAGGCCGCCGAGGGCGCGGATCTGATGTTCGTCGATCAGATCGCGACGTTGACCGAACCCCACCGGGTCGCGGGCTACGAGGCGTTCGCGGATGCGAAGATGGGCCACGAACTGGCGGCGAAGGTGCCGTTGGTGCTGATCGCTCCGCCGCCCGACTACGACCTGGATTCGGTCGTAGGGTGGCCGGACTTTGTCTTCGCGCACGTCCGGCATCCGATCACCGATAAGACGTTTCGGCGTGCGGCGACCTGGGTCTAGGCGCGGGGTACCCTTTCCATACCCGCTCGGAAGGAGCGGAGGCAGGAGAAGACCAACGAAATGGACCGCATTCAGCAGCTGGACGCGCTCGTCGCGCAGTTCGACCTCAATCAGCATCCGTTCTATCAGGCCTGGCGCATGGGCGAGCTGCCGACCGAGAAACTGACCGACTACGCCGGCGAGTACGGTCGGTTCGTCGGCACGATCGCCGAGGGTTGGGAAGCGCTCGGGGAGACCCACTATGCCCAGGAAGAGCGGGACCATGAAGTCCTCTGGGCCGACTTCAAGGCCGCGATCGGAGCCGAAAAGCTCTCGAATCGACCCGAAACCGAAGTGCTCGTCACCGCCGCGCGCGAGCTGTTCCGTGAGCGAGCCACCGCGGCCGGAGCCCTCTACGCGTTCGAAGCCCAACAGCCGAACACGGCCCAGAGCAAGCTCGACGGACTGAACGAGCACTACGACGTTTCCGAAAAGGGCAAGGAGTACTTCCGGGTCCATGCCGGCGACTTCCTCGAGGTCGAAGACCTCCGGAAGACGATCGCCAGGATGAGCGACGACGAGTTCGCGCGGACAAAGGCCGCCTGCGCCGTCGTGTGTACCGCAATGTGGTCGGCGCTGGACGGCGTCTACTACGGCCGCGCCTGATCGTCTATAGACAGGCTAGACTTCGAGAAACGTCCCGGTATCTTCACCGGTGCCGGGACGCGCTCAAAATGTGCAGGAAGACCGAATCTCCCTATCTTTAGGGGTGAAGTCGGTGAGAAAGGTGGGGAAAAGCACAAGAGATCGCACCCAATCTGTCTAGCCGTGCGTCATAATACAGTGAAGGCCAAGTGATCAAAGCTCTCTGGCCCCCAAGGGCCGCTCTCAAGAAGAGCCGACGCTTGGACAACGAACTAGCGGGAACGTGCTTTGCTCTCCTTTCAACGTTCCCGCGTTTTTTTGCCCGCACCCCCGCGCTTCGTCCGTTGCGATGCGGCCACCGCAAGGGCCTTGTCTACCCACACCGCCAGTTCGTCGGGCTGGTCGAGAATGCCCGGAGGCAGTTCCCAATAGTGCATCGGCGTCGGAGAGTCGTAGGGATAGAACGGCCCCATTCCCGCCGCCTCGAAATCGGCACGATTGAGGTCCGAAACCTTCAGGTAGAGCTTGTCCTCGGCGATCAGGGCGAAGAACAGATCCTCGGCGTAGATGCCGACGCCGCCGAACATCGCATGGGTGCGAATCGGAAGCACGGCCGAGAGCTTTTCCTCGACCATCGCCCGAAAGTCGGGGCTAAATCCCATGGGGGGAGTGTACGCTAAACCCATGCCCGAACTGATCGAAGCGGCGACCCGCATCGCGGCCGCCGGCAATCTCCCCAAGCTCATCGACGAGTATGTCGGCCGCGTCAACACCGGCGATGCCCGCCTGAGCATCGCCCACATGCGCAGTCCGGTCGGATGGACCGAACCTGGCCAGCGGCCCGAGTTCGACGAGTGGACCGTTGTCCTCCGCGGCGTTCTCCACGTTCACACGGAGGCCGGCACCCTGGAAGTGCGCGAAGGCCAAGCGGTCGTGGCCCGCAAGGGCGAATGGGTTCAGTACGGGACTCCGGAAGGTGCCGATTACATCGCGGTCTGTGTCCCCGCATTCTCGCCCGACACCGTCCATCGAGACGAGCATCCATGATCCTGACCGTCACCCTCAACCCGAGCGTCGACCACGCGCTCTTCGTCGATGGGCTCAAGCTCTGCGACACGAACCGAGTCCTTCGGACCGAAGTCGACGCCGGAGGCAAGGGAGTCAATCTCTCCCGAGTCGCGGTCGAGATGGGGGCGATGTCGGTGGCGACCGGCTTCCTCGGCGGGGGCAATGCCGGCTTCATCCGCAAGGTCCTGGTCCGCCAGCACGTCCTCCATGACTTCGTCGATGTCCACGGCGAAACCCGAACGAACTTCAGCGTGGAGGATGGTACCGGCGCACCCCCGACGACGTTCAACGAACGGGGCCCGACGATCTCCGAGGATGAGTACGAGCGTCTGATCGAGAAGCTCGACCACTATGCGCCGCGGGCGGCGTGGGTTGCGTTCGGAGGATCGATCCCACAAGGTTTGCAGGCTGAAACCTACCGTGATCTCGTACGGCGTGTCCGGAAGCACGGGGCGCGCGTCGTCCTCGACGCCGACGGCGACCCGATGCGGTTCGGGATCGAGGCGAGGCCCGACTTCATCAAGCCGAATGCGCGCGAGGCGGAGCGCCTCCTCGGCCTGACGACCACTATTCCGGACCTGGCCTCGGCGGTCGAGGCCGCTCGCCGACTTCAAGTTCAGACCGAGGGGCTGGTCGTGATCAGCTGCGGAGAGCAGGGCGCGGTTGCGGTCGACCGAGACGGTTCAGCGTGGAGCGGCGAGTCGCCAAGGGTCGAGGTGCGGAGCACGATCGGAAGTGGCGATTCGCTCATCGCGGGGATGCTGGCGGCTTTCGAGGCCGGACGCGGCTTTCCGGAGGCCCTCGCGTGGGGCATCGCCGCAGGGGCGGCGACTGCGACGACCGATGGCTCCGAGATCGGCCGCAAGCCAACGATCGACGCCCTCCTGCCTTCCGTTCGAGTGACCGAAGCCACCCCACTGCCGCCTCGGTGAGGTGCTCCCCCTCGCCTCATGAACGATGGGGAGAGGGGATAGGGGATAGGGGGTGAGGGTCATCCCTCTCCGCCTCTGAGGGAGAAGAGCCGATGGCTGCTTCGGGTAGAACGCGGCGATGGAAAAGGTTCGGGTGGGTTGGATCGGCTGCGGCGGCTTCGCGCGGTATCGGATGAGTCGGATGCTCGAGTGTCTGGAGGCGGAGATCGTGGCGCTTGCCGACCCCGATCCGAACCAGATCGCCGCGACGAAGGCGCGTTTCCCCCAGCTTGCCGATGTGCCGGTCTACGACGACTATCGGGCGATGCTGGCAGCGGGCGGGCTCGACGCGGTCAGCATCGCATCGCCCCATACCCTCCATGCCGAACAGATTCTCGGCGCGCTCGAGGCAGGCTGTCACGTGATTTGCGAGAAGCCGCTCGTGACCTCGGTCGCGCAGGCGAAGGCGGTGCTGGCGGCTCGAGACAAGGCCGGCAAGAAGGGGATGGTGTCGTACCAGCGTCACCTTCAGCCCGAGTTTCGATACATCAAGGACAAGATCGCGTCGGGCGAATTCGGATCGGTGCAGTTCGTGCAGGCCCTCCAATGCCAGGAGTGGAAGGTGGCCACGGCCGGCACGTGGCGTCAGGTACCGGAACTTTCGGGGGGCGGGCAGCTCAACGACAGTGGCAGTCATCTCCTCGACATCCTGCTCTGGGTGACGGACCTCAAGGTCGACACCGTGAGCGCGATCATCGACCATCGCGGGACGCCGGTCGACATCAATTCGACGCTGTCGATCCGGTTCGAAGGCGGTGCGCTCGGTTCGATTTCGGTGGTCGGCGACGCGCAGCACTGGTACGAGGACATCACGATCTGGTGCGAGAAGGGGACGTTCTTCATGCGAAACGGCAAGCTGTCGGTTTCGGACGCGAAGGGGAACCGGTTCGGCGTCGAAGGGCTGAACATCGGCACGAGCCATCCGGATCGAAACTTCCTTGACGGCGTGCTGGATCGAGACTGGATCCAGGCGCCGTTTGAGTGCGGCTTGCGGGTGATCGAGTTGACGGAGGCGGCGTGGGAATCGGGGCGCCAGGGTGGCACCCCGATAAAGGTCGTGCGCGGCTAAACCCGTCGTCGTCGGCCCAGAGGCCGCGCCCTGGGTCGGCTGACGCAGGGTCCGCCAAGGCGGCCCCGGCGGAACCCGACCCCTTGCCCCGCCGACGACGGAGCGGAACCCCGTGCAGCCTCACCTAAAAACCTGACCAGATTCCTGAAATCTCCGAGTTCCAGTCTTACTTTGAGAAGGTTCTTCCTGAGTCGAACCGGGTTCAGGCTGAGGTAGGTCTCTCGCAGCCCCGCTTTGCTGGGCATCATCTGAGACCCCAGACGCCGGCAGCCGTCGGTAAGGCGTCTGAGGTTTGCTTTCGCTTCGGTCAGCTTCTTGATGAGGCAGAGCGGACCTTGCTCTCAGGGGGGCGAACCTGCCATACTGAAAGTTCGCGCCGAACGTCGGCGCCAGGAGAACTCCAGTTGGCGAAAGCTATCCAGATGAAGCCCGAAGAGGCCTTTGCGCGTGCGTATGCGGATCGTCTGATCCTCGAAAAACTGACCGAGCTCCAGTCGGCGATGAAGCTCAGCGAGCTCGCCGACAAACTCCAAGGCACCGGAATCGGCCTCGCTGCGATCCGGTCGCTGCTCGCCTCCAATCCGGAGAAGTTCGCCTACGCTGAGCGCCGGTGGATTCCAGCCGCTCGCCTCGAGGGTGCCGGTCGCCCGTTCCATGAGCTCGCGCGGCTCGTCGTCGATCGATTCGGCGGCCCGATGCCGATCGAGCTCCTCGTCCATGAACTCGCTCAGTCCCGGCCCGGCTCGTACGAGCACCTGGAGAAGATGATCGAGCGGTTCTGCGCGACGGATACACGGTTGTTCCTGACCAACCGACGGGAAGTCGCGGCATCGAACTGGGTGTTCGTCGGACACGACGAGTCGCTCGGACGCGCCCTCGAGATCAATGGCATCCACCTGGACGATTTCGAGAAAGTCAAGGCGAAGCTTTCGGGCCACGACTGGCGCGCGCAGGATGCGATCAAGAAGGCCCTCGCCCATGTCGCCCCGGTGAGCCTCAAGATTCTCGGCGCGGTCGCCTGGGACGCCAGCGACGCGCACAACGCCGCGAAGACGCTGACTTTCGACTGGCGAGAGTTTGCCGCCGACGCCCTCGATGTCGACGGCTACGTCTATGCCGCCGACGGCGTTCTCCACCCCGAAGCCGATGCCAAGAAGTGGGTCAGTGCGGCCGTGAAGTTGGCCGAGCGTCTCGCCCCTGAAGTCGACATCGAAGAAGCGGCGCCGATCGAAGTCAAGCCCGACGACGTCGAGCAGATGGTCAAGAAGATTCTCGGCAGCGACGACAGCATCACCGCGACGCAGTTGCTCGAGCAGATGTACGAAATCACGCCGAGCCTCAAGACGTTCCCGGATGACCTCGCCAACGTGATGACCGCGCTGAGGGCGCGCAGCGACGTCTGGTGGGTCGGCGGCGACCGATTCGCCAAGCCGGGCAGCGCCCCCGATTTCATCGAGACCGTTCCCGAGGTCTTCCGCTTCGTCGAGACCGAGTTCAAGGACGACGAAGGCGAGTACATCGACGTCGAGCTGTCCGACGACGGTTTGAGCAGCACCCTCCGCAAGCTCCTCAGCCACCCGCTCGCGACCGATGTCCTCGACGAGGACGTGATGCCCGCGCCGAAGCAACAGCCCGATCAGCTCCGGCTCGTGCTCAAGCCGACCCATCGCGAACTCGGCACCTTCCCGATGTGCCAGGTTCCGACGGGCTGGCTCGACAGCGACCCGACCATCCAGGAGCTCATCTTCCGCGATCCGGACGGACGCGAGCTCCAGGTTTGGGCGAACAACGACGCGCGACTTCTGTTCAACCTGATCGACTGGTTCTATGAGCAGCCGATCGAATCCGGTGCGGTCTTCACGGTGACTCGTACGCCGAAGCCGAACGTCTTCGAGTTCGAATGGCTTGATCAAACCGACCCGGTTGTCTTCATCTCGTCCCAGCGGATGGAGGAGCTGCGCAACATCGCGGCAGAGTCCGAGGAGATGAGCACGCTCGACATCCTCAAGCAGGTGATGACCCATTGGCCGAAGGGCGCCGACTTCCTGACGATTCTCTGGGAAGTCAACGTCGTCCGGCGTTCGCGCCGCCGCCTCGTCGCCTCGCTCCTGAGCAGCTATCACTGCTTCTATCAGCGATCCGGCTCTCCGGTTTGGCATTACGACGCGAAGAAGGTCGATCAGGGCTTCGACAAGACGAAGCGCAAGTTCGTGCTCCGGCGCGAAGGCTAGGGCGCAATCCTGTCGGACACGTCGTTGACGTGTCCGACAGCGCTATTTCGAAGTATCGGCCCAGTCGAGGATCGCTTCAAGGAATCGGTCGCTTCCGCGTACGCGTCGATCGAAGTCGGCGAACGAACCCCGGAAGGCCGGGTTCCAGACTCTCTCGGCCATCGCGGGAAGACGCAGACGGAGGGAGGGGATCTCGCGTTCCTCGGGCTGTTCCCAGGCACACAGGATGGAACCGAGGACCCGGGCATCGGGGCCGAGCTGCATTCCGCCGTACGCCGGGTAGCCCTCGATGAAGTGGTTCCAGAACCAGGGATTCCAGGCGTAGATTTCGGCCGGAGTCCAGTTGCGGTCGTTGACGACGTAAAGCGGACGCCACGACGCGTTGATCATCCGGTAGCCGTCCTTCGCCATCCGGTTCGGCGGATAGTACGCGGCCTCGTAGTTCATCACGAGCGTATCCTTGTCGACCGGCACCTGGCCGTCGGGGCCGAATCCCTCCCAGACGAGCATCTCCTTTCCGTTGCTGCGGACGGTGGCCGCCATCCGCCCGAGGAACTTGCGATACAGTTCGTGGGCGTTCGGGACGCCCTCTCGCCGAAAAGCCGCCTGGAAGTCGGGATTCTCGGCCACGTGGGTCAGATCGGCTTCGTCCCCCCCGATGTGCACGTAGGGAGAGTCGGTGAAGATCTCGCACGCTTCGGCAATCAGGGTGTCGAGCGCTTCGAGCACCTTCGGGCTCGCGAAGTTCAGGGTCGCATGGTGCTTCTCGTGCGCGCGGAAGAGCTCGGGCATTCGCGAAACCATTTGCCCCCCGTGACCGGGCATTTCGAGCTCCGGAATCAGGGTCACGCCGCGATCCCGCGCGAAGCGCACGAGTCCGATCAGTTCGGTCCGGTTGTAGGAGTGGCCAGGGGTCGCGAGCTGGGGAAAGGCGCGCGACGGAAAAGTGAACGCCTGGTCATCGGTGAGATGGAGTTGGAGGTAACGGATCCGGTAGAGCCGGCAAAGTTCGATCACCTTGCGGATCGTCAAGATCGAATGCGGCTTGCGCGCGACGTCGAGCAGGAGACCCCGGAAGGGCATGTCGGGGCGATCGCTCCAGGTGCCGAGTGGCACCCGACCCCGGTTGCCGTACGCAATCTGAGCTAGGGTCACTGCTCCCCAAGTCAATCCGGCACTCGAGCCTGCGATCACCGTGACCCCGCTCGTGGTTACTTTGACCGTGAACGCCTCTTCCCCCTTTTTCCGCTCGGCGGCATCGACGACAAGGCGGATCGGGACACCCTTCTTCGGACGGTTCGGGATCAGCCAAAGGTCGCGGTCGAGGATCGCGGCCGGACCGGCCGCGGCTCCGACCCCGCTCACCGTACCGAGGACGACCGAGCCCGCCTTGGCATCGAAGCTACGCACGAGCGGAACGGTCGAAAGGACGGGCGGCTTATCGAAGCGAGAGAACACTTTGGCCAACCCGTCGGCGACGAGATCGGCGACGAGAGCGTTTCCGGCCTCGTTGAGATGAACGCCATCGGAGGTGAGTCGACCGGAACGTTCGGTCGCGCCATCGAGGCGGGTGCGGAACGCTTTCCGCGTGTCGACAAGGATCGATCCGGATCGCTCGGCGAGCCTTCGCACCACGTCGGCATAGGCATCCAGTCGCGCGTCTTCGGGGTTGGGGCTCTCGCCGATGACGGTTGGGGTGCAGAGCACAGCGGGAATTCGGCGGGCTTGGCAGGCGTCGACGAGACTCTGCATCGCGCTCCCGTACACCGTGACGGCATTGCCGCGGTCGCCGTGCCAGACGTCGTTGATGCCGATCATGATCACCACCGCGGTCGGTTTCTCGCGATCGAGGACCTCGGGGAACGCGGGCTGGGTCTGATCGTAGAGGTCCTTCACCCCGTCCCGAAGGTCGGTGGATTTCCCTCCGTTCAACCCAAGTTTGAGAAGCGTGACATGCCGACCTTTGAGCCCGGTCGACAGCGTCTCGATGAAGCCGCCCTGCCAGGTTAGCGAATCTCCGAAGAAAGCGATCCGATCACCGGCCCGGAGCGCCGGCGCGGCCTTAAGCGTATCAAGACCGGTCGATACCGCCCCGAACGCGGCGAAGAGAAGCATCATGCGGCCAGTTTACGCCGCGTGCTCGCTCTCCTCGACTTCAAGCGACAAGCGCTCGGCAAATCCGGGTGCCGCGGTCGGGACGGCGAGCTGGAGCAGCTGGGCAGCGATTTCTGAGATTCCCTCGCTGGCCGGGCTCGACGGCGCCTCGAGGAGAAGCGGACGACGGTTGCGGATGCACTTCGTGACGGCGTCGTCGCGAGGGATCGCCCCGGCGTATTCGAGTGACTTATCGAGGAACGACGTCGCGATCGCGTTGAGTGTGCTGTAGATCGCGTAGCCCTCGTCTGGGCCGGAAACCTGATTGGCGACGACATGGATCCGGGCGTCGGGATCGCGCTTCCAGAGGATCTTCGCGGTCGCGTAAGCGTCCGTGACGCTGGTCGGCTCGGGGGTTGCGATGAGGAGGACCTCATCGGCGGCTTTCGCGAAGGACATCACTTTGGTGTCGAGGCCTGCGCCGGTGTCGAATATGAGGACGTCGGTGAGGGCTTCGAGCTCGGCGAGCTGTTCGAGAAACTTGCCGATACGCTTGGGGCCCGAGGCCATGAGGGTGCCGACCGCCGACCCGCCACAGACGACTCCGATGCCGCCAGGGGCGGGATGGACGATTTCGCCTAGGCTTTTCTCGCCGGCGAGGACGTGCTGGAGTGAGTGGTCGGAGCGCACCCCGAGAATCAGGTCCAGGTTGGCGAGGGAGAGATCGGCGTCGAAGACGACCACCCGCTGCCCCTTCTTGGCGAGGGCGATGCCGAGGTTGGCCGAGACGGTGGTCTTGCCGACCCCGCCTTTGCCGCTTGTGACACAGTACGTTCTCATCGTGCGAGTCCTCGCGTGCGAAGCGCGTCTAGTAGGGCGAGACGGTCAACCTGAGGGTCCAGCTTGGGAGTGCGCCTTTTCTTGGTGCCGGGAACGACGAGAAGGGCGGGTTTGTCGTCGAACGGCTGTCGAAAGGCGTGGGCGATCGCTCGCTGGAGCCGAGTTCGCGGGGCGACGAGGATCTTCAGGCGGCGTTGGGCGCGCTGCTCAAACACGTCGGTTGCAAAAACCTCCATGGGGTCGGCGACGACGCAAACCGCTTCGGTCGGACCCACCTCGACCGGAAGCAGACTGTACTTGCTTGCGAAGTTCCAGTCGACCAGTGTGAGCGCCTCGTCGGTCGGAGTGAGGGTCTCCGGGTTCGCAAGCTCGAATCCGTACTGCTCGGCGAGGCAACTTGCGACGTCCTCTTCGGAAATCGAACCCATCGCAGTGAGGAACTCACCGAAGCGCATCGAGGACTCCGCGTGCATGCGGAGGGCTTCGTCAAGCTTCCGTTGGCTGAGGAGCTTGCGCTCGACCAGCATTTCGCCGATTCGCCGATAGTGTGACATGGCCTACCCCTGGTTATCGGCGGGTCGAGGCGGTTTGTGCACGGTCAGTCGACTTTGAACAAGGAGTCTTCGAGCCCCACGTTGACCTTGAGGCCCTCGTAGTTCATCACGCCTGCGACCTTGTTGTCCGCGTTGCGAACGGTGACTTTGGTGGGCATCCAGACCCCGCCGATCTGCTTCGGGTTTTCGTAGAGGAACGTCGCCATGAGGCGGCCGTCGATCTGCGAGTACCACTCGCGCTTGACCGTGAACTTCTTGTCCTTGTCGATCCAGACACGGTGCCGGGTGGTGTCGTCGAGGTTCGAGAAGTACGTGAGGTCGAACACGGCGTCGCCGGTGGTGCGGTCGGTCCGGACGAACTTGGCTTGAAACAGGTCCTTGAAGAGGGACGGCGCGATGAGGCCGAAGTCGAGAATCGTCTGACGCTGGCCGGGCTTCATCGCGAGGTTCGTGCGGACGTTGATGTTCGACCGGGGCACGCGGACGAGGCGGTTGGTGCCATTGATGATGAACTGGATCACCGTGTCCGACTCTTTGCCTTCGATCCGGACTTTGAACGGCTCCTTGAGGCGCACGAAGCCGGAGTTGCCCATGAGGCGGTACGACTGAGCGAAGTCCTTGTTGATCTTGCGCAGTTCGCCTTGATTGGCGGCAACGGCTTTGGCGTTGAAGGAGGCGTCCTTCAGATCGTCTTGCCAGAAGCTGTCGATCCTCGCGGTTTGAGCGGCGACCGCCGCGATAGCGATTGTTGTTATCATCCGTGACCTTCTAACCTCGGGCCCATGGTGGGGGTTCCAACTGCATCCTACGGGGGTTGACAAACATGTCTTTCGACACGGGTTCCATCATCTAACCACCGGACACGGGAAACCCCCACCCCGGGGCGAGGTGAGGGTCGCTCCGCTCCTTCCGAGATTTCGTGACGACCGGGCGGGCACTCCGTTACGCCCGCCCGGAAGAAATCCTCGCAAGATTACTTGAGCGCGACCTTGCCACCGGCCTCGGTGAGCTGGGCCTTGATCTTCTCGGCTTCGTCCTTAGAGACGTTCTCTTTGATGGGTTTCGGAGCGCCATCGACGAGATCCTTCGCTTCCTTCAGGCCAAGCCCGGTCAATTCTCGGACGACCTTGATGACCTCGAGCTTCTTGTCGCCGGCAGCTTCCAGCACGACGGTGAACTCGGTCTGCTCTTCGGCGGCGGCTCCGGCGCCACCATCACCCATGCCCGGCATCATCATCGGCATGCCCATCATCGGGGCCGCGGCGGTGACGCCGAACTTGTCTTCCAGTGCCTTCTTGAGCTCGGAGAGCTCGAGTGCGGTCATGCCGCTGATCGTCTCGACGACGCTTTCAATCGTGGTTGCCATTTCGTTTTCCTCGCAGTGTGTTGATCTGGGTTGAGTCGGGATCGATTACGAATCGGTGGGCTCGGTCGGCGCTTCCTCCGCCGGGGCTTCCGGGGCGGCTTCCTCCGCCGGAGCTTCCGGGGCGGCTTCCTCCGCCGGAGCTTCCGCGGTGGCTTCCTCCGCCGGGGCTGCCGGGGCGGCCTCCTCAGCCGGGGCTTCCGCGGCGGCTACCTCAGCCGGGGCTTCCGCGGCGGGAGCCGGGAGCGGCGAGCCTTCGGCGACTTTGTCGGCCACGGCTCCGATCGTGCGGATTGGATCGGCGTAGAGCGCTTCGACGACGCCAACCAACTGAGACAGCGGCGCGGCGATCGCGCCGATGACCTGGGCGAGAAGAATCTCGCGCGGCGGCAGTTTCGAGAACGCCTCGACCTGGGCCGAGTTGAGGGCCTTGCCTCCGAAGAAGCCGCCCTTGACTTTGAGCACCTTGCTCGACGTGGCGTAGTCGAACAGGACCTTGGCGCACTCCGCCTCGTTCTCATAGAGAAAGGCGATCGCGGTCGGACCGTTGTGTAGGTCCTCGGGCATGTTCGCAAGGTCGTCGCCGGCTGCAAGCCGGAAGAGCGTGTTCTTGATCACGTGGATCTCGCCGCCCTTCTTCTTCAGGTTCTTGCGAAGTTCCTGAAACTGCTTGACCTTGAGGCCACGGTAGTCCGCGAACACGATGCCCTTCGAGCGCTGGTACCAGTCCTTCGCTTCCTCGATGCTTTGGGCTTTTTGGGCTGTCGGCATGCGTACCTCCAATAAACGTGGGCTCCCGCCGAGCAGCGGGAACCCACGATGTTCGAGGCAACGCCCGCAGGCGTCCCACTCTGAAAATTCGTTCGTTCCTAACTACCCCTCGGCCGGCATGCCACGAAGGCATCTTAAGACATCGTCACCGGCTGTCTGCGGAGAGCAGGCACGATTATGGCACAGATCAGGCTTGTCTTGCCGCCCACAGGAAGCCTCGACGCATCAATTCGCGCGGCGTCGGTTCTTCAAGGACCGCTCGATTGTGGCCGAGGGCGTTGTAGAAAACCCGCCCGCGACCATACTGCTTGACCCACACCTGGGGCATCGCACAGGGGTTGGCCTCGTGAGGTCCGCCGACGCCTCGCCAGGGAAACCGGGTCGTCGCAAGGACGGTATTGCCGGGATCGGTGTGTAGGTAGTACTGCTCCGAGGTCACCTCGAAGTCGTCGATTCCCTCGGTGATCGGGTGAGGCGTCTCCTTGGCGATCTCCACCCGGTAGGTGACTCCGTCGTTGCCGGGATGGGCGACCCATTGCCCCCCGGTCATGAACTGCCACTCCGTGTCGTTGCGAAACGCGTCGCACATGCCCCCGTGGCATCCGGCGAGCCCGACTCCGGCGTCCGCGACGGCTCGGGTCACCGGCTCGCGTTGCTCGGAGGTGATCGTGCTCATCGTGACGATTGGCACGATGAGATCGTGCGCCTCGAGGTCACCGGCGGCAAAGCGATCGAGGGTCCCGCTCACTTCGACGTCGAAGCCCTCGGCTTCGAGGATTTCGCGAAAGAGGTCGGCGACGGCCTCCGGCTCATGGCCGTCCCACCCTCCCCAGACGATCAAGGACCTGCGCGTTGTCATCGCGGCAGGGTACCTGGGACGCCTCCTCATCGCCTCAGGGGATTGGAACTTCTCCTCCGCTGGGCGAGAAGTCGGTGAGGTCGTAGCCCGAACCGGTCGAGGAGGCTGGAACCTCTCGGTTTCGGTGGGGTCCACCTCACCCGGTTCGCTTCGCTCACCGACCTCTCCCCCAGGGGCGGAGAGGTAACACACCTCACCCCCTGGCGCAAGGCAAGCCCTCGCAGGCAGGACCAGGTCATCGATTCGACGCCTGTCCCCGAGTCATCCGCAGGATCACGAGGTGCATCCAGACCAGGCAGACCACGCTCAGCAGGGCGAGGAACAGCCAGCACGACGTCCAGAGACCGGTCAGCTTGAGCAGATATCCGAACAGGATCGGGCAGAAGAACCCGCCCAAGCCCCCGATAACCCCGACCAGCCCCCCGACAACGCCCACATCGTGCGGGAAGTACTCCGGGATGTGCTTATAAACCGCCGCCTTCCCGATCCCCATCATGATCCCGGCGAGGAACACCAAGCCCGTGAAGACCCAGACGTTCGCCTGGAAATACACATGGGTCACGCCACGGGCGAGGATCTCCTTCCTCTTGACCGTCTGACCGGGCTTCACCTCCGCCACCTGCCACGAGCGGAACGTCGGCCAGACGAAAACGCCCTCCGCCAACTTCCCGGGGTCGATCGGCTCCTCGACCTTGAGTCCGTACGTTTTGAGCTCCGGCATCGCCGCGCCCGGAGGCGCGGTGTCGACGACGATGTCCCGCGTGCTCGCGGCAACGACGACCCCGGACCGTTCGGCCATCACCCCCTCGCCCGGAGACTCGATCTCCATCCGCGGAGCGACGAGCAGGAAGAAGAACAGCGCACACGAACTCAACACCCAGTACATCGTTGCGCGGGCACCGAACTTGTCGCTTGCCCACCCGCCCAGCGCTCGGATGACCCCCGAGGGCAACGAGAACACCGACGCCAGCAGACCCGCCATCGCCAGCGACATTCCGTAGACGTTCAGGTAGTACGGCACGAGCCACTGGGCGAGGGCGACGAACGCGCCAAACACCAGAAAGTAGTAAAGCCCGAAACGCCAGACGCGCACATCGCGCAGCGGCGATAGCATTTCGCCGATCGATCGTTGTCCCGAGTGCTCGACCCGGCGATTCGTCGTCAGCAAGGCGAAAAGCCCCGCCATGACGAGGAGGGCGACACCATACACCATCGGCAAGGTCCGCCAACCCTCGATCTGCTTGCCGCCGTCGGTGAACGCCTTGAGCATCGTCGGGGCGGCCAGCGTCGTGATCGCGCTCCCAGCGTTCCCCATCCCGAAGATGCCCAGAGCCGTCCCCTGACGCTCCTGGGGGAAGTAGACCGACGAGAACGCGATCCCGACCGCGAACGAAGCCCCGCTCATCCCGAAGAGCAGACCCCCGACCATGAACCCGGCGAAGCTGGTCGCCTGGCTGGTGACGAACAGGGACAGCGCGGAGAAGACCATCACCGCGAGATAGACCGGCTTCCCGCCATAGCGGTCGGTGAGGAGTCCGACCGGCAGCCGCATGACTGATCCGGTCAGCACAGGAATCCCGATCAGCCAACCGATCTGACCCTTGTCGATCACGAGGTAGCGATTGTCAACAAGGAAGGTGATGAGCACCCCATACAGCGTCCACACCGCAAAGCAGACGGTGAACGCGAGCGTGTTCATCAAGAGCACGCGGTTGGCGGTGGCACGCTCGCTCATGGCCGCCACCACGGTACGCGATCAGATGGATGGTTGCGCATCTTAGCCTCCGAGGTCGATCGTGCGCAGGCTGATCGCCTCCCGCTATGATCGCGCTCATAGCGCCGGCACACGACCGACCCTACGCTGAGGAAGATGGCAAGACCTCCCGGCGACTCTTCGTCCCGCGTCCGCATGAAATCGGCCATGATCTCATTGGCCATGGCGAAAGCTCCCGAGAGGCCGACCAAACTCGGCGTCATCCAAAGCTGCACGGTGATGAACGCGCTCTCCGAGAGCGAGCGGAGCCGCGTCGCCGAAGAGTCGACGATGGCCTATGCCGCGCGCGGCGAACCGATTTGGCTTGCGGGGGCGCCGGCCGTATTCTTCTCGGTGGTCGGCGTCGGGTTCGTCAAGATGTCGCGGACGACTCCGCAGGGGGCCGAGGTCGCGGTCGAGCTCCTCGTGCCGGGCCAGTGCTTCGGCCTCCTGGCTGCGCTCCAGGGCAATACGTTCCCCCTCTCCGCGATCGCGGTCACCGATCTGTGGTACCTGAAGGTCCAGGCGGGCCTCTTGCACACGATCTACAACGACAATCCCGGACTCCGCGACCAGATGTTACGGGCGATCGCACCGAGATTGCATCGGGCGCATGAGATGATGGCGCGGATGTCCACCGGCAAAGTCGAGCAGCGCATCGCCGCCGTGCTCCTTATCCTCATGGACTCGTGCGGCGAATCCGCCGGCAGCGACGTGCGCCTCAACGTCCCCCTCACCCGCCAGGACATCGCCGAAATGGCCGGAACCACCGTCGAAACCACGATCCGCGCGATGAGTCGCTGGCAGAAGGACGGACGCATCTCGACCGATCACCAGGTGATCACGATTCACGACGCGGCCGCACTCCAGCGCGCCTTGCTCGAATGACGTGATTCAGGCGTCGGCCTACGAAAGGCCGCCGAACTTTCGGGTCCGCCGCTGAAACTCGGCGACCGCGTCCAGCAGGTGCTCGGTCCCGAATTCGGGCCACGTGGCTTCCGTCACCACGAGTTCGCTGTACGCGCCTTGCCAGAGCAGGAAGTTGCTCCAGCGCATCTCGCCCGCCGTGCGAACCAGGAGGTCCGGGTCCGGGATGTCGGGATTGTAGAGATGCGCGTGAATCGTCTCCTCGTCGATCGCCTCGGCCGGCGTGCCCTCGCGCACGATCGCCCGGACCGCGTCCACGATCTCGGCCCGTCCCCCGTAGTTGACCGCCAGAGTGAACGTGATCCCGGTATTCGCCGCCGTCGTTTGGACCCCGTGGTCCAGCGCTTGTCGCAGTCCCGCCGGCACCTCATCGATTCGCCCCGCGACCCGAACGCGGACGTTGTTCTGATGCATGAGCCGGAGCTCGTTCCGGGCTGCGGTCTCAATCAGCTTCATGAGGCCCCGCACCTCGTGCTCAGGGCGTCGCCAGTTCTCGACCGAGAACGCATAGACCGTGAGGTAGCGAATGCCGAGTTCGCTCGCGTCGAGGAGCACGCCCCGGAGCGTCCGGTACCCCTCCTGATGGCCCAGCAGCCGATCCAGGCCTCGCCGCGTCGCCCACCGTCCATTGCCGTCCATGATCGTCGCCAGGTGGACTGGAAGCCGGTCCAACTCGATCCCTCGGGAGAGGGCCGCCTGCTGGATCGCGTTCAGGGTGGATGGGGGGTGTGGCACGGGGAATCTCGGAGTCACGCATAGTCTAATGCGTTTTGTGCGCTATTCGCTCCCAACTTGGGCCAGCGTCGCCATGAATCGGTCGGCGACGTCTCGCTGTAGGTTGCTCGACGTCACCGCGTGATTGATCGTGAGGCTGGCGATCAGTTCCCGTCCGTCCTTCGTGCGTACATAGCCCGAAAGACACACGACCGCATCGAGAGTACCGGTCTTGCCCTCGAAGGGCACGCCGTCGAGTCGCGTTCGGAGCGTGCCGAGGCCCGGGCGGGCGAGCGCCTGGCGGAACTCGGGCCGGTCACGCCCCCAAATCAGCACCCGGACGAGTGCGCGCGGTGTCACGAAGTTGTGCCGCGAGAGCCCGCTGCCGTCATCGGGGCGGACATCGCCGGGAGCCACGCCCACCGTCTCGGTGAGGTACGTCGCCATCGCCTGGGTCGCGAACGGATAGGGGTTCATCGGCGACCATGGGGCGTTGGTACGCCGCGCGGTCTCGCGCGCGGCCAGGAGCAGAAGGTGCTCGGCGAGGTTGTTGTCGCTCGGCCCAAGACAACGGGCGAGCAGATCTTTGAGCGGTGGCCCAAGGCGCTCGTGGGACGGCTCGCCCGAGGGAGGTTCGCCTGTCGCTCGTGAGAAGCTTCCCCCCAGGGCGCGGGCCGCAGCCCAGTTCGGATGCGGCATCGCCAAGGTGTCGAGCCGCGTCCGGGCCGCCGGCAGTTTGCCGGCGACACGGAGTACGCCCAGCGCAGGGTCGTAGCGAATCTGCGGCGCACCGGTTCCCCCCTCCAAAATCGTCTTGACGCCGATCTCGGGCCGGATCGGCTCGAGTCGGCCCTCCGCCGCCCACAGCTCGAACGCGCCTCGATCCACCGAGAACGCCGTGACCGGGGCCGCGTAGCGATTCGGAAGGTCGTCATGCTCCCAGCTCGGCGGTATGCGGGGAAAGTAGCCTTCTCGGACGACGACGGTCTTCGCCGTCGACTGAAGGGCTCGGCGTACCTTGCCGAGTTCTTCGAACGTCCAGGTCGGGTCGCCCGGAGCATCGACGAACAGCTTCGCCCCCTGGTTCCAGAAGCGCGTCCTTGGGCGCCAGTCGGCACCGAGGGTTCCGAGGGCAAAAGCCCCCGTGAGGAGCTTCTGGTTGCTGCCGGGAATGAAGCGAAGGCCCGGATTGCGTTCGTAGAGCGCCGTCCCGTCCGGCCCGACGACGAGCGCGCCGACCCACGCTCCTTGGAGCTCGGGAACGTCGAGGATCCCATCGAGCTTGAGGGCCAGGTCTTGGCACGACGCGGGCAACAGAAGAGCGGCGATGAGGCTCGTCATGGCGTGACTCGAGGCCCATCTTACACGAGCCCCGCCCCAACGATGACCCCCTCGCCCCATGATTGGTGGGGAGATGGGGCAGGGGGTGAGGGGGATTACCTCTCCGCCCCTGGGGGAGAAGTCGGTGAGCGAAGCGAACCGGGTGAGGCGGTCTCTCTGGGCGACTCGAGAAGTTCCGG
>DKKT01000087.1:0-137 GCA_002455425.1 Chthonomonas sp. UBA6659 | reverse complement strand
AGCTTAAGGAGATACCTCCCTGATTCCGGGATGGCTTGTGCCCGGCATCGGGGAGGTCGGTGAGCGGAGCGAACCGGGTGGGGTCGTCCCGGGTTCGAGGGTTCGGACCCCCTCCGTCCCGCCAGAGCGGGCCACCT
>DKKT01000013.1 GCA_002455425.1 Chthonomonas sp. UBA6659 | reverse complement strand
ACACCGTCCAGGGCGTGGCCTCTTGAACGTCGGGGGACGCCATTTGATATACACTAGCCCCAGAGGACACTGCATGAGGCCCCATATCGGAGCGAGAAGACGATGCGAACTTACGAGCTTACCGTCGGAAACGGGTTGAAGCGGCTTTTGGCGATGCTCCTGCTTCCCGCCGCACTTTGCCTCACCTCGCTGGTGGGGTGTGTCCGCACGGGTACGCCCGATGCAGATCGGACAGAAGCAAGAGAGCGCGGGCCGGCAGACAGTCCCTATCCGATGTTTGGCGGTAATCGATCGAACCACATGGTTTCACATGCAAAGCTTGCCAGCACGACCGGGGATCTCTTGTGGCAGGTGGAGCCATTGGGTTTGTTGGCTTCCACGATCACGGTTGACGGGAATCGGTTGTTTGTCGGCGCAATTTCGTACTCGGGTAGATCCGGCACGATTAACTGCTTGGACGGAAAGAACGGCAACACTTTGTGGAAGAAGACTCTCAAGGGTTGTGTTATCTCCTCGACACCGGCACTGAGCAAAGACGGCACTGTTGCGTTCGGTACTCAATTCCTCGTTGAGCCCCCAACCCCCTTACGCGGAACATCCGACCCTCAGATGGATGGTGAGGTGCTTTGCTTGAGCTCTTCAGATGGCAACATCTTGTGGAGGACGCAGGTTCCGGGGGGAGTTGTCGGTCCCGGTACCCTCGATAACAGGGGTCGGTTCTACATTGGCTCTTGTTGTAAGGAAGCCCTGGCGTTCGACATGCGGGACGGCACCATCATTTGGCGGAGCGCGTGCAAGGATAATGTCGATCAAGCACCCGCGATCACGGACGCCAAGGTGTTTTTTTGTGATGAAGGAGGCCATGTCTATTGTTTCGAAGCAGACGAGGGGCGGCTGTTATGGGAACGTTCGCTCACAGACAGCGCGCTATCCGGAGTATCGCTTTGCGCGAAGAGTGTTTACGTCAATGGTAGAGATGGACAGATCTACGCATTGCGACAGGATACGGGCGCAATCATCTGGACGCGAAAGATTGGCGCATCCATCTCGGGATGCCCGGCAATATTCGACGAGCGCTTTGTCCTGGTAGGAAATTCCACGGGTAAGGTTGTGTGTATGGACGTCGCTTCTGGAAAGGTCGTTTGGGAATCCCGAGGGGAGGGTGAAGTAGGCTCGGTCATGATTTCAGCCGATGGACTAGCCGTCATTGGTCGCTCGAAGAGCGAGATCGCGGTTCTAAGGTGTGCGTCAGGAAAGAAAGTGTGGAGCTACCCTATTGGGTTGGAAATGGCGGCTGCCCCTTCAATCGTCTCAGACGGACGAGTGGTCGTCCCGATTTTTGGAGGACTGGTCGTTTGCATCAAGTGATGCCGCGAGCCTGATGAAGCGATATAGCCTTGAGGATGCCGCCGGAACATGGTACGCGATAGCGCGTCTTACCGCTTTGTGAAAGATTTGCCCGAGTCCGCGTCGCAGGCGAAGGCCGGTGTCAGAGCAGGAGGCAAACCCGGCACAATGGAAGTTGCCATGCTCGAAGCCAGCACCCTCGTCCCCGACCCCGAGCAGACGGACCGCGATCCGGAGGCCCTAGGGCAGGCGTTCGAGCGCTATTGCGCCGAGGGGCTCCACCTCGCCGGCCGCGAGCGCAGCAGTTTGGAGAACTTTCGATTTCTAGCCGGCCTCGCCGAGCGAAGCGGCGCATTCGCGTTCCTCGCCCTCCAGCAGTACGTCGCGGCGGCCTACCTCGATCCGGGCGAGTCGGTCCGCATCGGAGTCGCATTCGGGCAGTTGCGTCGTCCCGACGCCGTCCAGGTCCGCACCGATCAGCTCGGACGTTTGTCCGGGCGGGTGCCGTGGTTCTCCGGATCGCACCTCTTCGACGAGGTGGTGCTCGGCTTCCACAGTGACGGGTGCGAGGTCCTCACCCGTGTGAACGCCCGCGACCGGCCGGGCTTCCGGCACGGACCACCCATGCCGCTCGTCGCGATGGAGTCCACCCAAACCGTCGAGATCGAGATCGACGGGGTCCACGCAACTCGCCGACTGCGCGAACAACCGGTCGGGACGATGCGGGAGAGCGACCGGCTAGGAATCGCCTGGCAGACCCCGCTCATGGTGGGCAACGCCAGGGCTTCCTTGCGCCTGCTCTTGAACGCCGACCTGGCGGCCGAGGACAAGGCGCGACTGGAGGTCCGCACGTTCGAGCTCGCCCAAGCGCTGGAGCACGCGATCGAAGCGGGTGCGCCCGCCGCCGACAGCCTCAGGCTGCGCTCCCGAATCGGGGCACTGATGGTACGCCAGGCCCGTCTCGCCGCCCTCGCCGGCGGGGGACGCGCGCTCCTCCAAGGTTACCGCGCCGGCCGGATCTATCGAGAGGCGCTCGTGCTGAATCTCATGGCCCAAACGCCCGAGATCGTGCAGGATGCGATCGAAGAGGACCTCGCATGCGCGTGATTCAGACGGACGTCGACCGCTTGCCGCGCGCCCTCACGCTCGCCCAGGGCGGCGACGTGATCGCTCTTCCCCTCGATGCCCCTGCGCAGGCTTGGGCCGACGTCTCGCGAGCAGGGCGACAGGCCGCAGGCTGGTGGCAAGCGGCCCGCGACCCTGGCGCGGCCGATGCCCATCCGGAATGGATGCATGCCCCTCAGCATGGCGAGTGGCTGCGGCGGTTCCCGGACGTCGCGATCCCGCACCCGGCGCTTGTGTGGCCCTACATTGGGCTCGGGACGGTCGAACCCTTCCGCCACGCGCTGGCCCGGTTGGTGGAGTGGGCCTCGCGGGCACCCGTCGAGACGATCTTCCTCGCCGACATCCAAGGGCCACCGATGGGATGCGGCTGCGGCAATCCCGCCTGCCGGAGTTGGGACAACGCTCCCGGCGACAAGGTCGCCCCGAGCGCCTATGACCACCCCGAGATCCTGTTCCCGCTCCGCTTCTTCCAGGCGGCACGCGCGCTGCTGCCTGACCGCAACCTGATCCCAGTTCTCTGCCCCGAGTGTGAGCGCGGCATCGTGCTCGACGGTATCGACGATCCCGACGGACCCCTCGGAACCGATCTTTGCCAAGGCGTGCTTTGCATGAGCCCTTGCACGCGAGTGTTCTTCCCTCGCTTGCTCGAGGCATTCCGAGCGGAGACCGAACGCGTGGCCCTCGTCCTCATGGTCGATGCGCTTCGGAAGAACCACCCCCTCTTCGGCGCGCCCCGGGCATGGGCCGAGCGCGCATGGCGGCACTACGGCACCGATCTGATGCCGTTGGTGGAGGTGGACGACGCATCCCTGTCGCCGGCGGCGCTGATCGCCCTCGCCTACGACCAATCCGTAAGTCCGCACGCTCCTCCGCCCGGCTACGTGCCTTCGGTGCCCACCATTCCCTGTGGCGGTTGCCCGAGCTGAGTCGCGGCCGCCTCGACCGAATCCGTATCCCAGTGGAGCACGTGCTCCACGATTTGGCGGATCGTCGTCGCGCCCTCATCCGTCACGACGTCGAGCGCCTCGTCGGGAAGGTCGAGGAGGAGCGCGATCAGCGCCGCGCGCTCGCGATACCACTCGGCCAAGTAGCGCTCGCGCGGCGTTCGCTGCATGCGTCCCATCGCGTAACGGCGATCGGAGATCTGGCCATAGTGCATCCGCTCGTGCTCGGCGTTGTGGGCGATCAGATCGTTGAGGGTGCCGCGCATCGCGCAGGGATGATCGCTGCGCTCGTCGCCTTCGGCATGGCTTAGAACAACGACGGCACGGTCCATCGTCTCCTGAAGGCGACGGATGTAGGCTCGGACTTCCGAATCGCTCGGCATAGGGCTCTAGAGTATCCGAATCGGGCTGGTCTGCCCCCTCCCAACCCGCTACCGCTCCGCTCGGATCGAACACACCCAGCCCAGGGTGCGACCTCTGGCTGTCGCGGAACCATAACGCTCCCAAGACATTCTCCTCCCCTGGCAGGATAAGTCGGTGAGGGCGTAGCCCGAACCGGTTGAGGAGGCCGGAACCCTGAGCACACCCTCACCCACCGGGAACACGTCGGGCGAATGGCGAAATCTGACGCACGATCGGGAACGGTGTCCTCGCCGCCTCTGTTCATTGGATCGTGGGCTGCGGTAAGAACTTCTGCACTCTCGAGCCAAATTGACTTCCGTTCCATAACAAGAAGTCTTGCTGCAAGGGATTTGAAGATGGAATTCTCGTCAAAGACTCTCATCGTCATCGTAGCCATTTCGACTGCGATCGGATGTGGCCGAAGTGCCCAAGATAGGGACCCGATGAGCTCGAACTTGCCTAGATTGAACGAAAGCAGTGCCGCTACGGTAACTATTAGCACTGTAGCACCGAGGAAACTTCGGGTGACGGTGTCTAACGAAAGCCGTGATAAGCTCCTTTGCTTTGATTCCTACTTTGCGAACTCTTCCGTGAAGATCGACTATGGAAGAGGTGATAACTTACTCTTTGATTTTGGCAACGAACATAAGCTCCCGGTCGGCCAGGATGCGGATTGGATCGTCTTGCGACATGGCCAATCCTTCTCGTGGACCTTGACCTTGCCGGATTACTTCGAACCGTTAGAAAACGCGAAGGAGATTCAGTTCGAGTGCGGCCGACGGCGCGAAGTGCCATTGCACATCCGATCCGATCGTCGGAAGCCGGAAGTCATTGAGTTGCAGGCTCAGTGGGTGAGATAGTATGCCCACGAAGTCCACACCGCCCACGGTCCAACTGCCAAAACCATTTGAGCGAACTCGCCCTCTGATGCGACCTGGGCACGGATTGCAAATGCTCAGGACAATAATCGGGCAATCCGGATCCACGCATCCGCAACGACGCAGTGGACGGTGCCTCGACTTCATGAGAAGAGTCAACGAACCAAGGAGAAGGCAGATTGCCAGATAGCGTGGAAAGCAAAGACTCCGGCAAAACACCGCCCGGAGCGAACGACCTCTTGCGGTCAAGAAGAAGATTTCTTGCCAAGCTCATTCTGATTGTCATCGCAGGCTTTCTGTTCCTTTGCGGGGGTCCGCTGTTGTTCCTCAGGATCAATGGCTCCCGGCTCGATCGTGAGGTGGACGAAGATATCGCAACTCATCTGAAGATCGGATCTGATCTGAGTTGCCTGGACTGGACGCTCAAGAATCGAGGCATTTCGGACCACAGTTTTGTGGATCAGTACATTCCAACATCGAAGCCAAGGCCGGCGATGCCTGAGAATCCGAAGTTGCAGGTTTACATCGATGGGCATACGATTCGAAATCAGTTCGGCCTGTTTATCGTAAAGGATTTAGGCAACTTCAGAGACTAGCGCCCATCGGACACTTTGAAGAAGACGTTTACAGGAAGAGTCTTGTTCTTCACCGACACCGGATGGACACCTCGGCACTCATACTTCTGCACCTTTATCGACGGTAAGCTCCGGTTGGTCGAGGTGGGCTCTTTCGACGGCTTCTAAGGGCCTCGCGGCACTTTTCGAGCTTCGGGATTCTCGGCCCGCACTATCCCCGCGCATCGCAACGTGGCAAGGGACAGACGGTGTGCTCCGGTGTCCTCGCGGATGCCGATCGGCTCGTCACGATGATGGAAGGGGCGGCCCTCACGACCTACACCTATACGGGTTATGGGGCGCTTGCAAGCGAGGCGCTCGGGAAGGGGACGACCGCGTACAGCTACAACGGTCAAGACCAGCTCACCGGGGTCACCGCGCCTGATGGCACGCGCTCGACGTATACGTTTGACGGCGACGGAATGCGGCGGACAGCTCAGGAGGGCAACGTCCAGCCGACGACCTT
>DKKT01000005.1 GCA_002455425.1 Chthonomonas sp. UBA6659 | reverse complement strand
AGGGGCGCGGCCAAAGGCCGCGCCCCTCTCATGCCGTCGATGGCGTTTACTCGCCGACGACGAACCGGTGAACCGACAACACCTTGATCGGGGTTCCGACGGTCTTCGACTCCGTCTCGACGAACTGAGCAACGGAGATGTTGTTGTCCTTGTAGAACGGCTGCTCAAGCAGTACCACGCGCTTCATGAACTCCTTGTTGATCCGGCCCATCGCGATGTTCTTCGCGATGTCGGGTGCCTTGCCCTCATTGATCGCGCGCTGCGTCTCGGTTTCGAGTTCGGCATCGATCATGCTCTGCGGCACCTGGTCCCTGCTCACGTACTCGGGTGGGAACGCCACCGACTGAATCGCGAGCTGGCGACCGACTTCGGCGCTGCCGTCGCCTCCCTCGATCTCGACGATCACGGCCTTCTTCTTGTCGTGATGGACGTAGCTGGCGAGCGTCTTCTCGGTCTTGATCACCGCCGCCTTCGCGACCTTGATGTTCTCCCGGATCTTGCCGACCGCTTCTTCGATCAGGGCCTTGACCGAGACGCCACCGTGGGTGAGCTCGTGGGGATCCTCGGGGACCGAACCCGCGTCGCGCACCATCGTCGCGATCTGTTCGGACATCTTGATGAAGTCCTCGTTGCGGGCGACAAAGTCCGTCTCGCACTCGAGCACGATGACCCCCATCGTCTTGCCGTCCTCGCTGCGCGATACGGCCGCGATGCCCTCGCCGGTGGCGCGGTCGCTTCGCTTGGCCGCAGCCGCCTTGCCCTTCTCACGAAGAATCTGCTTTGCCTTCTCGAAATCGCCGCCCGCTTCGACAAGGGCGGCGCGACACTCCATGACCGGCGCGTCGGTTTCGGCGCGCAACCTCATCACGTCCTTTGCATTGATCTCCATTTAGACCTCCGTCTCCTCGACAGCCACCGCCGGGGTGACCACCGGGTCGTAAACGGGCTTACCCGTCGCATCGTCGAAGTCGCTGCCAAATGCACGTAGCAGCTCTTCCTCCACCTCGCCGAACGGAATCGCGCCACCCTCTTCGAGCACCTGCCCCCCTTCGCCGAGGGCACCCTCGGTCAGCGCATCGCTGATCGGTCGTGCTTCGAGGATCACGTCGCTGACCTTCCCCACCACGAGGCGGATCGCGCGGATCGCGTCGTCGTTTCCAGGGATCACGACATCAGCCATGTCCGGATCGCAGTTCGTGTCGACGATCGCGACGACCGGAATCCCGAGCTTTCGGGCTTCGAGCACGGCGATATCTTCCTTGTTCAAGTCGACGACGAACATGCAGCTCGGAAGTCCGGGCATGCTTCGGATGCCCTCCAGATAGCGGTTGAGCTTGTCGCGCTCCTCCATCCGCTTGAGCTGCTCCTTCTTCGGGAGCCGGTCGAGGTACCCCTCGATCTCCATCCGGTCGAGGTCCTTGAGACGGTTGATGCGGTTTTGCATCGTCTTCCAGTTCGTCAGCATGCCGCCCAGCCAACGCTCGCTGACCCAGTACTGCCCCGACCGCTGCGCCGCTTCGCGGACCGCCGCTTGAGCCTGCTTTTTGGTGCCGACGAAGAGGACGTTGCCGCCGTCCTCGACGATCTTCTTGACGTAGTCCAGCGCCTCTTCGAACAGCTTGATCGTCTGGTGCAGATCGATGATGTAGATGCCGTTCCGCGCTCCGTAGATGAACCGCTTCATCTTCGGATTCCATCGCCTCGTCTGATGCCCGAAGTGGACGCCCGCTTCAAGCAGCTCTTTCATGCTCAGTTGAGCCATGTTGCCTCCTGGGTTTATCCGCCGGTCGCGTCGCGTGCTCGCCCTACCCTTTCGGGACCCAAGGGCGGACGCAACCGTGTGAATTTGGAACGTCCATTCTACCCGAAATTCGCAATTCGAGTGATGCACGCAGGGGTCGGCGCGTCAGAATAGCGAGAGAGGAGAACCTCAACGATGTTGACCCTGTTAGCCGCCACCGCCCTCATCGTCACGCGCCCAAACCCGATCGAGATACCGTTCCGGATCGGCGAGGATGCGATCATCTTGGACGCGACCGTGAACGGAAAGAAGTGCTCGTTTATGTTCGACACCGGCTTTTCGGGGAGCTTTGTCCTCGATGACACGATCAACATCGGCAAGGCCGACGGGGAGATCACGCTCCAGGACTTCGTGGGAACGTTCGCCGCCAAGACCGTGAAGCTCACCACGCTGAAGTTCGGCGACAGTGCGGTCCCGATCGACCACACCATGTCCGTGGTCCAGCAGCCGCTCGCCCATATGTCCTTCAGCTATAACACCCACACCGACGGGATCATGGGGATGGAGACGCTCCAGAACTACGTCGTCGAGATCAACGTCGAGAAGCAGAAGATGATCCTCCATCCGCGCACGATGGACATCACCAAGCGGACACCGGACAATATCAAGACGTTCCTGGTCAAGATGCTCCCCACCGGCGTGAACTCGATCAAGCTGGACGTGGTGGCGAAGAACGGGAAGAAAATGCGGCTCGGGTTCGATACCGGCAACGCTTTCTTCGCGACCACTCACAAAGACGTCCTCCAACGAATCGGACTTTGGGGCGAGAACGACTCCGTCAAGTTCATGCGCAGCGCGTGGGTCGCGTCCGGACCGGTCGACAGTTGGTACAAGTTCATGACCGAGCTGACCATCTTCGGCGTCCCCGTGCGGCAAAGCGTTTGGTCGATCATCGACCTTCCCTCCAGCTCTGCCGAAGACGACGGCACCGTGGGCTTCCAGTTCCTGAAGAACTTCAATTCGATTCTCGACATCGATCGCCGGCGCGTCTGGATGGAGAACTTCACCGGGAAGACCGGGAACGACCCGGTTGCCGACATCGGTGTGTCGATGGCGTTCGACCCGCGCAACAAACGGATGCGCGTCTACCGCGTCATGCCGGCCAGCCCTGGCGAGAAAGCCGGAATCAAGGCGGGTGACGACGTCCTCAGCATCGATGGGACCGAACTTCTGGATGTCGGATTCCGCGACGTCGAAAAACTGCTCGAAGGCAAAAAGGGCTCGAAAGTGAAGCTCGCAGTCTCGCGAGGCGGCAACCTTCAAAGGTACGAGATCGAGCGCGATTACCTCATCAACGGCCTGCCCGCAGAAATCGGCCCATAACGTCGTCCAACATCTCCCGAGTCAGCTTGCCGGTGAACGTGTTCTGCTGGCTCGGGTGGTAGCTGCCGAAGAGAAAGGTGCCCGACTCCAACCGAGCCTCGACTCCATGTCCGAACTTGATCGGCGCACGTTCCCCGAGCGTGCGCAGCAGTTCGTTCCAGGCTAGAGATCCGAGACAGAGGTACGCCCTCCAGGAGCGGGATCCCACCAGCTCCTCCAGGTACGGCCGACAGTTCGCGATCTCCTCGCGGGCGAGCTTGTTCAGCGGAGGCGCACAATGCGCGATCGCGGTGATCATCACGCCCTGGAGTGCGAGTCCATCGGCCGGGCCGATGGACTCCGGCTGATTGCAGGCACCCGCATCGTAGAGTGCGCGGAACAGCCAGTCTCCACTCCGGTCTCCGGTGAAGATCCGTCCGGTTCGGTTGCCGCCGTGGGCCGCCGGTGCAAGTCCGACGATGAGGCGGTCGGCGGCCGGGTCACCAAAGTTCGGCACCGGGCGTCCCCAGTACGTGTCGGCGGCGTACATGCGCCGTCGCTCGCTTGCGACCTTCTCGCGCCATGCGACGAGCCTTGGGCACCGCGCGCAAGCGATGAGGCGCTGATTGAGGTCGTCCACAGAGAAAGGACGTCGGAAGTCGGCCACCGGTCGCGACAGGGCGGCGGGGCAAGGGGTCGGATTCCGCCGTGTCCGACGTAGACGGACGCGGCGTCATCCGACCCAGGGCGAGGCCTCTGGGCCGCCGCCCTGTCGCGCCTTCCTCCGAGGTTTGGGGTACCAACGAGTTATGACGACACAGCGCGACGCGATCGTACGGCTCATTCCAAACCTCGACGCCTTCGGCCCCGGCGACCTTGTCGTCACCTCACCGATCGACGGTACCGAACTCGCCCGGCTCAAACCCAGTACATCCGAGGAGATCGACGCCGCGATCGCCCGCTCGGTCGAAGCATTTCATGCTTGGCGCGATGTCCCCGCGCCGCTACGCGGCGAACTCGTCCGCCGCTTCGGCGAAGTGCTCCGATCCCACAAGGAGGAGCTTGCGGTTCTCGTGACGCTTGAGTGCGGCAAGATTCTCGAGGAAGGGCGAGGCGAGGTTCAGGAGATGATCGACATCTGCGATTTCGCAGTCGGTCTCAGCCGCCAACTCTATGGTCTCACCATCGCGAGCGAGCGCCCCGAACACACGATGCAGGAGAACTGGCTCCCGCTGGGTCCGGTCGGCATCATCAGTGCCTTCAACTTCCCGGTCGCGGTGTGGGCCTGGAACGCGACGCTCGCGTGGGTGTGTGGCAATCCGTGCCTCTGGAAACCGAGCGAGAAAACCCCTTTGACCGCTCTCGCGTGTCAGGCGCTCTTTGAGAAAGCCGCTGCAGGGTTCGACGACGCTCCGTCGCACCTAAGTCAGGTGATCCTTGGCTACGCCGAGCAAGGCAATCAAATGGTCGAGGATCGCCGCGTACCCCTCATCAGCGCGACCGGCTCGACCCGAATGGGACGCACCGTCGGCCCGAAGGTGGCGGCCCGCTTCGGGCGCACCCTCCTCGAACTCGGCGGCAACAACGCCATCATCGTCACGCCCTCTGCCGATCTCTCGATTGCGATTCCGAGCATCCTGTTCGGTTCGGTCGGCACGGCCGGGCAGCGTTGCACCAGCACCCGCCGGGTGATCGTCCATCGCTCCCTGATCGATAAGGTCTTCGACACGCTTGCTTCGGCCTACGGCCAGATCGGAAGCGACAAAGTCGGCAATCCGCTCGACGCGGGAACATTGGTCGGCCCCCTGATCGACGAAGCCGCCTTTGAAGGCATGGAGCGTGCCCTCGAACGCGTGCGCGGGGTGGCGGATGCGATCGTTGGCGGTGGACGCGTCTTCGCCGACCGGTTTCCGCACGCGTTTTACGTCCATCCCGCCCTCGTCCGGCTCCCCCACCAGGTCGAGGCGATTCACGAAGAGACGTTCGCTCCCCTGACCTACGTGATCCCGTACGATACTTTGGACGAGGCGCTCGCGATGCACAACGAGGTGCCCCAGGGTCTGAGTTCGGCGATCATGACGACCGATGTGCGCGAAGCCGAAGCCTTCAAGCGGCACAGTGACTGCGGCATCGCCAATGTGAACATCGGCACCAGCGGTGCCGAAATCGGCGGCGCATTCGGTGGCGAGAAGGAAACCGGTGGAGGTCGCGAATCCGGCTCCGACTCGTGGAAGGCGTACATGCGTCGCCAAACCAGCACCACCTACTACGGCCGAAGTCGACCCGCCCTTGCCCAAGGCATCCGCTTCGACCTCTGAGCGCATCGCGACTGGACCCTCCCCGCCCTTCGTCGAAGAGGGCGGGACCGAACCCACTCGAAGTGGATCGAGTTACATCGAGTTCAAGGTGATCGTGACGGTCGTCAAGTTGTCGATGCGGTTGACCTGAATGAAGACCGGCTTGCCGCCCAGTTTGCTGTTCAGGATCGCCAGATCGGGAGTGATCGTCTCCGATTCGACGCGGACTTTGCCTTTGTAGAAGGCCACGACCTTGTCGACTCCGTCGGGAGTCGTCCGAACCGAGGTCAAGTACTCCTGACCACCCTGCTTGAGTCGTGTGCTCTGCCGCGTGTCGGTGCTTCCCGGGTAGAACGGAAGCCCGAGATCCTCCTCGCCGATGCGGGTTCCCGCATCGAGCGACATCTCCTTGCCGTCGGCCGTCCGCACCGTGGTTTGCTTGCCGTCCTGGCTCGCGACATAGGTACCGCCTTGGGTTTTGACCGTGACCTCACCGGTCTTGTCGTTCACCGTGACTTGATTGCCGTCGGCGTCGCGGTACGCGGTCCGTTCTCCGCATCCGACCACAAGCGCGCTCAGGACGAGCGCGACCAAGAGAAACCTTGCGCCGTTCATGGTCCTATTCTCGGCTCCCGCCGCTCTGTCTCCATCGGGACCGTGATACGCGTGAATTCCGGGCCGCTTCAGGCTTCCTGCATCAGTCCTTTTTCAGGGCCTCGACCGCCTTCTTCACGACCGGGTCTTCGTCGCCCTGGGCGGTGCCGACCACTTCGATATCCGGCGCGAGCGGGTTCTTCTCGAGGCGCATACCCTTGGCGGTGACGTAGTCGCTGACCGGGTACTGAACGCTGAAGCCGTGGGGCAGACGCCCATAGGTGCTCGCGAGGACCGCGCCGGCCGACTTGGAGCCGAGAAGAATCGCGCTCCGGCTCTCGCGAAGCGCCGCGGCCGTAATCTCCGAGGCGGAGCCGCTACCCCGATTGATCAGCACCGCGATTTTGCCGGCGTAAGGCTCCACCGCGCGCTTCCGGGTCTTCGTCTTGTTCGGCGCCCACTCGGCGATTTTCACCGGATCCAGAGGACCTTCTGGCATCGCCTTCAGATAATCGTCGACCGTGCGGCGACTCAAGAACGTACCGTAGGGTGTGCCGTCGGGCATCAGGAGGCTCAACAGGTGATTCAGGTTGTTGACCGCCCCACCGCCGTTCGACCGCAGATCGAGGATCAGGTACTTCGATTTCGCCGCTTCCTTGAGGAGCGTCTCGACGTTCTCTCGCCCGTATCCGGCACTGAATGTGAAGACTTTCAGGCAGGCGACGTCCGGATCGGGATAGGTCAGTGTCTCTTTGCGGACCGTCGAGTAGACCTTGCGCTCGACCTCGATCGTCTTGACTTCACCCGACGCCTTTTTCACTTCAAGCGTCAGTTTCGCCCCCGCGTCGCCCTCGAGTGCAGTCGACGTATCCGGCTTCGCTCCGTTGACTTTGGTGATGACGTCTCCGGCTTCAAGGCCTACCTCCTTGGCCGGCCCTTGCGGCGCGACGCCTCGAACCCGCAAGCCTTCGTCGGCACGCTCCGTGGTGACTCCGACGCCGGTCGCCGTCGTCTGGCCGCGTCGCGAAGTCGCCCGTGGGGTTGCCAGTCGGATGTGACTCAGGCCGAACTCCCTGAGCGATCGATTGACCTGGGAGGCGAAGATTTCGACGGTGTTCGCCCGCTCGATGGCCTCCTTCTGTTTTTCGACGAACTCGCTCCACTTCTTGAAGTCGATTCCCGGCACGAAAGCCCGGGTCTCGAGGACGTTCTTAAGACCGTCGAGCACTTCCTTCTTCTGGTCGGCCGTGAGGTCTTGGGCCGCGACGAATCCAGCGACGAGAACGAAAGACGCGGCAAGGGTGCCACGAAGCCAGCGAGCCACCATGTTCGGGACTACGTTACCCTCTCATTCCCGGGTTCCCGACAAGGCTCCATAATCGGTGACCATGGTTCCGTCTCGCGAGGCCTTCCTGGACGCGGCCCAAGGTCGCCGCATGCCGATCGTGCACGATTTGCTCGGCGACATCGAAACGCCCCTGAGCGCGTACTGGAAGCTCGCGCACGATGAACCGGAGAGCTTCCTCCTCGAAAGCGTGACCGGAGGCGAGCAGGTGGGTCGGTACAGCGTCCTCGGAGTTCGCCCCCGCGTGCTCGTACGAACCCGTGGACGGCATGTGTCGATTCGCCGCTCAGAGGCACCGCCAGAAGAACAGGTATTACCCGACGGGAAGGACCCTCTGCACATCCTGGAAGGCTTGATGGGCGACCCCCCGCGCGAGGTGGAGGGAATGCCGAAGTTCATCGGCGGAGCCGTCGGCTTCCTCGCCTACGACCTCGTGCGGTTTTTCGAGCGCCTCCCCGACAACACGGAATCCGACGTCCCGGTCGATGATCTCGCCATGATGCTCACCGGCGCCGTCGTGGTCTTCGATCATGCCAAGAACGCGATCCGCGTCATCGCTTTGGCCGAAGGGACGAGCGACGGGTACGAACGGGCCAGGGCGGAGATCGATCGGATCGTCGCTCGTCTCCGGGGCCCCCTGCCGTCGCTCCCGTCGGAGAGCTTCGAGTCTTCTCCCGTCGTCGCCAACGTCACCCAGGACCGGTACGAAGCGATGGTGCGGGCGGCGATCGACGCTATTGCCGCCGGTGACGGCATTCAAGTGGTGCTGTCGCAACGGTTCGCGACCCCGATTCCCGCCCACCCGCTTACGGTATATCGCGCGCTTCGATCCGAGAACCCGTCGCCGTACATGTACCTTCTTCGCCTTGACGACCTCGACGTCATCGGGGCCTCGCCCGAACTGCTGGTCGGACTCGAAGGCCGCCGAGCGCGGGTGCGCCCGATCGCGGGCACACGGCCCCGGGGTTGGGATGCCAACGAAGATCGCCGCCTCGAGACCGAACTGCTCGCCGATGAGAAAGAGCGCGCGGAACATGTGATGCTCGTCGACCTGGGACGCAACGACCTTGGTCGTGTCTGCGACTACGGCTCGGTGCGGCTCAACGAGCTGATGGTGGTCGAGCGATACAGCCATGTGATGCACATCGTCAGCGACGTCGACGGTCGTCTGCGAGACGGTCTCACCGCCTTCGATCTCGTCCGTGCGTCCTTTCCGGCCGGGACGGTCTCCGGTGCCCCCAAAGTCCGCGCGATGGAGATCATCGACGAACTCGAGCCGACGCGGCGGGGTCTCTACGCCGGAGCCGTCGGCTACTTCGGTGCCAACGGCGACGCCGATCTCGCGATCGCGATCCGGACGGTGGTCCTGAAAAACGGGGTCGGCTACGTCCAAGCCGGTGCCGGCGTCGTGTACGACTCCGATCCAACCAAGGAGTACGAAGAGTGCCGAAACAAGGCACGCGCCGTGCTTCGGGCGATCGAGCGCGCCCACCGCGGTCTCGCCGACGCGACCGCCTGAAATGAAAGAGACCCCGGGGCAGAGGTCCGGGGCCTTCCTTCTTCGATTCCGGCCTTATCGGCCGGGGTTCACGCGGATATCGCCCTCTCGGACGTTGCCCGCGAAGGTGAACACGTTGGCGCGTTCCGGTGTCGAGAAGACGATCCGGATGGTGTCTGGATCACCCGCCCGACCAGGCGTGCGGCGATCCTGAACGCGAACCGCGACCCGGCCTTCGATTCGGCGGGTTACGGTTCCCTCGACGCGGGTGAGTACCGCCGCTCCAGTGAACTCACAGACCCGATTCGCGGCGAACCCAAGCTCCCGAATCTGACCCATGCGGATCTCCCAGGAGTTCGGCGCGTTGCCGCGTTGGACGGTCTTGGAGTAGAAGCGGCCGACGTTGACCGGATCCTGACTGGAGCGCTTCACGACCTCGAAGTCGAAGACCGTGTTCCGGTTTTCGACCGTCGAGGCGCCACGACCCACAGCGTGGGGGTTGGTGTTCTGCGCGGTGGCGACACCGAAGACGAGCAGGGCGACTCCTGCAATCAAACGAACTCTCATTGAACACACCTCAATCTCCACCGATTCGACGGAGTTAGAGCCTTTGACGACCGATCCCGTTCCTTTGTTCACTGCTCGTTGCGAAAGGTGCGCAACGGGCGGATTTCAAGGCACAGTTCAGGTTCAGTCACGAACGCGCCCCTGTATCACAGCGTCTTAACGTAGTATCTGGACAATGTGCCAAGGCAACGCAGGACACCGGGTCGAGAACTCCCTCGGGAGTGGGAACCGGACCTTCGTGAGCTTCGAGGGTCGGCTCGAACTCCAGTGATCCGGCTGGCCGCCGAAAATAGGTTCTGGAGATGTCAGCAGGGCTCCCGCCCGATCTGACCCCGGCAAACGTGAGGTGTTTGCACCAAAGATCGCCGGGGACATCAAGTCGAAGGACCGATTGTGGAACGACATGGTTAGGCGGCAAGTCAAAAAATCGAAGATGGGGTGGGTTCATGGCAATGCCTAGCATATCAAGATCGGAAATGGGTCCTCGCGGGGTACGTCTCACGCCGACGGAAGTCAAGGTTTTGAGCCTGATTGCGCAAGGTCACTCAAGCAAAGAAGCAGCAGAGAAGCTCGTCGTGTCGAAGCGAACGGTGGATTTCCACCTCGCCAACATCTACGACAAGCTCCAAGTCAACAACCGAGTCCAAGCGCTTCGCATGGCGACGCGACTGGGTCTCATTCCGTTCGAGCCGATTTTCGGCCACGGGAACGGGGAAGCGTAACAGCGTCGGGGGAACGTCACACTTCCATCGACCCCGCACGGCACCGCCGGGCGGGGTTCCGCTTTTTTGTGGAGCTACAATTCCACCGTGTCCAGGCTTCGGCAGCTCGGAACCGCTCTCCTCGATGCCGTCTTTCCTAGGCGGTGCGGGTTGTGCGGATTGCTGGGGCCAGATGCCCTGTGTGACGTCTGCGGAGCGGACTTCGTACCTCTGGACACCACTCCCGTCCGGCTCTCGGGTGGTCCGCTGGACGCCCGACTCTGCGCCTATCGCTACCGGGGGCGCGCTGCCCAGGCCGTGCGACGACTCAAATATCAGCGCGTCACGTCCCTGGCCGATCCGATGGCTCGCCGACTCGCCGAGCACGCTCGGAACTTCGAAGCCGACCTGCTCGTCCCGGTCCCCATTCACTGGAGCCGGCTTCACTATCGCGGTTTCAACCAATCCGAGCGATTGGCCGAAGCGGTCGAGACGGTTCCGCTCGCCCCCGGCGCTCTGCGGCGCATTCGAGCGACACGACCCCAAGTGGGCCTGGACCGGGCTCAGCGCCTCGGCAATCTTCGTGGCGCGTTCCGCGCCTCGCCCGAGGTCGAGGGGACGCGGGTCCTTCTCCTCGACGACGTAATGACGAGCGGTGGCACGGCCTTGGAGTGTGCCCGAGCCCTGAAGGAGGGCGGTGCACGATCCGTGATGCTCCTCGCCTTCGCATCATGGGGTCCGGACGAACCCGATTGGGCCGCTCCCTAAGCCACAATGCTTCGATGCGCTCGGTTCGACTCATCCCGTGTCTGGATATCCGAGACGGACGCGTCGTCAAGGGCGTCCAGTTCGTCGGGCTGCGGGATGCCGGCGACCCGGTGGAACTCGGTCGGTTTTACGATGCCGAAGGTGCCGATGAACTCGTCTTCCTCGATATCACCGCATCCAGCGACGCCCGGGCACCCGTCATCGACCTCGCCGCAAGGGTGGCCGACGAGGTGTTCATCCCCTTCGCCGTCGGCGGCGGTATTCGTGATCTCAGCACGATGCGGGAAGTACTCCTTGCGGGCGCGGACAAGGTATGCCTGAACTCGGCGGCCGTGGCGCACCCACCTCTCATCGCGGAGGGGGCCGAACGGTTCGGGTCTCAATGCATCGTCGTCGCGATCGACGCGAAGCGCAGCGACGGCAAGTGGGAGGTGTGGACCCACGGCGGCCGACGCCCCACCGGCTTGGACGTGATCGGGTGGGCGCGAGAGGTCGAGCGGCGAGGCGCCGGTGAGGTCCTGCTCACGAGCATGGATCAGGACGGCGCGCGAACCGGCTACGACCTGGAGCTGACCCGAGCGGTGGCCGACGCGATCGCGATCCCGACGATCGCCAGCGGCGGCGCGGGATGCGGCGAACACCTCGTCGATGCAGTTCGGAAAGGGCAAGCCGATGCCGTCCTCCTGGCAGGAATCCTCCATGACGGAGTGACGCGCATCGGGCCGCTCAAGGATGAATTGGCGGCAGCGGGTTTGCCGATTCGAAGGCTCGTGCGGCCCTGAGCACGGCCTCGACCTCGACCGCGGCGACGTCATAGCCATCGCCTGGAGTCAGCACCGTGAGGTCGGCGGCCGGCGGAGCCCAGAGACGGTGGATTCCGTGGCGGAACAAACCGACGATCGGGGCGTCGACCGCGGCCGCGACATGGAGAATGCCGTTGTCGATCGTGATCACGCGGTCGGCCAAGCTCAAGGCCCCGGCCACCTCGGGCAACGTGAGCCGGCCACGCAAGTCGATGAGGCCCGCTTCCGCGATCAGGCTCTCCTCGGCGTCCGCACCCTTCCAGTGCTCCCGCTGACGTTCGGGCGCGGCTCCGAGGAGGCCGATCGGTCCTCCTAGTTCTCGCGCCAGTTGGACCCACTTCTCGCTTGGCCACAGCTTGGACGGAAGGCTTGCCGCCGTGGCGATGAGCGTCCGCGGGACGTCGAATGGCGGCGGATCGACCGGGACCTGGTATCGAGGAATAGGCCCGTCGAGGTATGCGAGGCGGCAGAAGATCTCGCCGATGAACCCAGACGACAGGTACGGGTAGCGGTCCTTGAGGTCGGGCGCGACCCATCCCTTGTCCGCCCAGAGACGACCACGATCGTTATCAGGCCATGCTAAGTCTCCGCGCCCCCGCGCGTCGATGCACGGGCCGCAAACCGATCCGTCCGGCGCGGCGATCAGGCCGGTCACGGTCTTGCCCCAACCGGTGCTTTCGAGATTCAAGACGAGGTCGAACTCGGGCTTCAGGAGGGGGGCAAGCTCGCTAGGCGCGTGTCCCAGCCATTCGCGAACCTCGTCCACAAACGGCAGCCGAGGCGCGGCATCGGCCACCCGAGGTCCTGTCCAGGCGACGAGACGTGCGCCCGGATAAGCGGCTCGAAGCGCCTGGAGCACCACGGTTGAGAGGACGAAGTTGCCGAGAGCGTCGTTGGCCACGACGGCGATCGCCGCATCCGGGGCAAGCGGTTCGCCGCAATACGCCTTCACAAGGACGAGTGTAGCGGATCGCGAACTCCTATCCCATGTCCGAGCCGCCTGAGACTCAGCCTAAGATCCCTCCGACGGTCTGGCGCCTCGGCTGGGTGAGCTTCTTCGCGGACGTCTCGTCGGAGATGGTCTACCCGCTGATCCCGGCGTTCCTGAACGGAGTGCTCCGCGCCCCGGCTCAGGCCCTCGGAATCGTCGAGGGCGTCGCCGAAGGGATCGTCAGCGTCATGAAAGGCTGGTCGGGCATCCACACCGACCGAAAGGGCGAGCGGTTGCCGACGGTGAAGCTCGGTTACACACTCAGCGCGATCGGCAAACCTCTCTTGGCCGTTGCCACGGTCTGGCCGGTCGTGCTGCTCGGCCGAGGCGTGGATCGCCTCGGAAAGGGCATTCGAGGCACGGCCCGCGACGCGCTTCTCACCGATGTGATTCCCCCCGGGATTCGTGGCCGTGCCTTCGGGCTCCATCGCGCCCTCGACACCGCCGGGGCCCTCGTCGGCGTGCTGATCGCCGCGATGCTGATGCTGGCGATGCCGGGCGCGTACCGGACGGTCTTCGTGCTCGCGGCCGTGCCGGGATTTTTGGCCGTCGCCCTGCTATTCACGGTCCGCGAACGTGAGCCCCCACCGGCGGCAAACGCTGCGAACCGACAGAAGGTGCCCTGGCGGACGTTTCCGCGCGCCTTTTGGGTGATGGTGGGGCTCAGTCTGCTCTTCGGATTGGCGAATTCGAGCGACACGTTCCTGTTGCTTCGGGCCAGCGAGTTGGGACTCTCCGAAGCCCAGGTCGTCGGGACCTACGCCCTCTACAACGTGATGTACATGCTCGTCTCGTACCCGGCCGGGATCTTGAGTGATCGCCTCGGAAGATGGCTGATGATCGGGCTCGGATGGGCGCTGTACGCCGCGGTCTACGGAGGATTCGCTTTCACGGGGCCGGGGGGCTTGATCCCATTGTTCGCGCTCTACGGGGTGTACATCGGGCTGACCAAGGGGGTCAGCGTCGCTCTCGTCGCCGATCATGCGCCGAAGGAGTGGCGCGGTAGTGCGATGGGAATCTACTTCATGACCTCAGGAGGAGTGACCCTCGCGGCGAATGCGGTGACCGGAGTCCTGTGGGACCGAGTCGGGTACCAGGCCGCCCTTCTTACCTGCGCCGGAATCGCCGCCGTGGCCGTCCTGGGCATTCCGCTCGCCCTCCGGACCCGCCGGAACCCCGATTGAAAACACCACCTGGATCAGGTAGCATGAGTCGCTGCCCCCGGCGGGTTGGAGATCTGAAAAATGCCCTTGAAGGTTCTAGTCTGCGACGACGAGCGACATATCGTGCGCCTGATCCAAGTCAACTTGGAGCGACAAGGCTACACCGTGGTAACCGCGTTCGACGGGAAGGAGGGCCTGGAGAAGGTTCGCTCCGAGAAGCCGGACCTGGTCGTCCTTGACGTGATGATGCCCTACATGGACGGCTTCGAAGTCCTGAAATCCCTCCGCCGAGAGCCCGAAACGGAAAGTCTCCCGGTAATCATGCTCACCGCCAAAGCCCAGGACAAGGACGTGTTCGAGGGTTATCACTACGGTGCCGATATGTACCTGACCAAGCCGTTCAACCCCAGCGAGCTGGTCACGTTCGTCAAACGCATCGCTCAGGGCGGTAGCAGCGACGGTGGCCCCAAGCGCTACGACCTGTAGTCGCACCCAAGACCTGACCTTCTCTCCGGTCGCGTGCTAGAATCCACGTGATTTCGGGCACAGCGTCGTGCGCCACACCCCTGGAGGAACGATGTCCTTGCGTGTACTCATCGCCGACGACGACCCCATCATTCGACTCGACCTGAAGCAGATGCTCGAGTCGCTCGGCTATCAGGTGATCGCCGAAGCCGGTGACGGCCGAGAAGCGGTGGAAGCCGCCCGGACCGCTCGCCCCGACCTGTGCGTCCTCGATATCCGGATGCCGGTCATGGACGGCATCGATGCCGCCGCCACCCTCGCTGACGAGCAGATCGCGCCGACCGTCATCCTGACCGCGTACAGCGACCGGGAGCTCATCGACCGAGCCCGGGAGGCCGGCGTCTTCGGCTATCTCGTCAAGCCGTTCAAGCCGAGCGACCTCAGCCCGGCGATCGAAGTCGCCCGAGCTCGTTTCGAACAGGGCATTCAACTCGCGAAGGAGATCGAGTCGCTTACCGATCGGCTCGAAGCCCGAAAGATCGTCGAGAAAGCCAAGGGCGTCCTCATGGAGGATCTCGGCATTCCCGAAGCGGAGGCGTTCCGCAAGATCCAGACGCAATCGATGAACCTGCGCAAATCGATGCGTGAGGTCGCCGAAGCCATCCTCCTCGCCAGGGACGTGCAAGGCGTCAAGGGATGAGCGAGGCTGCGGCGAAGGCTCTCGACGCCGCGGACTCCCTCGCCCGTTACCGCAGCCGGTTCGCCCTTCCCGAAGGCACCGCCTACCTCAAGGGCAACAGCCTCGGGGCGATGCCGCTTCCCGTCGACGACACCGTCCGCACGATCCTCGATCAGTGGCGGACACGGCAGGTCCGAGCGTGGAACGAGGGCTGGTACGACCTTTCGCGCCGGCTCGGCGCGAAAGTCGCGTCCCTTCTCGGTGTCGAAGCCGACGAGGTGATCATCGGCGAATCGACCACGATCGCCTGGCACAAGCTCTGCTCGGCAGCCCTTGAGGCCCAGCCCGGCCGCGAGGAGATCGTCACCGACGACCTCAACTTCCCTTCCGACCTCTACGCCCTCCAAGGCCTTGCCCGGCAGCGCGGCGCGCGTCTGAAAGTCGTACCAAGCAACGGGATCGCACTTCCCCCGGAGGGTATCGCCTCGGCCCTCACCGACGAAAGCGGCGTTCTCGCCCTCAGCCACACCGCGTATCGGTCTGCGTACGTTCACGACCTGGAGACCGTCCAGACCCTCGCCCGACGGCGCGGGATCCTGACGGTGTGGGACCTCAGTCATTCGTTCGGCGTGATGCCGATTCCCCTTCGCGAGGCGCACGCGGACATGGCCGCCGGATGCCTCTACAAGTATGCGAGTGGAGGTCCGGGCGCGCCCGCCTTCTTGTATGTGCGCCGGGACCTCCAGGATCGGCTCGCCAACCCGCTTCAAGGCTGGTTCGGTCACGCCGCCCCGTTCGAGTTCGAAGAAACCTACCGGCCTGCGGAGGGTATCGCCCGATTCCTGACCGGCACGCCGCCGATTGTCTCCCTCGCCGCGATCGAACCCGGAGTGGACCTCCTCGCTGAAGCCGGTATCGAGGCGATCCGCGAGAAGTCGATGGCCCTCACCCGCTATGCGGTGGACCAGTACGACGCCCTGCCCGACGCTGGCGAGCTCGCCTTAGCCACGCCCCGCGACCCGGAGCAACGAGGCGCCCATATCGCCTTCACCCATCCTGAGGCGTTCGCCCTGAGCCGGGCCTTGATCGCCGAGGACATCGTCGTCGACTTCCGCGCCCCCGACCTCCTGCGAATGGGGTTCGCCCCGCTGACGACGCGCTTCCACGATGTCTTGCGGGCGATGGACCGGCTTGCCTCGATGCTCGCCTCGGGCGAGCATCGTTCGATTCAGGTCGACCGCCCCGCCGTCACCTAGCTCCGCTCGGGCGGACTTAGTCGGTCTGGACATAGAGGATCCGGCACCGGCGGCTCGGTGGAGCAGGGCGATGCTCGTGAGGGATGGTGCGGTCAAACGTGACCGCGTCGCCGGTTCGAAGGACGTGCACCCGGTCCCCGATTTGGAAACGGAGTGACCCCTCGAGAACGTAGATCAGCCCTTCTCCGCTTGTCTGCGAAGCTCGTCCACTCGTTCCGTAAACCTCGAACACCGCCGCTCGAAGGGTGCCTTGCTCGCGGGTACAGGAAAGGCGATGGAAGAACTGTTGCGCCAGGCCTGCTAGGCCAAGTTTCCGTCGCACCGCATCGTCCTGTACCGCCTCGGTCACGGAGACGCTTGACGGACGTTCGACATCTTCCACGTCGAGTCGGATCCAGACCACGTCCCGACCGTCATGAAACGAAGCCGGCTCGTCGCGTACGGCACCATCAGGCAGCACGGGCAGGACCCCGTAGACCGTCGAGATGCGCTGCCGGGACCGTTCCCGGACGGGGCGTCCCTGTTCCAAGGCGAGGACCGTGTTCTTATCGACCTTTGCCCTCGCCGCGACCTCCCGAATCGAGAGTTTGGCGTTACGCCGAATCCCCTTCAGGCGTTGGCCGAACGCGATCAGGTCCGAACGAATTGGATCGATTTCAGACATACGGAGGATTTTGTCTGAAGTCGTTCCAAAAGCGATAGGTTGTGGCAACAAAACCGGTGGAGTATGAGAGGGTCTGACCAAGACTCCAGGTGCTCTATGAAACGTACTCTCTCACTCTCTGCTCTGACCCTGGCTTGCTGTTGCGCGGCAACGGCACAAGTGGCGTATCGGATGCACGATCTTGGACTCGTTCCTGGTGCGACCACCGCTTCCACCAGCGGAATCAACAATTTGAACCAGCTGATCTTCTCCGGCCGGTATGCCTATGCGTGGCCTTCTGGCATTTGGGCCGAAGTTCCGCGCCCGGTCGGTTACACCGGCGCGCTCGGTATGTCTGCCATCAATCAGCAAGGATTCATGACGGGCTTCGCCCGCACGAGCGGGAGCACGAACGCGAACGATCGCGCCGCGCTCTACGACCCGATCAACGGCACGACGATCGGACTCGGCTTGCTCCCAGGCGGCACGCGATCGAACGGATTTGGGCTGAACGACTCCAACATCGTCGTCGGGAGCGCCAGAACCAGTTCGACGGCGAGCAGTGAGGCGGCGGCGCTGTTCGACGGGACCAACGTCATCAACTTGGCGGCGAATGGATTTGAGCCCGGAAACAACTCGCAAGCTCGGGGAATCAACAACGCCGGTGTGATCGTCGGATTCGGCAGGTTGTCGGGTCAGTCGTACGATCAACCGCTCATCTTCGACGGATGGGGCAATGCGACGGCTCTCGGCTTGCTGCCGGACCATCTCGGAGGCCGGCTCTACGATATCAACAACGTAGGGCAGGCGGTGGGTTATACGGCCATGGTGACGGCGGATACGCGCCGAGCCGTCCTCTACGGCGCCGGAAACTCGACCCCGGTAGAACTGGAGCGGCCCGCGAGTATCGATGGGAGCACCATCGCGACCCACGTCAACGAGAATGGCGATGCGATCGGAACCGGCGTCGTGAACGGGGTCGAGGGCCGCGGGCTTGCTTGGATCGATGGAACCGGCTACGATCTGAACCTGGTCACGATCAATCCAGTGCCCGACTTCTACATCGACACCGTCTCCGGCATCAATGACTCGGGCTACATCTCGGGTCGCATCCGCAACGTCGCGGGCGATCAGTTTCGGGCCATTCTTCTCGAGCCGCTACCCCTGATCCGTGGCACGATCACCCTGAGCAGCTACGTCGGCGATCCTGTCGCTCGACCGGTGACCTTCGAGATCTCAGACGGTACCAACGTATTGGATGCCGCCACCGTCAACCTCGATGGAGCGGGCAACTACTTCTTCAACTCGACGGTCTCTCCCGGCGCCTACGACGTCTTCGTCAAAGGTTCATCGTGGCTTCGCAAGAGGATCGGGTCGGTCGTCGTGACGCTCACGGGGGCGACTGTCTCGACGAACTTGGACTACAACGGAGACCTTGATAACAACAACGTGATCGACTCCGATGACTTCGACCTCTTGGTCGGCGACTTCGGGGGTAGTGGTGCGGGAGATGTCGACGGAAGCGGATCGACCGATTCGGATGACTTCGACATCCTCATTGCCAACTTCGGGCTCGGCGGCGACTAGCTCACTCCAACTGAAGCGGCGTCACCGGACGCCGCTTTTCTTTTGTGTCCAGATCCCGCCAGGGGTTTCAGATCCTCGTCTGAACTTTGGCGGCTTGGCTGACTCGTTCACCCATCGTCGGGGGCGCTACGCCTCGTTTTGGTACTCCGTCAGGATCGCATCCGGTTCCCCTTGGCGCACGACTTTGCCACTTCGCAGCCAAACGCACCGATCGGCGATCTTCCGGACCGAGTCGAGGTTGTGAGACACGAACAGGATCGTGCCCCCACTGCACCGGAACTCCTCGATGTACTGGTAACACTTCTGCTCGAACGCGAAATCGCCGACCGCGAGCACCTCGTCGACGATCAAGATCTCGGCATCGACATGGACCGCAACGGAGAAGCCCAGGCGCGCCATCATACCGCTTGAATACGTGCGTACCGGGGAGTCGATGTGGTGTTCGAGCTCGGCGAACGCAACGATCGCGTCCATCCGCTCGGCGACTTGCTTGCGAGTGAGCCCGAGAATCACCCCGTTGAAGACGACGTTCTCCAGTCCCGTCAGATCCGGATGGAATCCAGCCCCGAGTTCGAGAAGGGGGGCGATCCGACCCCGCACGACCACCTCCCCGGACGTCGGCTTGTAGACCCGGGCGAGCAGGGACAGGAGCGTGCTCTTGCCCGCGCCATTGCGGCCGACAAGCGCGACGCACTCTCCGGGGTTCACCTGGAGTTCGATGCCGTCGAGGGCGACGAACCGCTCGACCTGGCGGCGACGCCACCAGAGGAGGGCGGTCTTGATCGACCCCGCCCCGCTGTGACTGAGCATGAACTCCTTGCGGACATTCCTCAGCGCGATCATCGGCTGTTCGGCGCGCATGACGGGCGTATCGTGACACAACCCGGCGCTTCGGGTTCGCGGCACGAAAACTCGGGTAAACGTAACCCCGATGCTCACGGTCGATGCGATCAACGTGTACTACGGCGCGATTCACGCTCTCAATGACGTGAGCCTCGAGGTTCAACAGGGCGAAATCGTTTCGATCATCGGATCCAACGGTGCCGGCAAGAGCACGCTGCTGCGAACGATCAGCGGGCTGCTCCGACCGCGTACCGGCACGATCTCCTTCCTCGGCACTTCGCTGCCCGACGTGAGTCCAGACCACATCGTGCGACTCGGCATCAGCCATTCTCCGGAAGGACGCCGGATCTTCACGAACATGTCGGTGATGGAGAACCTCCAGCTCGGTGCGTTCATCCGACGGGACGGCGAGATCCAGAAGGACATGGATATGGTCATGGGCCGGTTTCCGCGCCTTCGTGAACGGATCAAGCAGAGCGCCGGCACGCTCTCGGGCGGCGAGCAGCAGATGCTCGCGATCGGGCGCGCGCTCATGTCTCGGCCCAAGGTCGTCTTGCTCGATGAACCTTCGCTCGGCCTGGCACCAAACCTCGTGACCGAGATCTTCAACATCATTCTCGATATCAACAAGGACGGGGTCACCGTCGTCGTCGTCGAGCAGAACGCACATCGCGCCCTCGAGATCGCCCACCGCGCGTACGTTCTCGAAACCGGGACGATCGTGTTGAGCGGGGCGGGCAAGGACCTCCTCCACAATCCCAAGGTCAAAGAGGCCTACCTTGGCGGCTAAGAGCCCCCCGAAGGGCCTGCGCCTCGAAAAGCTCCAGCCCGGCCACATTCCTGCGATCCTCGAGATCGAGAAGCACGCCAACGCCGCACCTTGGTCCGAGCGCAGTTTCGAGAACGAGCTCACCCACGAGCATGGAGTCTTTCTCGTGGCCTTCATCGGCGCGGATCTCGTCGGCTATGCCGGGATGTGGTTGGTCGTCGATGAGGCCCACATCACGACCGTCGCCGTCGACCCCGAGTTCCGACGGCAAGGCATCGCGCGGCGACTCATGGTTGAACTCCTCGCACGGGCGCACGACGCCGGAATGCTCGGGGCGACCCTCGAAGTTCGGGCCGGCAACGAAGCCGCGATCGGCCTGTACGAAGCGCTCGGATTCGTGAGATCTGCCGTGCGCAGGCGCTACTACCCCGACAATAAGGAAGACGCGGTCGTCATGTGGCTCTACGATCTGGAGCGGGCGCTGCCTTGATCCTCGCTATCGAGTCGAGTTGCGACGAAACCAGCGCCGCTCTCGTCGAGGGGGCGCGCGTGCTCGCCAACATCGTCAGCAGCCAGGTCGACCTCCACCGCCAGTGGGGCGGTGTCGTCCCCGAAGCCGCAGCTCGCGCCCACGTCGAGGCGATCGTGCCCGTCGTTGCCGAGGCGTTCGCTCTTGCCGCCCGCAGCCCGGCCGATGTTCGTGCGGTCGCGGCGACCAACCGCCCGGGCTTGGTCGGCGCGTTGGCCGTGGGAGTCGCGGCGGCGAAGGCCTGGGCCTACGCGCTCGGCGTGCCGATTCTGGGCGTCCACCATCTTGAGGGGCACATCCTGAGCCCGCTCGCCCAACTCGGCGACCAACCCGTCGCGGTGCCCTTCCCCCATCTCAGCCTGATCGTCTCTGGCGGCCACACCGAGGTCGTCGATGTCGAGGCTCCTGGCCGATATCGCCTGCTCAGCGAAACGATCGACGACGCGGCAGGCGAGGCGTTCGACAAGTCGGCTCGGCTCTTGGGACTCGGGTATCCCGGGGGCCGCGCCATCCAGGAGGCTGCCGTCGGCGGGCGCAGCGACCGCTATCGGCTCCCCCGCGCGCTCGCTGACGACCCGTTCCGGTTCTCTTTCAGCGGCCTCAAGACCGCGGTCTTGAGGCTTGTCGAAACTGAGGGAGATCGGTTGTCGGTTCCCGACGCCGCGGCATCGATTCAGGCCGCCATCGTCGACGTCCTCGTCGAAAAGTCGACTCGGCTCATTGAGCAGACCGATCGTGCCGCCCTCACTCTTGTCGGCGGTGTCGCGGCCAACCGCGCACTCCGCGAAGCCCTGGCCGATCGCTGTCGGAAGGTGGGGACCCGGTTTGTGACTCCTGCGCCGGAACTCTGCACCGACAATGCCGCGATGATCGGAATTGCTGCCTCACTCCGCTGGGGGAACGGGGATGCCGACGACCTGCTTCTCGATGTGACGAGCAGTGCGCCCTTGCCGGCGTGGAGCTGAACCCCGTGTGTTTTCTGGGACCATGGTCCTATTACGATAACGCAAGGACCGTTTCGGGAGTCATACAAAGCGAACCACTCGACACGCAAGGACAATGAGCTGAGCGGCGACAGGTTCACCCGACAACAGAACCAGTCCACCAGAGACAAAACAGAACAGACGAACAAACACCTCTCGGGCAGTACCTGATCTCTCCCTACTGCCCGAATTTTTTTGCCTTCCGGGACCGTCAGGCGGGCACCGGCACCCGGCGAGCCTCGCGCACCCGATCGATGGCCGACTGCTCGACTGCACGCTCGAACGAACGGAAGCCGGCCAATGAGAAACCGTGCTTCTTCGCCCAGATCAAGGTCTCCTGGACCTGATCGACCCCGACGTCCTTGCCGAGCGTGTAGTCCCCCGTTCGGTGCTCGAGAGCCAGCATCATGGTTTCGCTCATGCACGCATAGGCCGTGTGGGCCGGAAAGCCGAAATCGAATCCAAACTCGACGTTGCCGGGCACCGAAACGACGCCGCCTTCGATCACGAGCACGTCCGGGCGCGCGGTAGTCACTCTTCCAGAGACGTCACGAGGCCGGGAGACGTCGCACACCACCGCACCCCGCTTGAGATGGCTCGGTTCGATGATCGCGGTGTCACTCGAGGTCACGGTCACGACCGCGTCGGCTTGGAGAAGGTCACGCATCTCGGTCGACGCGGTCGCACGCGGCAGATCGGCGGCGATCGCGCCTGTCCGTGACGCGTCCCGACCGATGACGACCGTCTTCGCGAAGTCGGGAGCGAGCATGCGCGCGCAGGTCTTACCGATCGAACCCGTCGCCCCGACCACACCCAAGGTCGCCTCTCCGGGCATGATGCCGACCGCCTCGCATGCTTTGATCAGCCCCTCGATCGCCGTCGCGGTCGTGTAGCTGTTGCCGGTGGTGATGCCGATTTTGGCCCGCTCGGCGAGGGTGATTCCGCCGTCGCCCGCCACACTCGTGAACGCACCGAGGCCCATGATCTCGGCTCCTTCGGTTTCGGCGAGGCGGGCGCACTCTTCAAGTCGCTCGTACACGGCTTCGATGGGAAGTCCGCCAGTCAGGAGGCGGGGGGTCAGCGGGCAACCGATGAACCAGCCTTCCGTCTCCTCGCCCGTGATCGAACGGATTCCTGTGATCTTACTCACGACCATCGGTCGCTTCCGAGCAATCATCGACTCGATCCAGCGATCGGGCAGGTACTTTGCGATCGGATAGCGTCGTGCGGCTTCCTTAGGTTCGATCGGGTGGATGACAAACGCAAATCGAGTCATGAAATGGCCCTACCGGTACGACGCCGCCACGCTTCGTTCCGTGTTGCGACTGTACCTAAGTCGACGGCCCGCCCTGAAAAGGGCGAGCCGTCGACGTCGTCAGTTTCCGTTCTTCCAGCCGTTGATCCAGGGGAGCAAGATTCCTTGCATCACGCACATCGCGGAAGAGGGATTGCTCGACGAACAGCCACCGGCCGATCCCCGCAGTCCCGAATGGGGCAGGTCGACAGTGGGCCACACCCTTGACGACCAGAACGAGCTCTTCGAGGCGAGCACCCGGTTCAGGGTGTCGTCGGCCGAGTACACCGCCACGAGACCGTCGTTGGGCAACGAACGGAACCCGTTCGCCACAAAGTACGCGGCGTTCATGATGTCGCCGACGGGAGGCGACTCGGCCGAGTACATCGTCGCGGCCACGGTGTAGTACTTGGCGGTGGCGACGTCGGGCGACGTCGGACCGTTCAGGTTGGCGAGGAAGTCCGAGTCGCTCTGGCCCCCTCCGATCGTCTCGGTCGTCAGGTCCACGATGCAGGGCTTGACGTCCGGGTCGAACTCGAACAGGATGGACTGGGCAACCTCGAACGGGACGCCTTCATGAGGTCCGCCGAGGCCGACAAAGTGGCTCACGAACGGCCCAAGTCGAGAAGCAAGCGACTCCGTTTCCATGGCATACCGGCTGACCAGATTGCCCATGCTGTGGGCGAAGACATCGACGCTCAACGCCGATGCGAAGTCACCGAACACCGCGTCGGCCATCGCTGTGCCGATCTCCGCGAGGGGGGCATTCGACGTGTACTGGAAGCCCCAAACCTCATCGTAATAGCCGCCGGTTTGGGTCAGGAGCATGTTCGCCATGTACGACATGTCGGTCAGATCCGCCGTCACCCCGTGGACCATGAAGCCGATCCGCTTTCCGCTCATCGAGTCGCCGTTCGGGGAAACCCAAGTTCCCGAGTTCAGGTCGTACCGCATGACCGACGTGATCAGCGGGGGCGGCAACTGTCGGGTGACCACATGCTCTGCCGTGAAGACATCGAACGAGATCAGGTTGCTGGTGTTCAAGTCGAAGCCAATCGCCTCTAGTTCTCCCGGCCGGATTCGACCCACCAAGCGCGTGCCACGGGCCTCCACTCGGATCGGAACCCTCAGGCCGTTCGGGTGCATCACGAACATCATGCTCCCCAGCCGGTCGTAGGCCCCTTGCATCGGGAACTCCGCTTCGATCGCGCCGCCCGCATTCAGCCGGTTCGCCTGGACGGTCAACTGGAGTCCGTTCTTCGAGACGATGAAGCCGTCGCGCTCAACCCCTGGGCGCTGATTGCGATAGACGTCCATTCGGACGAGCGACGGCCCGTTCAGCGCGCCTTGGAGCACCCGGACGTCGATGTTGTACGTTCTCGATGCGAGTTCGCCGCCATTCGGACCGAACTCTCGGGACACCGAGAAGACGATGTTGAATCCAGGGACATTGCCGCCCCCTCCACACCCACCAAGGAGCGCGAGGATCACCCCCACCAGAAGCAAACGAAAGAAGCGTGACATGAGGGAGGTATACCCGCCTCACCCAAGTGAAATGGGGTGGACGGAAATCCGTCCACCCCATGCGTCTTCCGAGAGGAGAGACTTAGAGCGTGTGTCCCTGGGCGGCCAGCGAACATGCAGGCGCGGTGGCGACGTCGTTGATGGTGTAGGTGCCACCACTCGGGCAGCTCGGCCACTTCTTGATGTAGCCGTTGGCACCTTCGAGGTCTGCCTGAACCGGCGTGTCGGTGGAGGTCTTCTTGTTCTCCATCGCCCACTGTTCCTTGGCGGCTTCGATCTGCTTCAGGTTGGCGACACAAGTTCGGACGCGGCTGCTCTCACGGGCCTTGATGAAGTTGGGAACGGCGATCGCCAGCAAGATGCCGATGATCAAGACGACGATCATGATTTCGACGAGCGTAAAGCCCCGACTCTTACGAAGTTTGCGCATGGTTAATGGTGCTCCTGTCCACGAGATTGATTCGGGCTTCGCCGCCCTCTGAACCATCGGTTCCATAGGCCGATCCGGCGGGACCACGTAAGAATGCGAGTTCGCTTGCGCGTGGGGTCTCTCGCGCCGAGTCCGACGAATCTCTCCGACTCCGGGCGACATCGGTGACCTCCGCGAACAGAAAAAGGAGGGGGTCAGGCCGGTCGCGGATGGCGACGACGGACCCGTGTTGCCCTAGCCAGGCTCTCTCGCCGCGTCCGGTTTAGACGGCTTCTCCGAGATAGGCTTCGATGACTTTGGGGTTGTTCCGGATCTCGGCGGGAGGTCCTTGTGCGATCTCCTCGCCATGGTCGAGCACGACGATCTTCTCACACAGGTTCATGACGAACTTCATGTCGTGCTCGATCAGCAGAATCGTCTTGCCGAAGTTGTCGCGAATCAACCGCACGGTTTCGGCGAGGTCTTCCTTCTCGTTCGGATTCATGCCCGCGGCCGGCTCGTCGAGAAGCAGAAGCTCGGGGCCGGTCGCCATCGCGCGGGCGATCTCAAGCCGCCGCTGCTTCCCGTAGGGCAGGTCACGACTCCGGACGTCGGCGACATCGGCCAGATCGAGGACCTCGAGCAGCTCCATCGCTTGAACGCGAAGCGCCGCCGTCTCATGGATCGCCGGAGGGAGGTAGGCGAGTGCGCTGAGAAGTCCGGTCCGATGCCGGAGAAAGCCGCCGACGACAACGTTTTCAAGAACACTGAGCGACCCGAAGAGCCGGATATTCTGAAAAGTACGGCAGATGCCGCGGGCTGCGATCTTGTTCGGTGCGAGACCGTTGATGCGGTTGCCCTTGAAGAAGATATCGCCCTCGGTCGGTGTGTAGACCCCGGTGATGAGATTGAAGCAGGTGGTCTTCCCCGCTCCGTTCGGCCCGATAAGTCCGAAGAGGTCCCCCTCGTGGATGTTGAAGTTGACCTTGTTGACTGCGATGAGCCCGCCGAAGCGGATCGTTGCGTCCTTGAGGTCGAGGACCACGGGTTTACTCACGCCGGTGCCCCTTGAGCGCCCTTGCCTCGCACCTTGTCGTACAGCCTCCGAATCAAGGTCCAACTGAATTCGTGGTGCGCGAAGATTCCCTGGGGACGGAGGAGCATCACGATGATGAGTGTGCCCGCGAAGATCACCATTCGCAGCTTATCGCCGGTGTAGGACGCTTTCGCGAACGCGGGGATCAGGCCGAAGAGCGCTCCCAGAATCAGCTTCGCGACGACCCCGCCGACGATCGAACCGATGTAGAGTCCGACCTTCTTGGCGACGGTGCCGTGGTAGTGATGCTGGATGCGCCGAAGCACGGCGACGACGGCGACGATCACGATCACGGCGGCGGCGAGCGATGCCCCGGAAACCGGGGGCTGACTTCGCAGGTACTCGGGCAGATAGAACAGCGAAACGGCCGCGAGGGCGGAACCCGTAATCGAACCAGAACCACCGAGCACCACCATCGTGAGGATGATAAAGCTGACGTCCATCGAGAACGTCGTCGGCAGGATGCTGGTCTCGTAGTGAGCGAGGAGGGCCCCCGCGGCCCCGGCGAACGCGGAGCCGAGTACGAAGGCGGTCACCTTGATTTGGGTGACGTTGACCCCCATCGCCGAGCTTGCCACCTCATCTTCCCGAACCGCGAGAAACGCGAGCCCCCGGGCCGTCTTGAGCAGATTGCGGGAAACGGCGATGGTGACGATGGCGAGGAGCCAAACGAGCCAAATCTCGCGAATCGCCGGGATCTTGTCGAGGGCGTAGGCACCGCCCAGCTCCTTCGTGTTCTGGATGACGATGCGGATGATCTCGCCAAAGCCGAGCGTGACGATCGCGAGGTAATCGCCTCGGAGCCGCAACGAGGGTAGCCCCACAACGAACCCGGCGACGCACGCCGCCGCGGCACCCAACACCATCATCACGACCAACCAGAGGACAGGTTGAAGCGGCTGGGCCTGGAAGAAGCGAAGCGAGACGAACCCGGCGATGTACGCGCCGACACAGTAGAACGCGGCGTGGCCGATCGAGAACTGGCCGGTGATGCCGTTGATCATGTTCAAGCTGACGGCAAGAGTCACGTACAGACCGGCGAGGGCAACCAGACGCTGCCCGTCCGACTTCAACATCGTGGTCGCAAGGTACTGAATGCCGAAGCAGACCACGATCGCCAGCACGATGGAGCCGATCCGAATGGGCCAGTTCATCAGACTTTCTCCACCTTGGCTGAGCCGAGAAGACCACCGGGGCGGAACAACAGCACGACGATGAGAATCACGAAGGCGATCGCATCCTTCCACTCGCTCTTGCCCATCCAGACGACGAGCGTTTCGGCGAGGGCCATGAGCATCCCGCCCAGTACGGCGCCGGGGATGTTCCCGATCCCGCCGAGGACGGCAGCGACGAAAGCTTTGACACCGAGACTGACGGCGTAGAAGGTCGTCAACGGCGTTCCGATGAACGTCGCCTGCATCATCGCACCGGCACCGGCAAGGGCCGAGCCGATGATGAAGGTGATCGTGACGATCCGGTTGACACTGATGCCCATCAGTGAGGCGGTGTCGAAATCGTGGCTGGCCGCGCGCATCGCGCGCCCCGTTCTTGTCTTGAGCACGAGCCAGGTCAGAACGGCCATGAGCATCACGGTCGTCCCGAACATGATCATCTGTCCCTTCGGGATGCTCAGTTCCCTTCCGCTATCCTCGGCCTTCTTGCGAACCGTTCGGTAGTTGCGCTCGGCAACCTGCTTGGCCGTGCGGAGTTCAAGCCCACGGGGGCTGAGGTCGAACTCGCTCCGCTCCGCCTTCATCTGCTCCTGGAACGCCGCATCGGCGACGTCGAACGCTTCTTTGGCCTTCGCGGCTTCGGCGGCCAACGCCGGGTTCTGGGCGATGAGCTGGACGGGAATCGAGCCTCGATAAGGGTTGACGGCCTCGTTGATCGAAGGGGGTGGGCTCACAGGCAATACGAGCGCGCCGCCGTACTGGATGAGCAGGGAGACGCCGATCGCGGTGATCAGGCTCGCGATGCGCGGCTGGTCGCGCATCGGTCGGTAGGCGAAGAACTCGATGATCACGCCCACGACCGCGCAGAAAACCATGCTCGCGAGCAGCATCATCAGCAGGTTGAGCCAGTTCGATTCGCGCGAGGCCTGCTGGAGGGCTTCCGGGGAGAAGCCGAGCCAATAAGAGGTGAACAGGGCTGTATACGCCCCGAGCATGAATACCTCGCTGTGCGCGAAGTTGATCAGCTTCAGAACGCCGTAGACCATCGTGTAGCCCAGGGCGATCAGTGCATAGACCGCTCCCAAACCGATGGCCAAAATCAAGTTCTGTGGCAGGGCTCCCCAATCGAGCCCTGCCACAAGGTGTAAGCCTGAGTCCATTCCTTCCTTAGAGAACCAGGCGGCTTACTTTACGTCGCTCGGTTCGTAGGCCTTTCGGAACACCTGTCCCGTCGCGGTGACCTCGACGACGAGGGCCCGTTTCGGCGGATTGCCGTTGTTGCCTGTCAGGTTGATTTCGCCGGAGACGCCCTTGAATCCTGCTGTCTCCTCGATCGCGGCCGTGAGCGCTGCGGAATCGAGCGACTTCGCCCGGCCCAGCGCGTCGAGCATGAGCATCGTCGCGTCGTAGCCGAGCGCGCCCATGGTCGTCGCCGGCTTTTCGCCGTTGAACTTGGCCGCCCACTTCTGGAGGAAATCCTGGACCTCGGGTCGAGTTTCCTCGTTGTTGTAGTGGTTGCAGAAGAAGCCTCCGACGATCGCCTCGCCACCGGCCGTGTTCAGCTCCGTGCTGTCCCAGCCGTCGCCGCCGAAGATCTTGACGTCGAGACCCTGCTCCTTGGCTTGACGCGCGATCGCGCCGACTTCGGTGAAGTAGCCGCTCAGGAAGAGGCCTTCGGGGCCGGCTTCCTTGATCTTGGCGAGCTGGGCGCCGAACTGCTTGTCCTGGGGCGACTGATAGAACTCCTCGGCCACGATCTTGCCGCCGAGCTCTTCGAACTTCTTCCGGAAGGCGTCGCTGAGGCCGACGCTGTACGGCTGGGCCTTGTCGGTCATGATCGCGACGTTCTTGATACCGAGCTCGTCATACGCGAACTTGGCCATCACCGGACCTTGAAAGTCGTCCGTGTAGCAGACGCGGAAGACGTTCGAGCCGATGTCAGTGATGTCGGTTCGAGTCGCGCCGACCGCCACGATCGGCAGTCCCGCGGCGAACGCGGTGTTCGCCATCTGAAGCGTGATGCCGCTCGCCACTTCGCCGATGATCCCGAGCACGCCGTCCGAGACAAGCTTCTCCGCCGCCGACTTGCCTTGCTCGGCCTTGGAAGCGCTGTCCTGGATGAGCAGTTCGACCTTCTTGCCCTGGATACCGCCCTTCGCATTGACTTCATCGACCGCCAGTTGGGCGCCTTTGACGCAGTCGTCGCCCCAAGGCTTGAGTTCGCCGTTGACGCTTGCGACCAAACCGATCTTGATCGTGTCGCCGCTCTGGGTGTTGCCTTTGCCGGTCGGGGCCTTGCGGGCGGTCGTGCCGCCGGTGTCGGTGGGCTTCCCGTCGCCACCCGGGGTCGAGCCGGTCGTCGCTCCACCGGTCGTGTCTCCGCCGCCCTCGCTGCCTTTACACCCGGCCAGCACGCTCAGGCCGAGTGCCATGACCGCCAGCGACGTCCAAATCGTCATTCGCTTGCGTTCCACGTTCGTCACCTCCAGTAGGCGCGGGCACGCCCGCGCATTGACCGCAAGTATACAAGCCATCACCCGGCCGCACCGTCATCGTTGCCGGTTCGGATCCCAAATCGGGCACAGAAGGCCCCGGAATCGGGTTGAATCGCAACATGAGCACGAAATCGTTGCCCTGGATGGCTTTGTTCGCGATCGTCGCTGCCGTCGTCACCGGGTGCGGGAACGCCGAGCAGACCGCAAAGCCCGACGAAGTCGACCCGGCCAAGAGCGCGGCAGAGGCCCCCAAACCCAACTTGACGTGGGATGAAGCGAAGCAAGCCTACGTCGAGAAGCGCGAAGATGGCTCCATCGCCTACGAAGGCGACAAGTCGGGCACCGGGGTCTTCAAGATGAAAGACGATGCGGGCCGTCCGGTCACGCTGGACCGCACCGGCGAGATCCCGATCTCGGAATCGGGCGTGGCCGAGTACCCGGGCTCGACGATTCCGGGCAAGGAGCCGCAGGGTGCGGTCAAGCTCGCGTCCTCGATCATGACCCAATACAACTTCAAGCGTGCCACAACCGATCCGGCCGCTAAGGTCGTCGCCTTCTACAAGCAGGAGTGCACGATCACGAAAGAGGAAAAGAAGGACGAAAAGAACGCCATGATCTACCAAGGGGCCGACCGTGGCGATGTCAAGGGCGTGATGATCCTCACCGGCAAGAACAAGCGCGGGGACGACGTCGACATTCGCATCATCCCCGCACAAGAAGAGCTCAAGCAGACGATCATGCGGATCAAAGTGACCCTGAAGGGTGCGAAGGTCCCGCCTAAGCCCAAAACCGCGACGAAGGCGACTCCGACCCTGCCTGCGGACCAGGGCGACAAGACCGTGCCCGTTCCGAGCGCGCCTCCGGCCAAGGGCGGCCCAACCGGCAACGCCGACCAGTAGCCATACCGGATCGACCCGGCAAGCTTGCCGGGAATGGCTGTTTTGCGACGGTCACGCGCCGCGAAATTGGCACAAGCACACGGCTTTTGGCCCATCGCGTGATACACTGTCGGCGTGTTTTGAGGAGGACGGGTGGTTCCTTTGTTTGCGAGGCTCCTTGTGCGCCATGCGAAGATCACGTACACGTCTCGCCTCCTCAGCCTTTTCAGAGGAGTGAAGCATGAACAATCGTTTGATTCGTCGCTTTTTGTCCGGTCTCGCTTTGGTCTCCGCAGTTGCGGCCGTCCATGCTGCTGACCAGGAAAGCGTCACTTTTACCGGCGTCCCGATGATCGCGACGTCCAACGGTGGCCCGACCAACTACAGTTGGACCCCCACCGTCGGCGGTTACGCGCTCGGTCGCATCCGATTCACGGGCAACCTCACCCAGGTTGCCGCCGGCGACTACATGAGTGAGAACCGCTTCACGGTGACCACCGGTGGCGGTGCTGTTTCGGCGACCACGGCCGTGTCCGGCACGACCACATACTCGGGCACCCAGCCCGTTTCAGGGTCGTTCTTCGTCGGAACCGGCGAGATCGTCAGCACCTCGCTGGCCTGGAACTTCTCGTTCGTCAACAGCTTCCGTGATGCCGCGGCCGGAGCGGGCATCCCCGACGCGACGCTCGACATCACATACACGCTCGAAGACCTGGTGCCGCCGACGTGGGAAGACCTCGGGACCCTCCCCAACGGAGTGACCACGATCACGCGAACGCACACCGCGCAGACGATGCGTTGGTACAAGTTCACGACCACCGAAGCTCTGGACGCCGATAAGTTCCTCGATATCGACACCGAGGGCACGACGACGTTCCTTGGCGGCTCATTCGCCAACGACACTTACATCGGACTCTACACGATGTCCGGCAACCTCATCGGTACCGCCGATGACGACGATGGCAGCGACTTCCACAGCCAGCTCAGCTACGGCGGGACGAACGCTCCGCGACCGGCCGTCGGCAACGGTGCCATCTACGATGGCCGCGATGGCCTCCTCGCCGCTGACAGTTATCTCATTGCGGTCGGCGGTTGGCCTGCCACGTGGGGAGCCACCTTCTGGGGCGCAGCCACCACCTCGAACGCTTCCGGCGACGTCGTGTTGAACTTCACGACCAACACCGGTGTCCTCGCTCAGCTGTCCGGTAACGTCACGCTCGAAAACTGGCTCGGACCGGTTGCGGGTGAGAATGTCGTCGTCGAGATCACCGATGGCGTCAACACTCAGACCGCGAGCGTTCCGCTCGACTCGAGTGGCAACTACCAGCTGAACCTCGCTCCGCAGATCGTGCCCGGCACCTATGATGTCTACATCAAGGCGCGGCACTGGCTGCGACGCAAGGTCGCCGGCGTCACCGTCACCGGATCGGGCGCCAGCGGCGTCAACGTCTCGCTGATCAACGGCGACGTCGACGACAACAACGTGAACGACTCCGATGACTTCGACCGCGTGGTCGCAGGCTTTGGTCTCATCCCCGGTGACCCGGGATACGACGACGCCACCAACCTGGATGGCGCCGGCGGAACCGACTCCGACGACTTCGACATCCTCGTGGCCAACTTCGGCCTCGGCGGCGACTAGTCCTCGGCGTGTGATCCTCATGTGGCCGCCCGGCAATGCCGGGCGGCCATATTCTGTGGTTCGGGGTCCAGAACCCGGCAAACTGACCGGGCATCTGCTCCGGCGTCTGGGGCGGATCCGATGTATCATGAAGGGAACGCCCGAGTCAATCGGGAGTTCGTTTGAGTTGAACTATGAATCGATGCTTGCGTTCTGTCTTTCTGGTGGCCTGTTGCGCCCTCGTCGGTGCCGTCCATGCGACGATCCGCGACTCGGCGACGTTCACCAACGTGATACCGGTCCAAACCCCCGATGCCGGCTCGGGAGCGTTACGGACGGCCACGTTCGCCAACACCGGCTACACGCTGGGCCGTGTCTACTTCTCCGGCTCGCTCCAAGAGATCAATGGGACCATCGTCGACTTCGCATCGGATAACCGAATGCGCGTGACGCTTCCTGGTGGCCAATTCACGGATGTGGCCCTCTCGACCACGAACGGGTATTCGGGCACGATCCCGTTCAGCGGCTCGTTCTTCGTCGCGCCAGGGCTCGTCCCGCCCTATGGCGGAGCCTGGCAGTTCCGGTTCGCGAATATCGTCGACGACAATCCGTTCGGCCCGACCGACGCGAATATCGTCTCGATCACGATTCAACTCAGCGACGAGGCTCCGACCGCGACGCCACCGACGAGTGAGGCCCTAGGCACCATCGGATCGCCGGGGACGGTCTTCAGCCGAACGTTCACGGCCGGCCAAGTGCAATGGTTCCGCTTCCGCATCGGGGAGGCTGCAACCGGAGCGAAGTACCTCGATATCGATACCGAGGGCTCGACGATCACGAACCAGGATACGGAGATCGCGCTGTACGATGCGTACGGCAGCCTCCTCGCCGAAGACGACGACAACGGGAGTGTCCTGCTGAGTCAGCTCACTTTCGGCCCCAGCGCGACGACCCGCGTGCCGATCGGCACTGGCGCGCCAGGCGACGGTCATCATGGCGCGCTTCCGGCCGGAACCTATTACCTCGCGGTTTCGACGTGGAACGCGACGTTCAATGCCGACTACGGGGCGTCGACGAATTCCTCGGATACAGGCAGCATCACGGTCAATTTCCGCACGAACCTGACCGCGATCCCGGCCACGGTTGGCGGCTTCGTCACCCTTCAGAACCTCATCCCCGATGAGGCGGGCGAACCGGTCACATTCGAGATTCGGCCCGTCGGCTCGACCTCGCCGCTACTGGTCTCCAACGTCAATCTCGGCGCAGGCGGGGCCTACAGCGTCAACCTTCCCGACAGCCTCGTCCCCGGCACGTATGACATCGTCTGCAAGGGCCGGACGTGGCTCCGGGCCAAGGCAGCGAGCGTGGTCGTCGGAGGATCAGGCGTTGCCGGCCTCAACTTCAGTCTCNNTTCGATGCTCGGGCCGACCTCAACGGTGACGGCACCGCCGACTCCGACGACTTCGACATCCTGATCGCCGCGTTCGGCTTTTCGGGGAGCCCGTAGGCCGCAATCAGGGTCAGCCCCCACGTTCTGTCCTGAGCGTGGGGGCTTTTTTCATGCGAACACTGAGTGGCACACATCGTGCATCGCCCGACTGCATGACCCTCTCCGGATCCGTCCGCCGCATCGAGCCGATCTTGGACGTGCGCCGATACCCGACCGCCGCCGCGATTCGGCAAGCCCTGGATGGAGCGAAGACGACGGGAACCGACGAGTCCAGCGACACCGGTTGCCGCCCCGAAGAAGACGGCAAAGGCCGCCTCGTCGATCTTCGCGCCTAGTTCGCGTCCGCCGGAGCCAGCAGCACTTCGAAGGTCTTGAGCAGACCCGGCCGCGGTCCTTGGTACTCGAACCGCAGGAAGCCGCTCGCCCCGAAATTCGAGACCCCGAACCGGAAGTACTGGTTCCCCCAATCGCCGCTCGGGTAGCCCATGTTCGCCGGAAGCAGGTTGATCCCGCTCGCCCATTGCGTGATCACCCACTTCCCCCCGTCGCCGGCATACGGGAGCACGACCTGGAGGACTTCGTCTCCGTCGAGGTAGATGGTGCTGTTGTTGGCGCTCGGCCCGATGGAGATCGTCTGGGTGCCGCGACCATCCGTCACACACATCAGGCACCGAAACGTCTCCACGACCTGCCCTTGGCGGTACCGCCGGAAAATTCCCATCACGGAGCCCTCGCGCGTGGCCACAAGGCGGTACTGAGTGACCCCTCCCCCGGGCGTCAGCAGGTACACGGGGTTGCCCATGGAACGGAACAGCCGCAGAATCGACTTGTCCGCGAGCCACGAATCACCCATCGGTTGAGTCTGCAGATTCACGATCACCATGGTTCCCGGTGCGACATCGACATGACTCTGGTTGTCGATATCGGAGATCGTCACCGTCTGGGCAAGCGCAATGGACGCGACAAGGCTGAGTGCGAGAACCGAAAGCCACTTCATATTCAGTACTTACGCCTCGGAGGACCTCGATTCCTGGCGTCGAACTACGCCTTGTGATTTCTTGCCTCCCTCTCGTTCTCGTGGCTTCGAACTGGCAACTAACCTGCGAAAAGACCCAGTTCCAACAGACGGGCCGCTATGCGGAGGCGATCGAGTATTGTCGGCGTCTCGATCAAGCCTCTCCGCACGCCCGAATGATCCGGTTCGGCACAAGTCCCGAGGGCCGACCGATGGTGGGCCTCCTGATCAGCACCGAGGGTGCGTTCACTCCCGAGCGGGTGCGCCGATCGAAGCGCCCTTTCGTGATCGTCAATAACGGCATCCACAGCGGCGAAATCGAGGGAAAGGACGCGAGTCTGATCCTCGCTCGCGAAATCCTCATCACGCGCTCGGAGGTAGCCCTTGGGAAGGGAGCCAATCTCCTCATCGTCCCGGTGTTCTCGTGTGACGCGCACGAGCGGTTCGGTCCGTACAACCGGATCAATCAGAACGGACCGCGCGAGATGGGTTGGCGAGCGACTGCGAACAATCTCAACCTCAATCGCGACTTCATCAAGGCCGACGGCGGCGAGATGAAGGCGATGCTCCGACTTCTCCACACCTGGAAGCCGGACTTTTTCTTCGACAACCACACCACCGATGGCGCCGATTTCCAATATGTAGTTCAGCTCCAGGTTCCGGTCGCGCAGAGCCAGGATGGCGAAATCGCCCAGTGGTCGAAGGCGATGTGGGACATCGTCTCGAAGCAAGTCGAGCAGGACGGCTTCCTGAATGCCCCCTACTTCAATCTTGTCGACCGGAGCGATCCCGCGAAAGGGATTTCGATCGGCGACTTCGGTCCGCGGTACTCCACCGGGTATCTGGCCGCCATGAACCGCCCGGCGATGCTCGTCGAGACCCATGTGCTCAAGCCGTATGAACCGCGCGTGCGGGCCACCTACTCGGTCGTCAAGCGAACGATCGAAGCGTGCATCCGCTACGGACCGAACCTGAAGCTTGCGATTCGCAACGCCGATGCTCGTGCCGCCCAGACCCGCCCGGGACAACCCGTCGTCCTCGAGGCCGACCTCACTGAGGCCCGTCGGCCATTTCTCTTTAAGGGCCTGGAGTACACGCCGATCGAGAGCTCGATCTCGGGCTCGAAGGTCGCCCAGTGGTCGCGAACGCCGATCGCAATCCCAAGTTTCATTCGCGACTCATATGAGGCATCGCTTCGATTGCCCGCCCCCGCCGCCTACGCGATCCCGCCGCAGTGGACCGAAGCAATCGAGCGAGCCAAGCTCCACGGACTCCGGTCGTTCCGCACGAACCAGGCCGTCACCGACAGCTTCGAGTCGCTTCGCTTCGATGACGTCAAGTTCCCCACGGCTCCGTTCGAGAGCCGCTTCATGCCGTCGTTCAAGACGGCGAGAGTCGTCGAGCGGCGCACGTTGATCCCCGGCACCGTCGTCGTCCCGATCGCCCAGCCGGGGGCCAAGCTCGCCATGCACCTCTTCGAGCCGGAAGCGCCCGACTCGCTCGTCCGCTGGGGCTTCTTCAACGTGGTCTTCGAGCAGAAGGAGTACGGGGAGGACTACGCGATCGAACCCATGGCCCGCAAGATGCTCGCATCGAATCCGGCACTCAAAGCCGAGTTCGAGCGGCGTCTTCGGGAGGATCCCCAGTTCGCGGCGAGCCCGCAGGCACGCCTCCAGTTCTTCTATCGTCGTTCCCCTTACTGGGACGACCGTCTCAACAAGTACCCGGTCGTGCGACTGAGTGCCGAACAGCTCGCCGCGCTTCGACGGATTTCGCGATAGACTGACGACGTGATCGCGTACCGAGATCAAGTCTATGCGGCTCCGGAGGAAACCGAGCTTCGGTTCGACTTCGTGCGGCCCGACGTGCCTGGCGACCTTCCGCTGATCGTCTTCCTTCACGGCGGCGGCTGGATCAGCGGGGACAAGGAGATGTACCGGGACGAAGCGATCGCGTTTGCCGA
>DKKT01000080.1 GCA_002455425.1 Chthonomonas sp. UBA6659 | reverse complement strand
TTCACGAAGAAGTCGTTGGTCAGCGTGCCCGGTCGATTCGTGAAGATGCCATGCCTGGATCCCGCCACGTTGATGTCGATCGTCCGGAGGCCCCCCACGAGCACGGTCATCTCAGGCGCGGTGAGGGTCAGCAGTTGGGCCTTGTCGATCAGGAGCGCCTCGGCGGGGACGATGGTCGGCTTCTGCCAGTTCCGGAAGCCGTCGGCGACAGGTTCGAGCACCGCGAACGAATCGACGTCCGTCTGTTCCGCGGTGGCGTCGGTGCGTCCGGGCGTGAACGGTACGGCCACCTCGACGCCCGCACGGCGGGCGGCTTCCTCGACCCCGGCGTTCCCGGCAAGGACGATCAGATCGGCGAGCGAGACATGCACGCCGGTGGCGGCGAACTCGGCCCGAATCGACTCCAGCACTTCGAGCACCCGAGCAAGCTGGGCCGGCTGGTTCGCCTCCCAATCCTTCTGGGGGGCCAGCCGGATGCGGGCGCCGTTGACCCCGCCCCGCTTGTCGGATCCTCGGAACGTGGAGCAGGCGGCCCACGCTGTGCCGACAAGTTCTGACACCGATAGGCCGGAGGTCAGCACCTTGGATTTGATCGCCGCGGCCTGTGCCGCGTCGATCAGAGGATGGCTCACCGGCGGAACGGGATCCTGCCAAATCAGCTCTTCCTTCGGGACCTCCGGTCCGATGTAGCGTGAGCGAGGGCCGAGGTCGCGATGGGTGAGCTTGAACCAGGCCCGGGCAAAGGCGTCGGCGAAGGCCTGTGGATCCTGCAGGAACCGCCTCGAGATCTTCTCGTAGATCGGGTCGAATCGGAGTGACAGATCGGTGGTGAGCATCGTCGGGAGCCGCCTCTTCGTCGGATCGAAGGCATCCGGGATGATCGGCTCGGCGTTCTTCGCCACCCACTGGTGGGCGCCGGCCGGGCTCTTCTCCAGCTCCCATTCGTACTTGAACAGGATCTCGAAGAAGTCGTTGCTCCATCGCGTCGGAGTAGTGGTCCAGGTGACCTCGATCCCGCTCGTGATGGCGTTGGCGCCGGATCCGGTGCCGAGGGAGTTGACCCATCCCAGGCCTTGGAGTTCGAGGGATGCTGCCTCGGGCTCGGGGCCGACGTGGTCGACGGTACCGGCGCCGTGGGTCTTGCCGAANNGCGACGGTCTCCTCGTCGTTCATCGCCATTCGGGCGAAGGTCTCGCGGATGTCGCGTGCGGCTTGGATCGGATCCGGATTGCCGTTGGGACCTTCGGGGTTCACGTAGATCAGGCCCATCTGGACTGCGCCCAGCGGATTGGCCAGTTCGCGATCCCCCGAATAGCGCTCGTCGCCGAGCCAAGCGGTTTCCGAGCCCCAGTAGACGTCCTGATCCGGCTCCCATGTGTCCTCACGTCCGGCTCCGAAGCCAAAGGTTCGGAAGCCCATCGATTCGAGGGCGACGTTCCCGGCCAGGATCATGAGATCGGCCCAGGAGATCCGCTGTCCGTACTTCTGCTTGATCGGCCAAAGCAGGCGACGGGCCTTGTCGAGATTTACATTGTCGGGCCAGCTGTTAAGGGGAGCGAATCGCTGCTGGCCGCGCCCTCCGCCCCCTCGCCCATCGGAGATGCGGTAGGTGCCGGCGCTATGCCACGCCATCCTGATCATCAGCGGCCCGTAATGGCCGAAGTCCGCGGGCCACCATGTCTGCGAGTCGGTCATGAGCATCCGCAGGTCGTTCTTCAGGGCAGCGAAGTCAAGCTTCTTGAACTCCTCCCGATAGTCGAAGTCGGTGCCGAGTGGGTTGGTCTTCTCGGAATGCTGGCTCAAGAGGTCGAGTCGAAGCTGGTTCGGCCACCAATCGCGGTTCGAGGCCCCTTCACCCGCCACCGGGGCGCTGGACAGATGCGGGCATTTGATTTCAGTAGACATGTTTAGCCTCCTTCGTGGTTGGCTTTCAGGTAGGACTGACTGCGCCTCGGGAGCCGTCGGCTCCGGATTTGTTCGAGGCGGGAACGGGTCCAATCGAATCGTTTCCGTGTCGTGCGCGCTCCCGCATGCCGCAGGCGGCGTCGGACTTGACGAGACACGCAAGGATGTTACCTTTCCCGGGATCGGCTCTTAAGGGGACCGACGGCCGCGCGGCGGCGGCGTGCGCGCCGTCTTGAGACCGATAGGTGTGCACGTCCATCGTCGCCGCCATGGAGCGCGCGGCCCATTTCGGCGGCCGCTCAACCCCGGACTTCAGACGGTGAGTTCCAGCGGAACGAACTCCAAGCCGGTCCACCCCTTCGACTCGACCAACGCCCGGAACCCCTCGGTCGCGAACAGATGGGTGGACGCGCCCGTGGGCTGGTGGAACAGCCCCGAAGCAGGCACTCGGGCGGCGTCGGGCACGATCGCCCCGGGACGGTCGAAGTCCAGTACGTGGTCGCCGTAGGGTTTGTAGGTGGTGCGCTCAGGGTCCATGACATCCACCACCGAGGTCACGACCACCAGCACCCGGTCGATCACCTCCCTGACGCCGGGGTTCGATCCGACCTGCACCTCCTCGCGAAGCGGGAACAGCCGACACCATGACGCGCCATCGAGGACCGCCGCCACCGCGCCGGTCACCGCCAGCGCGCAACCCTGGTCGTAGTCCCAGATGTCGGGCGGATGCGCCTTGCCCTTCGCCTTGCGGAGCATGAGCGGAGGCGGCGTCCAGCCCTCGTCAACATCCGGCCCGACCCGGACGCGCGGGTCGCGGATTCCTTCGGGGAGCTGGTCGTACAGGGGTACGAGTCCCCAGGTCAGCTGCGAAGTGCGGAACCTGTAGACCAAGAGAAGCAGTGTACAGGAGCGCGTCCGAGCCGACGCGCTCCCCCGGTACGATTGCCGTCACCGCCATGTTGTGCGGCCCCGCGACCGACGCGGCTCGGACGAAGTGGGAGACTGGGCGATGCGCTAGCTCTCCGTACTCGCTGTCAACCGCCGCTCGAACCGGATGTAGGCGTACGCGCCCACGATCATCGCCACGCCCAAGCCCATGAGGACGAGGACGCGAAGCGCGGCGTCGAGGCCGGCCAGATCGACCAGCACGACCTTCGTCGCGGCCGCCGCGAAGATCCCGAGGCTCCAGTACCGCAAGATCCGCTCGCGGAACGCGAATCCCAAGCCGATCAGCAGCAGCGCGTAGACCGTCATCCCGATCGTCGACGAGCCCTGGCCCGTCACTTCGAGGTTCGAGTTGGTGAGCAGCACCCAAACCAGGTGGGTCACCACCCACCATCCCGCGAATGCGGCTACGTTCAGGATCGCCGGCCGCTCGCTCCTTTCCTGAATCCCGGCGAGAGTGACGGCCACCAATACGACGAGACCGAACGCCACGAGACCGACGCGATGCCCCCACGGGATCGGCGAATCGATCGCGGCGTACGAGAAGCACGCCACTCCGAACGCAGCGTAGCCACTGAAGATCAGCGAGTGCTTCCGGAATCGCGCCGCCACGACGGAAAGACCGAGGGCAAAGGTCAGCGCGCCCCAGGCGACCGCGCACGCGCTCTCGACCGGGAGCACGAGCACCGCGAGGCGAACCCAGAGTGCACCGAACAGAAAGGCGGCAAAGCCTTGGAGCATGCCCTCCCCCTCGGCCAAGCCCACGTTGCGTGCCCCGATCGCGAGGAGCGATGCCGAGATCATGAGGAGCAGGTTCATCGGCACCGCGAACTCGTTGGGCATCGCCGTGGCACTCGTTACGTCGAACAGCCAAGCGAAGAGGGCGAACACAAAGACCGCCCATCCCGCCCCCCAAACGCCCTGTGAGCGCCTTCCGGTGGCGCAGATCACGAGTACCGAAGAGTAGACCGCGCCCCCGAACGCCGATGCCGACAACGCCGTGAAGCTGCCCGGTGTTTCGAGGAACAGGACGGTGAGCCGCATCGCGAGCGGAGCACCGATCAGGGCACCGACGACGAGTGCCGGAAGGCCGACTTTCGCCCGAGACCCGATCCAGGTCGTGCCGCCCAACGCAGCCATCAACGCGATGACGATGGCGACCTCATGCCTCTCGGGCAGGCCCGCCGAAGCCGCGAACAGATAGGCGTACAGAGCGAGTCCAAGGCCCGCGCACGAAAGGACGGCACTTTCGAGCGGACGCCACCGGAGACCGATCCATGTTGCCGCCAGCGAGAGCGCGACGAAGATCGCGCTCGTCTCGAAGTGCGACCAACCGAACGGCACGAACACGAACGCCGTCGCGACCGACACCTGGATCAGGCCCTCCCCCAACTTGGTCCGCTTCGCCCAAACGCCAATGCCCAGCGCGGCCAAGGCGAACCCACCGACGATCGCGGACATCCACAGCCCAGGGGCATAGCCGCCGACGACCAGGGCCGTACCCGGGATCGCAAACCAGCCGAGGGTGTCCAGAAGGACATGGTCTTCGGACTTGCGCCCGTAGGTGAACGCCGCGAGCACCGCAAGCGTCCCGACCACGATCCCGCCCACACGCCAAGGCCAGTCACCGGGTCCGTACGTGATCGCACCCGAGAACGGAATGAAGAGCCCCCACGCCGCCACCGTCACCATCGGCCAGCGACGGATCGCGCCCACAATGAGGACCGGGATCAACGCAAGGAGTGAGAGCGAGACGCTCAAGGGCAATCCGTCGGGTCTTTGGAGCGGCATCGCGGACGCGATCAGGCCGCCCAACAGCCCGATCCCGACGAACGCCTGCGCCCCCCGCCATGCCCCGTAAAGGACATTGACCGCGCTCAGGCCTACGAAGAGCCCGACGACGGCTTCGCTCGCGTACAGGTGCTTGTCGAGATGACCGGCGGCGAAGCTCAAGTACATGCCACACGAACCGAGCCCGACAAGCAGATCTCCGAACTCGACCCGTTGGGGACGCTTCCACAGTCCGATCCCGATGAAAACGAGACAGAGCAGCATCTCACCGACGAACTGGGTCGTGGGGGAAATCAGACCCCGGTTGATCGCGAGTCCGACCAGGTACGCCAGGCCGAGGACCGTCACCAAGCCTCCGACCCAGAGCAACCCTCGTGACCCGAGCGCCAACTCGAGGTCCGGCCGTTCCCGCTTCGCTGGGGCTGGGGAGGGTCGCGGTGAAGGCTGGGGTTCGGGCTGAGCCGGAAGCCCGGGAGGAAGCCAGGGTGCGGGTCGATCCCTGATCACGGGCGGAGGCTCCGGCAGGGTCACCCTCGTGAAGCGCTCAACCCGCGCGAGGCGAGCCTCAAGCGCCGCGGTCCGCGCTTCCAGCCGGTCCAGTCGTTGGCGGTCGTCGTAAGCAAGTTCCATAGGGTCCTCACTACCAGTTAACCTCCGCCGGCGTCGAATTGTTGCCTCGATCGGCGCACGTCTCGGAAAATCGAGACCCCGTAGGCGAACGGGGCCGAGACCCACAGGACCCTCAGTTGACGCCTTTCACGTACCGAATCAGATAGGCGCCGAGACCGAGGTAGACCGAGCAGAGCACGAACAGCGCCGCATACCCAGCTTGGGTGTAATGGACGACTTTTACCGCTCCAACCTGCATCGATTTGATCCCGAACGCGGCGATGAGAGCGCCGGCAGGGTATCCCGCGATCGCTTGAGGAAGCGTCATGGCGACGTGCCAAACCGCCATGTCTTTGGCCGCATCGTCCGGATTCGGAAGAACGTCCGCCCCGAGCGCCCAGTCCACGCTGATGTAGGCTCCGTAGGCGAGCCCGAACAGCACCGCCGCGACGATCACGCCGGTCAGGGTCGAAACCACCGCAAATCCGAGGCAGATCACCGCCATCAGCGCGTTCGCGATCATCACGATCTTCTTGCGCCCGACGACGTCTGAAATCCGTCCGCCGAAGTAGCCGCTGACCGCCGCCGCCAAGAGCACGATCCCGGAGACGATCCCGGTCGTCGACGCAGGGTCCTTGACTTGGACGACATCGGTCAAATAGAACAGGATAAACGGCAAAAAGCTGTAGAAACCGAGCATGACCAGAGCCCGCGTAAGCCACACCCACCCGAAGTCGGGATACTGGCGCGGATCGATCCACAGACTCTTGAGGTGGGCCAAGAACGTCTTGCCCGGCGGACGCTCGGTCAGGGGCGTCTCATGAACGGCCCGCATCGTCACGGATAGTCCGAGCATCTGGACGGAGGCGAGGATCGCGTAGCACAGCAGGTAGTAGCCGTTGTCGACCAGATAGCCCGAGATCAGGACCCCGAAGAGCGTCCCCGCCTGGGAGAACACTGCCATGTAGCCGCTCGCCAGCCCGCGTTGGCCGTGTCCGACCAAGTCGGGGATCACGCCGCTGTATGCCGCCGTCGCGATGTTGTTGCCGGTGTTCACCACCATCAGCGTCGCCGCGAACCAACCGATACTGCGCATCTCGCCCGCCCACCACATCGCCATGAGACCCACGGCCGCGATGCACGAGCCGAAAAGAATATACGGACGCCGCCGACCCAGACGGGACAGGCAGCGGTCCGACATCGGACCCACGATCAGCGGTACCAAAATCGCCGGGATCGCGAGGAGCATCATCACGAGCCCGAGAACCTCGGCGCTGCCCTCGACGCCCACGATCAGGCGCACCTGCCTCGCGATGATCAGGGTCAGGAGCGCACCCCAGATGAAGTTGCTCGCCGCCCAGTACGTGCTCAGCCCGGCCAACTGACCGTGGGTGAAGTCGCGTCGGGCCTCTTGCTGCGGCACGGGCCCGTTCGAGGAGGAGGACATCGGTGTCCGGCAGTGTACACCGCCGAACGGGGCGACTCCAGTCGGGCGGGGACCGCCGTATAATTCGGGGAGAGGTGTCTTCCTTGAGCAACCAGGTTCTCATTTTCGATACGACCCTTCGCGACGGCGAACAAAGCCCCGGCGTTCGCTTGGCGATGAGCGAGAAGCTCGAGGTCGGTCACGCTCTCGTCGACATCGGGGTCGACATCATCGAGGCCGGCTTCCCGATCAGTTCGCCCGGCGACTTCGAGAGCGTGAACACCCTCGCCCGGGAGCTCAAAGGGGTCACGATCTGCGGTCTCACCCGAGCCCGCGCCAAAGACATCGACGTCGCCGCCGAGGCCCTCGAACCGGCCGAGCGACGCCGGATCCACACCGGGCTCGGCGTCTCCGACAACCACCTCCAGCATAAGCTCCGCATGACCCGAGATCAGGCGCTCGAGGCCGGCGTCGCCGCGGTCAAGCACGCCCGCCAATACACGGACGACATCGAGTACTTCATGGAGGACTCGGGTCGGGCCGATCGCGATTACGTCTACCGCGTCGTCGAGAACATCATCGCGGCTGGGGCGACCACGATCAACGTCCCCGACACCACCGGCTACACGATCCCGATGGAGTACTTCGACATGATCCGCGGGATCATCGAACACGTGCCCAACTCCGACAAGGCCGTGTTCAGCTGCCACTGCCACAACGACCTCGGCATGGCGACCGCGAATACCCTCGCCGGCGTTCAAGCGGGGGCACGGCAAGTCGAGGTGACGGTCAACGGCATCGGCGAACGGGCCGGCAACACCTCGCTCGAAGAGGTCGTGGTCGCGCTCAAGATCCGTCAGGATCGCTTCGGCCTCGATACGTCGGTCGACACCAAGAAGCTCCTGCACCTGTCGAAGATGGTCTCCCGCCTGACCGGGATGATCGTCCAGCGTAACAAGGCCGTGGTCGGGGCCAACGCCTATGCGCACTCCAGCGGCATCCACCAGGACGGGGTGCTCAAAGAGCGCTCGACCTACGAGATCATCGATCCGACCCTGGTCGGGGCCGAGAAGAGCGAGATCATCCTCACCGCACGCTCAGGCCGCCACGGTCTGAAGCACCGCCTGACCGAGCTCGGCTTCAGCTTCACCGAAGATCGCTTCGAGCGCATTTACGAGGCGTTCCTCCGCGTCGCCGACACGAAAAGCGAGGTCGACGAGGAGGATCTGCGCGAGCTCGTCCGCTGAGAGAGGGAGTTGGAGCGGGTGGCGGGAATCGAACCNNGCCAGCTTGGAAGGCTGGAGCTTTACCACTAAGCTACACCCGCAGCAGGCCCTGAAGATACCCGAACCGCCGATCGTCCCAGAAGACACGCCTACGGAATCGTGGTGACCTGCACGATCGCCGAATACGGCCCCGTCGGTGCGTTGTTCGCGTAGGCTTGGAGGCGATATTGGACGACCATCGCCATCCCGGGGGTGCCGGGCGATCCCTTCTCGAAGGCCTCGCCAATCCGCACCGGAACCCCCACCCGGTTCGCTTCGCTC
>DKKT01000072.1 GCA_002455425.1 Chthonomonas sp. UBA6659 | reverse complement strand
TGCGCCGCATCGGGGGAGGTGGCCCGCTCCCGCGGGACGGAGGGGGTCTGAAAAGGAATGCCCCTCACCCCCTACCCCCTCTCCCCATCAATCATGGGGCGAGGGGGAACAATACCGGTTCGCAGAGCTCACTTCGGCGAGGAACCGATCGCCGCCTGGATCGCGTACCCTCAGGGGATGCGCATCGGTTGGATCGGTTGTCTCGGACTCGCGGCCTTCGCGGCGGGCATCGCCGTACAGGATCAGCCTTTGGCAGCCAATCGGCTGGGCGGGCCCATCCCGGGCCTCACCGAAGTGGAGCGGAGCCGATTCGGGCAGGGTCGGGCGATGTTCGCGATCACGTGGGACCTCGATCCGATCGCGATGCGGTTCAACGCCCAGACATGCGCGGAGTGCCATATCCAGCCAACGCTCGGCGGGACGTTTTTCAACGAGAAGCTCTTCGTCGCGATGGTCCCCAAGCCGGGCTCGCTGTCGGGTTTCGAAGTCGCGCACCGATTCGAGACCCCCGACGGCAAGAAGATCGAGCGACGGCAAGTACCACCGACCGCCACGTTTCGGCGGACACCGGCCCTCTTCGGCGTCGGCCTCCTCGATGCGGTGCCCGAGGTGGACCTGGTCCGCGCCGCCGACCCGAACGATAAGAACGGGGACGGGATTTCCGGTCGCTTCGTCCGGGTCGACGGAAAGGTCGGTCGGTTGGGTTGGAAGGGCGACGTCCCCGACCTCGACGCGTTTGCGAAGAAGGCGTTTCGCGTCGAACTCGGCCTGAAGGCCTTCGAGCCCGGTGACGATCCCGAGGTGCGCTCCTTGGTCATGAACCAGGTGACTTCGGCGGCCAACTACATGCGGGTGCTCGCGCCACCCCCCGTTCCGACCTTGGATGAGCGCGGCAAACTCGGCAAACAACTGTTCCTCGAGGTCGGCTGCGGCTCATGCCACACTCCGTCGATGAAGACTGGCGGCGACTCCGCCTTCACGGTCCTGAGGAACCGGAGATTCGAGGCGTACACCGACTTGCTCCTCCACGACATCGGTCCGGGGCCGGAGAAGCGGCTGACCACAGGCCCGGTCGGGAACCGCGAAGTGAGAACACCCCCGCTCTGGGGACTGACGAAGTTCGGGCCCCCGTTCTTCCACGATGCATCGGCCAAAACGATCGAGGAGGCCATCCGTCGCCATCAAGGCGAAGCCGAGAGGTCTCGCAAGGCGTTCGATGCACTCACGGACGCTCAGCGACAGAGCGTCCTCGTCTTCCTCGAGGCCCTCTGACACGGACCGCGGCACAAAAAAAAGGTGGCCGAGGCCACCCGTCTAGCATTGCACGAACAAGGAATCTCCTTTTCAATCGCAATACGCATTGAGTGTGACCTTGCCTTGCCCGCGCATGTTCTCCAAAATCGTAAAGATTCAGAAAAGTACGGGGGATATCCCGTATTTATGCCAGGGCGAGCGCCTCTTCGAGCTTGAAGGTGAGCGCGCTGTTGCTCAGGACCTGATCGCATCCGAGGTCCACCCCTCCGCCGAGCTTGTCGCCCTCCTTGTGTCCGGCATGCCCGATGACATGGGTGCCTTGCGCCTTCAAGAGGGGGATCAGGGCTTCGAGATCGATTCCCGGAATGCTGAGGTTGACGATGGCGGCCTCCCCCGCCGGCAACGTCGCCGGGAGGCGGTCGAGCACGACGGGGGTGTGGCCGAGCGCACGCAGGGTCCTTTCAAGACGTGCGCTCCAGAGGAGGTTGCGTTCGAAAACCAGGATCGTCACGGTCAGTGCATCCGATCGGCAACGGCACGCCGGATCATCGCGTCGGCGATCTCCTCACCGGTCGGGTTGTAGGTCCCGGCTTCGATTCGCGCCTTGAGGTCGGCGACGACATCGTCGCGATCGGGCATCGCGATAACCTCGCCCACCAAGCGGGCGATCAGTCGCCAGTCGGTCGGCTTCGGAGAGGCGATGCCAAGTTCTTCGGCCGGCGCCAGAACGCCGACCTGGAGCACTTTCTTGAGTTCTATGTCTGAAATGCGCATGGTTCGTACTCGCTGCAGTCTCAGACAGGCAACCCGGCTGTCTCGCTGAGCGAGATCCTAGGCTTTGCGCTCAAGGGGTCACCCCCAAGATTGCCCTTTTCTGTCGAGGCGTTTCCGCCCAATTAGGATAACGGTCGATTCACCTGGTTTCTTCAGGGTCCTCCGCAAAAATTCTCCACGAAAGGTCTCGGAGCCAAGTATCTTGATGATGATGACGCGCGCGATCACGGTTTTGGCATGGCTTCTTGTTGCCCTCCCAAGTTGGGCGACCGATGTTCTCGGCATCTGGAACGGCACGGTCGAGTTGGGCAAGCAAGTGATTCCCGTGACGAACGAACGGGACCGCAACAAGCTTGCCGCGATCATGAAGATGACCTACACCCTCAACCTTAAGAAGGACGGCACCTACGTGAACCTGATTTCAGGAGAGTATCGCAAAGCGAAACCGACGAAGAACGAGGGGACGTGGAAGCAAACCGGACTCAAAATCACGCTTACCCCGGTTCGCGAGAACGGCGTCAAGATCAAGCGCCCCCAATCGCTGACGGTCGATGTCGCCCGAGATGGCTCGTCGATGGGTCTGACGGTCCCCTATCGTAACTCGACCGCCAAGATCAAGTTCGTTCGCCCGAGGAAGTAGCCCGTTCAGCCCTTGAACAGGGACTTGAGGATGAAAAACGCATTGGCCGGTCTCTCGGCCAGCCGTCGTGTGAAGTAGGGGTACCACATGTCTCCGAACGGCACATACACCCGCACCGGGTAGCCCTCGTCGCGAAGCCCGTCCTGCAAGTCTCGCCGAATCCCGTAGAGCATCTGGAACTCGAAACGGGAGCGATCGATGCCCTCGGCCTTGGCATAGGCCTTCAGCGCATCGATGATCTTGGCGTCGTGGGTCGCGATCGCCGGGTAACGGCCGCGGCTCATGAGCTGTTTCGCAATCTCGATGTACGCCTCGTCGACCCTCGACTTCTCTTTGAAGGCCACCGTCTCCGGTTCCAGGTAGGCACCTTTCACGATCCGCACCCGGCAGCCAAGGCGAATGAGTCGCTCGGCGTCGTCGGGGGTCCGATAGAGGTAGGACTGAAGGACGGTGCCTGTGTTCGGGTGGTCGGGAAACACCCGCTCGATCATCGCGATCGTCCGCTCAGTGTAGTCCGACGACTCCATGTCGACCCGGACGAAGGTGTCGGTCTTAGCGGCGACCGTCAACACTTCGCGGAAATTCCGTTCCGCGAACGACTCCCCCTGGTCGAGCCCACACTGGGTGAGTTTGATCGAGATGTTGATGCGGTCGCGGTGAGGGCTCCGGGCGATCCGCTCCAGCATGGCAATGTAGGTCGCCTTCGCCGCGAGCGCTTCAGTCTCGTTCAGCGTGTTCTCGCCAAGGTAGTCGAGCGACGTCGCGAGGCCCCTTTCGGCGAGCTTCTCGGCATGAGTCATCGCCTCTTCGAGGGTGTCGCCGGCGATGAAGCGGCGGACCAAGGGTCGGAAGAGAAATGAGCGGCGCACCAGTCGCTCGACCGGCTTCCAGGCGGCAGTTTTCAGAATGAGGGAGCGGCCCAGCATCGTGGCAGGGTGGGCTTCGTCGCCCACGGTTGTCTAAGGTACCCAGTTCGGAGGCCCCCTGGAACCGGGTATTCTTGTGGCTTGCCGAACGGCTCTCTGGTTCCCCGTGAACCCATCGAGTCCAGAGGGAGCATGCAACCATGAACACGAGAAAGTACGAAGCGTTTTACATCGTCCGCCCTGCCCTGAACGACGGCGAGGTTCAAGCCATCGCCGACCGATTCAAGGGCGTCGTCGAAGCCCAGGGCGGGGCAGTCGAGAAGGCTGCCAAGTGGGACAAGCGCAAGCTGGCCTACGAGATCGGCGGATACAAAGAGGGCAACTACATCCTCATGCACTTCGAGGCACCGGCGACAGTCCCGCTCGAACTTAGCCGCCAAATGCGCATCAGCGACGACGTCCTCCGTCATCGCATCTATCTCCGGGAGAACTGAGATGTCCATCAATCGTGTCGTCCTGACCGGACGTTTGACCCGCGACCCCGAACTGCGGACGACCGCGACCGGCAAGCAGGTCTGCAGCTTCTCGATCGCCGTCGCCAAACGAATCAAGCCCACGGACGGCTCGCCTGACGCGTACTTCTTCAACGTGTCGGCCTGGTCGCAGACGGCTGAATACGTCTCGAACTACTGCACCAAGGGTCGGCTCGTGGCGGTCGATGGCCGCCTTGATCAACGGAAGTACACCGCGAGCGACGGGACGAACCGGGAAGTGGTCGAAATCGTCGCCGATAACGTCCAGCTCATGGATCGGCCGCGCGACGGTGACGGTGCAGGTCCGAGTCACGCCGCGGTTTCGGTCGGCAAGGCCCCGGCCGAGGACGAGTACGACCCGTTCGCGGACGAGTAATGCACGATCTCGATCGCCCGGAGTTCGTCCTTCGGAACGACCCGAAAGGGATGTACCGACTGACGTGCGAGTTCCCTGACCAGTGTCTTCGGGCGATCGATCTCGGACAGGCCCTCGACCTCACGCCGGTCCAACCCCGGTTCGCCATGCTCACCGGACTCGGCGGCTCCGCCGCGGGTGGCGACTTCGTTCGCGCGCTTTTCGAGGCAGAGGGTTCGATCCCGTTCGTGGTCAACCGCGACTACCATCTCCCTGCTTACGCAAACCGGGAAACGTTGGTCTTTGCCGTCAGCTACAGCGGGAACACGGAAGAGACCCTCTCTGCTTACGCCGACGCGCAGCGTTCTGGCTGCCAACGGCTCGTCGTCACCAGCGGCGGCCAACTCGCCGATCTAGCCCGGCAAGACGGGGTTCCCCTCTGCACGATTCCCGGCGGTCAGCCGCCTCGCACCGCGCTCGGCTACAACCTCATGCCCGTGATCGTCGCGTGCGAGCAGATGGGTCTCCTCCCAGCTCAGGACTACGCCTCACTCGACCGTGTGCTGCGGGCCTCCGTCGAAGCGTGGCAAATCGAGGTCCCCGTCGAAGAGAATGAGGCGAAGCGCCTCGCCGTCGCTCTCCACGGTGCGGTGTCGGTCTTGTACGGCCTCGGACCCTGGCAGGCGCTCGTGGCGAACCGCTGGAAAGGCCAGATCAACGAGAACGCCAAGAACATGACGTTTGCGAACGCGTTCCCCGAGCTCTGCCATAACGAAATCCTGGGCTGGGTGCGGACGAGCGAGCAAGGCGTCGGTCGGTGGGTCGGCATCGTTCTCCGCGACGGCACCGAGAGCGCCAAGATGGAGGCGCGGGCCCGAGTCGTCTTCGATCTCCTCGGCGCGACCTGCCAACGCTTCGACGCCGTCGCCCGTGGCGCGACCCTGCTCGAGCGGATGCTCAGCCTTGTCCTGCTCGGCGACTTCGTGTCCCTCTACCTCGCTGCCCTCAACGACGTCGACCCCGAAAACATCGACTGGATCAACGTCCTCAAGGCCGAACTGGCGCAGGTGCCCTAGCGTGAAGCGCGCGCTCGTCTGGGTCGTGGCCGCGCTCGCTCTACTCGCGATGGTGGGTTGGACCGTCGTCGAAAGTACACCCCATCGATTCGCATTCCTCGACGAGACCGCGCCGCTCTCGAAGAGCCGGAGCGAGATGTCCCGCATCGATCTCCCACATCTCGGCTTTCACGGCGCCGGAACCACGGAGCTCGCCATCTATCGGCTCCCCGGCACGTCGAGCGAGTTGCTATCTTCGGTTCGCGACGAGCTCGCGAGCGGTGGGTGGTACGAGGACGACACGATCCAGCGCACCGCGATTTGGTTCATCCGCAAGCGCGGTGCCGCGGTGGATGCAGTCATCGTCAGTCGGCGCGAACCGGCGTTGACGCTATACAGCGTCCGACCTGAGTCGCTCCCTGAAAAGGTCCTGCGCCTGCTGGGACGCTGACATAATCGGAGCGTGAGTCTCTCCGTTTCCGCGGGGCGGGATCCGCATCTCCGTGCCCTTCTCGAAAGTCATCCGGACGTTCTCCTTGCGCCCGAACCGAGGAGCGACAGAGTGCTCGCCTTTCGGCAAGGCTCTTGGGAGCGTGAAGTGCGAGCCGGGGACCACCGCGTCGAGGTGTGCGGCCTCGTCGAACTCATGGACAACAACCCGATGGTCTGCGCTGATGTCGTCTCGGTCCCGAGTGTCGCCGGCACGATGGCCCTGATCGCCCTTGGTCCCATTCTCCGGTCGGGAATGACGGTCGAAGACCCCACGTTTCAGATCAACGTCGACGCCGACGAGGACGACGTCGCCGAATGGCTCGCGACCGTCGGCCACGCCGGGAGCGTCACCCTCGCGACCGAACCCCAGGAGACGGAGATCGTCGCCGCCGCCGGCATGGCGAAAATCGTGACTCCGGACCGAATCGGCGACCTTGACGATCTCTACGACGAGGCGTTCGGACGTTCCTTTTTCGTCCATCGCGACGAAAGCGACTTTGCTCCCGACAGTCTGATCGGAAGCCCAGAAGCCCGCTTTCGCCTCCGTTTCAGCGAGGGCGTCGAGCACAGCTTGCTCGCGGTCGTGGTCTATGCGTGGCGGCACGGCAAGTGTGGCGCAGCCCAAGTCGTCCACGCGATGAACGTGATGGCCGGCATCGAAGAATCGGTCGGCATCGGGCCTGCGCCTCTAGCACGTTGATGCTGCCGCTCCATGACGGCCAGGCCGCGCCGGGGCAAGGGGTCCGATTCCGCCGAGTCCGCCTCCGGCGGACTCGGCAGAATCTGACCCAGGGCTTGGCCTCTGGGCCG
>DKKT01000050.1 GCA_002455425.1 Chthonomonas sp. UBA6659 | reverse complement strand
CGATCCGTGTGGCCATGATGGTCTCCTTCGTCGCCGCGATAGCGGCGACAGGATGGTACCGCGCCCCCGCATGCGGGTTCTTTTGGATCTCGCGGGCGCCTCCGCGCTTAGCAGGAGGGTGCAAGCTCACGAAGTCAAAGCAGCGTCCATCGCTGGACGTGGGTGCACGGGTTGGGACGCAATCCGCGAGGGCGCGGATTGGGTTAGCGAGGGCGCGGACTGACTTCGCGCGGGCGCGGACTGACTTCGCGAGGGCGCGGACTGACTTCGCGCGGGCGCGGATTGATTTCGCGGGGGCGCGGATTCGGTTAGCGAGGGCGCGGACTGGTTTCGCGCGGGCGCGGATTGGGTTAGCGATTGCGCGGACTGAGTTAGCGAGGGCGCGGACCGAATCCGCCCACCTTGTGACGCAATCCGCCCACCTTGTGACGTGATCCGCCCACCTTGTGGCGTGATCCGCCCACCTTGTGACGCAATCCGCCCACCTTGCAACGCAATCCGCCCACCTTGTGGCGTGATCCGGGGGCGTTGGTGGTCAATCAGGAGGTCGCGTCGCCGGCCGCCGTTTCCCCGGCGACGAAACCGGTCGCGAAGGCGGCTTGGAGGTTGTAGCCCCCGACCGGGCCTGCCAGGTCGAGCACCTCGCCGCAGAGGTAGAGACCCCTACAGAGACGAGAGCGCATCGTCTGCGGATCGACCTCGTCGAGGCAGACGCCGCCCGCGACAACCTCACCTTTGTCGAGCCAGACCCCTTCGACCGAACCCAACGACCATCCCTTCAGGACCTCGATGAGTCGGTTTCGAGCCTTTTGCGGGAGCTGGGCGGCAACCGTCTCGGGGGGAATCTCAGCGTCCGCGAGGAGGTCCCCGGCGAGGCTCTTAGCGACATACGCCTCCGCCAATCCCCGGATCTGGCGCTTCGGATGTTCGGCGAGCCATGCCTTCACCTCCGCACTGAGCTCCTCGAAGCTCTGATCTGGCTGCAGATCCACCTCCAAGGTCACGGGGCCCTGCTCCAAGTGCTCGGAGACCGCGCGACTGACTTCGAGCGTCGCCGGCCCGGAGATGCCCCGATGGGTGAAGAGCAGATCACCCCGATGGCGATCGATGACCTTGCCCGATTGTCGGGCCTTGAGGACGATGTCCCGCAGCGCGATCCCCGAGCGTGCTTCCTGCCCAGGGAGGAAGATCGGCGCAAGAGCGGCGCGGATCGGTGCCAGGCTATGGCCGAGGGAGCGCGCCCACGGCCATCCGTCGCCGGTCGTGCCGGAGTTCGGATAGCTGCTACCGCCGGTGGCGAGGATGACGTGGCGGCATGCCATCGGGCCGTGCTTGGTTCGGACCCCAGAGACTCCGCGATCGTCGGACACGATCGACTCGACCGGCGTTTCGAGTCGGAGGTCGACTCCCGCGTCATCGAGATAGGTGCGCAGGATCGCGACAACATCTTTGGCGGTCTGCTCGACGGGGAAAATCCGGCCATCCGGACGGGTGTAGACGTTCAGTCCACGATCCGTGAGCATCTCGACGATGCGGTGGTTCGGGAACCGGTAGCACGCGGGGCGGATGAAGCGCGCCTCCTCGGGGCGGAACGCCCGGAGGACGGTCTCGATCGGGCCGTCATGGGTGATGTTGCACTTGCCGCCGCCGGAGATCAGGATCTTGGTGCCGATCCGAGGAGTCTTCTCCAGCAACACGGTTTTCGCGCCGAGCGACGCTGCCCGCCAGGCCGCGACGATCCCACCCGCCCCGGCCCCGATCACGAGGACGTCGGCTTCCTGCATCGCCGGAGGCTACCCGCGATGACCGGTGGCAAACCCTCACGGGGGACACCCTGCTAACTTTGCCGGAATCGCCGAATTCTCAGTCACGATTCTGTCGTTTGCCTGCAACTGGAAAACGGAGGAGTACATGAGAAACTTTGTTCTAGCTTCGGCTTTCATCTTCGGTGTTATGGGAGTGGCTTCGGCCCAGGAGTTTTCTGGGATCAACGCTGACCTCGTGGCTACCACGTCGTTGAGTTCCAAGAGGTTCGACGACCTTGGCTTCGACAGCCAGATCGGCGTTCCGATTTACAACAACATCCGCGACACGTTCGCCGGCGTCGCGCCCAGCGGCGGTGCGGCTCTCCAGTCCGGAAACACGATCACCAAGCTGCTTGCGGACGATATCGTCCCGGTCGGTGCGGGTGGTATCGTCGAGTTCTGGTTCACGGTCGGCAACCTCAATTCGGTCGCCGTCTCGGCCCGCCCTCGCGTCCGATTCTATGCAGACAACGCGGGAGCTCCCGGAACCTTGCTTGGCGGAATCACCTACAATCCGATCGCATTCACGGCGAACTCGGCCAACGTCTATTTCACGTCGATTGCGAACGTGTTCGGCACTCCGCTCTTCAATGCCGCGGGACCGATCTGGGCGGGAATCACCTTCGACAACAATGTCGGAGGGACCGGCGCGACCGCGGCCCAGCTCGACAACCTCGGTCAGCTCGTGATGAACCCGCCGACGGTGGGCACGAGCGCCGATCAGGTCTTCCTGACGACTGCGGCCGGCAGCAACTTCGTGAGTAGTCCGGCCGGGGCCACGTTCAACTACGGTGGCAACCCGCGCGCCAACCTTGGTTGGAAATTCAACGTCGTTCCGGAGCCGGGCACGATGCTCGCCCTGGCCGCCGGCCTCGGCGCGCTCCTCGCTCGACGCCGCAAGAAGGCGTAACCCTAGGACCCCGAATCCAAGGCAAAGTCGTGTGGGTCGGCGTCCTCCGGACGTCGGCCCATTCGATTTTCTGGCGTTGTTGCGCGGCCAGGGTCCCGATTGAGCCCCAGCAATGTAATTGCGCAGGCAAGTATCCTCTCGCCATGTCAAACGAGAAGATCATTGCCGTAGTCGGTGCCACGGGAGCTCAGGGCGGAGGACTTGTCCGCGCGATCTTGGCCCATCCCGAATCGGGATTGAAAGTCCGAGCGATCACCCGGGACCCCAACTCGGAAAGAGCTCGCGCTCTCGCCGCCGCCGGGGCCGAAGTCGTGGGCGCCGATCTGGACGATCGCGACTCCGTCCAAAGGGCGTTCGACGGAGCTTACGGCGCTTTCTGTCTGACCAATTTCTGGGAGCATTTCACTCCCCAGAAGGAGATCGATCAGGCGGCGAACATGGCCGCCGCCGCCAAGGCCGCCGGACTCCGTCACGTCATCTGGTCCACGCTCGAGGACACGCGGCGCTGGGTGCCCTTGGAGAGCGATCGGATGCCCACGTTGATGGAGCGTTTCAAGGTGCCTCACTTCGACGCCAAAGGTGAAGCCGACGCGCTGTTCGCCGATCTCCCCACGACATATCTCCTGACTTCGTTCTACTGGGACAACTTCATCCACTTCGGGATGGGGCCGACTCCAGGTCCGGATGGCGTCCTAGGAATCACCTTCCCCATCGGCGACAAGCCGCTGCCGGCGATCGCAGCTGAGGACATCGGGAAGTGCGCCTTCGGGATCTTCCGGGACGGCGACGCCCTCATCGGGAAGACGATCGGGGTCGCCGGGGAGCACCTGACCGGGGCTCAAATGGCCGCCGCGTTTACGGCCCTGATCGGAAAGGAGGTTCGCTACAATGAGGTTCCCCCGGAGGTCTATCGCGGGTTCGGTTTCCCCGGTGCGGAAGACCTCGGGAACATGTTCCAGTTCAAGCGCGACTTCAATGACGACTTCTGTCGAGTTCGGGACGTCGACTTTGCCCGCCATCTGAACCCCGACCTGCAGACCTTCTCCGGCTGGCTGCAGGCGAACCGAGCGGCGTTCGTCGGCTGAGTGCTTCCCTGGCCTCCCTCGTCCCCGAGCACTTGTGAGCGGGGGAGGTCAGTTCAACTCCCACTCGAGGATTCCCGAGGAGAACCCTGGTCTGAGCTGAGCCACCAGCCGGATCTCCTTGCCGCCGATGGGCCGAAACCGGACCGAGCACCACGCATCCTTCTTCACCGGGTACCCGCCGTCGACCTCGACGTCTTGCCATTGGTCGTTCACCCGTACCTGGAGCTTCCACGATTCGGGAATGCGGCATCCGCCTTTGCCTTCATCATCGAACCAGTAAACGCGCGCTCCTTGGAACGTTCGGGTCTCCGGAAAACGGTACTGCACCCACTCGGTCGTCCCTTTGTGATCCCACCAGGTGAACCGGGGTAACTCTTCGTTCTTGACGTTGTCCGGGGTCAGGCGATCGCTGAGCGCGGCCTCCGTGTCCCACCAACTCCGGTGGGAGTAGGTCGCCGGAATCGGCGTCACCGGCTGGGGGCGTTTCTCCCACTTCGTGCCGCCGGTCGCCGAGACGGTGGGGAAGACGGTGATTCGGAGTCGAGCCGCGCCCATCGGGATGAGCTCGATCTGGCGCTTCGGATCGGTGGTTCGCGCCGGACTCGCCTGAAGCGTCCCGACGAGCCCATACATGTCGAGCCCCCATTCCGGGATCCGCCGAGCGTCGATGGTCATTGAGATCGGCACGGTGCTCGCCGTCCATGGCTGGGTGCCGGGTCGCAGGACTTTGGCGCGGATGGCTTTCGGGCCTCCTTCCAACCCGAAGTTCCAATTCGATCTTGGCCGAATCTCATAGGAGGGCCAAGCGTCGGAGCGACCATGGCGCACCGGGTTCTCGGCGATCCGGAGCGAGTACGTCAACGGCCCACGTTCGATACTGACGGCCCCACCATGTTGCGGCCAGGCTCGAGTCTTGACCGCCATCGGCAGGGTCAATGCGACGGTGTCCCCCGGCTCCCACGTGCGGTCGAGCACGAGAAACCCGTTCGTTATCGGGGTGGTGCGGGTCTTGCCGTTGATCGCGACGCGAGGCGCGGCGCACCAACCCGGAACCCGGAGCCAGAGCGGGAATCGCACGGCGCGAGCCGGCTTGAGGGAGAACGCAATCGTGCTCGAGAATGGGTAGTCCGTCTTCGATTCGATCGTGATCGGCGTGTTGCCGCCGACCCGGGCCGACACCTCGGACGGGGCGTACATCGCCGCGGCCAGTCCGCCGCCGTCGACCCCGAACCAAAGGTGTTCGGTGAACATCGGCCAAGCCATCCCGACGTTGTGTTGGCAACAGCGATGGTCGTGAGGATCCATCAGAAACATCGGACCGCCGTTTTCGATGCCGGGACTGTGGCCGGTCGCATCGGAGACGGCCATGTTGCCACTTGTGAGATAGCGCAGCGCTTTGAGGTCTGCGGTCATAGTCGCCGGGAGCCAATTGAAGGCAATCTCTTCGACCCGGTCCCCCCAAATCGGCTTTCCCGTCACCAGCATGATCTGCTCGCCGCTCAGCATCATTTCCGCGACCGAGCAAGTCTCGGTCGCCTGTCGCGGGTCGTCCTTGCCCGGGCGAGCGTTCTCGTCCGCGGCGTACATGCCGGCCGGGAGACCATACTCGCCTAGGAACTGACGCAGATTCCGTTCGGAAGCCTCGGCGTCGCGGGATTGCTTCGAGAACACAGCCGCCATCGTCGGCTCGCGGAGACCCTGGGCGAAGTTCACTCCATGTCGATTGACGATGCCGTCCACCCACTTCGCCGAAGCCTGGTGGAGCCGCGGGGCCAGGGACAGGATCGGTGTGTAGCCCGTGTGGTTGTAGAGCCAGACGAGGCTGGATAGCTGATCGCCGACACGATAGAAATGCCAGTAGTGGCGCGGATCGACGAGGTCCTTGGTCGGGAGCTTGGCGAGCCAGTCGACATATCGCTTCATCAAGTCAAGAACCCGGTTGTCTCCCGTGGCCTCGTAATAGGTCTGGAGCACACTCTGGGCGAGCATGTTCGGCCAGAGGTCGGGTGTGCCGAGCGGTCCAGTCCTGTTGGCCTCGGGACCGAACCATCCGTCGGGCTTTTGGCTTCCCAGGATCGCGTCGATCCAGGGCCGGCACTGTTCGATCAGCTTGCCGTCGTTCAGAACGTATGCGAGGGAAACTTGGCCCTTCAGCCAGTAAGGAAGCTCCTCCCAGCCTGCTCGGGGATTGGCCGTGTTGCCGAGCCATGCGTTGTCCTGGCTATTCAGGTAGCCGCTGATCTCGGTGAGCCGGCCGGAAAACCCGTCTCGCTGGAGCTTGAGTTGCACTTCCAGCCAGCCTTTGGCCCGGATGCTTCCCGTGGGCAGCTTCACGAAAGGGGACACGGCGAGTGGAGCACGCTGCGGAACCGCCCGGTCGGCGAACTCGCCCTGGGGAAGGACGACGAGGATGGCAAGAGGCAACATCGACACAGTCCGTACTTCGGCAAGCCCCGCCGGCATCCTCCCGCCAAGTACAATAGAGGTCGATGGCCACCGTCGCTCCTGAGCGGCTTTCGATCGACACGATTGCCGACAAGGTCTTTGCCGACCAGCGTATCACGCCCGCCGAAGCTCGATTTCTTTTCGATCACCCGAGTCTTCCCGACCTCGCGACGCTCGCACACCATCGTCGCTGCCAGAGAACCGATCCTTCGACCGTGACCTATGTCGTCGGGCGGATCCTCAACTACACCAACGTGTGCTGGGTCCGATGTAAGTTCTGCGCGTTCTATCGCGTCCCGGGTCATGGCGAGGGCTACCTGCTGAGTGACGAAGAGATTCTAGACAAGGTCCGAGACACCGTCGAGCAGGGCGGGGTGGAGATCCTCTTCCAAGGCGGACTCAATCCCAAGCTGAAGATCGACTACTACGAGCGGATCTTCACCAGGATTCTCGAGGCGTATCCGAACGTCATCCTTCATGCGCTGAGCCCGGCCGAGATCATCTACATCGCCCACATCAGCAAGCTGCGGCTGGACGATTGCCTGGGACGTCTCAAGGCGGCCGGTCTCCACTCGATCCCAGGAGCGGGCGGGGAAATCCTCGTCGACCGGGTCCGGAAGATCATCGCTCCCTACAAGGACACGACCGACGAGTGGCTTGAATGCATGCGCACGGCTTCATCGCTTGGGATCCGGAGCACGGCATCGATGATGTTCGGTCACGTGGAGACGCTCGATGATCGTGTCGAGCACCTCGGGCGTATTCGTGACCTGCAAGACGAATGTGGTCCGTTCCGAGCGTTCATCACTTGGAACTTTCAGCCCGAGGACACCCAACTCCCGATCCCGGTCAAGGCAAGCGGCTTCGACTACCTGCGCACGGTCGCCGTGTCTCGGCTCTTCCTCGACAACATCGACAACCTCCAGGTCTCGATCCTCACGCAAGGACCGAAGATCGCGCAGCTCGCGCTCGGATACGGGGCGAACGACTTCGGCAGCGTGATGATCGAGGAGAATGTCGTCAGCGCGGCGGGCAACAAGTTCATCTTGAATGCCCACGAGTTCGAGCGACTCATCGGCGACGCCGGCTACGCGGCGAAGCGACGGAACACGCGCTATGAGACGCTTGAGAGCATTGACCCGATTCCTTCGGGAGCGGCTTAGAGGGAGCCGAAGAACCAGCCGGTCCAGATCATCACGTAGGCGGCACTTCCGAAGATGCAGGCCTTGCGGACGAAGTCGCGGTTGATCCGAGCGTAATAGACCATCGCCACCCACGCGATCGCGAGGGTCATCGCCTTCACCGCCGCAAAGAGCCATTCGCTTCGCTCGATCAACGGTCGCATCAGGGGATTCAACTCGATGATCATGCCCTGGGCATGAAGGACGGCGGTCACGATCAGGTCGAGGAAACCTATCGCCAACAGGAGGGCGAGCGCCCGAGTCGGAAGCAGGCGGCGAGTCATCGAGTGCGGTCCTGGCAGAGTTCGTGCCATTCAGAAGAAATCCATGAGGTAGCAGGATCGCGGGGGCAGAAATCTCGCCATCGACGCAAGATCGGCCTCCGACGACGCTCGAATCCGCCCGGCCGAGACCAGTTGGCGCACGTCGGGCTCGCCCATCAGGGCTTGCGCGAGCGTCCCGACGTTCATCGCGAGGGTCGCGGAGCTCGCGGCTTCGACGCTCACGACATCACTGTCAAACTCGACGCGCCAGGGGCCGCGCTGATCGGGCAGCAAGCGATCGTCGATCTCCAGTGTGAAGGCACCTGTACCCTCCGGCTTCAGGGCTCGCAGGGCCCCAGGGACGTCGAGGACCCGCGTCATGAACGGTCGGTGGAGTTCGATCTTGACGCCTTGATCGAGAAACTCCATCGCGAAAGGGCCGTCGCTTGGCTCATGGAAGATGAGCGAGCCACGGTTGATGCACAGCCCGACAAGGGTGGCGAGGATCGTCCGATAGCCGCGCGAAGTCGACCAGGCGAGCTCTCCGACCTTCACGTCGTCCCAAAACGTGCCCTCCATCGAAACCCACGCGTAGGCCTCGATCGGATCTCCGGCGACGTAGATCATCGGTGGCTTCTCGCCCATCCGATTACGCCACTGCCACGGTTCGCGGAGATTCGCTCCGGTGCGGGTCGCGATGAACGCCCGGTAGACCGGATCGAGCGTCTCGACGTCAGCGGGGTCCAAGGATCGGACCGGCAGTTCGGGCTTGAGGTCTGGGAGGCGGTTCGATGGGACGGTGATCTGACGCCGAAAGCCGACGACCTCGTAGCCGAACTTCCGGTAGAAGGGCTCCCGAAACGCATAAAGGCTGCTCAGGACCCGGCCTTCCGAGCGCAGTTGCCCAAGGGACCATTCCATCATCGCCGACCCGACGTGTCGGTGCCTTGCCTCGGGCAGCACGCCGACGGCGGCGACCCCGGCACATGGCAGGGCCGCCCGATCCCGAGTGACCCGCATCGGGTAGTCGATGAAGCCTGCGACCACGGTGCTTCCGTCGAACGCGAGGTAACCGCTCTCCGTTTCCTCGAGTACTTCCTCGGGCGGCATCGGTTCACCCCGACGGTAGACGACGGAAAGCACGCGGGCCAGAGCCTCGGCGTCGGCATCCGTCTCACAGCGTCGGAACGTGAGGCTCATCGTCCCCTCGCGGCAAGACGGCAGATGTCGGTCCAGGCACTCTGTAAGTCTGAAAGAAGAGGCGTCTGGGCTCGGGCGATGCTGACGACGTCGGTGTCGATCTCCACAAGCAGGAGGTGATCCTCACCGATCGGAGCTTGCCCAAGTACGTGCCCGTGGGGATCCAAAACCAAGCTGCCGCCCACGAAGCCCTTACCGCCTTCGAATCCGACAAGGTGGGTGTTGACGGCATAGACGCCGTGCTCCTCGACGATCCCGCGGAGCATTCGTTCATATCGTTTGAGGTTCTCGGGGACGCCATCGCGGAAACCGCGCGCCGGCGACGCGCTCGGGATCAACAGGACCTCTGCACCATAGACGGCACAGAGTGTGGGCAGGATACTGTGCCAAACGTCTTCGCAGATCAGGATTCCGAAGCGGCCGAGTCGGGATCGGAAGACGCCGAGTTCGTGGCCTCGTGAAACGAAGCGTTCTTCATCGAACACACCGTAGGTCGGCAGGAAGAACTTCCGGTAGACGTGAACCAGTTCGGAGCGATCCGGCTGGAACTCGAAGTATGCGGCGCTGTTGAAGAGGTTGCCGACCTCGAGCTCGTAAAAGCCAAGCATCACATCGACCGGCCGCTCGATCGACGTCAGTCGCGCAGCGAGTTGGGCGTGGAGCGCTTCCGCTGTCAGCGCCGATTCGAGGACCCCGCCTTCGAGGAAGTACGCGCTCGTGGCGCTCTCAGGAAACGTCACCAGGTCCGCGCCGGCATCGGAGGCTTGGCGGGTGATTTCGGCGATGCGGTCCAGGTTCTGGGAGACGTCGGCTTTTCGCGGTGCGAATTGGGCGCAGGCCACAGTGAAGGTCACGTCTCCCAGTGTACACGCCGGACATACTCGGCTCCATGCACGTTGGCATTCTGCTCTTCGACGACGTCGAGGTCTTGGACTTCGCGGGCCCCCTGGAGGTCTTTTCCCTCGCCGAGTGCCACGTCCTGACGCTCGCAAACACAACGCCGATCGTTGCTCGCGGAGGGCTCAGCGTGGTCCCGACGCTGTCGCTGGAGACTTGCCCACCGTTGGATCTGATCGTCGTGCCTGGCGGACCCGGGACACGGCGCATCAATCAGGACGATCCGGTCGTGGATTGGCTTCGCGGTCGGCGAGCTTCGACTCCCGTCATCGCGTCGGTGTGTACGGGTGCGCTGCTCGTCGGTCGCGCCGGCCTCCTCGACGGTCGCCAAGCTACCACCCACTTCCGAGCCTATGACGTTCTCCGGGAAGTCGCCCCGAGGGCAGAGGTCGTCGAGGGAGTTCGCATCCTGGATACCGGTGACCTCGCGACCTCGGCCGGAGTCTCGGCCGGCGTGGATCTCGCCCTCGCCCTCGTCGGCCGGCTCGTGAGCCCGGAAGTGGCCGGCCGCGTCCGGGCGACGATCGAATGGCCGAGCTAGGATCGGTTCCCGCGGCCGTGGTGCTGAGTCATCGGGGGCGAGAAGACCGACAGATTCGCAACCGAGAAGAAGCGGATCAGACCGAAGGCGACCAGAACCGTGACCAGGGTCCCGAGGGCAAACGAGAATGCCCGACTGTCGGTGTTGAAGCGGCGGCCCCGAAGGAACCCGTACAAACACGCCCAGGCGCTCAATGTGAAAGCCGCGTAGAGGATCGGCCCAACGGCATGCGCCGCGAATGCTCTCGAGAAGTCGCCATGGAGGAGCGACGTGAAGCTGGTCGTAAGACCACATCCCGGACAGGGTCGCTGAAAAACGATGACGCTCGGGCAGGGAGGCAAGCCGAGTTGGGTATGCGTTCCGTGGCCGTTGGCGCTCGGGGTGAGACAGAGCCCGACTGTGGTCACGAATGCCCACGCCAGAAACCATAGCAGGTGCCCGGTCAGTTTCCGTCGTGGCCAGTCGGGTTCAAAGTGGACCAATTTCCAGCGCCTCAGAGGAGATAACGCACTCCGGCTGCAATCGGTTGCCGACCCATCGGGCCATGCTGAACACCGCGCCGTCTTCGGTTTTGAGGGCGACGTACCGACCTTCGGCGTGCTCGGGACCAGGCACCGATCGGCCCTCCCGGATCATCTGGACCTGAGCAATGGGAAGTCGAACGCTAGGAAGGTGGACCAGCGCGTCGGCCAGCGACATCAGGTCGCCGACGCCGACTCGGTCGAGGCTGACCGATTCGGACAGATGAAACCGACCGGCCCGAGTGCGGATCAAGCCGGTCATGTGTGCCCCGCATCCAATCGCCACCCCGAGGTCGTGAATCAGGGTGCGGACGTACGTGCCACCCGAACAGACGATCCTGAATCTCGCCTCCGCGCCGCTGACTTCAAGCAGATCGTAGGCGTCGATGTAGACGGTTCGCGGTTCTCGCTCGACCTCGATTCCGCGTCGGGCATAAGCGTAGAGCGCCTTGCCCGCCTTCTTCACCGCGCTGTACATCGGGGGCAGCTGTTCGATGGCACCCCCGAACGAAAGAAGATGGGTGGCGATGGCCGAAGCCAAGTCCACCGGTACCGGACCCTCTTGGACGACGGTCCCCTCCGCGTCCTGGCTGTCGGTGGTGATGCCGAACCGGGCCGCTGCGAGGTACTCCTTCGGCTCCAACTCGAGGTACTGAAGAAACCGGGTCGCGGGGCCAACGGCCACTACGAGGAGCCCGGTGGCGAGCGGATCGAGCGTGCCGGCGTGCCCGACCCGCCGCGTCCCGAGACCGCGTCGAATCCGGTTCACGACATCGTGGGAGGTGATCCCCAGCGGTTTGTCGATCAGGAGGAAGCCAAGCACCGTTCCATCTCCCGGACGAGACCACGTTCTGCCTCTTCGAGCGAAACTTCGAACGTGCATCCGGCCGCGTTGCGGTGGCCGCCACCGCCGAACACGCGGGCGACCGTCGTGACATCGACCTCGCCTCGGGAGCGGATGCTGGCGCGGACCTTGCCCGGCTGGGGTTCCCGGATCAGCGCGGCGATGCGCACGGAATCGACGCTCAAGATCTCGTTCACGAGGCCCTCGGTGTGCTCCTCGGTCGCGTGAGCAGCCGCGTAATCACGGGTTGAAAGGGTCGCCCATCCAATCTGAGCATCCAGCTCGAGCCGCATTTTGTGAAGCACCGTGCCCAACAGCTTGACAGCCGGCAACGGCTTCTTCTGGTACAGCTCCTCCCCGATCCGGACGATATCGCCTCCGCAAGCGAGAAGATCGGCGCAGCGGGTCAGCGCGTGGGGCGTCGTATTCGGGAACCGGAACGAGCCGGTGTCGGTGACGATGCCGGCAAGTAGACACGTCGCGATCTCGGGCCTGATCACGGCGTGGCAGGCAAGGAGCAGGTCGGTCAAGATCAGAGCCGTTGCCGGAGACTCGGGATCGATGATACGCAAGTCCCCGGGTTTCTCGTGAGGGACGTGGTGATCGACCACGATCAGGCGCTTGCACTGTTCGAACAGCGGCCGCACGCGCCCCAATCGGTGGAGGGCGTCAAGATCGAGGACGATTCCCAGCGTGCCGGGAGGCACCGTGCCTTCGAGCTGGACGCGACCGGCCCCGGGGAGAAAGCGCAAGTTGTAGGGGGCAGGATTATTGCAGAAGACCTGGTGTGGCTTGCCGAGGTCATCAAGAAAGTGCGACATCGCCAGGGCCGAGCCCAGCGCGTCGCCGTCTGGATTCAGGTGTGTTCCGACGATGATCGAGGACGCAGCCTCGACCTCGGCACGGAACGCCAAGGCCAATTCGGGGGTCACGAGCATGGGGCCCACCGAGGATACCGTAGCCCAGCGGGTAAACAGGCTGCGTGAGCCAGCCCGATCTGACCGAGGCGATCCGCTTCGCCGCCCACCGCCACGCGGGTCAGCACCGCGATGGCCCCGTGCCGCTTCCTTACGTCACCCACCCGATCGAGGTCCTCCTTCACGTTCGCCACACGGCCGGAGTGACCGATCAGGAGATGCTCTGCGCGTCGGTGCTCCACGACGTGGTCGAGGAATGTGGGGTGCAATGGACCACCCTCCAACGACGATTCGGACCCGGAGTCACCGACCTTGTGCGTGAGCTCACCCGTGACGAGCCCGATGAGGAGATCCGTCGAACCTTGAGCAAGGCCGAGCTCGTCGAGCTCCGGAGCCGGCTCCTCCTGGAGGGCATCGCGCGGATGTCCGATCGAGCGCAGGTGATCAAACTCGCGGATCGACTTGCCAACGTGATCGACTCGAAGCGGACCCGGACCGGCACGAAACGAGAGCGCTACATCGCGCAAACCCGGCAGATCACGACCCTGATCCCACGTGAACGATGCCCGGCCCTGTGGGATGCAATCGACAGGGAAGTCGCGGGTGAGCCATGAGATTCGGATTCGACCTAGGAGGCACGAAACTAGAAGGGGTCGTACTCGCCGAAGACGGAACCGTTCAGGTCCGTCGCCGCATTCCCAGTCAAGCTGAGGTCGGCTACGACGCCGTGATTGCGGCGATCGACGAACTCCTGAAGGAGCTGTGCGCGTGCGTCGGACGACGTCCGACGTCGATCGGGATCGGGACGCCGGGATCGGTCGACCCGTCGACCGGCTTGATGCGCGGCTGCAACTCGACGTGCCTGAACGGTCGCCCCCTTCTTTCCGATCTGGAATCGGCGTTGGGGGTCGAAGTCCTCATCGAGAACGACGCGAATTGCCTCGCGTTGGCCGAGTCGCGACACGGCCCTCGTGGTTTGACCTTCGGCGTGATTCTCGGTACGGGGATCGGCGGCGGACTTGCCGTCGATGGACGTCTTTGGTCGGGGGCGAATCGACTTGCGGGCGAATGGGGACACAACCCTCTCGATCCAGAGGGCGAGCCGTGCTACTGCGGGCGACGCGGCTGTGTCGAAACGGTGATTTCCGGTCCTGCCCTTGCCGCCTGGTACGCCCGTCGCACCGGCGTGATGCGCCCCTTCGAGGAGATCGCCACACTCGCGGACGCCGATGCGAACGCGACTCGGGACCACTTGATCGAGGAGTTTGGCCGCGCGATCGCGGTCGTGGTCAACATCCTCGATCCGACGACCCTTGTGCTCGGGGGAGGTGTCGGTCAGACCCCGGGCCTCGCGGAGCGGGCGCGCGAGGCGATGGCACCCCACGTCTTTCTGCCCTGCGGGACGACTCCGCGCGTGGTCCGGCCGCGATTGGGAGACAGCGCAGGGGTGTTTGGAGCCGCTTGGCTTGTCAAAAGCGGAGAGCCTTGAGCTTCTCGCGAACTTTGCTTCGGTCGCGCATCGTCGACGCGAAGCGGCGGAAGACGCTCCAGTAAACATCCTGCTTATTCAGGCCATACCAGAAGTTCTCGCTCGCATCGCACAAGAGCACGTAGTAGCCGAACATGTAGTGAGCGACATCGAGCCGGATGAGGCCCGAATTGACCATGAGGGCGACCTCTTCGAGAAAGCCGACGAAGTTCCGTTTCTCTTGGATCGACGCGTGCCGCAGCGCGACATCGTCGGTCGCGAGGAGGTCGAGCATTTCGCGATACTGAGGCGTCTCCAGAAAGCGGCGGCGCATCTGGATGAAGTGTGTGGCTCGCGCTTGATGGCCCTGGCGCACATACTCAAGTCCGCCACTGAGAAACGTGACGAGGGCGATGACCGTTCCGAGAACGATCGCGGTGTCCTTGGCGATTGCGAGGGTGTCCGCCACGAACCGGAATCTACCTCCCAGGTAGCCTTCAGTGAGCAACGTACCGGGCTGGTCGGCACGTATGCCCCATTGAGATCCATGTTCTTTTCTGGGAAGTCGAAGCCACATCCGCATCTGAGTGAGTATCTCGACCAGGCGGTCGCGCGTTCACCTTACGCCGACCAGGACGCGAGGCTCTTCACGCGCGCGGCGATCGGCGGGGTGGGTGCCGGGGTCGTGACCCTCGCGCTCGCGCTCGTGAATCCGCTCGTGGGCATCCTCGCCGCAATCCCGATGTTCGGCGGCGTCGGCATCTGGACCGCGCTCGGATTCCGACGCAACCGCGCGAGCCGAACCGCCGAGGACGAGCGACGATTCCAAGCCTACGGCGTCGTCCAGCAATTCCATGGGTCGCTCCACCGGCGTCGACTCCACAAGGAGCTCGATCCTGTCGCCGGTCAACTCCTCGAGGCATGCGCGTTCTACTACATGAAGATCCGCACCTCGCTGGACGGCGCGACGTGGAACGCGGCCGGATCGCATCGCCAAGCCCTCCGGTCCCAGGTCCTCGCGGCCGCCGACACGGCGATGGAGCAGGCCTTGATTCTTTGCTCGTCCTGCTTCGGGCGACCTCGGGGAAAGGATAAGGATGATTGGCGCGATAAGATCGAGGACTTCATCGATCTCGACATCGTCGACGCGATCGAAGGGCTCACGGGCTACAAGCTCGGCGACGAGAAGCGCAATGTCTACCGGAGCCCACACTTGCCCCAAATCTTCCCCTACGTCCGCGAGATCGCCGAAAAGATCAAGCTCCTCTACGAGGAGACCGAGCAAATGGCCCAGTCGATCGGGAAGGAGCACACCTCCGGCATCGAGGGCACGTCTTCGATCGACCTCGTACTCTCCGAGATGCGATCGGTACGGCAAGCCGAAGCAGAGCTCGACCAGCATCATCGGCTCGGAGGCTAGGGGCGCTTACTGCTGTAGCAGGCTGAGGACGCTCGTCGGAAGCTGATTCGCCTGGGCGAGCATCGCGGTGCCGCTCTGCTGCAGGATCTGAAGCCGTGTGAAGTTCGTCATTTCACCCGCCATCTCGGCATCGCGGATTTGGCTTTCGGACGCGGCGAGATTCTCGTTGGCAACGTTCAGCGAGCGCACGGTCGACTGCAGGAAGTCCTTCTGGAACGAGCCAAGGCGACCGCGCATCTGGGCGAGTTGCGAGATCGCGTCGTCGATGATTCGCATGGCGGCCTGAGCTCCCGATTGGGTCGTGACGTCGATATCGGCAAGGCTCTGGCCGGAGATCGCGGAGGTTCCCAACTGGTTGGCGAACACGACCGGGAGTGCGAACGCGACCGCCTGGTTGTCGTACGCGCCGATCTGGAATTGGGCCGTTCCCGACGTGATGTTGCCGATCGCGGTCGGCGCACCGAGGGCGTTGCCCGCGGAGGTGAGGTTGATGACGTTGCCGTTGTTGTCCCGAAGCTGGAGGCCCTTGCCCGCAGTGAAGGCCACGGTCGTGAGCCCGCCCGCCGCCGAGCCATTCATATCGATGACGACGTCGGCTGTCGCATCCACGCCGACGCCTGGGGCGGGGGAACCAGGGGCTGTAAGTAGAACGCCGTTCGTGTCGGAGAAGTTGACGACTTGATCGGAGCCGTACTTGATCGTGGTGAGGGTGACGGCGCCACCCGCGGTCCAGCTTGCGGTGACGCCGGTAATGCCGGAGGCCGCATTGATCTGGTCCAGAACGTCTTGGATGGTGTCGCTCGCGCGCGTTGTGAAGGTCCGGCCATTGATTGTGAACGACCCGGCCGGGACCGTGGTCGCCGCCGTCGCAAACGTGCGCGTCGCCGCGACCGAGCCCTGGCTAGCGGCTTGGGTCATCACCAGGGTGACGGTGGAATTGGTCGTGATCGAGTTGTTGTTGAACGTTCCTCCGAAGAACAGGTTCGCCACGTTGTTGGGGCTGGTGGACGTCGCGTAGGTGCCGGCGCTTCCGTCCAGGAGCTTCTTGTTCCCGAACTGGGTCGAGTTGGCAATGCGGTCGATCGACTGGAGGGTCGAAACGATTTGCGTCTGGTTCGCCTGGACGACGTTGGCGTCGACGACGGCGCTATTCGCGGAATGGACCGCGAGGGCGCGGATATCACGGAGGAGGCGCTGGACTTCGTCGAGAGCTCCCTCCGCCGTCTTGACCATGTTGACGGCGTCCTGCGAGTTCTTGACCGCCTGTTCGAGGCCTCGCATTTGCGCCCGCATCCCTTCGCTGATGATCAGTCCGGCGGGATCGTCGGCTGCAGAGTTGATTCTGAGGCCGGTGCTGAGGCGCTGCAAGACACCCGCAAGTTCGCCTTGGGAGTGGTCGAGGCTCCGAAGAGCGCTCATCGCTGGTACGTTCGTGTTGATCCGCATGCTCGGTGTCCGTCCTGAATGCCTGTGGGCCGGTTCGAATAAACCCGGTGATCTCCCGTGTGAATTCTTTGGCGAGACGTGGAATCTCTTTAGGTTTGGCCCTTACGGACAAAGAAAATCCGCCCGTCCCCCATTTCCGGAAGGGGACGGGCGGTCGGATTTCAGCCTCAGCGAGTTTAGTTGTCGCCGACGGTGCCGAAGTTGGCCACAAGGATGTCGAAGTCGTCGGAGTCGGTGTTGCCGCTTCCGTCGATGTCGCCGGCAGGATCGGTGCTGGTACCGCCGGCACCACTCGATCCGAAGCCCGCGACGAGAGCGTCGAAGTCATCGGAGTTGATGTCGTTGTCGACGACGAGATCGCCGTTGACCATGTTGAAGTCCGCACCGGTGTAGTTGTTCGCCGGGTTGTAGTTCAACGTACGGCGCAGCCAGTAGCGGAACGAGATCTTCGCATCATAGGACCGGTCATCCGCAACCGGGGAACTCCAACCGTAGCTGAAGCTCTGCGAGTTGATGATGTACGGGTACCGGAAGCTGATGACGTTGGTCGTTCCGGTCTCGAGGAGCGGGATCCGCCATTGGAAGCTCATGTCATCGGTGAGGCCGGGGGCGACGCCGACGAAGCTGTTCCAGTTCACCGTGCCCGACACCTGACCGGCCTTGCGGGCAGTCACGCCGAACAGCTGGAACGCCACGTTCCAGCGCTCCCGCGGGTCACCCATGAACGGGGTGGCGACCACGTTGGACGGGGCATAGAACTGGAAGCCGCCGACACCCATGCTGAGCGGCCACGACGTGGCGCGCCAGGAGTTGTCGGGGTTGAGCGCAGCATTGTCGCCGCTCGATCCGCTGAGCCAGGCGATGTTGGACTGGCCCGTGACGTTGCCGGTACCGAGGCCGTCCGCGTAGACGGTGAAGTAGTAGTCACCTGCCGGCAGCGTGATCGGTCCCGAAACGCCACCGGTCCCGGTGAGCGGATAGTCGTGGTACATGAACCGCAGGAAGCTGTCCGGCGCGAGGACGCCCCACCACGTGGTGTCGTCCGGATGCGGCAAGCGTGGATCGTGGGTGCCAAGGCTCCAGTCGCCCAGCTTGCCCATTGCGAAGATATCCGCGCCACCGACGACGGGATCGTTGCCGGGCGCGTTCAGCGCGGTCCGTTTCCAGATGATGAAGTTGACGTCGACGGCGTCCGAACCAACCGGGGTGAACCAGTTGGCGGTGACCCTCGTGATCGTCGCGCCGCCGGCTCGGACGGTGAACGGCTCCGCCCACCAGCGCTGGGTGAGCGTTCCGCCGAGATTGCCCGAGCTGTAGCCGAGCCACGACTCGGCGCCATTAAAGATGGTGGTCTTGGGAAGACCGTTGTCCCAGATGACGTCTTCGGCCTGCGCAACCGCAGCCCCCGACGCCACCAGAGCCAACAAGAGAAGCTTTCTCATTGAATTGAACCTCCGAATGCATTCAAGTAACGATAAGGCCGAAGCCCTCTCAGTGATGTGGCCATCGTCTCGACGAAAGAAGTTGAACGCCGGAAGGTGGTGGTGCCGCGTGCGAGGCGGCCCGGCGTCCGCAAGTCCATCCCTTGCCAAAACCGAACGACCAAACAAACACTCTCCACCCCATGATATATCAGGTTCTCGCGATTTTGGGGAACTTTTGAAAAACCTCTGCGTATCCCCGGCCCATTTGCCGGGAAGCTGGGTCGAAGATCGGGGTGTCGGTGCCCGCGGTAGACTCGTCAGTCACCCGATGCTCCTCAACCCAGCTCCCTTCCCCTGCATCGCACGCGTCGTCACGACGTTGCAAGTGCAGGTGGAGCGTGTCGACGAGGTCCTGCTCGTCGAGTGGCGCAGCAAGAAGGTCGATCTCGCAAATCGAACCGCGACCTTCGGAGGCGGGATCAAGGCAACGTACGGTCCGACCACCCTCTATGCGGACTCGCTCTTCGTCGACTCCGCGAATCGCCAAGGCCGAGCCGAAGGGAACGTACGCCTTATCGATCCCGACGGCACGCTCGAGGGAAGCAACCTGAGTTTCGATTGGGGCAAGAGGACCGGCTCCGCCGAGAACGTCGCGATCGAGATCGATCGGATTCAAATTCTCGTGAAGCGACTTGAGATCGAGCCCGGTCGATGGACCTTGATCGATGCGTACGGCACGCCCAGTCTCCAGAAGCCTCGGGAAGTCGCGATCCGGTCGCGTCGGATCGTGCTACAGCCTGGACGACGCGGATATGCCGAGCATCCGACGCTGGAGATGTTCGGACGACGGATCCTCCAATACCCGGCCCGCGCGACCTTCAGCCTCGATCGCCGAGTGTCCGGTTTCCGGCTGCCTGCCATTTCGTTTCGTCGAGGGAACGGCTTCGGGATGGCCTGGAACAGCTCGACCCTGCTCGGCGACCAAGCCAGTCTCAGCGCGATCCTTGGCGCGTTTCCCGGCGCGCTTCCCAGCTACGGCCTTGAGTTCGCCTGGAGCGGGGTGGAACCGACCAAAGCAACCGGGTTGATCGCACCGCGCACCGATCTTGGGGAGCGGTTCGGCGAAAGCTACCTGGACAGCATCGCGGTGCCTTCGGTGGAGACCGAGGACGAGTACCTGCGCAACGAGCGTCGAACCCTCAGTGCCGGGAGCTATTGGAACCAAGGGACCCGCGGGCGCATCGTCGATCCGTCCGCGATCAGCAAACGCTGGGAGATCGCAGGCGAAATCGGGGGACCGATCGGAAGGGGTGGGGGGTACGTCCAGGTTCGGGGGCAGAGTCTTCGTCCCGGCAACGCCGACCCTTTCCGCGAGCGAGCCGTTCTTTACGGGAGCTGGACGACGGGTGAGTTCGATTTCACCAACAACCTGTCGGCGCGGTTGCGAGTGGATGGGGCGGGATACGTCGGATCCGGCGACTCATACACCTGGTTGAGGACCCTCACCGGTGTGTCGTACCGACCGAACCCGACGGTGAAGGTCAGCGCGGGCTACGTCCAGGGCTTCGAGTCCGGGACTCCGATGTTCGCCTTCGATCCGTTGTTCTCGACCCACGCCTGGCACCTCCGCGCCGATTTCAACTTCGGGAACATCCAAGCGAGCGTGCTCGGCAAGTACGACGTGAACCGGCGCGAGTGGTACGACAAGGAGTACGGGTTCTCGTTCATCGCCGGGAGCTTCGAGCCGTTCGTGATTTGGCGGCAGTTTCCGAACGACGTGCGCTTCGGCGCTCGACTCCGGATCGACGCGCTCCTCGGCCGCCTCCAGAAGCGCAAGCAAGAGCGCGACACGCCCTCGAAATAGACGCGCGCAGGGGGCACGGATCGCCTGGAAACAGGTATAGTGAACGTTCGCGAACTTACTCCGGAGGCGTGAATGAGGGTTATTCAGCCCACCTCGAAGCGAATCGGCCGTTTCCTCGAGGTGCCGAATCTCATCGAACTGCAGCTCAACAGCTACAAATGGTTTCTTGAAGAGGGTCTTCCCGAACTCTTCAAAACATTTTCCCCGATTTGGGACTTCACTCAGACTAACTATATCGAATTCGTCTCGTTCACGTTGGGCGAGCCCAAGTACTCGATTCAGGACTGCCGCGAACGGGATATGACGTTTGAGGCCCCGATCAAGGCGACCGTACGTTTCGGTGGCCGCGATCGCGAGGAAATCGAGTCCGAGGTCTACCTGGGTGACTTGCCCCTCATGACCGACAAGGGCACGTTCATCATCAACGGGCGCGAGCGCGTCATCGTATCGCAGCTCTCCCGTTCGCCGGGTCTGTACTTCGAGGAAGGCGTCGACAGCGCGATGCAGGTCCTGGTCTCGGCGCGGGTCATCCCCAGCGAGGGCCCGTGGCTCGAAGTCGAGTCCGATTCGAACATGGTGGTGCACACCCAGGTCAGCCAGACCAAGAAGCTCCCGATCACGCAGTTGATCAAGGCGCTTCACTGCTTCTTCGACTCGAGCGCTCCTGATAAGCTCCGGGGTCGCGTTCAGTCGCGCCGCCCGATCGGGAAGGCGCTTCACAAGAAGCTCGGCGAGCCGTTTGCCGACCCCGAGACGGGCGAGGTCTTGCTCGAGAAGGGCACGATTCTCACCAAGCGAGTGCTCGCGGGCCTGACCGAGCAGCTCCTGACCGCCGAAGCAACCGTGGAGTCTCCGCTTTCGACCAACGAGGAGATGATCTGGGCTTTCGGCGAGGAGGTAACGCTCCACAACCCGACAGCAGACGATCTCACCGGCAAGCGCCCGCTCGACGACATCCACGAGGGCAAGACCCTGATCGTGCGCAAGCTTGAGCGGATCGAGCGAGAGACGGCCAAGAAAATCGAGTCGATGGGCCTCGAGTCGATCGACGTGCTGGTGGTCGAGCAGCTTGCGGAAGCGACGCTCGAGCAGGACAAGACCACGAACATGCGCGAGGCGATCCTCGACATCTTCAAGCGCCTGCGCCCGGGCGAGGCCGCGACCGAGGATGCCGCGAAGCAACTGGTCTACAACCAGTTCTTCGACATCAAGCGCTACGACTTGGGCAAGGTCGGACGGCGGTTCCTCAACAGCCGCTTGGGCCTCGACATCCCGATCAACGTCCGCAATCTCACCTCGGATGACCTCGCCGGCGTGCTTCGCGCCATGACGCCGTACCTCCTCAAGGAAGCCGAGCGGGACGACATCGACGATCTTCGAAACAAGCGCGTCCGATCGATCGGTGAGCTGCTTCAGAGTCAGCTCCGACTCGGCTTTGTCCGCATGGAGAAGGTCGCTCGTGAGCGGATGACCAGCGCCGATCAGGACAACTTGCTCCCCGGCATCATCCTCAGCGTCAAGCCCGTGAGTGCGTCGATCAAGAGCTTCTTCAGCTCGAACCAGCTCAGCACGTTCATGGACCAAACGAACCCGCTGAGCGAGTTGACGAACAAGCGCCGCCTGTCGAGCCTCGGCCCGGGGGGCCTCCAGCGTACGAGTGCCAAGCTCGAAGTCCGCGACGTCCACCGATCGCACTACGGGCGAATCTGCCCGATCGAAACGCCGGAAGGTCCGAACATCGGACTCATCAGCCAGCTCACGACCCACGCCCGCGTGGACGAGTTCGGCTTCATCATGACGCCGTATCGGCGCGTGGAAAACGGCCGCGTCACCGACGACATCGTGTACTTGACCGCCCAGGAGGACGTTTCGCTCCGCATCGCGCCGGCCGACCTGCTCACCGACGAGAACGGCGTCATCCTCAACGAGAAGGTCCAAGTGCGATGTCCGGGTGGCGACAAGGAGTTCGGGGGCGCGAGTTATCCGACGGTTCCGCGTGATTCGGTCGACCTGGTCGATGTCTCGCCGGTCCAGATCATCTCCGTGGCCACCGCGCTCATCCCGTTCCTCGAGAACGACGACGCGAACCGCGCCCTCATGGGTGCGAACATGCAGCGTCAGGCTGTACCGTGTCTTCGGTCGGAAGCCCCGCTCGTCGGCACCGGCTACGAGCGCACCGCGGCGGTCGACTCCGGCGCGGCGGTGATCGCGCGGCGAGCCGGGATCGTCGAGTACGTGACGGCCGATGAGATTCGGGTTCGGGCGCATGACGGAGCGCTCGACACGTACAAGCTCATGCACATGGTGCAGAGCAACAAGTCGACCTGCTTCACCCACCGTCCGATGGTCAACCTCGGCGACCACGTCCTCCGAGGCGACGCCCTCGCCGATGGTCCCACCTGCGATGACGGGCGTCTGGCTCTCGGCAAGAACCTCCTCGTCGCCTTCATGCCGTGGGGCGGCTACAACTACGAAGACGCGATCCTCATCAGCGAGCGCCTCGTGAAGGACGACGTGTTCACCTCGATCCACATCGAGCGCCACGAAGTCGAAGCCGTCGACACCAAGCTCGGTCCCGAGGAGATCACCCGGGATATCCCGAACGTCGGCGAAGAGGCCCTCAAGGACCTCGATGAAAACGGGATCATCCGCATCGGTGCGGAGGTGAGGCCCGAGGACATCCTTGTCGGAAAGGTCGCCCCCAAGGGACAGACCGAAATGACGGCCGAAGAGAGGCTCATCATCGCGATCTTCGGAAAGAAGGCCGAGGAAACCCGTGACGTGTCCCTCCGACTCCCGCATGGTGAGAAGGGAACCGTAGTCGATGTCAAGGTCTTCAGCCGGTTCAAGTATCTGAGCCCGTCGATCAACTACGTCTACAAGGAGTCGAAGAAGCGCGAGCGGCTGATCTGCGATCGGACCGACGATCCCCTTCTCCAGATTCCGGGTGACGAGCTTCCCGCCGGCACGAACATGACCGTCCAGGTCTACATCGCCCAGAAGCGCAAGATCATGGTCGGCGACAAGATGGCCGGACGACACGGGAACAAAGGGGTCATCTCCAAGATCCTTCCGGTCGAGGATATGCCCTTCCTCGAGGACGGGACGCCCGTCGACGTGGTCCTCAACCCCCTCGGCGTTCCGAGCCGCATGAACATCGGACAGATTCTCGAGACGCACCTCGGCTACGCCGGGCGCCATCTCGGCGTCCGATACGTTTGCCCCGCATTCGAGGGTGCGACGGAGCAGGAAATCCTCCACGAGTTCGACCGGATGGCCCAGTCGATGCGCCGGCAGGTTCTCGCGGCGTACATGAACACCGAACTTCACCTCGACATCCGTTTCCCTAAGGATCTCGAGGTCGAGGGAATGTTCGAGCTGATCGAGGCGCGCCTCAAGCAACTCGACGAGCCCTCCCTGGAGCGGGTCGCCCGGATCGTGGCCGCACCGCCGGTCAAGACCGTCGGAGAGCTGCTCGACGTCGATCTCGACGAGTGGGAGCCGGAGGAAGTGCCCGACACGATGGGTGCTCCCCACAAGGCCGCAAAGGAAGTCTATGCCGCGATCCTCGACAAGATCCAGCAGAACGCGTTCCAGCGGGCAGGCATCGATCCCCACTCGTGCAAGTCTTCGGTTCGGGATGGCCTGACCGGCGATCGCGTGCCGAATCCGATCACCGTCGGGACCATCTACATCCTCAAGCTTGAGCACCTGGCGGACGAGAAGATCCACGCGCGCTCGATCGGCCCGTACTCCCTCGTCACCCAGCAGCCCCTCGGCGGAAAGGCCCAGTTCGGCGGACAGCGGTTCGGCGAAATGGAAGTCTGGGCGCTCGAAGCCTACGGCGCGGCCTACACGCTGCAGGAGCTACTGACGATCAAGTCGGACGACGTCATGGGCCGCGTGAAGGCGTACGAGTCCATCGTCAAGGGCGAGACGCTCGTCGAGCCCGGCATCCCCGAGTCGTTCAAGATCCTCGTCAACGAGCTGCGCTCGCTCTGTCTGAAGGTCTCGGTCGAGGACGCCGCCAATAAGGAGATCCCGCTCAAGGACCTCGACGAACTTACGGGCGGCGACGATATTCGTCTCGCCAAGTCGGTCGGGTTCTTCAACTGAGCCTCCGTGCCGAAAGCCCCTCCCCGCGATCCCGCGGGGAGGGGCTCTTTGTTGTGGTAGGGAAGGGATCCGGACCCCTTCTCCTTGCCGGATGGTTTGTGCCGGGAGGGAGAAGGGGCAGGGGATGAGGGTTCCCTGAATTCTTCCTCTGACCCCTAGACCTTCCCGCAGTCTTCAATCGAAAACCAAGTCCGGACTGACCCTCACCCCACCCCCTCTCCCTTCGCACGATCATCGAAAGGAGAGGGGGCCGGACCCCTTCTCCTTGCCGGATGGTTGTGCCTTGAGGGAGAAGGGGCAGAGGATGAGGGTTCCCTGAATTCTTCCTTTTGTGGCAGCCGATCACCTCACGGAGTTTCCGAAATTTCCCGCGCCCTCATAGGATCCTCACAGCGCCGGGCGATGATGAGGTCAGCCGAGCAGAACTCGGCCCAACAGGAGAATGACCATGAAGACCATCAAGCGGCTATTCAGCATCGTCGTCAGCCTTGCCCTCGTCGGAGCGGCATTTGCGCAGCCGGGCCAGGGCGGCCCGCCCCCCGGACCGGGAGGTCCTGGCGGTCCCGGCCGCGGACGTCCCGGTGGGTCGGTGATGCTCATCATCCGAATGAACACCGTGCAGTCTCACCTCCAGCTCACCCGCGCACAAATCGATCAGATCAACGCGCTGCGGCCGCCTCAGCCGGGTGGTGGTGGTCAGGGCGGTGGTGGCGGGCGTCCGCCCCAGGATCCTCTGAAGGACCTCCTGAACGCCAACCAGCTGAGCCGGGTGAAGCAGCTGGCCCTCCAATTCGATGCGCCCATGACCTTGCTCGACCGTCGAATCGCCGGTGAGTTGAACCTGACCGAAGAACAGCGACAGGACATCGACGAGGCAATCCGCGAAAACATGCCGCGCCCAGAGCCGGGCGGCGATCGACCGACGTTCGCTCAAATGCAGGCCGCGAAGGCCAGGGCATTCACGGCGGCCTACGCCGTTCTGAATGGCACCCAGAAGACGAAGTGGGGCGAGCTCACCGGAGCCGCATTCACGAACTGGGTCGAGCCGCCGCGCCCGTAACCGCGACGGAATCGCCCAGAGTGTCGCAAGTCGCACCACCCCTCGGGGGTGGTGCGTTCTCTTTTGGACTATGCTCCGGCCATGACGATCGACGAACTCGTGGAAGCTTGGCAAGCGAACAACGCCTTGAACTTGGAACTCCTGGATCTGGTCGCGGACGACGACTTCGCACTCAAGCCAGGAAAAGGCAAGACCATCCGATCCAACTTCGTCCATCTCGTCGGAGTGCGACGGATCTGGCTCGAAGAAAAGATGCCGGCAGAAGCGAAGGCGCTCCCGAAACTCGACTGGAAGACCGCGACGCGTGAGGAGATCCGCGCCGGATTGGATGGGTCCTCGTCCGCGATGGAGGTTCTGTTCCGCAAGAAGGAGGCGGGCAAGCCGGGGAAGTGGAGCACGCTGATGTTCTTCGCGTACTGCATCGCGCACGAGGCCCACCATCGTTCCCAGATCGAAATCAGCCTCCGGATGGCCGGACGGGAACCTGAGGACGCCGTGCTTTATGGCCTCTGGGAGTGGTCGAAGAAGTAAGCTTTCCCCATGCTCCTGTCTTCGCTCGTCGCTCTCACATTGGCCCCGGTGACGTTTTCGATCGATATCCAGGGCGCGAAGGAGGTCGCGTTCGCGGGCGATCTCACGGGCTGGGCAAGCGGTCGCAAGATGAGTGCCGACGGAACCCGCTGGTCCATCGCCTACGATTTGCCGAGCGACGCCAGGATCGAATACAAGTACATCGTCGACGGTCGATGGAAGCTCGACGACAATGCTCCGAAGGCGCCGAACGGGCTTGGCGGCGAGAACAACGTCTGGAAGGGTCCCGACTACCGCGAAACTGCCCCGATCGGTCCGCCGAAGATGCCGATGGAGCGGATCGAAGCGAACTTCAGCGACGGGAAGACCCAGTGGCGTAAGTTCACCGTCTTTGTCCCTAAGTCGGGGGGGAAGAACCTCCCGATGCTGATCTACTTCGACGGGCAGGATTACGAGAAGTACGTCACGCCCCAGAACATCCTCCAGAACCTCGTCGAGCAAGGACGCGTCCGGCCCGCGGTGTTGGTGCTGATTCCACCGGTCGATCGTGAGCAGGAGTACTGGAAGAACTCCGGACCCTTCGAGGAGTTCATGATTCGCCTCGTCAGGCGTGCGCCGGCGTCGATGATCCCGGCGTCTCGCCGTGCAGGGGACGTCTTTGTCGGCGGGGCTAGCCTCGGGGGCCTGATCGCGCTACGGCTCGCGACCAAGCACCCCAAGGTCTTCGCGGGCGGTGTCCACGCTCAATCGGGCGCGTTCTGGGCGGACACATCCCTTTTGGAGCGGGCGTCCTTGGACAAGATCGCGCCGAACGCCAGACTCTCCTGCGATTGGGGAGCGTATGAGTCGTCGATCACAACAACGAACCGAGAGCTCGCCGCGACCCTCAAGCAAACGAAGCGTCCCTGGCTCGGAAAGGAGACGAACGAAGGCCACAACTGGACAGCCTGGCGCGAGCGATTCGCCGAAGGCATCGTCCACCTCCTCGGTCCACCCCGACGCTGAGCCCCGGTCTCGATGGGGCGCGTCGGGGCCTAGGGCCCAGCTACAGTCGCGGATACACTGCACCCCATGAAGTCGAGCGTGCTGCAGCATCGCGGATTCCGGGACCTCTGGCTCGGGCAGGCGATCTCCCAGTTCGGCGACGCGATGTATGCGATGACCTTCCTGTTCATGGTCGGGAAGATCACGGGTGATCCGGCGATGGTCGGCTACGTCGGGGCGATCCAAGCGGTGCCCTACCTCCTCTTCAGCCCCTACGCGGGGGTCTTGGCCGATCGCGTCGATCGGAGGAGACTGATGCAGTTCTCCGATCTGGCCAGCACCGCCCTCATGTTCGGCTTCGCGATCGTGGTTTGGCTCGACTCCACGCCCCCGGTCTGGACGATCTTCCTCGTCGCGTTCCTTCTCGCGACGGTGAACGTCTTCTTTGCCCCGGCGAAAAGCGCCTCGATTCCGAGGCTTGTGCCGGGCGATCAGTTGATCGAGGCCAACGCTCTGAGCAGCGCGACCCAGAACTTCATGCCGATGATCGGCCTTGCCGCGTCCGGCACGATCTTGGGCGCACTCTACGTCTACTTTCCGGATGCGTTCTTCCTCGTCGCGATCCTCGTGAACGGCGCGACCTTCGTCGTCTCGTCCTGGTTCATCTCACGCTTGCCGGCGCTCATTCCCGAGCGCGAGGACGGGCATTCGCATGCCCTCACCGACCTCAAGGAGGGGATCCGCTTCGTTCGGGGTGATCACCTCTTGAAGGTGTCGCTCGCGCTCTCCCTGATGCTCAATCTGATGATCGCGCCGTTCATGGTCGCGTACATCGAGGCGAACCGGCTCTGGTTCGGTGGCCAGTACGGCACCCTCGCTTCGTTCGAATTCGGGTTCATGGCGGGTCTCGTGATCGGCAGCATCGTCGTCGGCAGGTTGAGGATTCAGCGTCCCGGCCTGGCCTACAGCGTCGGCCTCGCGATCGCGGGTCTCTTCGTCGCCGCGATGGCGTTCAGCCGACAGTACTGGCTCTTCCTCGGTTTCAACGTGCTGTGCGGTCTTGTCCTGCCATTCGCGACGATCCCGCTGACGACGTACATTCAGATGATCGTTCCGGATGCCTTCAGAGGCCGGGTCAACGCGACCTTAACCATGCTCTCGATGGGGGTCACGCCGATCGGATTGGGACTTGCCGGCATGGTGTTGAAAGAGTGGGGTCTCGTCAACACGTTTCTCGTCATGGGGTTGGGGCTGTTCATCATTCCCGCACTCGGCCTCCTCGACCGCCCGTTCCGGGACTCGAGGATGCCCTCGACGGCGGAGAAATTGGAGCCGCAGGAGGAACTCGCAGCCGCCGTGCCCATGACCCTCGCGGGGTCACGCGAGGACACGTGATCACGCAGGAGTGCTATCTGGCGGGATAGACGTACACCTCGCCTCGCGAATCGGTACCGCCGTCCGCGCGGATCCTGGCCCGCAGGATGATCTTCGATGTCGCCTTGCGCGACTTCAACGCCAGCCGGTACTCATTGTCGCGGTCTTCGGCGCCCGTTCGTCCGGCATGCTCGTCACGGTCTTGGACGACCCCGTCCACCACCAGTTCGGCCCAGGCGATGTCGAGGCGATGGGCCCCGCCGGTGTACTGGAAGAGCACCTTGTAGTCCCCGTCAGCCTTCATCGCGCCGGTCACATCCCATTCATGCGTCGCGAAATCCGCCGTCACCTTCTGGGGCGACCAGGTGCCGACGGGATCGGGGCCGGGGCCGTCGAGCTCGCGGAAATTCACATCGAGGACCTTCAGCCGCTCGAGGTGCCGAGGAAGACGCGCGAAGAAGTCGTCGGGGTTACGCTGTTCCGCCGGCGACCACACGACTTCAGCCAGTGCGGCCCCACGAGGAAACGCCATGTACTCAAGGTGTTTTGGAGTCGGGATGTACTCGGCCCAGAGCTGAAATTGCGCTCCAAGGACATGCTTGGCTTCACTTGCCGTCAACTCCGTCGGGATCGGTTCGAACGCGTAAACCTTCTCGATCGGCGTGAAACCGCCGATCGCGACCGGTTCGAACCGGCGCAAGCGGCTCTGATAGAAGTCGAAATAGGTGTGGCTGGTTGGAGCCATCACCACGTCATGGCCAGACTTGGCCGCCTTGATCCCGCCGTCCATGCCACGCCAGGACATCACGGTCGCCCCTTCCGCCAAGCCGCCCTCAAGAATCTCGTCCCAGCCGATCAAGCGGCGGCCCTTCGTGTCGAGGAACTGGTCCATCCGCTTGATGAACCAGCTCTGAAGCTCCTCTTCGTTCTTGAGGCCGAGTTCCTTCATCCGGGCTTGAGCTCGTGAGCTCTTCTTCCATTGGGTCTTCGGCACTTCGTCGCCGCCGATGTGGATGAATCTGCTTGGAAAGATGTCGAGAACCTCGGTCAGGACATTCTGAAGGAACTGGATCGTGGATTCCTCGACGTTGAATACGTTCTCGTAAACCCCCCAATCGATACCAACCCGAAGCGGTTCGCCGGTGTTGCCGAGTTCGGGATAGGCGGCGATCGCGGCTTGGGCGTGGCCCGGCATCTCGATCTCCGGCACCACCTGGATATGGCGCGCCGACGCATAGGCGACGATCTCCCGCAGATCGTCTTGAGAATAGAAGCCGCCGTGGGGTTTGTTATCGTAGCGCTTTTCGCTATAGTGACCGGCCATCGAAGAGTCGCGTTGCGAGCCGATCTCGGTGAGCCTCGGATATCGCTTGATTTCGATCCGCCACCCTTGGTCGTCGGTGAGGTGGAAATGGAGGGAATTGAGCTTATGGAGGGCCATGAGGTCGATGAACTTCAGGACCGTCTCTTTGGGCATGAAGTGCCGGGAAACGTCCATCATCGCACCGCGCCAGCCGAAGCGCGGACGATCCTCGATCGCGACGGCGGGCACCGTCCAGCGAACACCACCCACCTTCGCCCGCCGGAAGTTCGCGGCTGGGAGCAGCTGGCGCAACGTCTGGATCGCGTAGAACGCACCCGCAGGCTGGGCCGCCTCGATACGGATGCGCTCGGGACTGACGTCGAGGCGATAGCCTTCGGCCCCGAGCCCGGTCGCCTCACCGATCGCGAATTCGATTTCGTTCTTGCCGCGCTTCGCACCCGTTTCGAACGCATAGCCTGTCGACGGGCTCAGGTACGACCGCAGCATGCGCGCGAGATCGGCGTTCTTGGCGTCGACGACGACTTGGGTCGACGGCTCCAAACTGAAGGTCCCCGTCAGCCTTTTCAATGCCACCGGCTGGGGAACGATCGCGATCTCCGGGGCGGCAAGCGAGAGCAGGGCGGAAAGAGCGACGGCCATCATCGTCGGCAGGTTACCAAGAAGGTGGGCGTGCCGTCTCGTTCGATGGCTGGGCCCGTTGCAGCCGGCCAAACGCTGTGATAGAATCCGGGTGGAGTCCTGACGCCGCATTTGCTCTCCCCTTGGCGGCTGACGGGCTCCTCTTTTGTCACCGTCGCCGTTGGCCGCCGAACTCCGCGACGTTGCGCACAAGCGGCATGGAAGACTCCATCGAAGACGGGGACCATCAGGACCAGGAGCCGAAACCTCGCGTCGTGCGGCACGTAAAGACAGGCATGGCTCTAGCCAGGAACACGACTGAGTCGGTGGCACCGGCCCCAACCGGGCCCGAGCGAACGGCGGGGGCACTGGCCCACGTCTCCGCGATCTTCTTTCCGTTCATCGGTCCTGGAGTCGTCTGGCTGACGCAAAGAGGACGCTCACGGTTTGCAAGCGAGCACGCGGTCCACGCGATCCTCGATGATCTCTTCGCAAAAGTGCTTCTCGTCGTCATCGGAGCGATCTCGCTGACCCTGACGATCATGCAGGTTGTTCGGGTCTATAACGAGGGCTTCGAGACGCTCGACTGGAAGGCGGCGATCGCCAAGTTCCTCCTGTTCTGGCTCATCTTCCTCGGCTTGGGCCTCTGGAACACGATTTCGTCCATCTTCCATGCGCTCCGAGCCTTTCGCGGGCTACCCTCGACTGGCCTTAGCGGTCGCCTCGCCCGCAAGTGGACGAAGCCGCGCGAGACCTAGGTCGGGTCGACTCTTCGGGGTATCCCAGTTGAGACGGTGCCGGATCAGTCCCGCTTGAATGTGGGACGGTTCGGTTGACCACGAACCCCCTGGGAGGGTGGCGGCGGTCCATTCGCATCCGGCGGCGCAACCGGGGGCGGCGCTACCCCTGGAATGACTGGTCCGTGGGTTCCGGGCCCCTGGCCGCCCGGGGCGTCCGGCTTGATCCCCATGAGCTGAATCAGTCGAGCGAACTCGTGGGGGTCCTTCGCTTTGAGCTTGGCATCTTCCAGCGACACGAGACCCCGCTCGACGAGGTTCGCCAGCGATTGATCGAGGGTATGCATCTTCTGCTTAGCCCCGGTCTGGATGATCGAGTTGATCTGGTAGCTCTTGTTCTCGCGGATCAGATTGCGGATCGCGCTTGACGCGTACAAGATTTCGAACGCCGCGATTCGCCCTCGTCCGTCCTTGCGCCGGACGAGCGTTTGGGAGACGACCCCCACGAGGTTGACCGAGAGCTGCATGCGCACCTGCTGCTGCTGCGACATCGGAAACACGTCGATGATGCGGTCGACGGTCTGGACCGCATCGACGGTGTGCAGCGTCGCGAAGACGAGGTGCCCGGTTTCTGCGGCGGTGATCGCGAGGTGGATGGTCTCGAGATCGCGCATCTCGCCGACCAGGATGACATCCGGGTCTTGGCGGAGCACGTACTTCAGTGCATTCGCGAAGGAAAGCGTGTCGGAGTTCAGTTCGCGCTGATTGATGAGGGCGACATGATCGTCGTGGACGAATTCGATCGGGTCCTCGACGGTGACGATNNGGCCTGGGTGTGGCCGCGCTGCTGGTAGAGGTTTCCGCGAAAACGGGAAACACCCACGATCTCGTGGGCGAAGTCCAGTTCGAGATCCTCGTCGAACTTGGTCAACTGCTCAGGTCGGAGCATTTTCGACAGTTCTTGACGAAACTCGTCGTCCGAAAAGTGGGGATAGTCGACCGGACGAAGGTCGCCGAGAACGCGCGTGTAGACCTTCCCTGTGTCGGTCTTGAAGTGAAGGTCCGAGCCACCTTCACGCACGCACTTCTCGAGCAGTTCCTCAATGCGCTCCACTGGTCACCTCCACCAGACCGGCGTTCTCGGCCCGCCGCCGGAAGTCGGCCGCGTTCGAGCATTTCGAGTAGCCCATTTCGTAGTCGATCTTGCCTTCGGCGATAAGCTTGAGCAGGCATCCATCCAGCGTCTGCATTCCCATTTCACCGCCGGTTTGAATGTCGAGGTACAGCTGGTGGGTCTTGCCGTCTCGGACGAGGGTCCGGATCGAGGGAGTGGCTGCCATGACCTCGAAGGCGGCAATGNNTCCTTGGTCTTGAGCAGCGTCTGCGAAATGACGGCGCGCAACGATTCCGAAAGCATCGAGCGGACCATTTCCTTTTCCGCCGCCGGGAAGACGTCGACGATGCGGTCGATGGTCTGGGCGGCATCGACCGTGTGCACGGTTGAGAAGACGAGGTGACCGGTCTCGGCCGCGGTGATCGCGAGCTGAATCGTCTCGAGGTCTCGCATTTCGCCGACGAGGATCACGTCCGGGTTCTGTCGCATGACGTGCTTGAGGGCGTCGGCGAACGAGTGGGTGTCGGTCCCGAGCTCGCGCTGGTTGATGACGCTGATGTTGTCCTGATGGACGTACTCGATCGGATCCTCGATCGTCATGATGTGGGCGCGGGTGCTTTGGTTGATGTGATGGATCATCGCCGCGAGCGAGGTCGACTTTCCAGACCCGGTTGGCCCGGTGACGAGGATGAGCCCTCGAGGCAGGAGGGCGAGCTTCTTGCAAACGAGCGGCATCGCAAGCTCTTCGATCGTTCGAATTTTGTACGGGATGACGCGGAAGACCGCCCCCAAGTGGCCTCGCTGCCAGTACATGTTGACCCGAAAGCGGGCCAACCCCTGCACGAAGTAGGAAAGGTCCAGTTCCTTGAACGAATTGAGCCGATCCTTGCGCTCATCCGAGAGGATGCTTGTCAGCAGCGTTTCCGTTTCGGCATGACTGAGGGCAGGGTAGCTCGTCCGGAACAGGTCTCCCCGCACCCGCATGATCGGCGGATTGCCCGCTTTGATGTGAAGGTCGCTGGCGTCGGCGCTCACCAGTTCCCTCAACAGTTCGTCGATTTTCAACGCCATGGTCAACTACCCAGCAAGAGGAATCGGGCGGCCAAGCCGCCCACGCTTCCAGACTATTGTCGCAGCATCTGTTTGAGCTCGGAGACGGTTCCCGCGTAGTTCAGCGCGGTGTCTTCGGCGATGATCCCCGCTTTCACGTAGCGGGCAAGTCCTTGGTTCATGGTCTGCATGCCCCAGAAACCGCCTTCGCGCATCATGTTGTAGATGTCGCCGAAGTGGCCGTCTTCGATGGCTTTACTGACGGTCGGGGTGCAGATGAGGATCTCTTGGACGACGACGCGCCCCTGCCCATCCGCTCGTGGCACAAGCTTCTGCGAGATGATCGCTCGCAGCGACCCGGCAAGGCGCTGGCATAGGTGAATGCGCTCGTGAGGCGGAAACATGTTGATGATTCGGTCGAGGGTCTCGTAGGCGCTCGCCGTGTGGACGGTCGAGAAGACGAGGTGACCCGTTTCACCCGCCTGCATGGCGATGTTCATGGTATCGACGTCGCGCATCTCACCGATCAGGATGACGTCCGGCGCTTCGCGGACGACGGCGCGTAGGGCGGGCTGAAAGTCCTCCGTGTCGATGCCGACTTCGCGCTGGTTGACGATCGCCTTCTGGTCTTGATGGACAATCTCCAACGGGTCCTCGATCGTGACGATGTGGCACGGCCGATTTCTATTGATGATGTCGATAAGAGCGGCGAGGGTCGTCGTCTTGCCGCAGCCGGTGGGTCCGGTCACGAGCACGAGGCCGAGGCGGTGTTTCGTCAATTCACCCAGGACCGGCGGGAGACCGAGTTCCTCCAAACCGCGGATGCGGAGCGGGATGATCCTCATGACGCAAGCCCAGGTGCCGCGTTGCTTGAAAAGGTTGGAGCGCACGCGGCACTTGCCTTCGATCTGGAAGGCAAGGTCCATTTCGTGGTGCTCTTCGAACCGGCGCAACTGGCGCTCGTTCATGAGCGATCCGATCAGCCGGCGAGCATTGTTCTCGTCGATGATCGGCCAGTCGCCGGGGAGCGGGGAAACGGCTGAGTGCTGCTTCATCATGGGAACCTGGTTGGCCTTGATGAAGACGTCGGAAGCAACTTCGTTGTAGCCGATCTCGATCAGCTCGTGGACGGTGATAGACGACGGATCGCGCATGACTTAGGGATATCTCCGGCTGTTGGGAACACCTTCGGAGCGCGAACGCCCCGAACGGACGACAAAGTATACCAACGCCCCTGCGGCAAGGGCGGCGACACCGAGAAGGACGAATCTCAAGACCGGTGTTTCTGACGATGGAGCAGCCTTTTCTGGCTTTTTCTCAGGCTTCTTGGCCTGGGGATCGTGAAAATCAGGAATCGCAATCTGGGTCGGGTCCTGGGAGAGCAGCGCGACTCGATACTCGAGACCCTCAAACGGGGCGTCGAGGACGCGTCCCGCGAGCACCACCGAATCGGAACGAAACGTATTGATCGTCCGCTCGGTCGGCTTCTGCCCGGCAAACTGCACGATCAACGCGCCGATGCGATGACTCTCGGGTCCGCCGGCAAACGCTCGGACGATCGGCTGGAGTCGGAGGCGCGCGTCGCGCCCACCGATCACGAGATCGTCGGTTGCAAAGCTGGCCTTGACGAACCGCATCTGAGGGTCCTCTGCCGCCGTGGTGTAAACCTGTAGACCCCGAATCCCAGTTCCATTCTCGAGCCCCATACGCATGACCTGGTCGGCGAGCAGCTTTTGGGGGTACTTGCCGTCGAGCATCGTCACCTCGACGACGTCCGCTCCGGAACTGTGCTTCTTGACCGTGACGATCGCGTCCGGTCGGATCGAGTTGAGGACGGCGGCGATCTGCTGCTCCCCCGACTGCCCGAACGCCATCGGGATCAGACACATCAAGATCGCGGTCCAAACGGCGCGCGGCATGACCGTCACGTTACCTGACCTCACGGGTATCCTCGCCCGCGATGTCCAAGCTGATTCTTGTTCGACACGGCCAGTCTCTCTGGAACCTGGAAAACCGCTTCACCGGGTGGGTCGACGTCCCCTTGACCGAGCAAGGCAAGCAAGAGGCGGTCCAAGCCGGGGAGGCGATCCGCGAGATTCCGGTTCATGTCGCGTACACGAGCGCCCTGTCCCGCGCCCAAGACACCCTGCGCATCATGCTCGAGACCCTGAACCTGGACATTCCGGTGATTCGCGACCAGGCTCTCAACGAGCGGATGTACGGCGACTTGCAGGGCATGAATAAGGACGACATGCGCAAGGAGTTTGGTGAGGAGCAGGTCAAGATCTGGCGTCGGAGCTACGATGTCCCACCCCCGAACGGAGAGTCGCTCAAGGACACCGCGGCACGGTCCGTTCCGTTCTTCAAGCGCTGCATCCTGGGCGACATCCGTCAGGGCAAGAACGTCCTTGTCGCCGCCCACGGGAATTCGAATCGATCCATCGTCATGGCCCTGGAGAACCTCTCCCCGCAAGAGGTGTTGGCGTTGGAGCTCGGCACGGGCGTCCCGCTCGTGTATGACCTGAGGGACGATGGAACCGTGGTGTCGAAGCAGATCCTTGGCTAGAAGAACAGTGTTGCGGAAGCCGCTAGAAGCAGTTGTCTGGAAGATCCTCCCCTGATTCGGCGATGATCGTGCGCCGCAGCCTCCGGAAGATCCTCCCCTGATTCGG
>DKKT01000012.1 GCA_002455425.1 Chthonomonas sp. UBA6659 | reverse complement strand
CCGCCCTGTCCGCCGGGGCCGCCTCGCTTCGCACGGGCTTCCTTCATCAGTTGCTCAAACTTGGCCTGCTGCTCCTTGGTCAGGATCGCCATCAGGTCCTTGCGGTGCTGGTCCATCAGCGGGCGCAGTTTCTCGCGCATCTGCTCGCGGTTGCCGCCCTGCATGAGCTTCTGGACTTCAGCCTGCAGCCTCTTGTTCAGCGCTTCGATCTTCGTCTTCTGTTCGGCGCTCAGATTGAGCTTGGCGAGGATCTCCTCCTGCATGCGACCGACGCGCATCCCGCCTCCCTTCTGGCCCTGGCCGCCCTGGCCCTGCCGGAACTGGCCCTGACCCTGACCACCCTTGCCCTTCGGACCGGCATCCTGAGCGAAAACGCTCGTGCCCAAGGCCATCACCGCTGCACCGACACAGAAAAGCTTGACAATTCGTTTCATCGTGTTCATTCCTCGTGGAAGGTTCCAGGGAGCATTACGCTTGCGATTCCGCAATGTTCACCTCGAACCGCGTGATTCTTCAACGTCGGGCTTGATGCTCAGCGCTCCGGAAGGGCACTGGCCGACCTGGCGCACAATCGACTCCGAATCCGAGGCCATGACGTCGATCCAGGGACGCCGCTTGACGTCGAATACAGCCGGCAAGCCACGCACGCATCGCCCCGAGTGGATGCAGAGCGCCGGGTTCCAGACCACCGTGACTTCGCCGTTCGAGTATTCCTTGATCTCTTCGTTCATGCCGCCATGTTACAGCTAGAACCGGATGCCCGAGTTGCCGCCGACCGCTTGGCCGCGCTGCCCGAGACCGAACGGTGTGTCGAACGGGAATGCCTTGACCCGAAGGAAGAAGGCGATCTGGCGACCCGAGCGAAAGCCCACCGGGTTGTCGATGACCTGGAGAATCGCCTCGACGCAGTGCAGGTCGTAGGTGAAGGAAACCTGGCGTGACTGAACCTGCTTGTTGTAGCCCGAGTAGCTGAGCAAGAAGCTGGTCGTCAGCTTGCCCCACTTCAGCCCGTCGACGTAGAGGTTGAGGCTTCCCCAGCTGTGCCGTTGGCCATCGTACTGGGCGTTGGCGCTGACGATCCCTTCGCCGACGCGCCATCCGAAGTCGAGGCGCTGGTTCGTCCACACCTGGCTCACCGTGTCGTAAGTGTGAGTCGTCCGCATGAAAAGCACATCGTTCGGCCGGTACTCCGTGCTGATGTTGAGCCGTTGCCAGGGGGTCCGCTGCTGATCGAGTTGAAGGATGTCATAAGCCGTCTGAGCGCGAAGGATGAGCGGATTCCAGGGGCGATAGTTCAAGTCTGCCGAAATCAAGTTGGTCTTTCCCGACCGATCGATGAACAGCGGCGTGAACCCGTATGGGCGAAGGTAGTTGTAGCGAAGGCTGAAGTCGGAATCGCGCGCGATCTGATAGCGATACCGGAAGTCACCGTTCAGCACATATTGAGCGGTGTCGTCGCTGTAGAGGCCCTGTTTGTAACGGCCGCCGAAGCTCACCTGGTGCCGGCTACGTGACCGATCTTCGCGGCGAAAGCTCAAGTCGAGCGACGTGCGGGTGACCCGGCTCGCCCCGTCGGACGTCCCGAGTTCACCGACCGAAAGCTCGGCGTTGAACGGAAAGCCGCCAAGCCACCGGTCCTGGAATAGGCGCGCGCTGTCGGTCCTTAGCGTCACCATCGGCGTTCGATCGTCCGTCGAAAAGAACTGGCCGTCGGCGGCTTGCGTAATCGGGATCGTCCGCCGATACTCGAGGGTTCCGCTCCCCCAGGTGAACTCCTTCTGGCTCTGAAACTCGAGGTCGAGCTGCCGGTTCGTGTTCGTGACTTCATCCGGCAAGAAACTCGTCGACTGGTTCGAGCTCATGTTGACGGTCAGAGAGGTGGACCAGGTCGAATCCCAATTGCGATTGTCGAAAATCGACCAGTTCTCCTGGAGAGCCTTGAACGTCGTGGACGCATTCGAGTTGCGGAAGTAGCCGATGTTCGTGGAGTTGCCGCGCCCGTCCGTAAGCTGGTAATTGGCGCGCGTGCTCAAGAGCGTGGTGCCGGGTGCGGTCAAGTAGTTGTTCTTCTGGTAGGTGGCGTCGAAGCCGAGAATCCCACCGAAGAAACGCTGTTGGTGATTGATGCTTCCCTGCAGCGCTCGCCCCCCACGGGTGATGCCGTAGAGCCGGTAGATGCCGAAGAAGTTCTCGGCACTGCGAAGAAAGAAGTCCGCGCCAAGGCCGAAGCCGAGCTTCTGGAAGTAGTCGATCCGCGTGTCGAAGAAATTGTCGCCGCGGAGCGGCGTGGTCCACCGGCTCTTGACGTAGTACCCTTCCTCGTCCGTCTTCCCGACCTCGGGAACGTAGCGCTCGGCGTACTCCTCGAGGGGCACCGCCACGTACGGTAGCCGGAGAATCGTCTTCCCGAGCACCTTGAGGCGCACGTCTCGCAGAATCGCGCGCTTGCCCGGACGGACATTGGTGCGTTTGGCGGTGAACTCGAAGTGGGGATGCTCTTGGTCGCACGTCGTCACCGAAACGTCCTGCGCATCGATCTTCTCGCGGGTTCCGCCCGCGGCCATGCCGTGCACGAAGAGATCCCCGCGGAGGTTCTGGCCGACATACTCCTTGCCCAGGCGGGCCCAGCCGTCGATAAACCCGAACGACTCATCCTTGAAGTTGACTTGGACTCGCTCGCCCTTCACGTCGAGGTCCTTGCCTTGCAGCTTCACGCGGCCCTCGAGGACGAAGACTTCGGTTTCGAGGTTGCCTTCCGCTCGATCGCAAGTGACGTCGTAGCCACGAAAGCTGAAACTGACGTCGCCTTCCGCGAAGATCTCCTGGCCCTTGCGCTGCGCCTTCTTGGCCGAATGAAGTTCGAACCCCTCTTGCTTCGCACCCTCGCGCTTGGCCGGCGGGAGTGAACGCTTCGCGGGATCGTCGGGAGTCTTCGGCTTGAAGACACCTCTTTCAGCCAGAGACTTATACGATTCGTTGAGGACGGGGCTGAGATCGACCTGTGCGCAGGCCCAAACGCCGGCGGCAAGACCGACCCCGGTGGCGAGGAGACGCCTCACTCCGCTCTCCGAAGCGCAAGGAGGCCGAGCGCGACAAATAGAATGTTCGGAAGCCAAGCCGACAGGATCGGGTTGAGAATCCCGTTGTAGCCGATGATCTGGGTCGCGATGATGAAGGCGTTGTAGTAGACGAGCACGAGCACGATGCTCAAAAGAACCCCGACGAAAGCACCGGCTCGCGAGAGCCAGACCGCGAAAACCGGACCGGTGAGGGCGAACACGATACACGCCGCCGGCACCGAAAAGCGCACATGGTAATCGACTTCGAGCTGCGTGGTCGGGAGTCGTTGGCTCTTGCGTTCCTTGATCGCGGCCGCGAGATCGGCGACGGTCTGCTCGTTCGGCGACCGCTCGCCGAAGAAGTTGGCGACGTTGATCGGCTCCTCGATCACCACGTCCTTCGTCGGCTTGGCGTCAAACAGCGTGTCGCCCCGCATCGCACGGAGGTATGCGTCACGCATGACCCAGACGCCCTCCTTGTAGATCCCGGATTCGGCGGTGATGAGGACGATCTCACCGGGACGAGGACGTGTGATCAGGAGTATTCCGCTGAGGCGAATGCTGCCTTCCGGGCCCCGCTCGACGGACCCGAAATTCGCGGAGTAATTGCCGAGATCGAGCTGCACGTTGGATTTGAACGTCGGGTTGAGCGCGAGCATGCCGATCTCATTGAGACGCTGGTTCGCAAGCCGCTCACCCGCCGGCATGAGCCGTTCCGACACGAAGTAGTTGCCGATCGCGACCAGAATGCCCATCAAGACGATCGGACGCACGACGCGCAGGATCGAAACACCGGCACTTCGCATCGCGGTCAGCTCGGACTCACGGGCGAGCCGGGAGATCGCGAGCGAACTCGCGAGCGACATCCCGACCGGTAGGGTCATGCTCAAGTACTCTGGTGTTTTGTACAAGATCACTTGAAAAACTGCTAGCAATGGCACGTTGCTGAGCTGAAAGTTCTTGTACTGGTAGATGAGCATGTTGATCTGGAACATGAGCACGACCGCGAGCGTGCCGATGAGAAACGGCACGATCATTTCGCGCAACATGTACCGATCGAGTTTTTTCAACTTATGCGGCCCGAACTACGCCTTTTCACGGAAGGCGAACCAAGCGATCCACGCACCGAGCCCCACCAGCACCACGATCGTTGCGACCGTTCCCACCGCCGGCAGCCGCGTCGCGAGCGGCACACCGACCAGCGCGAACATGAGCAGGATCCAGACCGCGATCAGCTTCCTGCCGGCGCCGGCTGAATTCCATCCGCCACGAACGTAGTCCAACATGAGCGGGGACCGGCATCGAGAGCAAAACACCGTCCCTGGTGCGTTTGAAGCCCGACAATGCAAACAAGCTACGCTCCCGAAAAGTGCCGGGTCGCGCGTTGCCATTTTCCATTTGTTGAGCTCGCGGTACTCGTCGTGAAACCGGTCCCGGGGGACATTCTTCAGTGCCGTTTGCCCCAGGGCGACCGCGTGTTCAGCGAGCCCGCGTTCGTACAGTACCCGGGCGATCCGGAGCAACGCCGAGAGGTTGTCCGGACGCTCACGAAGCACCTCGTAGGCCCGCTCCACCTGATCGAGGTCCATCTGATTCATCTCACGACGGTTCAGGTACCGCCGGACGATCGGGTACGTGATCATCGTGCCGACGACCGCCGAAAAGAAGTACGGGGTGAGCCCCTTCGCCGGTGGTGACGTGGTCATCACGCCGAGGACGATCGCGACAAAGCAAGCTACGATGCCGAAGCCGCCATCCACATCGCCTTGGATCATCCACGAGATCATCGACACGACCCAAAGCGCGACCACCACCCACACCAAGCCGGACAGTGCGAAGGTCGTGGGATCGGAGAGCACGCGTTCTTGGAAGGTCACGTCCTATTCCTCGGTGGGTGCGCCGACCGGTTCCGGCTCGGGCAGAACGCTTTCACGGGTCCCGTTCGATGCCGTCTCCTCACCGGGCTCGGGATTCTTCTTCTGCCCGAACTTCGGCTCGGTCCCCGCGATGAGCCGGGCGATGTTGGCCCGGTGCCGGAAAACGATGAAGAGGGCCAGGACGCCGTAGGCACCGATCAGGATCGGCGAATCGCCGGTGAGGATGCCTGCGACGACCATCGCCGGCGCGGCGACGAGGCTGGCAAGACTCACGTAGCGGGTGAGGAGCACGACGACGATGAACGCACTCAGGGCGAGCAAGGCCACGACCGGCGAGCTACCGAGAAGCGCTCCGAGCCCGGTGCTGATTCCCTTCCCACCCTTGAAGCCGAGGAACGGCGAAAGCGAGTGTCCGAGAATCGCGGCGAACCCGCAGGCGAAGGCGGCATCCTGACGGCCCAGGAGTTGCTGAGCCGCGAGGGCCGGCACGAGGCCCTTCAAAACGTCCAGGACGAAGACGACAAGACCGAGCTTCCAGCCGCAGACGCGCCAAACGTTGGTCGCGCCCGGATTCCCGCTCCCGACCTTGGTGATGTCGATGCCGCGGCGTCGCACGATCCAATAACCGAGGGGAAGCGACCCGACCCCGTAGGCGGCGACGATCAGGATTGCGAAGTTCAGCCAAGGCATGCCAATTCCCGCGCGAGAATACCTAGCCCCGGCCGAACCCGGGGTTTCGGGCATACTCCGGGGCGTGCTCGCAGGATTCGCACTCGCGCTCGGTCTCGTGCTTGCCCTTTGCGTCGGCCTGCTGGCCGCGCGCCTCCGAGCGATGCAGGCCGAGATGAAGAAGCTCGAAGACCAGGTCCTGATGCTCAGCATCGAGGTCAAGGACCAGGACAAGAAGATCGCCGAGCTGCGCGAATCGAACGCTGCGGAGAGGCCCGCGTTGGCCCCCGCCCTAGCCCAATTGGCTTCGGGAGGTCGGTCGACGAACCTGGTCCAGGCAGCCGTCCTATTCGGAGGGCAGCTCCTTGCGGCATACTTAAGGCGAAGGAGTCGACGTGACTCCGACGAAACGGAGTAAGGAGGTTTCTTTCAAATGGCAGACTCTGATGACAAGAATGTGTTGGTGTACCTTCTCGCCGGCTTCGGCCTCGGTGCGTTGATCGGTGCCGCCGCCGGTTTGCTTTTCGCCCCGAAAGCGGGTTCGGAGCTTCGCGGTGATTTGACCAACAAGGTCAAGGAGCTCAAGGGCAAGACCGAGGAGTGGGTTGCCGAGCAACGCGCCAAGCGCGGCGGCCATGCCGCCCACGAGGAAGTCGGCGCGTAGTCCACGATTGTTCTCCAAGCCTCTCTCCCCGGGAGGGAGGCCACCCCCACACTCAAATGGTCGGATGGAAGATCACGGTTTGGATCGGGGTCGTGCTGGTCGCGATCTGGTTCCTCTATCTCGTTCGCGGGATTCTGCTTCCGTTCGCCATCGCCTTCCTGATCAGCATTCTCCTCGACCCGACGATCCGTAAGCTGCGGCTCAAGGGCTACAAGCGATTGACAGCGGTTTCGCTGGTCTTCGTGGCGTTCTTCGCCGTCATGACCGGGCTCGGCTTTTTGCTCGTGCCCTCGATGAACAGCCAGTTGTCGAGCTTTCGCGACCAGTTCCAGAGCTTGACCCAGCAGCTGTCCGAAGAAAACGCGAACGACAATTTCTTCCTCCGATGGAATCCGGCCGTACAGGCCCAACCACAGGGAACCACGGGAAAGATCGACCGGTTTCTCGAGAGCAACCAGGCGACCCTCGAACGATTCGGGCTCCCGACCACCCGGCGTGCGATCATGGAGCAATACGTCGAACCGCACCGCGAAGATATCGCCGGGGTGGTACAGAACTTCTTCAACAGCTTCCTCGGCCTTGTGGGCACGGCCGCCTCGCAAATGCTGTTCCTGCTGTTCACCCCCCTGTTCGCGTTCATGATGCTCATGGACTTCGAGCAGTTCAAGGTCCGGTCGCAATCCTGGATTCCCCCTTCCATCCGTGCCGAGACGATCTCGATCCTGCGTGACGTTGGCGAAGTCTTCGTGAAGTACCTTCGGGGGGTGACGATCACGGTTCTGACTTACATGGCGGTGATGGCGGCGGTCCTGACCATTCTCGGGGCACCCTACGCGATCTTGCTCGCGGTCCTTGCAGGCGTGTTCTACATGATCCCGATCGTCGGCGCCCTGATGAGCGCGGTCACGCTCTTTCTCTTGACCGGCCTCAGCGGGCAAAGCGGAAACTGGTTCCTGGCGTTCGACTCGTCGTGGTACTACGCGCTCTTTGTAGTGGTCTGCTTCTACGCGATCTCGTTCTCGTTCGACCAGTTCGTGTACCCGAACCTCGTAGGGCAGGCCCTCGGTCTCCACCCGCTCGTCAGCATGTTCGTCATCTTCAGCGGCGGGGCGCTCTTCGGCCTCGTCGGGATGATCATCGCGTTCCCTCTCGCGGGCACCGTGAAGATCATCCTCGAGCGCGTGCTCAAGGTGACCTCGGGGTCAAGTTCGGCCGATCTCAAGCTCCCTGTCGTTCCGTTACGGCATCGTTCTGCCTCGGAAGTCTGACCGCCTGCACATTCGCGGGCTCCATCAGGCAAACTAGACCCATGTTGGCGCTCCTCGCCTCGTATGCCTTCGTGGGTCAGTTGACCGAACCAGGTGCGTTCGGCGAACTCTTCGACGTTCGCGAGCCGATCCGGCTCGCGCTGACGCCGAAGATGGACGGACAGATGGAACCCGAGGAATGGGATCCTCTTTCCAGCAGCGGCGGCCTCGAGTCCTGGATGCAATGGGAGCCGGGAGTGCTCTATCTCGCCGGCAAGGCCGCCACGGGCCGAGATATCGTGTGGTCGCTCGACCTCAGGGGCGACGGCTGGCTCGTCGGCCGGGATAACCTCGAAATCCGCGCCGCCTGGGGCCCGCAAGGGCCGATCTACACCGCGCGGCTCCTTGATGCGACCCAACGCAACGGCCCGATCTGGGAGGAATCGCCCCTGCTCGAAGGCATGCTCCAGATGGCGGGCAATCAGACCGCCGACAGCTGGCTTTGCGAGATCAAGCTCCTTGCACTCTTCCTTCCGTACATCGGTGAGTCGAGCAAGCTCGCCCTCCGTGGCAATGCGATCGAATCGGGCGGCGCGACGCCGGCCGCCTACGTGCCACGGCGCACCTTCCCGCTGACGATGAGCCGTGATCGCAATCGCGGTCTGCCGATCGGGATGGAGTGGGTTTCCGAGTACGTGGCCCGCAGTGTCGTTCCTGGCGATTCGATCCGGATCCGGCTGAATTTCACCAATCCGAACCGGACCGCGCGCTTCGACCGGATCGAATTGCGCATGATGGGCCTTCTCAAGGATTCCACCACGTCGACATCCAAGCCGTTCCCCTCGCTCAACCGTCGTGGCCGGGGCTTCGTCGACTACGAGACCGACGTCGCCTCGACCGCCACGACCGGTTATCGGGTGATGCAAGGCAAGCTCACCGACGCGAACGGCCAAGAGGCGATCGTGGAGACAAGCTTCCTCGTCGCGCCCGCGGTCGTCTTCGATGTCAACTTGCCGATGAACACCACCGTCAAGCAGGAGGGACAGACGATCGCGGGCAGCGTGACGATCCGTTCCCAGACCCGCCTCCGGGTCGATGGCGAGTTTTCGATCGAAGTTCCTGAGGGCTGGACCGCGCCTCGGGGCGGCTATCGGAAGTTCATCATCTACTCTTCGCGCGGAAGCCAGCGGGTCGGGCTCCAACTGGTCGCACCCCAGGGCGCCCAGGGAGCGTTCCCGATCACGTTCAAGGCCAAGATCGGCGACTCGGTCGTGCAGACGACAATCTTGCTCCCAATTCGACCCAAGGCCGACTAGCGATGAAGCACGTCGTCTCCGTCAGTCTCGGCACGAGCAAGCGCAACAAGCGCCACGAGGTCGAGATTCTCGGTGAGCAGTTCGTCATCGAACGGATCGGCACCGACGGGGACCGGCTGAAGTTCGCGTCGCTGTTCCGAGAGCTCGACGGCCAAGTCGACGCCCTCGGCGTCGGAGGGGCCGACATCTACGTGGTCATCGGCGAGCGCAAGTACGCCTTTCGCGAGATTCGGAACCTCATCCAAGGCGCGGTCAAGACTCCGGTCGTGGACGGGAGCGGGCTGAAACACACGCTCGAGCGGGAAACGATCCATCGCCTCCAGCGCGAAGGCACCGTCGACTTTGCCCAGGAACGGGTCCTCCTCGTTTCCGCGGTCGATCGTTACGGGATGGCGCAAGCGCTCGACGAGTTGTGCCCGAACGTCGTGTATGGCGACCTGATGTTCGGCCTCGGACTGCCGATCAAGGTGCGGAGCTACCGTGCGGTCAACCGGATCGGCGCGATTGCGCTCCCCATCATCACGAAGCTGCCGTTCCAGTGGTTCTATCCGACTGGCGAAAAGCAGGAGTCGCGCACGCCCAAGTTCACGAAGGTCTTCGATTGGGCGACCGTGATCGCCGGCGACTCGCTCTACATCATGCGCTACGCACCGGATCGCCTCGATGGCAAGACGATCATCACGCAAAGCCTACGGAAAGCGAACCTCGAGTGGCTGGCCCGGGCCGGTACCGCGCGTGCAATCACGACCACCCCGATGATGGGGGGCGAGACGTTTGCCACGAACGTGATGGAGGGGGTGATCGTCGCCCTCCTCGGACGACCTCCGAGCGAACTGACCGAGCAGGACTACATCGGCGTGCTCAAAGAACTCGGCTGGGCTCCGAACGTGATCGACCTTCAAGCCTCGCCCGAACTTACGGCTTCGTCGCCGACACGGTGATCTGGCGGAGCGTGAACGTGAGCCGTTCGTCGCGAATCTCCGGGCTCAGGTAGTCGCGCAGCTCTCCCTCGCTGTGGACGAGGACGTCGTGGAGGCGGCTCCGAATCGGTTCCTCGACGCGCATGCGGTCGAGCCATCGCTCGAAGTCGTGCCTTCGGGATACGACTTCCGTATGTTCGATCCGATATCCCGCGGCCCCGATCGCTTGAATCCAGATCGAGGGAGGCCAGTTGCGCCGATGGGACGGATCTCGTTCGCGCTCGAACCGATCGAGGCCCTCGTCCGCAAGCGGCTCCTCAATCCCCGTCGTATCGACGACGAGCAGCCAGCCTCCAGGTTTGGTAACCCGGAACGCCTCGTCGAGAAAGGCCTCCCGATCATCGAAGTGATGGGCAGCCGTACGGGTCGCCACGCCTTCGAACGTCTCAACCGGAAACGGAAGGGCTTCCGCGGGGGCAAGGCAGCTCTCGATGTTCGAAAGGCCCCGCTTCGCCGCCTCCGACTCGACAATCTCCAGCATCTCCGGAGTAACGTCGAGCGCGACGACCCGCGAACAACGCGGTGAGAACGCGTAGGCGAGGTGGCCAGCACCGGTTCCCACGTCGAGAATCGGTCCCCCTTGGGGTCGCGTCAGTTCGACGCAATGGGCAAGCTCCTCCGCGTCGCTATGGCTGGGACTGTTCAGATAGCTCTGAGCCGTCGCTCCGAACTGATCACGCGGGTCGGTGCGGCTCATGGCTTAGCCGGCGGCTCGTCTTCGGGAGTCTCGTCCTCGACGTAGACCTCCTCGTCCACTTCTTCGAGGGGCTCCTCGTCGACGTACTCCTCTTCCTCGAAGTATTCCTCTTCGTACACCTCCTCCTCAGTGGGCGCGCGCTCGCCCTTGCGCTTGAGAAGGAAAGTCCACACGCCGAGACCCACCAAGCCGACGATGGGAAGATAGAACGCGAGATGGAAAAAGACCACCTTGCGGTTGATCAGGTAGTTGGCTCGATAGAAGTCACCGAGGTCACCTGTCACCTGCTGCCAGTACCCGTACCCGATGAAAAGGCCGACGAGAAGCGGCACGAGCGCGATCCACTTGATGAACTTTGCAGCCCCGCTTTCTTCGGCTTTGATCCCGAACCAGAACAGGAGAAGCCCGACGACCGTGGGGACGATGCTCACGAGAAGCAACTCCACATTGGAAGGTGCGCCGGCGGGAGCCACCTGGGCGAGAGGGGTCGAGGTGAAGAGATTCATCATGCCATTCCCATTCAAGAAGCGTGCCGCGGGGGCACGAATGCCGTCTGCGAGCGCTCGTATTCGGCGATCTGCGGTTCATAGACAAGCGTGGTGCCGATCAAGTCAAGCCCCGCGGCGATCTGCTCCTTCAGCGAGGGCGCGATGTCGAAGCGGTACGTCGTGCCGCCCAGAGTGACCGTTTGATTCGGTAAATCGACGGTCGCCTCCGCCCCTGATCCGGCCGCGACGAACGGGGCGTGTTCGGAGGCGTCGAGTTCGACGAGAAGCAATCCGCAGTTCGCCGCATTTTGCCGGAAGATGTCGCTGTACCCGGGACTCTCGGCCTCGCGCCGCGCGATCACGACCTTGTACCCGGCTTGCTGGATAGCCCACACGGCGTGCTCGCGCGACGATCCGCTTCCGAAGTTCGTGCCCACGACGAGGATCGTCGCCCCTTTCGCTTCGGGTAGATCGAGGGGGAACGAGGCGTCGCGAATATCCGCGAACAGGAGCTCGCCATACCCTTGCCGGGTGACCATCGAAAGAAACCGCGCCGGGATGATGCGGTCGGTGTCCACGTGATCGGCCGCGTAGACGGCAATCTTCCCGGTTAATGTTGCGAATCCGCTCACGAGGGCGATTGTGGCACGCCGCGTGCCATCGACTGGGTTGATTCCGACTCACACGAAACTTCCGCCCGGGACAGGAACCTCGTCTCGGGCGATTTTTTTGCCGGACCCAACCGCGAAGACGGCCATGGTCCACAATCCGCTATGCGCATCGTCACCGCCCTCCTGCTTCTCTTCACGGCGATCCCGCTGGCTTCCTTGCAGGAGTGTCAAGGACGCATGGGCCGCGCGGCGTTTTCCGCGCCGGTCGCAAGGCAAGCCGTACCATCCGTCGAGACCTCTGATCTTGCCCTTCGCTTCCTCGGCGCGCTCGATGCCGAAGGCCGGAAGCTCGCCCAGTTCCCGCTGGAAAGCGAGCACCGCTCGGCCTGGAACTACGTGCCCATCACCAGGAAGGGCATCGCTCTGGGGCAGATGAAGCCGGATCAGCGAACGATCGCGGACCGCCTGCTGCGCTCGTCCCTCAGCGACCTCGGCTATAAGACCGTCGAGCAGATTCGCGATCTTGAGGACGTGTTGTTCGAGCGCGAGGACCGCAATCCGGTTCGGGACAAGAACCTCTATACGTTCGCGTTCTTCGGGACCCCCAAGACCAAGGGTGTCTGGGCATGGCGTTTCGAAGGCCACCATGTGTCGTTGAACTTTACGTATCGCGACGGTGTAGTCGTGAGTTCATCGCCCCAATTCCTGGGATCGAACCCGGCTCGCATCGACAAGGGAGTGCATCAGGGAAGGCCCCTCGGCCGCCTCCAGGATTTGGCGTTCGCACTCCTCGATTCGCTCGATCCGAAGCAACGGGCCGAAGCGGTCGTCGGTGCGTCTGCGCCCGTCGACATTGTCACGGGCAACCGGCGGAAGGTGGAGATGCTGGAGCGCAAGGGGATCGGGTTCTCGGCTCTCGATTCGCGACAGAAGGACCTGCTCGCCAAGTTGATCCAGGCCCACGCCGAGGTCCAGACTTCCGAGAACCGCAAGCGCCGGATGGCCCGCGTGGACATGGACTCCGTCGTCTTCGCGTGGCTCGGGTCCACCCGACCCGGCGCCGGGCACTATTACCGCATTCAAGGCTCGGAGTTCCTCATCGAATACGACAACACCCAGAACGAGGCCAATCACATCCATGCCGTCTGGCGTGACTTCGACGGAGACTTCGGAGAGGACGTCCTCGGCGAGCACTATTCGAGCCACCGCCACCACGACCACGATCATCGCTAGGTCGGCGAAAGGACCGGCGTCGTGCAGGTTCACGCCGCCTGAGACCACGGTCCGACCGACACGATGAGGGGCGGGGGCCACTTGGCGCCCGCCCCTCATGACGGACTACTTCTTGGCTTGGGTTGCCTGCTGATCGCGGAACCACTTGACGGCTGCGGCGACCGCCTTGTCCGCCTCATTCGGGCCGGGCATCGGCGCGACGATGTCGGGCTTCACACCGTTGCCTTCGAGGCGCAGGCCCTTGATCGTCACGTAGTCCTGGAACGGGTATTGGAGCGTGAACCCACCCGGCATCGGCATCATGAAGCTCGCCAAAACCGCGCCTGCGGACTGGGTACCGATCACGGCGCCGCCTCGGATCTCGCGGATGGCGGCGGCCATCATTTCGGATGCGCTACCGGTTCCTCCGTTGATGAGCACCGTCACGGAACCGTTGAACGTTGGCGACGAGGCGCCTCGCATCCCACGCAGCTTGTCCTTCGACCACTTCGCGATCTCCACGAGATCGGTTTCCTTACCCTTCGTCTGCTCGACGTAGTTGCGGACCGTCCGGCGGTTGATGAACGTGCCGATCTCGGCGTTCGGCGGCAAGATCCGCCCGCACAGGTGCAGGAGGTTGAGAACCGCGCCACCGCCGTTCGAGCGAAGGTCGACGATCATCATCTTCGCCTTCTTGTTCGCCTCTTCGATCAATCGGTCGACCCGCTGCATGTCGTAGGTCATGAAGTCGGGAACCGTGAGTACCGCCACGTCCTTCTCCGGCCAAGTCAGGGTCTCGGGCATCACCGTCGAGAACGCCTTGCGGGTCACTTCGAGGTCCTTGATCGCGCCGTTCGGCTTCTTGACCTTGACTTTGAGCTTGGTGCCCTCGTCGCCCGCGAATGCCTCGCGCCCTTCGGGCTTCTTTCCGTTGGCCTCGATGATGACGTCGTTCACCTGAATGCCGGCCTCATCGGCGCCACCCTTCGGGAACACGTACTCGATCCGGATGCCTTCCTCGATGACCGCGATGCGGACGCCCAAGCCGACCATCTTGCGCTCGCGCATCATCTTGGTCGCCTCAGGGCTCGAGAGGACGATGTGGCTGAACCCGAACTCGCGCATCGCGCGGTTCAGTGCGTTCGTGAGTTCGACCGGTGTCTTCGCCTTGTCGATCGCCTCCTGCTGCTTGCCCATGAAGTCGGCCCACTTGGAGAAGTCGACACCCGGAACGTAGGCGTTCTCCGAGATCACCTTCGTGACCCGGTCGATCAATTGCTGCTTGACCTCAGGCGTCAGTTCCTGGGTGTCGGCAGAGGCGGCGGGCTGAGCAAGCGCCATCGGCGCAAAAACCGCGACGCAGGCGGCGAGCAGGAAGGGGCGCAGAGTCGATCTCATAGTCTTCTTTCGGTCCTCGCAAGGCTTTATCTTAGAACTCTACGCCATCGAGCCAAGTTCCTGTGCCCGCGATTCGAGAAATTGGGCTTGTGCTTGTCGGCAACCGAGGTCTGCAGGTAGTCTCAGCAGGCCATGAAGCACTCGGTTGCGATGCTCAGAGTTCTGACCGGTCTCCTCCTTCTCCTCGGGATCGCGGTGTCGGTCGGCGCCCAGACCCGGGTCGTCAAACCGGGCGACAAGGTCACCGTGAATTGCGAAGAAGAGCCGTCGCTCAACCGGGAGTACACCCTCACCAAGGATGGGTTGATCCTCCTCTCGTTCGTCGGCGCGGTGAGGGTCGGTGGCTTGACCGAGAAGGAAGCCGGCGATAAGATCGCCGAGCAGCTGGTCACCCAAAAGATCCTCCGCAAGGCGACCGTGACCTTGCGGCTCGCGGCCCCGCCGGCCGCACCCGTGAAGTACTCGGGGGCGGTGACGAACTCCGGCGAAACTCCCCATGCCGATACGCTGCGCCTGAGCGACGTGGTCCGATTGTCCCAACCGACGGACGTCGCCGACCTCGAGCGCGTCGAGATCACGAACGCACTCGGCGAAAAGATCGTCGTGAACTTCGCCCTCTACCAGGGCGTCAACGACACCTACAACCCGCTCCTCAAGCCGGGCGACAGTGTGTTCTTTCTCATCAAGGTGAAGCCCGCCGAAATCTTCGTGGCCGGGGGAGTCGCCAATCCCGGCACCCAGGCCTTCTCCGAGGGTTTGACCCTGCGCAAGGCGATCGACGCAGCAGGCGGGTTTTCGTCGCTCGGAGACAAGGCGCGGGTGCATGTCGAGCGAGCCGGGCAGACGCTCGACTTCGACCTGACCCTTCCTAGTGCCGACGTCGCCCTCCAGCCCGATGATCGGGTGGTGGTCGAGGTCCTGAAGGAACGCCGCTTTGTCTTCGTCGACGGCCAGGTTCGCAAACCGGGCAGCATCGAATATCGCGACGGGATGACGATCTCGATGGCGATCAACGACGCGATGCCGACGGGCGGCGCCCGTATGGACCGCGTCAAGCTCGTCCGGCGTGGGGCCGCGACCGAGGAGTTCGTCAACGTCGAGCGGATCCTCAAGGGCTTTGCCCCGGACGTCCCGCTCTTGGCCGGTGACAACATCGTGGTCCAGAAGAAAGGGATCAAGATCAACCCCTTGACCGCGGCCGCGGGCGTCGCGTTGCTCTTCTTGATCGTCGGTCGGTGATCTCCTTCGATCGATCGCGTGGCACACCGGAGCCGATTCGGGCTCTCAACCGGATCCCCGAGCGGGAGAACGGGGAGCCACTCGTCTTGCTCGCCGAGGTCGCTCCGTCCGTGCTCATCCCTCGACCCCAGACGATCCCTTATGTCAGGGAGACCGTCGCCCGGATGGCGGAGTCCGCGGCGCGAGCCCTCCCGCAGGGTGTCCGTTTGGCCGTGACCGATGCTTGGCGTCCGCGCGATCGCCAGCGGCGAATCTACGAGTGGATGACCCGTTGCGTCCTCGAGGTTTGGCCGAACACGCCGCTCTCCGCACTTCGGCGGCGCGTCAACCGCTGGGTCGCTCCCTGGAACGAGAAGGCACCTCCAGGGCACTGCACAGGGGCCGCGATCGACGTGATGCTCGCCGACGACGCCGGAGAGCCGCTCGACGTGACGTCACCCTACGATCGCTTCCAAGCTGCACCAACCTATGCCCACGGCCTCACGCCGACGGCCCGCGAGAATCGGATGCTGCTCGTGGACACGATGCTGAGCGTTGGATTTTCGAACTGCCGGGACGAGTGGTGGCACTACAGCTACGGGGATGCGGGCTGGGCCGTGCGGCTCGGATTCCCCGAGTGCATCTATGGGGAAGTTCGGCTGGATCCGGCCCTTTACGAAGAGCAGGAGCGCCTCTGGCTGGAGGCGTTCAAGGAGCGAACGAACCCTTTCAAGCCGAGCGACCAATCGCAATAAGCCGCAGAACAGGTCGATTTGCCGGGCGTGATCCCTGTCATCCTAATCGGCATAATGGGTCACTTGCCGACAAGAATGGGTCGGCAAATCGGAGGGACGATGAAAGGTGGTTTGATTTTCGTGGCACTCATGGGCGCCACTTGGGCTTCCGCGGTCGACGTTTACGTGATGTCGTCGGGCGAACCGGGTACCGACGCTGCCGTGATGAACGCCCTGACGGCCCAAGGGCACACGCCGACGCTCGGCGTCGAATACAGTTGGTTGGACGGAACGGCGAGTTTGGCCGGCTATGAGGCCGTTTACGCACAATGCAACTACAACTGGGCGAACCCGGATATGCCGTTGGCCGGCCAAACGCAGCTGGCGCGCTTCGTCGCGAACGGCGGTGGGCTGATCCTGTCCGAATGGTGCAGCTGGAGGATGGCCAACAGCGCCCTTCAGCGACTCGTCGCCCTCAATCCGTTTCAGTTGACGGCCAGCTACGCCTTCTCGATAGGCGGCACGTTCTCGCTCATGACTCCCGACCCCGTGGTGTCTTTCGGTTTGCCGTCGAGCTTTTCGGTGGTCCTTACGAGCTACAGCGGATCGAACACCCTGGTGTTCGGCGTCCGTCCGGGCGGAACCGAATTCCATAGCTTCAACGATGGCCTCAACGTCAGCGTCGGGCTCGCCGGCCGAGCCTATGGCCGTGGCCGCGTCGCGGCCTTCTCGACGACGAACGGGCCCGGTCAGTTCGCGTCGACGGACTTCCAGAAGTTGGTCGGCAACACCGTGCAATGGACCTCGAACGGCGCGGGAGGCGTCACGGTGTCCGGCCATGTCGACCTGGAGGGCTGGCTTCCAAGCCCGAACGGCGTCGAAGTCGAAGTACTGTTCTGGCAGGGTGCGGACACCGTGCATGAGGCGCCCTTTGTGTCCCTAGACGGCAACGGGAATTTCGCGATCCCCGTCCCGCTTTCGGGAACGTATGAGGTGACGGTCAAGGCATCCCATTGGCTGAGAAAGCGGAACGCGACCGTGGCGATCGGCCCCGGCGGCGTGTCCGGTCTCGGATTTTCGCTCATCAACGGCGACGTCGACGGCAACAACCTCGTCGACAGCGACGACTTCGATCGACTCGTCGCCGGGTTCGGCTACATGGTCGGAGATCCCCCGTTCGATGTCGAGACCGATCTCAACGGAACCGACAACACCGATAGCGACGACTTCGACATCCTGGTCGCGAACTTCGGGCAGCAAGGGGACTAAAGCACGAGGGTCGATTCGCGACGCGAATCGACCCTCGGACCTAACGCGCGAACGGCTTGCGACCAAATCGACGTCGCTTCGGAGCACCGACGGGCATGAGCGCTTTAGCCGGAAATGCCGACTGCGACTGCCTCCCGATCGGGAGCTTCAGTTGGATGTGGGTCTCGATCTCCTTGACGCCCCGATGCTGGTCGGGCGAGGCGAAGGTGATCGCCCGTCCCGACGCGCCCGCTCGTCCGGTTCGGCCGATACGGTGGACATAGTCTTCCGCACTGCCGGGCAGGTCGTAGTTGACGACCAGCGCGATCTCCTTGACGTCCAGACCGCGCGCGGCGATGTNNTGCGGCCGATACGGTGCACGTAGTCCTCGGCGACCATCGGCAGGTCGAAGTTGATCACGCGCGGCAGCTGGTCGATGTCGAGGCCGCGCGCGGCGATGTCGGTCGCGACGAGGACCCGAAACTCACCTGACTTGAAGCCGTTGAGCGCCGCTTTGCGTTGAGAGACCGTTCGATCCGAGTGAAGCTCGGCCGTCGAATGGCCCTGGAGCCGCAGCGACCGCGCGAGTTTGCGTGCACCATGTCGCGTCCGCGTGAACACCAGCACGGTGCCCCGATGGGCTCTGAGAATCTCGCGAAGAGCTTCCGGCTTGGCCGCAGGATCCACGACGACGAGTTCCTGCTCGACGCGATCGGCAACCGTCCCCGGAGGCGCGGCTTCGACCCGGATCGGGTCGTTGAGATAGGAATTGGCGAGCCCTTCGATCGCCTGCGGCATCGTAGCCGAGAAGAGCATCGTCTGTCGCTCGGTCGGGACGGATTCCGCGATCTGACGGATCGCGGGAGCAAAGCCAAGGTCGAGCATGCGATCCGCTTCGTCCAGCACGAAGATCGCGACGCGTCCGAGGTGGAGTGTTCGCCGCTGGAGGTGGTCGATCAACCGACCCGGCGTCGCGACGATGACCGACGGCTTCGACTTCAGGCGCGTGACTTGGGGGCCCATCGGCACGCCTCCGATCAGGGTTGCGACCTTCGCCCCGAGTTTGGCGAGGCTCTCCTCGACCTGGACCGCGAGCTCGCGAGTCGGCACGAGCACCAGCCCGACTTCGCCGGGACGAAGGTTGGCGAGCATGGGCACGCCGAAGGCCAGCGTCTTGCCGGTTCCGGTCTGGGCGATGCCGACGACGTCCTCCCCGTCGAGGCCGGCCGGAATCGCCTGCTCCTGAATCGGGGTGGGATGGGTGTAGCCGAGCTTGGCGATCTTCTGGAGAAGATCGGCCGGAATGCCAAGCGATGAAAAATCGGTGGTGGTTTTGGGCATAAAAAAAGGCCTCGGGCCTAGTGGGGCGCCGGGCTCAAGGGTCAGTATGACACGTTTGGCTTTGTCTACGATAGGACCCGAATTCTCTACGGATCTCGGGCCGCCCAGAAGGCGGACGACCCGACGACTTCGTCGACTTCGAACGCGACGAGATCGGACCAGCGATCGAGCCACTCCTGAAGCACGTCGCGATCGGGCGCAACCATCAATTGGAAGCACCGACTTCCATCCGGCGTCATCCAGCTGTCGACGTAAACGACACCGTCCGGCAGCATGCGACCGTGGGACTGAAAACGGGCGCCGACCGATTCCAGCGATCCCGCGCCAAAGTGTTCGACCACCATGAACAGCATGGCGCATCATAACCCACCCCGAACAGCGGCAGGGGTATTGCGCCTTCGCTTCCGTGTTCCCTTTATCTCCCCGTACGGAGACTTCCGTGATAGACTGGGCTCGGTGTCCACCGATTCCGTTGGCATCCACACGGACTCAGTCCCGGGCGTCGGTCCACAACCTGCGCTGAGCGCGGAGTTGTGGCAGGCTTTTCTCGCCGGAGACCGGCGGGTGTGCGCCCGCCTCATCTCCAAAGTCGAGAATGACCCCCGATCGGTGCCTGCGATTCGAGAGCGCTTCGCCGGACGACTCGGGCAAGCGATCCGTATCGGCGTGACCGGCCCGCCTGGCGTCGGCAAGAGCACGCTCTGTTCCGTCATCGCCCTTGGACTCGCGGAGCGGCAACACCGGGTCGGAGTGATCGCCGTCGACCCGTCCAGTCCCTTCACCGGTGGCGCGTTCATGGGCGATCGGGTTCGCATGGAACGCTTCGTGGGCGACGACCGGATCTTCATGCGCTCCCTCGCCTCGCGGGAAGGGAGGGGCGGGTTGTCGCCGGCAACACCCTACGTCGCGGACGTGATCGAGGCGTTCGGTATGGATCGGATCCTGATCGAAACCGTCGGGGTCGGACAGGCTGAGCTGGACGTCCTGAATTGCGCCGACCTTGTGGTGCTGGTACTGCAGCCCAGCACGGGCGACGCCATTCAGAGCCTCAAAGCCGGGATCATGGAAGCCGCCGATTTGATCGTCGTCAACAAGTCGGATCTGCCCGGGGCCGATACCGTCCTTCAATCGCTACGATTCGTCTACAGCTTGGGCGGGGCCAAGGCCCGCAAAGCACCGCCGCTGCTGGCCACGTCGGCCCAGCAGACGGAAGGACTCGACGAGCTGGTCGACACGATCGAGCGACTCGCGACATCCCTGGTAGAGTCCGGTCGTCATCGCGAACTGCGACAGGCGCGCCTAGTGGACGAAATCCGCCGGGGCATCCAGCAGGAGCTGTGGGAGCGCTTCCTGAGCCAAACCGAGGCCGAATCCGCAATCCAGAAGGTGGCGGCGGACCTCGCCGAGAGCGGAGGAATGGCCTACGACTTCGTGCGAGCGGCCTGCTCCCAGGTCGAACTCCGCGTCCGTGAGAAGAGAGATTGACATGGCACAACCGATCACACGCCCGGATTCTCAGGCCGGGGATTCCGACCGCGAGTTCACGACCGTTTCGGGGAGGGCGGTTCAGCCCGTCTACAGCCGGGCCGACGTCGCTCCTGACGATCTCGGCGCCAATTTGCCGCTGCCGGGCGAGTTCCCGTACACGCGGGGGATTCACCCCTCGATGTATCGCGGCAAGCTTTGGACGATGCGCCAATTCGCGGGGATGGGCACGGCCGCTCAGACCAACGAGCGCTTCCGATTCCTGCTGGAGCGGGGGCAGACGGGACTCTCGACCGCGTTCGACAACCCGACCCTCTACGGCTGGGATTCCGACCATCCGCTGGCCGAAGGCGAAGTCGGGCGGACCGGCGTGGCGGTGGACTCGCTCCAAGACATGGAGCGCCTGTTCGCTTCGATCCCCCTCGACCGAGTATCGACGTCGATGACGATCAACGCGCCCGCCGCGTGGATTTTCACGATGTTTCTGGCCAATGCCGAGCGCCGAGGCATCCCTTTCGAGAAGCTCCGGGGCACGCTGCAGAACGACATTCTCAAGGAGTACATCGCTCAAAAGGAGTGGATCTTCCCTCCCCAGCCGCATATGCGGCTGATCACGGACCTGGTCTCGTTCTGCGCCGAGCACGTGCCGCAGTGGAACACGATCTCGATCAGCGGCTACCACATCCGGGAGGCGGGCGCGACCGCGGCCCAAGAGCTGGCCTTCACCCTCCAGGACGGCTTTACCTACGTCGAGCACGCCCTCGCCGCGGGCATGTCGATCGATGACTTCGCCCCGCGTCTCTCGTTCTTCTTCAATTCCCACCTCGACTTCTTCGAGGAGATCGCCAAGCTCCGCGCGGCCCGCCGAATCTGGGCGCGACACATGAAAGAGCGATTCGGGGCCCAGAACCCCCGCTCGTGGCTCTGCCGATTCCACGTTCAGACCGCCGGGTGCAGTCTGACCGCACAGCAGCCGGAGGTCAACATCGTCCGCACGGCGATCGAGGCGCTCGCCGGTGTCTTGGGAGGGTGCCAAAGCCTCCATACGAACTCGATGGACGAGGCGCTCGCCCTCCCGTCCGACAAGGCCGTCGAGATCGCGCTGCGAACCCAGCAGGTGATCGCGTTCGAGAGCGGGGTCGCGAACGTTGCCGACCCGCTCGGCGGTTCCTACTTCGTCGAGCGGCTCACGCGCGATCTGGAGGACGAAGCCGAGGCCTACTTCGCTCAGATCGAGCGGATGGGCGGGATGATCAAGGCGATCGAGAAGGGGTTCCCGCAGCAGGAGATCACGCGATCGGCCTACGAATACCAGCGGGCCGTCTCGGAGAAGCGCAAGATCGTCGTCGGCGTCAACGAGTTCGCGAACGAGGACGAACAGCTCCATATTCCGATTCTGGAGATCGACGAATCGGTCGAGCGTGATCAGCTCGCCGCGCTCAAGACCCTGCGCGAATCGCGAGACAACCTCGCCGTCTCGGCAAGTCTGGAGGCGCTTGAGCGGGCGGCTCGCGGCAAGGAAAATCTGATCCCGAGTCTGCTGGACTGCTCCCGAGTCTATGCCACCGAAGGCGAGATCACCCGAGTCCTGATCGACGTGTTCGGCGAGTTTCGCGAGCAGGCATTCTTCTGAGGTGTACAGATGAGCGAGCATCCTATCAAGGTGGTTGTCGGAAAGCCCGGTCTCGATGGTCATGACCGCGGCGCGAAAGTCGTCGCCCGCGCGCTCGTGGAAGCGGGGATGGAGGTCGTGTACCTGGGGTTGCGCCAAACTCCCGAGTCGATTGTCGCCGCCGCTCTCGAGGAAGATGCGGACGTCATCGGTCTCTCGGTCCTGTCGGGCGCCCACATGACCCACTTCACGCGGGTTCGCGCGCTCATGGAAGAAAACGGGCTCGGCGATCGCCTGCTGACCGGCGGAGGCATCATTCCCACCAAGGACCAGGAAACCCTGTCCAAGCTCGGCGTCGGCAAGCTGTTCGGTCCGGGCGACGATCCGAACGCGATCGTCGGGTACATCCACGAGTGGATGGCGACCCATCCGCGGGGAGACGTCTGATGGATTTCTCCTTTACTGAGGAACACCTTCTTGTCCGCGAAGAGGCCAAGAAGGTCGCGGAGCGACTGCTTGCGCCCCATGCTCATGCGTTCGATGAGCGACACGAAGTCCACTTCGAGGCTCTTCGAGCCCTCGGCTCCCTCGGGTTCTACGGCCTGACCTGCCCCGAGGAATACGGCGGAACGGCCCTCGGGGCGCTGGTCTATGTCGACGTCATGATCGAACTGAGCAAAGCCGACTCCGGCACCGCGGTCGCGCTCTCGGTTCAGAACTCCCTCGTCAACGATACGATTGTGAAGTGGGGGACCGAGGAGCAGAAGCGCGCGTGCCTCCCGAAGCTCTGCACGGGGGAGTGGATGGGCTGCTTCTCGTTGACCGAGGGAGGCGCGGGCAGCGACCCCGGCTCGCTGAAGGCGACGGCCGTCCGCGACGGTGACGAGTACGTCCTGAACGGGACGAAGAACTTCACGACCAACGGAGGGTTTGCCGACCTCATCATCGGTTTTTTCCAGACCGACGTCACCAAGGGGTCGAAGGGCATCTCGGCGTTCCTCGTGCCGAGCACGACGCCCGGTTTCGAAGTGGGGCGCGAAGAGAACAAGCTCGGCATCCGGACGTCCAGCACGACCGAGATGCTGTTCCGAGACTGCCGGGTTCCGGCAAGCGCACTCCTCGGCCAGGAGAACAAAGGACTGAACGTGGCCCTGACAACCCTCGACGGTGGCCGGATCGGCATTGCCGCCCAGGCGGTCGGGATCGCGGAAGCCGCCTTCGAAGAGGCAGTCCGCTACGCCCAGGAGCGCCGGCAGTTCGGTCGCAAGCTCGCCGAGTTCGAGGCGCTTCAGTTCATGCTTGCCGACATGGCGACCGAGATCGAAGTGGCCAAGACCATGCTGTACCGCGTCGCCTGGATGAAGGACTCCCACATCCGGCACTCCAAAGAGTCGGCGATGATCAAGCTGTTCGCCTCAGAAATGGCCCACCGCGTCTGCCACAAAGCTCTCCAGATTCACGGCGGATACGGCTACATGAAGGAGTTCAAGGTCGAACGCCTCTACCGCGACCAGCGGATCACCGAGATCTACGAAGGAACGAGCGAGATTCAGCGCCTCGTCATCTCGCGAGCCGTGCTCGATCAAGGCTGACGCGGACCGGCGTAGCTCTGCAGGATCTTGAGGTAGTTCGAGCGCACGAACGCCTCCGGTTCGGCGCAGTGCTTCAGGCTCATCGATCCCTTCATCTGCTCCACCGATTCGAACTGGTGGTCCGTCATCCAGGCTTGCAAGCCGTCGAGCAGCGTGGCGAGATAGCCTTCGCCGTTTCGGAGCAGGGACGACGTCGTCATCACCGCGTCGGCACCCGCCATGAGGTACTTCACCACTTCCGTCGCAGACTGGACGCCCGTGGTCGCGCCCAGCGAACATCCGATCTGCCCGTACAGCACCGAGATCCAGAGCAATGGAAGCCGGATTTCGCTCGGCTGGCTGAGGTCGAGGCGCGATTCCACGACGCGGTTCTCGATGTCGAAATCGGGCTGATAGAACCGGTTGAACAAGACGAGTCCTTGTGCCCCCGCGCCGACGAGTCGGCGCGCTATGTCGCCCGGAGAACTGAAATACGGGGAGAGCTTGACCGTGACCGGCACCCGCACCGCTCCGCTGACCGCCTCGACCACGCGCACGTACTGAGCCTCGACTTCCTCCGAGGACACATCGATGTCCACGGGGAGGAAGAAGATGTTGAGTTCGAGCGCACTCGCACCGGCATCGACCATATCCCTCGCGTAGTCGATCCAGCCATGCTCGGTCACGCCGTTCAGGCTGCCGATGATCGGAACCTCGACTTCGCGCGAGGCCTGATAGATCAGGTCGAGGTACTCGCCCGGACCGACTGTGTACGCCGAGGCATCCGGGAAGTAGTTCAGCGACTCAGCACTGCTGTAGGTGGTCTTCCCGACGAGAAACTCGATGCGCTCCTGTTCTGCGCGAATCTGCTCCTCGAAGAGCGAGAACAGGGTGATCGCCGCGGCTCCGGCGTCTGCCAGGCGGCGAATGCCGTCCAGGCTCTTCGATTGGGGCGAGGACGAGGCGACGATCGGATGCTTGAGTTCGAGTCCAAGGTATCGGGTCGATAGATTCACGGATAGGCTCCTTGGTCAGGGCTACTGGGCCATGCGCTCGTAGAGCGCCCAGTGGCGCGTCACTTGCTCCTGTGCTTCCTTGAGTAGACGTTCGGCTTCGGCAGGATGCGTGTACCTCAGCGCGCGGTAGCGCAGCTCGTTCTCGCAGAACTCGCTGAGCGTGCGGGATGGACGGGCAGAGTCGAGGATAAACGGATTCTGGCCCGATCCGATCACTTCGGGGTTGTAGCGAATCAGCGGCCAGTAGCCCGAGTGCACGGCGAGGTGCTGCTGTTCGAGACCGTGCTCCATCGAGATGCCATGGGCAATGCAATGGCTGTAGGCGATAAGGAGGGACGTGCCCGGATAGGCTTCGGCCTCACGAAACGCGGTGAGGGTCTGTTGAGGATTCGCGCCCATCGCCACCCGGGCGACATACACGTTCCCGTAGGCGATCGCCTGCAGCGCCAGGTCCTTCTTGCTGCTGCGCTTGCCCGCGCTGGCAAACTTCGCCACGGCCCCGAGTGGCGTCGCCTTCGAGGATTGCCCTCCGGTGTTCGCATAGACTTCGTTGTCGAGGACGAGGAGATTCACATCTCGGCCGGAGGCGAGCACATGATCGACGCCGCTACTGCCGATGTCGTATGCCCATCCGTCGCCTCCGATGATCCAGACGCTGCGCCGCACCAGGCCATCGGCCACCGAGAGGAGTCGAGCCGCATCGCGCGCTCGGTCGTCGCCCGCCGCCGTCATCCGGGCCAATTTCGCCTTGAGCGCTGCCACCCGCTCGCGCTGCCTCCGAATCTCGGATTCGTAGCGCTGCGGTTCGGAGATGAGCGCGTCGACCAGATCTTCACCCAGGTCGACGCCCAGCTTTCGGAGGAGCAAGTGAGCCAGGCGCATCTGGCGATCGGCCGACAGCCGCATACCGAGCCCGAACTCCGCGTTGTCCTCGAAGAGCGAGGTCGCCCAGGCCGGGCCACGGCCCTCCGTGTCGACCGACCATGGGGTCGTGGGCAGGCTTCCCCCATAGACCGAACTGCATCCGCTTGCGTTGGCGACCATCATACGATCGCCGAACAATTGGGACACGAGTTTGAGATAAGGCGTCTCGCCGCAACCGGCACAAGCACCCGGAAACTCGAAGGTCGGCTCCAGGAACTGCACGCCTCGCACGGTGCCGAAATCGACGAAGGATCGATCGTTGGCGGGAAGCGTTTCGAAGAACTCCAGGTGCCGGCGATTGTCGATCTCTTGCCCGTCCTTGTCGACCATGTTGATCGCTCGGACGTTGGCCTTCTCCTTCGTACGAACGGGACATGCATCGACGCAGAGCCCGCATCCCGTACAGTCCTCCATATAGATCTGAAGCGTGTAACGGGTTTCCGGAAACCCCTTCGCGTCGATCTTCATCGCCTGAAACTCAGGCGGGGCGCTGTCGAGCAACGATTCGTGGAAGAGGCGCGTCCGGATGCAGGAGTGCGGGCAAACGAAACTGCAGTTTCCACATTGAATACACGTTTCCGAATCCCAAATCGGGACGGCGTCGGCGACATTCCGCTTTTCCCACCTCGCCGATGCGCTCGGAAATCCGCCATCGACCGGCAACGCGCTCGTGGGCAGGGCCTCTCCCTCGCCGGCGATGATCCGAGCCGTCACCTGCCGGATGAACTCCGGAGCTTTGTCCAGATTCACACGCTGGGGTTCCGGTGCAGGCGCAGCCTCGTCCACGCGCGTCGGGAGGTCGACGCGATGGAGATTCGCCAGGGTCCGGTCGACGGCGTCGAAGTTCTTCTCCACGACTTCGCGACCCTTGCGGCGGTACGTCGACTCGATCGCGTGCTTGATCTTGGCGATCGCCTGCTCGCGCGGCATCAAGCCCGATATCGCAAAGTAACACGTTTGTAGGATCGTGTTCGTATGGGATCGCATGCCCGTGTCTTTGGCCACCTTCGTGGCATCGATCACGTAGAGCGCGATTCGCTTCTCGATCAACTGCTGTTGGACGGTTCGTGGAAGATGGTCCCAGACTTCATCGGGTCCGAATGCGGTGTTGAGAAGCAGCGTGGCCCCTTCGCGAGCACGTCCAAGGACGTCCACTTTCTCCAAGAAGCCGAACACATGACAACCGATAAACTGGGCCGATCGTACGAGATAAGTCGACCGGATTGGCTCAGGGCCAAAGCGCAGGTGCGACACTGTCTGGGATCCCGATTTCTTGGAGTCGTAAAGGAAGTATGCTTGAACATGAAACCGAGGATCGTCGCCGATGATCTTGATCGTGTTCTTGTTGGCTCCGACGGTCCCGTCCGCGCCAAGTCCGTAGAAGATAGCGGCATGGACTGTGTCCAGCTCGACCGCGAAGTCCTCGTCGTACTCGAGGTGGGTGTCGCACTGGTCATCCACGATGCCGATCGTAAAGTGGTTCTTCGGGTCCGAGCGTGCCAGCTCTTCGAAGATCGCTCGCACCATCCCCGGGTGAAACTCCTTGCCCCCGATTCCGAATCGACCACCGACGATTACGGGCAGATCGGACCCACGCCATCCCTCAGCAAAGGCCGCCACGACGTCCAGGTACAGCGGCTCTCCGGTCGCGCCAGGCTCCTTCGTTCGATCGAGCACGGCGACCGCCCGTGTCGTGGGCGGAAACGCCGCCAAGAACGCGGGCACATCGAAGGGCCGGTAGAGTCGAACCTGGACCACACCGACCCGCTCGCCCCGCTCGGCAAGAAACTCGGCGGTTTCGCGGGCCGCCTGCGCACCCGAGCCCATGATCACGAGGATCCGTTCCGCTTCAGGGTGACCGAAGTACTCGTAGGCCCGGTAGCGACGCCCGGTGAGATCGGCGAATCGATCCATCGTGTGCTGGAAGATCTCCGGGCAGCGGGCGAAGTAGGGGTTGGCGGCCTCCCGCGTCTGGAAGAAGACGTCGGGGTTCTGCACCGTCCCCCGCATGTTCGGGCGATCGGGATTCATTCCGCGCACCCGATGGGCGAAGATCAAGTCGTCGTCGAGCATCGCCGCGAGGTCTCGGTCCTCCAAGAGGGCCACTTTCGCCATCTCGTGCGACGTGCGGAAGCCGTCGAAGAAGTGGAGAAACGGAATCTTCGATTCGAGGCTCGCCGCCTGGGTGATCAGAGCGAAATCGTGGGCTTCTTGCACACTGGCCGAAGCCACCATCGCGAAGCCGGTCTGGCGCACCGCCATCACGTCCTGGTGGTCGCCGAAGATCGTGAGGGCGTTCGTCGAAAGCGCTCGGCTCGCCACGTGGATGACGCAGGGCAACAGCTCGCCCGCGACCTTGAACATGTTGGGGATCATCAGAAGCAGCCCCTGAGACGACGTGAAACTGGTCACCAGGCTGCCAGACTGGAGCCCACCATGTAGCGTCCCCGCCGCCCCGAGTTCGCTCTGCATTTCGACGACATCCGGAACTGTGCCCCAAATGTTGGTGCGTCCCTCGCCCGCCCACTGGTCGGCAAGCTCAGCCATCGGTGTCGCGGGCGTGATCGGGAAGATCGAGCAGATTTCGTTGACCCGGAAGGCCACATCGGCGCACGCTTCGTTTCCGTCGAGAATCGCGGTTCGCGCTTCGGAATCGGCCGCTTCGCCGGTGTCGGCGCTCTCTGGTTGTTTCATGGACCTTGCTCTTTCAATGCGGGACACTGAAATCGGGCGCTTCGCTCAAGCCCATTGTATCGAAGGCCGGACGTCCGATACAATGGGTGTATGGAACGCGCCCCGCTATCGGTCGACCGGTCGAAGATGGAACTCATCGGCCAGCTGGTCGAAGTCCGATGGGTGCCGGGGCACCCGCTTGCCAAGCAGAGCTCCGAGGAGAGCATCTACGTGGTGCGTGGATTTGAATCAGATATGCTCGGTCTTGCCCTTGCCTACGGCAAGGCCGAGGGCTCCCACCCTTCGAATGCCGTCTACTGGGTCAACGTGCTCGCCGTTCAGTACCTCCGCGTCCTGACCGAGCGGGAGGCGAAACACCGGATCGAGCAATTCGAGCGCGAATTCGAACTTAGCCATCCCCGAGACTGATCCGATCTTCGGCGCGCGTCCATACGGAGGTGTATGCTCGTGAGCGAAGAGCGCCGTGACTTGACGTTACCGCCGGACCTGACTCAGCATCGCGCCACGGGCGCGGTTCGCAGCCGACGTCCGATCTACCTCGACCTCCTCCCTCCCTGCAACGCCGCGTGCCCTGCCGGTGAGAACATCCAGGGATGGCTCGCCAAGATCGTCGAAGGTGATGACCGAGCAGCCTGGGAAATCCTCGTTCAGGACAACCCCCTGCCGGCCGTTCATGGTCGGGTCTGCTACCACCCGTGCGAAACCCTGTGCAACCGCGGCCAGTTGGAGACGCCTGTCAGCATCCACGCCGTCGAGCGATATCTGGGCGATCTCGCCCTCCAGGAGGGCTGGCGGTTCCCCGAGCCGCCGATCCCGACGGGCAAGCGGGTGCTGATCGTCGGAGCCGGTCCCGCCGGTCTTTCGTGCGCCTATCACCTGGCCCGCCGCGGCCATTCCGTGGTGATCCATGAGGCCGGCCCGATGGCGGGCGGGATGATGCACTTCGGCATCCCGGCCTATCGCTTGCCACGTGACATCCTCGAAGCCGAGGTCGCCCGGATCCAAGACTTGGGCGTCGAAATCGTCTTCAACCACAAAGTCGAGGACCTTGACGCCGAGATGGCGTCGGGCGGCTTCGACGCGGCCTTCGTCGCCGTCGGCGCTCACCTCGGCAAGAAGGTCGAGATTCCGGCCCGCGACGCCGGCAAGATTCTCGATGCCGTGAGCTTCCTCAAGAGCGTCGAGATGGGCGAGCAACCACGCCTCGGACGTCGGGTGGCGGTTTACGGAGGAGGCAACACCGCGATGGACGCGGCGCGAGTCGCAAGACGGCTGGGGGTCGANNGACGAAGCGGTCGAAGAGGGCGTGAAGATCCACTGGCTCCGAACGATCAAGTCGATCGAAGCTGGGAGGGTCGAGGTCGAGGTCATGGCGCTCGACGAGAACGGCCGGCCCCAGCCGACCGGCGAAATCGAGACTTTGGAGGCCGACGATCTGATCCTCGCCCTCGGGCAAGACACCGACACCACCTTCCTGCGGCAGCTCGAAGGAATCGACTTCCAATCCGACGGGGTGGTCGTCGTCGACTCGAATATGATGACGGGTCACGCGGGGGTGTTCGCGGGGGGCGACATGGCCCCTTCCGAGCGCACCGTCACCGTGGCGGTCGGGCACGGCAAGAAGGCCGCGCGCCATATCGACGCGTTCCTGCAGGGAGTCGCGGTCGAGCCCAAGCCGATCAAGGACGTGGCCACGCTCGACAAGCTCCGTCTCTGGTTCTTCGCCGACGCCGCGGCCCGCATCCAAAGCCGGATTCCGCTGGACGAGCGCACAGGCACGTTCGGCGAGGTCACACAGGGGCTGACGAGCGCCGATGCGCAGTTCGAGAGCCGACGGTGCTTTTCTTGCGGCAACTGCTTCGAATGCGATGGCTGCTACGGCGCGTGCCCTGAAGACGCGATCGTGAAACTGGGTCCGGGCCAGCGGTACGAAGTCAACTACCAGCTCTGCACCGGTTGCGGCACCTGCTTCGATCAGTGCCCGGTTCACGCGATCACACTTATCCCCGAGCCCCCTCGGGAGGTGGCGCCATGATCCGCGAACCCGAAGGCGCAGCCAGTGCCGCGACGCCCGCGACCGAGCGGCAGACGGCGACCATGGACGGCAACGAGGCCGTCGCCTATGTCGCCTATCGATGCAACGAGGTCTGCGGCATCTATCCGATCACGCCTTCCTCGGCGATGGCGGAATGGGCCGATCAGTGGGCGAGCGAGGGCATCCCGAACCTGTGGGGCGTCGTCCCCGACGTCATCGAGATGCAGAGCGAAGGGGGTGCGGCCGGTGCGGTACACGGAGCGCTCCAGGCCGGTGCCTTGACGACGACCTTCACCGCGTCGCAGGGACTGCTCCTGATGATCCCCAACATGTTCAAGATCGCCGGCGAACTGACGCCGACGGTCTTCCACGTCGCCGCGCGCTCGATCGCGACGAACACCCTCTCGATCTTCGGCGACCATCAGGATGTGATGGCCATCCGCCAAACCGGATTCGCCTTGCTCGCCTCGTCTTCGGTTCAGGAAGCGCACGACATGGCCCTCGTCGCCCAAGCCGCGACCCTGTCTGCGCGAATCCCGTTCCTGCACTTCTTCGACGGTTTTCGCACGTCCCATGAGGTCAACAAGCTCGAACTGATCCCGGATGAGCAGATGCGCGCGCTCATCGACGAGGACGACATCCTCGCCCATCGTCGGCGGGGCATGAACCCGGATCACCCGTCCATTCGAGGCACGGCCAGCAACCCCGACACCTATTTCCAGTCGCGCGAGGCCTCAAACGCCTTCTATCTCGCGTGCCCCGACATCGTCGCGGAGACGCTCGAACGCTTCGCAGCCTTGACCGGTAGGCGATACAGGTTGTTCGAGTACTACGGGTCGCCGGAGGCCGAGCGCGTCGTCGTGTTGATGGGTTCCGGAGTCGATACCGCCAAAGAGGTGGTCGACCGACTGGTGGGCGAAGGCGCGAAAGTGGGCCTTCTGCAGGTCCGTCTGTATCGACCGTTCGACTCCCGACGCTTTCTCGACTGCCTGCCCAAGACCACCAAGGCGATCGCGGTGCTCGACCGAACCAAGGAGCCGGGCGGGATCGGCGAACCCCTCTACACCGACGTCGTCCTGGCCCTCGGTCGACTCGAGTCGCCCCCGCGCGTCATCGCCGGCCGGTACGGTCTGTCCTCCAAGGAGTTCACCCCGGCGATGGTGAAGGCCGTGTACGACGAGCTCGCCCGCCCCGAGCCGAAGACGACGTTCACCATCGGCATCGAAGACGACGTCACCCGACTGAGTCTGGAGTTCGACCCCGGGTTCACGACCGAGCCGCCCGACACATTTCGCGCCGTCTTCTACGGTCTCGGCGCCGATGGCACCGTCGGAGCCAACAAGAACACGATCAAGATCATCGGAGAAGACCCGAGGTTCTTCGCCCAGGGGTACTTCGTCTACGACTCCAAGAAGTCGGGGTCACGCACCGTCTCCCACGTGCGCTTCGGCAAGCAGCCGATCCGGTCCGCGTATCTGATCCAGGACGCCCATTTCGTCGCCTGCCATCAGTTCGGCTTTGTCCACAAGTTCGATGTCCTCGCGCTCGCCGCGCCGGGCGCGACGTTTCTTCTCAACAGCCCTCACCCTCCCGAGGCGGTGTGGGACCAGTTGCCCCGCTCGATGCAGGAACAGATGATCGCGAAGCACCTGCGCTTCTTCGTCATCGACGCCAACAAGGTCGCCAAGGAGACGAACATGGGTTCGCTCACGAACACGATCATGCAGACCTGCTTCTTCGGCATCTCCGGCGTCCTCCCCCGCGAAGAGGCGATCGAGAAGATCAAACACTCGATCGAGAAGACCTACGGCCGCAAAGGCCGCGACGTCGTCTTGCGCAACTGGCGGGCGGTCGACCACACCCTCGCCCATCTCGTCGAGGTCCCGGTGCCGGACGTCGCCACGAGCACGACCGAGAGGGCGCCCACCGTCGCGCCCGACGCTCCCGAGCCAATCCGCAAGTTCGTCGCACGCCTGATGGCGGGGGAGGGAGACCTCCTTCCCGTCAGCGCCATGCCAATCGACGGCACGTTTCCGAGCGCGACCTCGCGCTGGGAGAAGCGCAACATCGCGGAGTCGATTCCGATCTGGGATCCTGAAACCTGCGTCCAGTGCGGAAACTGCGGCTTCGTCTGTCCGCACTCCGCGATCCGGGCCAAGCTGTTCCACATCTCAGAGCTTGACCGGGCGTCCGTAACGATTCCCTCCGCGCCGATCGATGCCCGCGGCTTTCCCGAAACCCGGTTTCTGCTCCAGGTCTATGCCGAAGACTGCACCGGGTGCGGCCTGTGCGTGCAAGCCTGCCCAGCGAAGAACCCGGTCGACGGAAGGCGCAAGGCGATCAACATGGCGTCCAAGGACGCCGGACTCGATGCCGCCCACGAGAGCATGGCCTTCTTCGAATCGCTCCCCGTCAATGATCGCGCCGCCGTCGACTTCTCGACCGTGCGTGGCGTCCAGTTCCTGGAGCCGACGTTCGAGTTTTCCGGCGCCTGTGCGGGCTGCGGCGAAACCCCGTACTTGAAGCTCCTGTCCCAGCTCTTCGGCGACCGGATGATCGTCGCCAACGCAACCGGATGCTCCTCGATCTACGGGGGCAACCTTCCGACGACCCCATGGGCCACGAACGCGGAGGGCCGAGGCCCGGCTTGGGCGAACTCCCTGTTCGAAGACAACGCCGAATTTGGTCTTGGTATGCGATTGGCGGCCGATCGTCACCTTAGCGAGGCGCAGTCCATCCTCTTGGAGATGGAGGAGGAGCTTGGTTCGGACCTTGTCCAGGACCTGATCCGCCAGCCCCAGATTCTTGAAAGCGATGTTCGGAAGCAACGTGCGCGCGTCGCCGCCCTCATCGAACGGCTCCGACCGATGGATACGCCTCGATCCCGTCGCCTGCTCTCCATCGCAGATCACCTCACCCGCCGCAGCGTGTGGATCGTGGGCGGCGATGGCTGGGCCTACGATATCGGTGCAGCCGGCCTCGACCACGTCCTCGCCTCGGGCCGCAATGTCAACATTCTGGTCCTCGATACCGAGGTGTATTCGAACACGGGCGGCCAGGCGTCGAAGGCGACCCCTCTGGCGGCGGTCGCCAAGTTCGCGACCGGCGGCAAACAGGTCGGCAAGAAGGACCTTGCCCTTCAGGCTATCTCCTACGGCAACGTCTACGTGGCGCGCATCGCGATGGGCGCGAGCCCGCAACAGACGCTCCAGGCGCTCCGCGAAGCCGACGCCTATCCGGGAACGTCGCTGATCATCGCGTACAGCCACTGCATCGCGCACGGCATCGACATGGAGCAGGGCCTGACCCAGCAGCAGCGCGCCGTCCACTCGGGCTACTGGCCGCTCCTGCGCTACAACCCGCTCCTGCGGGAGCACGGCACCCCGCCGTTCCTGCTCGACTCACCCCGAGCGACGTGCGACTTCGCAGATTACGCGAAGAACGAACTGCGCTACCGAATGCTCCGCCAGACCAACCCGAAACAGGCGGACGCCCTGATGGAGATGGCCCAAGAACACATCGAGAAGCGCTGGTTGCTTTACGAGCAGTTGGCGCAGATTCGATAGAACGGGTGAGGACCGAATGGGCAGCGCGCCTCCTGGCGCCTGCGCCGGGCACGCGAATCGGCGGGCCTCGGCTTGCCCGCGCACGGCGCGACTTTGGGTTCGGCTTGGAGCGTGTGTATACTGAACGGACAAGGTCTCCCCAGTCCGATGAAGTCCGAACTCCCGCTCCTCTTGATCTCCCTCGGTCTGCTGGCCTCGGGAGCGGCTTTCCAGCCCACAGCTCGGCATGCGGAGGAACAGGTCGTCTTCGGTCGGGACGTGATGCCGATCTTGGGCCAACGGTGCTTCAAATGCCACGGCCCGGACGTCGCCCAGGTCGCTGCAGGGCTTCGCCTCGATTCGTTCGCCGGCGCATCGAAAGTCATCCAACCGGGCTTTCCCGAACAATCCAGACTGATCGAGCGCATCGCGGCTCACGATCCCGCCGATCGGATGCCGCCCGCGAACTCGGGCATCAAGCCGCTCTCGTCGGAACAGATCGAGACGCTCAGAAGATGGATCAAGCAGGGAGCCCGCTACGAGAAGCACTGGTCGTTCATTCCCCCGCAACTGCCTGCGTTGCCCCAAGTCCGGGATGCGAAGTGGCCGAAGAACGCCCTCGACCGGTTCGTGCTAGCGAAACTGGAGGAGCGTGGATGGAAGCCCGAACCCGAAGCCGACCGCGACACCCTCGCTTTACGGGCTGCGCTAAGCCTCACCGGCCTCCCGCCCACTCCGACCGAACTCCAGGCCTTCCGGCTCGACAAGCTCCCAGGGGCCTACGAGCGGTACGTCGATCGTCTCCTCGCCAAACCCGCCTACGGCGAACACCAGGCCCGATTCTGGATGGATGCGGTCCGGTACGGTGACACGCACGGACTTCAACTCGACAATGAGCGGGGCATTTTCCCCTACCGTGATTGGGTGGTGCGTGCGTTCAACCAGGACCTGCCGTACTCCGACTTCGTGACGTGGCAGCTCGCCGGCGACCTCGTGCCGCAACCGACGACGGAACAACTGATTGCGACCGGCTACGTCCGATCGAACCTCACCTCGGCTGAGGGGGGGGCGATCGAGGAAGAGTTTCTCGCGCGCAACACCTTTGATCGCGTCGACACGACGAGCACCGTGATGCTGGGGCTCACCGTCGCATGCGCCAAGTGCCACGACCACAAGTACGATCCGATCAAGCAGTCGGACTATTACGGACTCTACGCCTTCTTCAACAGCACGAAGGATAAGCCCCTCGACGACAACCTGACCCTCCCCGAACCGGTCGTCCGAGCGGCGACGCCCGATCAGGAGGCCGAGCTCGCGGAGATGGACCGCTCGCTGCAAGCGCTTCGGGACGCCGTTCCCGCGCCGGATGCGATCCGTTTCTTCGAAGCACATAAGCCGGTTGTTCCCGAAGGCCGGGATTGGCAGGTCAGCCCGGTTTACGTGAGGAGTTCCTTCGAAGAGGCGTTCGACCGCGCCGAAGCCGCCGAGCCGGGACAGGGCGGCGACGTGTCCTGGAAACCGCTCGCGTTGGAGGTCGGTCGGGACATCCCGAGCGTGGTCGGCAAGGACGGCGCCTCGGTGTATGTCAGGGGGACGGTCCGCCTGCAGACCGCGAGACCGATCACGTTCGGGGTGTCCAGCGACGACGGTGTCAAGGTTTGGCTGAACGGCAAGCTCATCCATTCCAACAAGGTCACGCGCGGCGTTGGACAAGGCATCGACCGTGTGACCGGAGACTTCCGCGCGGGGGATAATGAACTGGTCCTCAAGATCGTCAACGGCGCCGGCCCGGACGGTCTGAATCTGAGGCTTTTCGATCGCAACGACAAGCGGATCGAGGATGCCGTCGCAGCCTATCGCAAGACGCCCGAGCCGGCCGCGCTCGCCGAGCTTCGGGCCGTGTTCCTCGAACTAGGGCCGGCGACGACCGGCGCCACCCGGTACCGAAAAACGCTCGCGAACCGTTCCGAACTGCTGGCGTCGATCCCGATGAGCCTGATCGCTCAGGAACTCCCCACACCGAGGGAGACCTTCATCCTCCAGCGAGGACAGTACGACCAACGGGGCGACCGGGTCGAACGAGGCACTCCGTCGGCGATCGGAAGTCTCCGGGCCAACGCGCGGCTCGATCGGCTGGGGCTCGCCGAGTGGTTGACCTCCCCATCGAACCCTCTGACGGCACGTGTGTTCGCCAACCGCGTGTGGCAGCAGCATTTTGGAGTCGGCGTCGTCAAGACGGCGGAGGACTTCGGCACTCAAGGCGAGTGGCCTCTCAATCAGCCCTTGCTGGACTACCTCGCGTTCGCCTTTCGGAGGCATGACTGGAGTGTCAAGAAGCTGAACCGCTTGATCGTCACCTCCGCGACGTTCCGGCAGAGTTCACGGATCACCCCATCCAAGCTCGCGCAGGACCCGGAGAACCGGCTGAACTCGCGCGGCCCGAGGTACCGACTCGACGCCGAAGTCATTCGAGATAAGGCGCTCTTCGCGAGCGGCTTGCTCGTCGAGAAGCTGGGAGGGCGAGGCTTCAAACCGTATCAGCCCGACGGGATCTGGGAAAACGCTTCCGACCCGGCGAGCGCGACTCACTTCTACGTTCGCGACCGAGGCGATGTGATCTACCGCCGGAGTCTGTACCTCTTTTGGAAGCGTACGGCCCCGCCGCCCGCGATGCTGAACCTCGACGCGCCCTTGCGCGACACCTGTGTCGTCCGTCGGTCGACCACGAATACTCCGCTGCAGGCCCTGACGACCCAAAATGAGACGGCCTACCTGGAGGCGGCGCGCGTCATGGCCCAGCGGCTCCTCACCGCGTCCGGAACCGATCGCGACCGGTTGCGTCGTGCCTTCGATCTCACCCTCGGCCGGCTACCGCGGCCGAACGAGGTGACGGTCCTTCTGAAAGCGCTTGCCCGGTATCGCGAGACTTATCGCGCCGATCCGGCCGATGCGAAGCGCATGCTCGACATCGGAGACGCTCCCCAAGCCAAGAACCTCTCCACCACGGAGCACGCCGCTTGGATGATCGTCTGCTCGACCCTCATGAATACGGACGAATTCCTGACGATGCACTAAGTCTATGGACCCCATTCGCGAAGCGGAACTCCTGATGACCCGGCGACAGCTCTTCGGGCGGGCCTCCCTGGGGCTCGGAACCGCCGCGCTGGGGCGCCTTCTCTCGGCCGGGGGCTTGGGCGGCATCGCCACGCTGGCCCAAGCGCTCGAAGGTCAGCGGCAAGGCATTCCCGGTCTACCCAACTTCGCACCCAAGGCCAAGCGGGTGATCTACCTGTTCATGAGCGGGGGCCCAAGCCAATTGGACCTGTGGGACTACAAGCCGAAACTCAAGGAGCTGTTCAACGCAGAACTGCCTGACGAGATCCGACGCGGTCAGCGGATCACCACGATGACCAGCGGCCAGACCCGATTCCCGATCGCTCCGTCCGTGTACCGGTTCGACAAACACGACAACGGCGGCGACGGGGTTTGGGTCAGCGAGCTGCTCCCGCATACGGCCGGCGTGGTCAAAGAACTCTGCGTCGTGAAGTCGATGTGGACCGAGGCGATCAACCACGATCCTGCCACGACCTTCATCCAAACCGGCAGCCAACTCCCTGGTCGACCCAGTATGGGAGCGTGGCTGAGCTACGGCCTCGGCAGCATGAACGAGAACCTGCCGACCTATGTCGTGCTCCACAGCAAGGTCACGAGCAACAAGCCGAACCAGGCCGTCTACCCGCGCCTATGGGGAACGGGCTTTCTGCCCAGCGAGCACCAGGGGGTCGCCCTTCGCTCGCAGGGCGATCCGGTGCTGTTCCTCAAGGACCCGGATGGCATGAGCCGCGAAACCCGGCGCACGATGCTGGACAGTCTCGAGGCTCTCAATCAACAAGCCCTGGGCGAATTCGGAGATCCCGAAATCGCGGCAAGGATCAAGCAGTACGAGTTGGCGTACCGCCTCCAGGCAAGTGTGCCCGAACTCATGGACCTGAGCAAGGAGTCGGTGGAGACGATGGAGCTCTACGGCAAGGACGCCCGCGAACCGGGGACCTTCGCCGCGAACTGCCTTCTAGCCCGCCGCATGGTCGAGCGTGGCGTGAGGTTCATCCAGATCTTCCACCGGGGTTGGGACCTACACAGCGATCTGACGACCGACATCCCCACGCAGGCCAAGGACGTCGATCAAGGGTGCGCCGCCCTCATCACCGACCTGAAACGGCGCGGACTCCTGGAGGACACCCTCGTCGTGTGGGCGGGTGAATTCGGCCGAACCGTGTACTGCCAGGGGCCCCTTACTCAGACGAACTACGGCCGCGACCACCACCCACGGGCGTTCACGATCTGGATGGCGGGCGGCGGGGTCAAACCCGGTCTCGTCTATGGCCAAACGGACGACTTCGGCTACAACATCGTGGATAAGGACGGAGCGATCATCGACCCGAGCGCATCCGAGTTCACGCCAGGGGCGGTGCATGTTCACGATCTCCACGCGACCATGCTGCACCAGTTGGGCATCGACCATACCCAACTCACGTACCACTTTCAGGGTCGTGACTTCCGCCTCACCGACGTCCACGGGCACGTCGTGAAAGAGCTTCTCCGCTGAAGTCCTGTCTCCGGAGTTATCCGAGCGTGAACGTGAACGACACGGCTTTCCCGGCCGGGAGAACGACCTTCACCACTCGGCCATTGCCACCTCGAACGGCCTGCGCCACTCCGGAGGACGTCGTGACGCGCTCGACGCGTGACGGCAACTGGATCTCCAGCGTTTGAGCGTGCTTCGAGGAAAGAGCCACGGTGATCTGGCCCGGCTTCCACGTCATGCGCTTGACCTCGACTTGGCCCCGGCACAGGACTCCTTCGATGGCCCCTATCGGCCATTCCTGAGGCAACGCCGGCAGCAGCGAGAGCCTACCCGGCACCGAGTTCACCAGCATCTGAATGACGACGGCGGGCAGGCCCCCGCTCACATCCATGTTCAAGAGGGATCGGGGGTTATGCATCGAGGCCAGGTTGCTTAGCCAGTAGCTGTTCACCAGCCTCACGACGGCCTGGTAAGCCAATGCTCCATCACCGAGAGTTGCGGCGGCTTGGCCAAGTTGGACGAGTCCAAACGACATGAATCCGGCGTTCTTGTAGTGGTTTTCCAGTTTGATCTGGACGATCTTGCGAAAGGCCGCTTGCAGCTTGGGGTTCTTGGCAAGCTCGTCCGGCATCGTATAGAACAACGGATAGAGCTGCGACGAATGCCGGTGGTCGAGGTTATCCGCGATGCGCGGCGTGAGCCACTCCTTGACCACGCCATCGCTGCCGATCATGTACGGCGGCATTCGCTCGAGCATCCGCTTCCACACCGGGATTTTCGACTTGTTGACCCCAAGGTGCTGCGATGCCATGATGAGGTTCGCGAACAGTTCTTTCGCCACCGCGACATCCATCGTCGCATTGTAAGTGGCTTGAGAGCCCGTGTTCTTGGGGAAATTCTCAGGAGACGTCGTCGGGTTGAAGACGTACTTACCGTCCGGTCCGAGGTAGAGATAGTCTTCGAAGAACAGCGCCGCTTCCTCCATGAAGGGCAGGGCATGTTCCTTCAGATACGCGCGATCACCGGTGAAAAGGTAGTAATCGTAGAAGAAGCGTGCGGCCCAGGCCGCGCCCGCCACCCACATGCCGCCGGCGAAGTCCGGAGCCAGTGCGTTGTTATAGCCGTTGGTCGTAGAACGTGACGGCAAGATAATGCCGCGGGCTCCGAAGATGTGTTTGGCGTTGACACGCAGATAAGGAACAAGGGACTCGATGTAGGACGTGTAGGCGAGCATCAGCTCGGGTGTGTTTCCGGGAAGCATGCCTGCGATCGCCGAAGGCACGTTGCCGTTATGCGTGAAGTCGCTCGCCCACGCCGGCACGTACGTGCCGGCCCAGATGCCCTGAAGGGTCGGCGGGAGCTCGCCGGTCGAGCAAATGATGTTGTATCGGCCCGCGTCGAAGACCTTCTCGGTCAACGCCGGCGACAAGTCCTCGTTGGTCGATGCCGCAATCAATGCCTCGGAGGTCTTATCACGAGCGGACCCGCCACCGAGATCGAGGAGCACACGATTGAAGAGCTTCCCGTGTATCGCCGCATGTCGCTTGAGCAGTGCGGCATAGCCGGTCGGGAGGCGATCGAGCTGTTTCTTCATCGCTTCGATCTTTGGCAGACCTGGATCGTAAATCGGCTCGATCGCCGTAAAGACGAGGACTCGATCCGCGTCCTCGATCTTCATGACGCCGCCCTCCGCCGTCACCTTTCCGCCCGTCGCCACCACACGGCAGACCCCCTCCAGGCGATGAATGCTGCCCGGATATGCGCGCGTGAAGGTGCTCGAAAAGGTCAGATGGGTCCGATCGGCGTCGGCAACGAGATTCGAGACATGGCTGCGAAACACTTCGTTCGATGCCTCTACGGTCTTGGCCCCGAGGCCGATCTCGGGGGTCCGCGGACCAAGCTCCAAGGTGCAGTCGATCGACCCTTTTCCTGGACCCGATATCTGTATCAGGCCAACACCGTCGGCTCTGGAAACGAACGCTCGCCGCTCGAAAGTCCCTGCTTCGTCAGCCCACCGCACGGTGGCCTCCCCGGTTTGGAAGTCGACGCTTCGGGCATAGTCTCGAACCGGGCCGTGTCCGGGCATCCGCACGCGCATGTCGAAGGCCGGCACGAACGGATCGGGATACAGGAAGCTTTCTTGCCCCGAGAGATCGAAGGCCAGCTGAGCCGCCTGTTTGTACAGGCCCCGATCGATCAGTCGTCGGACCTCGAAGAGTCGCGCCGACGAGTCCGGCGGCACGACGGGCGGTCCCATCGGCAGAAACAGGCGGTGATGGGTGTAGATCAGGGTCTCGTCGAGTGGCTGGCCGAGGAGGTTCGCGCCGATCGTTCCGTTCCCGCAAAGGAGCCCCTGCTCCCACGTGACGCCCGGGGTCGTACTCACGAACCCGCGCTTCGGATGGGGGAGCAGCGTCGAACTTGGATCGGAGGTTGGAGAAGTCATGATCGGCGCGAGCGAGAGGACAAAGCAGATGAGAGTGAGGTTCGCCATCGGTGCACCTGGGTCCCTGCGCATCCGGCATCGCCGTCCCTTGATCCGCGATCGCGCGTCGCGAGGGAGCGCCATGCGGTCAACTTTGCCGGGTCGCGATCGGAAGATACCCGTAGCCGATCCCGTCGGGCGGTCCTTGCCGTCGGGGAAGGACTGCAGGCCGATGATCCCGCGAGACGATCGCGATGAGTCGCGTCCGCCCAGTGGCTCGATCGCGTTCTCAACCACGCGCGAGAACGTCAATGATCCCGAAAGCGTGCTCAAGGCGGCTCGGAAGGGATTCAATTCCCATGGGACTGAGCGAATCGCAGGCCGGCGGTGATTTTTCGCCGTTCGGTTGTCCTTCATTGCTAGAATGCAAGCAGGAGATTGCCATGCTCTCGCAAGGTTTGTTGCTTGTCGTGCTGTTGTCCCAGCCGGCCTCACTGCCGAAGTTGGTCGGGACGCTTTCCGTCGCCGAGGGGAAGGTCCGCCTCGAACGGACCGGCCGAGACCCGCAATGGGCGGGCCGATATGTCCGCTTGCGGGTCGGCGACAAAATCACCGTCGTCGAGAAGCCCAAGGCCACGCTGCGGATGGACCTCAGCCGCGAGACGTTCCGCCTCCCCGAGAAGGGAGCCTGGCAGGTCGAGGAGCGTTCGCTCAAGGTCCTCGAGGGAGCCGCCCTGGTCTTGCTCCACCGCGAGAAGCCGATCCGCCAGACCCCCGGAGCCAAGCCCCCGACGATGGCGGGCCGCATCCGCGGCGACGACAGCTCGGTGAAGCCGGTTGGGGCGATCGTCTCGGGTCCGATCACGGTGACCTGGAACCCCGCGGCCGGCGTGACGAAGACCGTCGTCGAGCTGCTCGATGGGGCCGGAAAGAAGCTGTGGTCGAAGCGCGCGGGCAAGGACCCCTCGCTGGGATTGCCAGGCGACAAGGTGAAGCCGGGAGTGTGGGTCCAGGTCCGCGTGACCCAGTCCGGGGCGGGGAGTCCGTCGGTCGGCAGCACGTGGGTCCGGCTCATGAGCCCGGCAGAGCGCTCGGCCCTGGAAGCCGCGGAGAAGGACCTTCGTGGGGTCCTGGCCGACGATCCCGTGGCCCTAGGGCTGGCGCTCGGGGACGTGTGGGCCTCGGCGGGACTGGTGTCGCGGCTGCAGGACGCCCTGGCGGTGATGTTCCCCGAGTTCGTGGCCAGGCCCAACCCGAGTTCCGGCGTGAAGCAGGACTGGCACGGCAAGCACGGCGAGTGGTTGGAGGTGGCGGGCTTCCCGGGTCTCGCCCTCGCCGAGTTTGAGCGGGCGTGGAAGGCGGGGGGGCGAGTTGAAGAGCTGAAACTCGCAATCGAGCGGCTCGGGGGCAAGGCCGAGCCTGAGGAGTGGGAAAGGCTTGCTGCCGAGCGGGATCGGTTGATGGCGGAGCGGAAGTTCGCGGAGGCTCTCCCCGTCGCGCGGAAGGTCGTGGAGATCTTGCGCGAATTCACCTTGGAACTTCCCTTGGCATCCGCGCTCCGTTCACTTGGGAGGATATCCTATAGCGAAGGTTATCCACACAATGCAGAAAGTGCCTTTCGAGAGTCCGTATCGATCTACGAAAGACTCCTCCCCGACTCCGCAGACTTGGCAACAAGCGTAACAGATCTTGGGTTTGTAGCTCATGCTATGGGAAACTTCGATGATGCCGAGCGCTTCATCTTGGCGGCAGTTAGTATTCAGGAAGGTCTCTTCCCTGGCACATGGATTATTGCTTACAACTACTTTCTGCTGGCTGACATCTCCTGGCGACGAGGAGATTTACAAACTGCACGCCGAAGGTACTTGGTTGCGTATACCATTTACCAAAGGACTAGTCAGAACAGCGAAGACTTGGCGCTGACAGCACATAACCTTGGGGTTCTCGCATGGCAGGACGGTGATCTAGAAGAAGCCCTACGACGATGGACTGTTGCACTGGAAATTAGAAGACAAATCGCCCCGGATTCTCTACGTCTTGCAGAGAGCTTGTCAAACATGAGCGCGCTTGTAACGAAAATGGGAGACCTCGAGAAGGGAGGCAGCCTTTGTCTTGCAGCGCTAAGCATCTTCAACAAACATGCTCCCGGGTCGATGAGCTGCGGACGGGCTACGAACAACCTCGGCTTGATCGCATTGGAAAGCGGTCAACTTGAGATTGCTGATCGGCATTTTCGATCTGCCCTGGCGATCTTTGAGAAACTCGCACCAGACTCCTTCGAGATGGCTGGACTCATGGGCAATTTGGGTCGCATCGCTCACGAACTCGGGAATCTGGAGGAGGCTCGCACATGGTGCGATCGCTCTGCTTCCATCCTGGGTAAGATAGCACCCGGTACCTCGGACTTCGCCTTGTCCCAGCACCTATTGGGCATAATTGCAAGAGACCGACAGGATTACTCCGAATCAGAGCGGCTGTTCAGGTCAGCTGCGGATCTGAGGCATCGCATCTGCCCGGGCACACTGGATGAAGCTCAAAGCCTAACCGCGCTTGGTGTTGTTGCCAGCGATAAAGGGGACCTGAATGAGGGTAGGCGTTCACAAGAGGCCGCCCTTGCCATCCAAGAGAAGGTCGCCCCAAACTCCCTGGATGTGCTATTCAGCCTCGTCAACCTCGGGATCTTCGCCGCTGAACGTGGGGATCACACCGTCGTTTCGGCATTGAGTGGCCGATCCCTCGAACTTGTCACCACCCTCCTCACGTCCCAGGGACTCTCGCGGGCGGGGGAACTCGGCAGTATCGGGGCTGAGACCAACAAGTCACTTCTCCGCCTCGGCTGGCTCGATCACCCCGAATCCTCGTACCCCTGGCTCCCGACGCTGCGCGCGGCGGGGCTGACCCTCCAGACCCGGGCCAAGATCAGCGAAAAGGCCGCCGAAACCGACGAGGAGGTCCGGAAAGCTCGCAGCGCGGTCCAGATCGCGACCAAGCAGGAGACCGACTGGGTCACCAGCCCCCGGCCCAAGGAGATGGACGAGAAGACCTGGAACGACCAGCTCATCGATCTGCGCTCCAAACGTCAGTCCGCCGAACTCGCGCTGGCGACGCTGCTGAAGGCCAAAGATCCCCGTCTCGGCGCTGACCTCAAGATCAAGCTGGAGGACGTCCAGAAAAACCTCGCCAAGGACGCCGCCCTCGTCGAATTCCTCCGAGTCTCGACCTGGGACAAGAAGGGGAAGGACGCCGGCCCCGACGCCTACGCCGCCTTCATCGTCCGCAACCAAGGAGAGGTGAAGTTTGTCCGTCTCGGCGGTGCCGAGACGATCGACGACCTCGTCGAGCAGTGGCACCTGCAGATCGCCCTCGCCAACGACCCCAACGCCCCCGAGGCAACTCAGCGCGAGACCGAGAAGGAGCTCAAGGTCCTCGGGCGCAAGCTCCACGACAAGCTCATCAAGCCCCTGGGCAAGCTCCCGCCGAGCGTGATGCTCGCCCCCGACTCGGTCCTGCACTCGCTCCCGTTCGTCGCCCTCGTCGACGGCAAGGGCAAGTATCTGATCGAGACGATGGCACTCAGCGTCGTCGGCTCGGGACGCGACCTCGTCGAGAAGCCGATCCCAGGTGAGCCGGGCGAGATCGCCGTTCTCGCCGGCCCCGACTTCGGCGCCACCGCCACCGCTCTCCAAGCCGCGAGCGCAAGCCTGCCCAAGTCCCCGATCACCCGCGCCCCGAACGCCCGCGGCGAGTGGGACCCGCTTCCGAGCGCGAGCGCCGAAGGGGCGAGGGTCGCGACCCTCCTCGGCGCGAAGCCGATCGAGGGTGCGGCCGCCACCGAAGAGCGGCTGCTCAGCCTCGTGCGCCCCCGCGTGCTCCACATCGCCACCCACGGGTTCTTCTATCCGCCGAACATCGACCCCCGGGACCGCGAGGACCGGATGATGAGCGACATGACCGGCCGGGGCATCCGCGCCGCCGACAACCCGATGATCCGCAGCGGCCTCGTCATGGCCGGAGCGAACCAAGAGGAGGCCCTTCGCCAGGCGGGCCTGGCCGACGGCTGGGCGACAGCGCTCGAGATCTCGCTCATGGACCTGCGCGGCACCGAGCTCGTGGTGCTGAGCGCCTGCGACACCGGCCGGGGCGACAGCATCGGCTCGGAGGGCGTGTTCGGCCTCCAGCGCGCGTTCCGCTTCGCCGGAGCCCAAAGCCTCCTCGTGAGCCTCTTCAAGGTCCCCGACGCCTCGACCCAGAGCCTGATGACCCGCTTCTACGGCGCCTGGAAACCCGGCGCCCCGGCCGGAACGAAGCTCGAGGCGCTTCGCGACACCCAACTCGCCATGCTCGCGGACCCCCAAACCCGCCACCCCCGCCACTGGTCCGCCTTCGTGCTGATGGGAGAGCGCTGATCGCGTGAGGCCCCTCACCCTGGCAGTCCTGTTCGTCGGCATCGCCGGCGCTCTCCTGCCGTGGCTGCCGTTCCTGCAGGAGGGTGAGGACCGGACGATCGACGCCCGGTTCCAGCTGCGGGGTCCGCTCCCTGAGGGCCACCGGGTGGTCGTGGTCGCGATCGACGATGCGACCGAGAAGGCATGGCGCCCGATCCCGAAGGCGATGTGGGGAGGCGAACTCGCCAAGCTGGTCGCGAAGCTGAACGAGGCCGGGGCGAAACGGATCGGGCTCGACTTTGTCATCTCCGCCGATCCCGACAACTACCTCGCCTCCAAGGGGATCGACGAGCAGCCCAACGCCGCCTTGGATCAGGCGATCATCGAGTCGGGTGAACGGGTGCTTCTCGGCACCGGCAGGGCCGGCGACGTTGTGCCGCCGCTCGATCTGCCCGATCGGCTGGCTTCGGTCAATCGGGCTTCGGCCCGTGCCGACGTGGTCCGGCAGGTTCCGCGCCACGACCCGACCTTCTCGCCGCCCCTGCGAGGACTGGCTGCCGCGCTCGCGGATGAACCTTCGGACCGGACCGATCCGGTCCAGATCAACTACACGGGCCGTCAGCCCTCGCCGCTCTCGGCCCGGGATGTGATCGAGGGACGGATTCCGCCGGATCTGCTGCGCGGTGCGATCGTGATCGCGGGGGAGACCTACGAAGGGACGGCCGACCTGCACCCAACACCATACGGTTGGAGCGTGCCCGGCGTGTTGGTGCACGCCGAAGCCGTCCGCACCCTGCTCGATCGCAACGAACTCCAGGTTTGGCCCCTTTGGAGCGCATCGATCGTGACACTCCTCGCCTCGCTCCTGGGTGGGTTCTTGGCGGCACGGATCATGATCGGGGGCTTCTGTCTGATTGCGGGCGGCGTCGCCTTGACCTGGTCGGCGGTTTGCCTGGGAGCGTTCAGCCGGCTGCATGCCGTGTTTCCCTGGTTCGCCCCGATGATCGCGCTGCTTCTGGTGGCCCCCACCGTGGTCTATGCCGTCCGGACGCTGGAGGAGCACCGAGAGCGCCTGTACGTGCGGGCTCGCTGGGGGCAGCTGGTGGGAGAGTCGACGCTGCGTCGGTTGGAGGAGAACCGGAAGGCGGGCCGGGGAGCTTGGGAAACCTTCGAGTGCGGTCTGCTCTTCCTCGATGTCGCCGACTTCTCGCGTCTCACCCGACGAACCGCGCCCCGCGAGACGATCGAGCTGCTGAACCGGCTCTTCGTGGCGGTCATCGAGCGCATCGAGCAAAGCGGAGGAGAAGTGATCAACTTCATGGGCGACGGGCTTTCGGCGAAATGGGAGCTCGGAGAACTCGGCGAGGCCGATCCGCACCAACGCGTCTTGGACGCGGCACTCGAAATCTTGGCGGGAATCGATCGGCTGAACTCATCCGGCGCGCTGTCCCCGGATGGGCTGAGGGTGCGCATCGGGCTGAGCTCGGGTGAAACGACGCTAGCCCTCATCGGCTCCGAGAATCGGCAGCAGATGACGCTCTATGGCGAAGCGGTGAATCTCGCGGCCCGCCTCGAGGCGGTCGGAAAGGAACCCGACATCCAAAGCCGTCTCGTGGTGAGCGAACGGTACGCCGAGGCGGCCCGCGCGTGCGGAAGACGGTTCGAGAGCGGGCGCAAGCTGCTCAAAGGTTGGGATGCCCCGACCGAGTTCCTCTTCCTGGTCGAATCGCCACCGGATTGAGGTCTCCTCGGGGTCGAGACGATCGCTGCCGAGCCCTTCAGCAGTGTCACGGACGAGACGCGCCCCGTTTTTTGGACTTTTCGGACGCGTGCAGCGGGGTCCAGAATCGCAGACGCTCGGGGGTGGCGACTCCCCCCGGCGGATACCTTGCGTCGTGCACGCTCTCGGTTCGGGACGCGAAGAGATGGGACTGGCCGATGCCGTTCTCTTGGGGGCATGGATCGCCAAAACGGCCCGTCAACTCTTCCCAGAACTCTTCCCAATCCAACCATGGGGCAACAAAAAAGCCCCTCGGAAGGGGCTTTTTGAACCTAAAAAGTGGCTGCCGCAGTAGGACTCGAACCTACGACCCGCTGATTAACAGTCAGCTGCTCTACCGACTGAGCTATGCGGCAACATCGAACGAATAGTATACCTTCGGCGCTGAGGAACCACATCCCCACCCCCGAAAGTCCCACCGACGTCACGGGGAAGCGGGTGCGGCCGGCTTCGGGAGCCCTTCCAGAGGTGTCGCGAGTCGGACGCGGACGAGGGCGCCGGTTTGGCTTCCCAGCGACGCGGGCTCGGTCTCGAGGACCCAGCCGATCACCGTTCCGAATGGATCGGGCAGCTCCAGCCGCAGATCGTCGCCCTTCGCAGCGGGTGCGAGCGTCAAGAACCGCGCCCCGGTGGCGGAAAGATCGACGAGTTCGGCCGGCTCCCCGTTGGCTTTGAACGGACGCCCAAGAAAGCTCTTATGCCGATACTCCAAGCGACGCTCGACCTCGCGCACTTCGCGTGGCGGCCGAACCCGAAACTCGTGCGTGCCGGCGTCGCGTTCGAGGACCTCGGTGTGGAAGACCATCGCACCCACACTCGATGGTGCCTCGACGACCAACGGCTCCCCGACACGAAGCGGCACATACGCGTTCCGCTGGAGTGGACTGCTGAGCCACCACCCACCCTTCTCGGTGCGCAGGAGGCGCGCTCGGTACACGCCGGAGGGCGACTTCAGCCGCAATTGGACCCCGATCGCCGGTGCGACGACCCGACGCCCGTTGCGCAAGACGCCTACGACGTATCCGAGGACGATCGACCCTGCGAAAACGAGGGTCGAGATGCCGATCAATTGAAGAATCTCGTTGCTCACGGTCCTTTGCTCCGTTCATCGGCGAACGCACTCTTCACGGTCTGGAACTGCTTCATCGCTTCACCCAGACTGAGGGTCGCCTCGACGCCGGTGTCTGCATCGGCCAGTCGGGCGAACTCGAGTGTCTCGCTCGCCGCTTGAACGAGCAATTTCTGTGCCAAAAGGCGGCCCTGGTGAGACTCCTTGTGGCGATCGGGTACCGGGAACTGCTCGATGAGAGAAGCCAACGTCGTTGCGAGTTTCTCGGCGTCCTTGGCCTTTTGGATCGCGCCGGCATCCTTCGGGTTGAGGCGGGCCAGCTGGAGTGCTTCGCGCAAGTTCTGAGCGATGCGCTCGACCGCGCGCTGGGTCGAGCTCGCGAGCCAGTCGTAGCCCGCTTGGCGCATGCGCGCATCGCCGCCGCCGAGCGCGAGGATGTCTCGCCGAGACGCGACCGGATCATTATCGAGGGCGTAGGCGATGGCGCGGCCGGCTCTCGCATCGAACCGGTTGCCTTCCTTCAGCCCCCGGGTGAAGGCCGCAATCGCTCCCGGAGCCTCCTGCTTGGCAAGGAGGATTTCCCCGAGCAGAATCTGGAGATCGAGCGTGTCAAGTCCGCGGGAGAGGGCTTCGTTGACGAGTCGTTGAGCGTCGGTCGGTTTGTCGATGCCGAGGTAGCCCCTCGCGGCGAGGAACCGCATCTCGGTCTTGTCGGGCATCAACTGGAGGGTGCGCTCCGCGTGCTGAACCGCTTGCTCGGCCATGTCCCGCTCCAGGAGGAGCTTCACGAGCGCCTCGCGCCGGGGATAGTTGGTCGGCTCCAAGTCGATCGCGTCGCGGAGGAGATTGATCGCTTCGGCGAAGCGATCGGCGCGCTTGAGTTCGTCGACGCGGCGGAACAGTTCGGGATCGAGTGCCGAGGGGTTTTCCGGCGGAGTCGGATCACGGTCGGCAGGGCCGAGGTTCGGATCGGGCACTTCTTGACGGGGCTTGGGCTTCAAGCCCTTGAGCGGGCCGTTCGCCAGGAGAGAGAGCCAGGTCCGGGCGAGACTCCGAGCCGTACTCTCCCAGTCGGGCCGATCCGAAACGACGACGCTGAGGTTCTTCTCATCCTTCCAAGCCGGCCGCGCGCTGTCGAGGCGGAACAGGACCGCGTTGGCCACCAGGCGCTCCTTGCGTCGGAGTGCGCTCACGATCAAGATGTACTCCACCTTCAACTTCTGCGCGCCGACGCGTATATCTTCGAACTCGGGATAGTCGACGCCATCCCGGATCAGGCCGGAATCGACCGCCTTTCGAAACTCGGGATCGGTCATGGACCAAGCGATCGGCTTGACCCGGCCGTCGTTGTCGAGTTCATCGGCGATGAGGTTGAGAATCGGGAGATTGGCCTCGGTTTCGTCTCCTTCCATCGAGGGTCGATCCTGGATGACGAGAATCTTCGGAGCATCGACGGCTCGGGCTGGGCATGCTGCCGCGACGACGCCGAAAAGGGCCAGAAGGAGCACGCATCGACGCCCGATGCCGAAGCTCATCCGCCCAGCACGCGCAGCGCTTGCTTACACGCCTCGATCGAAATGTTGAGGCGCTCGGTGCGCTCGGGCGCGACCTTCCGCTGAGCTTCGAACGACTTGATCGCCCTCTGGTAGGCGGCCCGGGCATCGCCCTTGCGCCCCAGTTCCTGGTAGCACTGTCCGAGTCGCTGGTTTGTGATGCCGGGGTCGGCGCCGGCGCGAATCGCGTTCTCGAACGCGTTCGCTGCCGCGGCCCAGTCGCGAAGCATCATCCGGCTTCGAGCGACCTCAAGCCAATGCCGGAGCGTCTTCGGGCCCTCGTCACGCACTTTCACGGTGTTTTCGCCGGATTGGCTCGACCCTCCGCCGGTCCCAGACTTCCCGGTCGAGGGGCGGATATCGATGATCCCACCTCCGGACCCCGGATCGGACTTCTGTTCCTTCTTGGGTGGATCGGTCTTCGGTTTGTCCTTCTCTTTGTCTTTGTCCTTGTCCTTGTCCTGCGGCTCGGCCTCCGCGGGGGTGGTCTTCGGGGTTCCCGACGACACCGAGAGTTCGATCTTCGGAGCTCCCGCGATCGGGCGCGTTTCGGTAGCGGTCCCAGGGGACTTCGGGACCACAGGCTTCGGTTCGCTCTTGACGGCGGTCTTGGCCTCAGGACTCGGCTCGGTCTTTGCCGCGGATTCCCCAACGGGAGGCTCGCTCCCCTCCTCAGGGGGCGCGGTCTCTCCCTCCCCGTCCTTGACTTCAGGGACGTCCACGGCCTCCTTGTCGGACTTCAGCGCCATCTCCGGTCCACCCGTGGCAAACGGCCGGCTGTCGGTCTTGGCGGCTTCGGTGATCGGCTCGATCGTGGAGGGAGCCTTCGCCGCGCCCCCGGCCGTATTGGCGCCGATCGCGAACGCCGCGCCGAGCGAAACGACGAGGACCACGGCCGCGATCGCGGCGAAGAGCGCGTTGCGGTTCGAACTCGAGCCCGTCGGTTCGACCAAGTCTTGCGACGCGATCACCTTGCGCAGACGCTGAACCTTCAGCTTGTCGAGATTCGAATCGGGGTTCAACGCGGCCGCTCGCTCGAAGTACTCGAGCGCCAGATCGTAACGACCGGCCCGCTCGTGGCATTCGCCGAGAAGGGAAAGGGCCGCAGCCGAGCTCGGGTCGCTCTCATGGGCCGATTCGGCCAACAGCGTCGCTTCCTGAAAGCGACCTTTGCCGAGCAGATCGTGGGCATCCCGCAGCGTCGATTCCAGAGACTCTCGGCCCGCGGCAAGCAATGACTGCGGAAACTCCACCCCGCAGGAACGGCAGAATCGGCCGTCGATCGTATTCTGCTTTCCGCACTGTGCGCATTCGATCATCGCGTGCCTCCGTGGCGGAGGTGGACCCGTCCCTCGCGCCGATTTGAACCCGCAGTCTACCCTTGCACGGGGCCTCGACTCCCCCGTTTCAGATCCTCGCGGTAGGCATCGGCCATTCCCGTCAGCGGCTCGTCGTTCCAAGCCCGGACCAGCTTCGCCGCCGCTTGACGGAAGACGTTCTGCGCCGCCTGCTTCGTGTGACCGAACCGGCGGCCGATTTCCTCGAACGTCCACCCGTTCAGACGCGCGACGATTACGGCTTGTTGCTTCGGAGTCAGCCGGGCGCGATCGACGATCCGCTGCCACTCCTGGCGACGCAGGTAGTCCACGCCGGGATCGCGGGAGCGAAAGGGAATCCGGCTTTGTCGTTGGGCCGCATACCGGAGGCGGCGACTGAACGTGCTTTCGCTGTAGAACGGTGCCTCGCGGTTCTGTTCGCACGTGGCGATGAGTCGGGTCGCCTCTTCGGCGACATCCTGAAAAGCGACCATGGGTTCCCCTCACTAGTAGATGTGTGTATACTATAATAGAGGGGGCCGAAAGTCAACCGTGGGTTTTCCACAAGGTGGCGTCAGCCTTCGATCACAGCCAGGAGAGCGTCCGAAGCCGGGAGGTCCCGGTGGGCAGCTGCGCGGGCGAATCGAAGTAACAGCCGCAAGCACGCCCGATCGTGCCGCAGGCGTGGAGGGGGCTCGTCTCGTTCCGCCGTCTTCGCGAGGCCGATCAGGACCTCCGCGGGCATCGGAAAGCGATCCCGGAATTCGAGCGAGGCTTCCAGACAGACATACCCTCCCCCTTCGATCGTCACAAAGGCGGGATCCTCGGTGACCGGCGAACCCGTCGCCACGCACCGGTGCCAACTCGGGAGGACGCCTTCGCATTCCATGAGCCGCGACATGGCCCAGATGTGGGCCACCAAGGGCGCTTCGTGCTCTTCGAGAGCTCGCAGCGACCGATCCAGGGTCTCGAACACGCCCGGCTCGGTTTGCCCCGATTGGACCACCGCGTCGATCCACTCGAGGAGCGCCATCCCGAGCGACAGGCGTTCGTAATCGGCCCGAAGCCCAGGGTACGACGTGAGCGGCTGGACCTGGGTCACCACTCCCGCGCGCCGACCGGCGGCGAGATGGAAGATCGCGTGGACCAGCGGCTCGCTCGATCCGGAAAGGCGAGAGCCCGCCTTGCGCGCACCCTTCGCGGTCGCATAGTGCTTTCCGCCGCTCCGATCGAGGAGCGTGAGGCGGCGATCCGCTTCGCCGCGGTCCTCCCGACGGAGTACGATCGCCTCGATGGTGGTGTCTCGACTGTCGATGTCCGATTCTAGTACGTGGAGCCGTTGAACCGATGCAAAAATCCGACGTCCCTACCGCCATGCCCTTGCAGACCGAGCAGCAGAAAGTCGCCCATCTCCTCCGCCGCTTCGGCCTCGGCGCATCCGAGGCTGAGATCGAGTGCTACGGCAAAGAGGGGCTGAAGGGCGCGATCGACCGCCTCCTCGACTTCAAGAACGTCGACGAAGGGTTCGCGGTGCCGATCGAAGCGCTCTCGAACAACAACGGCTTCGTGAACATGCGTGCCCTGCAGGTCTGGTGGTACGCGCGCCTCGTCGCAACCCGACGCCCGCTCCAAGAGAAGCTCACGCTGTTTTGGCACGACCACTTCGCCACGAGCGCGGCCAAAGTAGATGTTCCGAGGGCGATGTATGCACAACTCGAGACGCTTCGGGCGAACTGTAACGGCAAGTTCCTGACCCTCCTGACCGAAGTCAGCAAAGACCCGGCGATGCTCTACTGGCTCGACAACCAGTTCAACGTCAAAGGCAAGCCGAACGAGAACTTCGCCCGCGAGGTAATGGAGCTCTTCACACTCGGGATCGGCCATTACACGGAGAAGGACATCCAGGAAGTCGCGCGAGCCTTTACCGGCTGGAGCTACGGAACCGGACCGCGAGGGATTCAGCTCGAGAAACCGGCACGCAACGCTCGCTTCGTCCTCCGCGAGAACCAGCACGACAGTGGGGTCAAAACGCTCCTCGGCAACTCTGGTCCGTTCTCGGGAGAGGATGTGCTTGGCATCCTCGTCGGCAACCCTCGCACGTCGGAGTACATCGCCCTCAAGATGTGGGAGTGGTTCGCATACCCGAACCCGGAACCCGCTGTGCTTGCCCGACTTTCGAGCAAGTTTAGAAACTCAGGATTGGATATTGCGGTCTTGGTTCGCGCGATCATGGAATCTCCCGAGTTCTATTCGGACAAGGCGGCACGAAAAATCTACAAGAATCCGGTCGATTTCTGTATCGCTTCTCTTCGTAGCCTCGGGGTCGGAAGCCGAATGATGGCCGCCGCCGTCGTCAACGAGGAGGGCCGCATTCCGCTGACCGCTCTCGCCCCGGCGGCTGCGGCCATGAACGCCACCAAGGCGATGGGCATGGAGCTCCTCTGGCCACCCGACGTCGCCGGCTGGGACGGTGGAGCCGCATGGATTTCGTCGGCCACGATGGTCGAGCGGATCAAGTGGGCCGACCGTCTGTTCGTCGCGCCTCAGCTTGGTGGCGGGGGCGGCAACGCGGGCCGAGTCGGTTCCGTACGCTACCCTGCCGCGAGCCTCTTCGCCGACGACTCCCCGTCGGGTGCCGTCCAGACGCTTCTCAGCGTGTTCGACGCGGAGATGCCGGCGGCCAAGATCCAACAGCTGGAGAAGGCCGCCCGGGACGCGTCCGAGGGCGTGGTCACCGCGCAGAACGCGAATCGGGTCGCCCTGACTGTGTGCAGACTGCTGTTCGGCGCGCCCGAATTTCAGTTCACCTGAGGGTCCGCCAGCGCTCCACCGTCATCCCATAGTATCGAATCGGGTGAAGCGTGCCCTCGGCGTCGCGGATCTCGTTCGCAATCGTGCCTTCGTGCGCGAATCCGAGGCGTTCGGGAATCCGCCAACTCCGCTCGTTGGACTCGGTGACGCGTAGGAAGACGCGCGAAGCCTCAAGCTGACCGAACGCCATCGCGGTGAGCAGACGCACGGCGTCGGTCACGAAGCCGCGACCTTCGTCTGACTTCCGAATCCAGTATCCGATTTCAAAGGAACGCACATCCCAGTCGATTCGGTGAAGCCCGGTTCCCCCGAGATAGCGGCCGGTCGTCGGTTCCCAGATGCCGTAGGTCAGGTCGAGTCGAAGGATGAAGTCGGCGATTCGCCGACGAACATACGTCTCGCAATCCTCGACGTCGACCATCTTCTCGACCCAAGGCATTCCTGGCCAGAGGTGATCGCGAGACTCCTCGATCGCCGCGTGAATCGCAGGGCCATCCCCTTGCCTGCAGGCCCGGACCAGGACTCGCTCACCGATCAACTCCTCGGGAACGATGAGGAGGATCCGCTCCTTGTCGGTCATGCGTCTCCCAGACTCGAATAGGCTCGGGCGAGCTTGCCCAAGGGTATGGCGGCGTCCCCAACGCCGACAAGCGCGTCGCCTCCCACTTGTCCCAGGGGAGCCATCCGGATACCCGAATCGGCGGCACGGGCGGCGATGGCTGCACCATGCTCGGCCGCGAAGCTGACCACCACCCGTCCCGGGGTCTCGCCGAACCAGGTCGCGGCTCGGGTCGACTGGCCCTCGAACGCTTCCATCGCCTCGCCGAGATCGAGCTCCAGCCCGAATCCACTCGCGATCGCCATCTCGCTCAGGGTCACGGCGAGCCCTCCTTCGCTGATATCGTGTGCCGCAGTGATCGCGCCGGCCTCCACGAGGTCGGCGAGAAGATGGCACAGGCGACGCTCGGCCGCCGGATCGGTCGGCGATGGAACGCCGTCGTCCATCCCGTGGACGGCGGCGAGGAACTGGGAGGCACCGAGGCCGCCCTGTCGCACCGGTTGGTCGATCCAAAGGAGGCCGATCCGATCCCCCATCCGCGGAGCCATCCCGATCCTCTTCGCCACGTGCTCGAGGACACCGAGGACCCCGATCATCGGAGTCGGGAGGACTTCGCCGAGTTCGCTCTCGTTGTAGAAGCTCACGTTGCCGCTGATGACCGGCGTCCCCAGGGCCTCGGCGGCATCGGCGATCCCCTTCACGGCCCGCTCGAACTGCCAGTAGACGTGCGGCAGTTGGGGATTCCCGAAGTTCAGTCCGTCGGTGGCGGCGACAGGGCGCGCACCCGTGCAAGCGACGTTCCGCGCCGCCTCCGCGACCGCGAGCACACCCCCGACATACGGATCGAAGTAGACCTGACGCCCGCTGCCATCGACCTTGAGCGCTAGCCCCTTTTCAGTTCCGCGCGGGGCCATGACCGCTGCATCGCCCGCCCCCGGTCCCAACGCGGTTTGGGTTTGCACATCCTGATCGTATTGCTCGAAGACCCAGCGCTTCGAGGCGATATCCGGATTCGCGAGCAGCGTCACCAGTGCCTTGTCGACGTCTACGTCCGGCAGTCCCGTCGGGTCGAAGGCGAGAGCACGGCGATGGTACTCGGGCTCGCGGATCTCGGTGCGGTAGGTCGGGCACTCGTCGGCAAGGTGCTTCGCTTTGACTTCCGCCTCGACCCGGCCATGCCGCCGAACCCGGACGACACCGGTGTCGGTCACGTGACCGATGACGACGGCGTGGACGCCCCATTTGCGAAAGACGTCGATCACCTCATGTTCACGACCCTGAGCGGTGACGGCGAGCATCCGCTCCTGGCTTTCGCTCAGCATCAGTTCGTACGCGCTCATGTCGGATTCGCGCATCGGGACCCGATCGAGATCGACCTCCATCCCGACGTCCCCTTTGGCCGCCATCTCGATCGTGCTGCAGGTCAGTCCGGCCGCACCCATGTCCTGGATCGCGACGACGGCACCGGTGGCGAGAGCCTCAAGGGTCGCCTCGATCAGCAGCTTCTCCGCGAACGGGTCGCCGATCTGCACGTTCGGCCGCTTCGCGTCGCTGTCCTCCCCCAGGGTCTCACTCGCGAACGTGGCGCCATGGATGCCGTCCTTGCCCGTCGCCGAGCCGAGGTAGATCACGGGGTTGCCGATCCCTTCGGCTTTGGCCGTGGCGACCTCCTCGAGGCGAACGAGGCCGACACACATCGCATTGACGAGCGGATTGCCGCTGTAGCGAGGGTGGAAGGAGACCTCGCCCGCCACGGTGGGCACGCCCACGCAATTGCCGTATCCGGCGATGCCCGCGACGACATGCTCGAACAGGTAGCGGTTCCGTGCGATCACCTCGTCGGACTGGCCGCCGTCGGTGTTCGGGTCGCGCCGGATCGGCCCGAACCTCAGGGAGTTCAGCGAGGCGATCGGGCGCGCACCCATCGTGAAGATGTCGCGGATAATCCCCCCGACTCCGGTGGCCGCGCCCTGATATGGCTCGACCGCCGACGGATGGTTGTGCGACTCGATCTTCATCGTGACGCCGAGCCCGTCGCCGATCGGCACGATGCCGGCGTTCTCGAATCCGGAACCTTCGAGCGCTTCGCGATATCTCTTGAAGTACGCAAGCACGGGACGTGAGTACTTGTAACCGCAGTGTTCGCTCCACATGACCGCGAACATGCCCAGTTCGGTGAGAGACGGCTCGCGCCCCATGAGATCGACGATGCGGGCATACTCGAAATCGGTGAGACCCATTTCGGCGTGGCGGCTAGGGGCGCTGGCGCTCATGGCTTGGATTATGGCGTTCGCCCTCGGGTGCGGGGGCCGGTCCTGGACTGGGCAGTACGAAGGCAATCGCGACCTGGCCGTGCCCCAAGGAGCCAATCCGGCCCTGATCCGCACGATGGGCATGGTCCGGCTCGATCTCAGGCCGGACGGCACGTTCACACTCATCGAAGGCGGCAATCCCATGACCGGCGACTACACGACTTCGGGCGACGAAGCGACACTCCGGGTTAAGACGTTCATGGACCGGCCGATTGCGGCCATGGGCTCAGCGGCCGAGGCGATGAAACGGCCGGTCACCTTGCGGCGACAAGCCGATGGTTCGATTGAACTCAGGAATCCTTCGGCATTCGAAGGTGCACGGGTCACGATCCGCAGAATCGTCCCGACTCCCGGCGACAAGTAAGTGTCGTTTCAACCCCGAAAAATCACGGGGAAGCCGGCAAGTGCAGTCACAAACTCGTGCCCTGGCCTGAATGAACATTAGCGCGTCTTGCGCGCGAGTTTTGGTCCAGGGCAACCCCCTGGGATGAGGAGATTTCGCTGTCATGAAAAGGGTTCTGTCTCTTACGCTTCTCGCCGGTATCGCGACCGCGTCCCATGCGTGGGTCGTCAACGCGACCGGACCGATCCGTTCGGACTCTGCCGTCGGTGGCGCCAACAACGACACCATACCGGCCACCTACAACGATCCCAACGCGATCTTCGGCCAGCTTTCCTTCCGCGGCGACCTGACCGAGGTCAACACCGGTACGTTCGCGAGCGAAGCCCGCTGGCAGATTCGCAACACCGGATTCCCGTACGCCGTCAACTTCCAGCCGTCGACGACCGGCAACTTCACCGGAACGATCTCCGTTGCCGCCACAACCGGGCTCTTCGCTTGGGCGAACACCGGCAACAACTTCCAGTTCGAGGCGTTCGAGAGCTTCAATGACTCCGGCATCGATGCGACCTGGAGCAACGTCGAGTTCAATTTCAGCAACGCAACGACGACGTCGCTCGGCAACTACACGTTCGGCACGAACTTCACGATGGACACGTTCACGTCGAACTTCGACACCGAGATCGCGCTCTATACGTCGACCGGAACCAAACTCGCCGAAAACGACGATTCCGGCGGGCTCCAGAGCCAGATCAACCCGGGCGTCCTGGCGGTCGGTTCCTACGTCCTGCTGGCGAGCGGCTACAACTCCACGTTCGTGAACGGCTTCGCGGGCGCGGGTACGGCAACCGGGAACCTGAATCTTCAGGTCAACGGAACAACGGTGTATTCGGGCGCCCACGCCGCGAGTACCTTCCGGGCCATGACCTTCAACGTTGTTCCCGAGCCGGGCACGATGCTCGCGCTCGCCGGTGGCCTCGGAGCGCTCCTCATGCGCCGACGCCGCAACGCGAAGTAAACCGCCGCGGTCTCTCGCATCCTCAGGCAGCTCTCCCCGATACGGGAGAGCCGCCTTCCTGTTTCACCTGGGTCTATGGTTGACTTTTCCCTCGAACCTCAACTCTCTATGGGCCCGAAGTGAGCCTTTTCGACACCTAAGTGTCGCTTCAATCCCGCATAATTACGAGGATACCGGTTCGCGGTGTCACAATCCTCTCCCCACCATTGAATGTACATTACCGCGCCTTGCGCGTGAACTTGGAGAGGACGTTTCGTAATGAAGAAAATCTTCCTGCTTTCTTTGTCACTGTCTGCCGCTTCTGCCTTCGCCGGAGACTGGAATGAGATTCCGGATGCTCCTGACCTCGTCCCCGGACAAATCACGGTCGGCGCCGGCTCCCTCGATCGGATCAACGGCGCGATTGGCAACAGCACCGACGCTGATCTGTACTGCATCTACGTGCACGACTTCACCCAGTTCCGAGCGACGACGGTCGGTCAGCCGGGCTCGCTCAGCGACACCCAGCTCTTCCTTTTCAACGCGAACGGCCTGGGTGTCACGTTCAACGACGACTCCGGCGGGGGCGCGCGATCGACGCTTACCAGCACGTTCCTGACCTATAACGGTATCTACTTCATCGGCGTCTCGGGCTGGGACCGTGATGCGACGAGCGTTGGCGGAGAAATCTGGGCGGACACGCCGTTCACAACTGAGCGCGCCCCTGATGGCCCTGGTGCTGCCAGCCCCCTGAGCGGTTGGGCCGGCACCGGAGGGACCGGTACGTATAGTGTCCTGCTGAACGGAGCCAGCTTCCACGTCGTTCCCGAGCCGGGAACGATGATCGCCCTCGCCGGTGGCCTCGGAGCGCT
>DKKT01000032.1 GCA_002455425.1 Chthonomonas sp. UBA6659 | reverse complement strand
GTGGGGTTCCGGTGTGGAGTGCGTCTCCCGATGTTCCAGACCCCCTCCGTCCCCCGGGAGCGGATCACTCACATGGATGGACGGCTCTCCAGGCCTGGGGGCGGCCTGACCGACGCTCTCCCTCTCTTGGCCGAGATGGCGGGAAACCGGAACGCGAGCCGCGATCGCGGTGTAGTCTGTTACGAGCCCATGCAGATCGTCAGCTTCGATACGCCGTTCCGACTCTCGGGGGCCTTTGAGCCCAAGGGGGATCAGGCGAGCGCGATCGCGACGCTTCTGGAGGGACTCGATGCCGGTTTTCGGTTTCAGACGTTGCTCGGCGCTACCGGGACGGGTAAGACGTTCACGATGGCGAGCGTGATCGAGCGCTCCCAGCGGCCGGCTTTGGTCATGGCCCACAACAAGACCCTGGCCGCCCAGCTGTGTCAGGAGTTTCGGGCGTTCTTCCCCGACAACGCCGTTCACTACTTCATCAGCTACTACGACTACTACCAGCCCGAAGCCTACGTCCCGCAGAACGACCTCTACATCGAGAAAGACTCGAGTACCAACGAGGAGATCGATCGCCTCCGCCACGCCGCGACCCAGGCACTTCTCGAACGACGGGACGTGATCATCGTGGCCAGCGTCAGCTGCATTTATGGACTCGGCTCGCCGGACACCTACGCGGAGTCGGTCATCACGTTCGAGACAGGGCAGCCGTTCGATCTCCAGGAGGCGCTCAAGAAGCTCGTGGGAATGCAGTTCACTCGGAACGATATGATCCTCGAGCGAGGGACGTTCCGAGTCCGTGGCGACACTCTCGAGGTTCAGCCCAAGGACGAAGAGATCGTCACGCGGGTCGAGTTCTTCGGGGACACGGTCGAGCGGATCCGCCTGATGGACCCCTTGACGGGCGAGGTTCTCGATGAGCCGATGCGGATTTCCGTGTTTCCCGCGACGCACTATGTCACGCCTTGGGAGCGGATGGAGTCGGTCATCGACCAGATCCTGGTTGAACGCGATACCCAGATCACGCGTTTCCAAGCCGAGAACAAGCTCCTGGAAGCCCAACGCCTCAAGCAACGCGTCGACTTCGACCTCGAGATGATGCGCGAGGTCGGCTACTGCAACGGAATCGAGAACTATTCGCGCTACTTCGACGGTCGCGAGCCCGGGTCGCCGCCGTACACTCTGCTCGACTTTCTTCCATCCGATGCGATCGTGTTCATCGACGAGTCGCATCAGACGATCCCACAAATCCGCGCGATGTACAACGGCGACTTCCAGCGGAAGTCAGTGCTCGTCGATTACGGCTTCCGATTGCCGAGCGCGCTCGACAACCGGCCCCTCAAGTTCGACGAGTTCCTGGAGCGGGTGCCACAAGTGGTGTTCGTCAGCGCGACCCCGGGGCCGTTCGAGCAAGAGTCTCAGGCCCAAATCGCGGAGCAGATCATCCGCCCGACCTACATCGTCGATCCCGACGTCGACATCCGCCCGACCAAGGGTCAGATCGACGACCTGATCGGCGAGATCACCGATCGCGTGGGCCGCAGCGAGCGCACGCTCGTCACGACCCTGACCAAGAAGATGGCCGAGGACCTGACCGGATATCTTCAGGACGTCGGGGTCAAGGTCCAGTACATCCACTCCAACGTCCACTCCCTCGAACGGCCCGAAATCCTGCGCGATCTCCGGCTTGGGGTCTACGACGTCATCGTCGGGGTCAACCTCCTTCGTGAAGGCCTCGATCTCCCCGAGGTGACGCTCGTCGCGATTCTCGACGCCGACAAGGAAGGCTTCCTCAGATCGGAGACGTCGCTCGTCCAGACGATCGGACGCGCGGCACGGAATGTCGGCGGCAGAGTCATCCTCTACGCGGACGAGGTGACAGGCTCCATGCAGCGCGCGATCGCGGAAACGGATCGACGCCGCGAGATCCAGCAGCGCTACAACGATGAGCACGGTGTGTCGCCCCAGACCGTGAAGAAGATCGTACGGGAGACCGTCCGCGCATACGATGCCGTCGCCGAAGTCGCCGCGCAATATGGCGACGACGTCCCGACGGTCCTCCTCGACGATCAGGGAGCTCCGATCCGGCTCGAAGACCTGCCGATGCTGATCGACAACCTCGAGCGCCGGATGAAAGCCTATGCGAAGGAGATGGAGTTCGAGAAGGCGGCGGAAGTCCGCGACGAGATCGACGCGCTGCGGCGTCTGCTCGGGACGAGCGACGGGCGCTTGGGGCAGGACAAGCGACGCAATCGCATGATGTCGCGCCGCTCGCGCGGCTGAAACGCCAGGTAGAGTCGGCCCATGAGCCGACCCGCCGCCATTGCCCTTCTCTTTCCCCAGGGAGCCGAAGAAGCGATTCGCTTCTACCTCGGCGTTTTCCCTGATGCCGAGACCGTCCTCGAGCAACGCTCACCGGACGGGGCGCACATCGCCACGTCCCTGAGAATCCACGGAACCGAGTTCCTGCTCATCAGTGGGGGACCCGAGTGCGCATTCTCGATGGCGACGAGCTTCATGCTCTTTTGCGATACCCAGGAAGAGATCGACCGCTANNACCCAGGAAGAGATCGACCGCTATTGGTCGGCCCTCGGCGAAGGCGGTACCGAACACGCGTGCGGCTGGCTGATGGACCGATTCGGCGTGACCTGGCAGGTCACGCCGAGCCGGTACACCGAGTGGATGACGGCCGGGACTCCCGCCCAAGCCGAAGCCGCGTTCCAGATGCTCATCTCCCAAACGAAGATCGACATCGCGGCGATCGAAGCCGCTTGGCTCGCCGCCGGCTAGGCTACTTCGGAACGACGAACTTGTACAACGCGTTGGCGACCGCGATCTGACCCGCGCGACTCTCTTGCGGCGTCTTCGGGCCGCCGCTGACCGCGGTGACGAGTGGACTGATCAGCACCGCCCCGGCCACCTTGATCGGATCGCTCTTCTCGTCGCTGCGGCCCGAGGCCTGCTTCTCGTAGGCGATCTTGGCGGTCTTCGGATCGACGATCGTGACCGTGACGTCGCAGGTCGAGATGGTCTTTGGACCCAGGTTGACCCAGATCGATCGCGTGTGGAAATGGACGGTCGCGGTGACCACGTACTTGGCACCGGTGTCCTTTCCGAACTGAGTCAGTTGTTTGGCGGTCGGCGGCCTTTCCATCGTGGCGTCCGCGAAACCAAGGTTGACCCAAGCCGCCATCGCCTTGCGCTCTTCGACCGGCTTGAAACCCGCCTTCTGCATCACCTCGTAGATCGCCTTCTTCGTCGTCTCCCGCGACGTTTCGGTCCCTGTTTCGTCGAAAATGACCGGATAGATCGCGACGGTGCCCCGACTGGGCGCTTGTGCGATGGAAACCGAAACGCCGCAAAGTATCGAGGCGAAAGCCAGGCTCTGGATCCACTTCATGTCTTGAGGATACTTGGAATGATCAGGCCATGGTCTCGCCTTCGGTCGCGATGAACACGAAGACCAGACTCCAGGCCGCTTCCATCACGACGGAGAACACGAACTGCAGATCCGTCGGCATCGCGTACACGCACAGGAGAACCGGAGTCCAGAACGCCCAATTCGGAATCAGAGCCGGAAGTACGCGGTCGCGGTACCAGATCGGGCGCAGTTCGCCCTTCAGCGCTCGCCACGAGAACCCCGCCTTCCGCCAATCGAACAGGAAGACGGTCGTCGGGATCGCGACGAGAGTCGCGAAGAGGGCCATGTCGACGGCGGTCTTGATCGCGATGGTCGCGAAGTCCGTTCCCTCCCCGAAGACGACGGCCTGAAACCGATAGAACAGGTCGACCTCAAGGCCGATCACCCCGTAGACGAAGCCCGTGAACGCGGCTCGCCCAAGCCAACTCCGATCGAGCCGACCCAACCGCCCGGCAAGCGCCTTCGCTACCTCGGGGAGCAGTCCGCCGGCGAAGAACCCGGCCACGAATGCGGCAACCAAGCCGCCGTCCTTCTTCCATACCGATAGCGTGTGGGCGACGCTCTGCACGGTCTCACTGCGGTAGTAGCCGAGAACCAGGCCCACGGCGAGGATCTGAACCACGAGAATCGGCGCCCACTGGGCTTTGAGAGCGCGAATCCCGGGCGCGACGGCATCACTTAGCCGCCAGGGAGCCTCCGTCAATCGCGCTCGTCCTTCGAGCGCTCGCGGGCAATCACACGGATCGGCGTCCCCTCGAGCGGATACATCTTGCGAATCTGGTTTTCAAGGTAGCGCTTGTACGAGAAGTGCATGAGGTCCGGATCGTTGCAGAAAAGCACGAAGCTCGGAGGCCGAGCACCGACCTGGGTCGCGTAATACACCTTGAAGATCTTGCCCTTCGACGTGTAGGGTCTCGAGAACATCGCGTCTTGGATCAGTCGGTTCAGTGGCCCGGTCTGGATTCGGAAGTTCCACGACTCCACGCTGGAAATCACCTTGTCGAGAACCGGCTCGAGGCCCGCGCTTTCGATCGCGCTGGTAAAGCAGATGGCGGCGTACGCGATCTCGGGATGTTCGTTTCGCAGCTGCTTGACGAACGCCTTCTTTTCCGGCGACGGCCGACGGGGATAGCCGTCGGGCGGCTCGATCAGGTCCCATTTGTTGACCGCGACGACAAGTGCCCGCCCCTCGTCATGAGCGATCTTCGCGATCCGCTTGTCGCCGTCGGTTAGGCCGTCGTTGCCGTCGATCACGATCAGCGCGCACTGAGCGCGCTCGATCGCGTTGGTGGCGCGGAGCGCCATGTAGTACTCGACTGTTCCCTGGGTCTTGCCGCGTCGTCGAAGGCCGGCGGTGTCGATGAGGCGGAATCGCTCGTCACGGTACTCGATCAGGGTGTCGATCGCATCGCGGGTCGTGCCCGGGATGTTCGAGACGATCGCACGCTGTTCGCCGGTGAAGGCGTTGAACAAGGAAGATTTGCCGACATTCGGCCGTCCGACGATCGCGAGGCGGATCTCCTCACGCTCGTCGGCAAGGACTTCGACCGGAGGGAGCAAGCCGACGACATGATCGATCAGCGCATGGACACCACGCCCATGAAGGCCCGAAACGGAGTAGACATCGCCGATCCCAAGTTCGTAGAACTCACCGGCGGTCGCTTCTCGTTTCGGGTTGTCGGCCTTGTTGGCGACGACCAAGATCGGCTTCTTGAAGCCACGCAGGTGGTTGGCCAGATCGATGTCTGCGGGATTGATGCCCTCGGCCGCATCGACCAGGAAGAGGACCACGTCGGCCTCGGCGAGGGCGATCTGGGCTTGGACCCGTATCTGCTCGACGAGCGGGTCGTCGTCCATGAACAAGATGCCGCCGGTGTCGACGACGACGAAGTGACGGCCCGATGACTGGGTCTCGGCATAGAGACGGTCACGGGTGATGCCGGGGCTGTCTTCGACCACGGCAACACGCTTGCCGACGATGCGGTTGAACAGCGTGCTCTTCCCGACGTTGGGCCGGCCGACGATCACGACGACGGGAAGTTTGGGTCGCATGGCGGGTAGGGAGGGTACCCGTTAAGGCTGAACGAGGTCGTCCACACGCACGACGACGACGGTTGTGTTGTCGCTTCCCCCATCGGCCAGCGCCTGGGCGACGAGCTTCCATGCCGCCATCGGCGGCGCATGCCGCGCGAGGACGTCCTCGATTTCGCCATCGGAGACGTGGTTCATCACGCCATCCGAGCACAGGAGGTAGGTGTCGCCGACTTGGACGTCGGCCCAAAAGACGTCCGGCGTGACCGTCGCCTCGGTTCCGATGGCGCGCGTGAGCACATGGCGGTACGGGTGCGTGCTCGCCTCGCTCGCTTGGATCACGCCGGATGCGATCGCCTCCTCCACCCACGTGTGGTCCGTGGTCAAGAGCGTGCATGCGCCGGTTCGGAGACGATAGATCCGGGAGTCGCCGACCTGAACCACGAGCGCACGGTCCTGGATCAACAGGAGAGCGCTGAGGGTCGTTCCCATGCCACTGCGACCGGGAACGGCGCGGGAAACATCGATCACGAAGCGATTCGCCGCCGTAGCGGCCGCGCGAGCCGCGACTTCGGGGTCCTCACTCGGATGATGGAGATACACGTCGATGAACGTCTTGCAGGTCAGTTCGCTCGCGATCTGGCCGGCGGCGTGTCCGCCCATCCCGTCGCACACGAGGAACACAAGACCTCGCGTGGCAAGCGCTCGCTCCTCCTCCGGGAGAAAGAACTCGAACTTGTCCTCGTTGTTCTCGCGCACCCGACCGAGATCGGTCTTGCAGGCGACGGTGACGACCGGTCGGTAACGGAGGTCGACCGGCGGGAGCAGGTCGGGCGAGGCGTATTCGGCGGTGGTGTCTTCGGTCATGCCGGCTCCTTGGCGCCCCGGACTCGAAGTTCGAGACCCCCGAGCTTGATGATGTCGTCGGGTCCGATCTGAGTTCTGCGATTCGGCTCGAGGCGGGCTTCGTTGAGGAGCGTTCCGTTCGTGCTCCCGGTGTCGGTGAGGAAAACTCCTTCGGCGGTCACCTCGATCGTCCCGTGGCGACCGGAGACGTAAGGGTCCGAAATCTGCACGTCGTTGTCGGCCTTGCGGCCGAACGTGTTCGTGCCGTCGTGGAGCCGGAACTTAAGATCTCCACCCTCGAGCCATGCCGCCGCGGTTTCCACGGTCGGGGCAGCGGCGATCGCGGCCGTGCGCCCCGAGAGGCCCATCGCGGTCTTGGCCGACTCGCCCGGAAGACTGAGCACCAAGAGGTAGCCGCCAACCGAAATCTTGTCGCCGGACTGAATGTGCGTGCGCTCGCCGGCGGTCACCGCAGCATCGTTAAGCGAAGTGCCGTTGGTACTGCCCAGATCTTCCACATACAGTGCATCCCCTTCGGAGATGACCTGGGCGTGCCGCCGGCTGACTCGTCCGTCTTCGATGAGCACATCGCCTTGGCGTCCGATCACGTTCGGCCCGGGCCGCAGCGCATGCTCGCGACCGGCCTCGTCGACGAGGCACGGGAGGATCACGGTCGGCGCCCCGAATGCATCGCCGGGAAGAGCGCGATCGAAGATCAAGCCGCACTCGACACAAAACATCACGCCGACCGGATTGAAGGTCTTGCAGACCGGACATTGGACGGGTTTGATGGTCTGGGTGGCGTTCAGGGTCGGTGCCGTCCCCATGATCGTCTTGTTCGGGTCGGCCGACGGGGGCGCACCCATGACGGTGCGATGGGGGTCGGTGAGCATCTGGGTGCGATTCGCATCGCTCATGTCACCATTCTGGACGGATTCGGCGCCGCCTTTGTCGTCTTTCTCAGCCGCCGAATACTGCGCGGTACTCTTGCTCCCGCGCCCAGAGCTCAGGGAGACCTTCTGCGTGCGAAGCGGTTTTCGAACGAATCGGTCCCGTCGGGCCTCTGCGAAGACGGGCGAGCACCCCGCCGCCCTCATCGCCCTCGTCGCTCCAGTCGTCGATCAGCCACGACAGACTGTCGAAAGTGGCGGCGACCGGCACGAACTCGCCCGATAGATCCGACAGCTGCGGATTGACGTCCTTGACGAGGGTCCAGAGCTCGGTCGGGGCCAACGAACGCAGCTCGACCAAACGTGCGGCAGCGGCGCGAAGAGAATCGAACTCCTCGAGAAAGACGATCCCCTCAACCGAGCCCGAGCGGCTCTTCAGCTTACGCACCGTCAAGAGAAGGTCCTTGGTCAGGGCGACGTTGAGCCGGCCCGTCGACATCAGTGCAATGTACAAGATGGTGTTGCTAACCATGCATACCCCTCCCTCCGGGTCCATTATACGAACGGAATCCCCGAATTCCGGGGGTGGCCCACGCAATTTTCTCTTGAATCCCGTTTCGACACCGTATCGCAGCAGCCGTCGGTTGCCGGATCGACCTGGGTGGTGCTGAGCCTAGCCGGTCTTGTCCGACACTTGGGAGAGGAGTTCCTCGATGCACTCACCCGGGGTCTTCCCCGCGGTATCGATGACGATTCTCGCCACCGTCCAGGCGTGGTACTCGCGTGTCTCGACCTCGGACCAGGTCGGAAGCCGATGCCCCGGAATCGTCGAAGTTCGCGTCTCGACCCGCTCCCGATGCTGCCGGGGATCGGAGCAGATCACTTCGATGTTCACATACGGCGAGCGGGCTCGACGCGCCGTCGCTTCCCACTCGCGTCGGGTGAGTTCGATCGGATTGCAGGAATCGGCGACCGCGCCGACACCGACGTTCAAGATGTCCTCGGCAATTCGGTATGCCAAGCGATAGCCCTCACCCTGAACGTCGACGGAGCAAAGGTCCCTCAGAGCCTGCTCGATCGTATCGATCCGCAGGTGGGCACCACCGGTGCGTTGCGCGAGGAGGCGTGCGAGCGTCGTTTTTCCGCTGCCCGGAAGTCCCGCGAATATGTAAAGCTTCGCCTCGTTCACCGCGTCACCGGAAGCCACTCTACCCATCCGTGCGCCCACGACCCCTGGCATCGACGCCGACGGGCGCGCGTCCTTTGGGATAACCTTGGCCGATGAGTCGCTACGACCGTCTCGGGCTCGAATCCCAAATCCAGCACCTCGGGGAGGAAGAGCACGTGCTGGGTGCCGTCACTCCCCCGATCTTCCAAACCTCGCTCTTCGTCCACGAAGACTGCTCCGCGTTTGAGAAGTCGTTCGACGCCACCGGTGCGGAGCGCAAGCCGCACAACTACAGCCGCATCTCGAACCCGACCCTCGACATGCTGGAAAGAAAGCTCGCCCGAATGGAGCACTGCGAGGCGGGCAAAGTGTTCGGAAGCGGTATGGCCGCGATCAGCGCCGCGATCATGCACTGCGTAGAGTCGGGCAGTCACGTCGTCGCGATCGACACCTGCTACGGCCCGACGCGGATGTTCCTCGAGGAGTACCTCCCCAAGTTCGGGGTCACGACGACCTTCGTCGCGGGACTCTGCCCGGAGGACGTGCTCGATGCCATCCGTCCCGAGACCAAGGCGATCTACCTTGAATCGCCGGGCAGCATCCTCTTCCGGCTTCAGGATCTCGAGACGATCTGCTCCACCGCGCGGGCGAAGGGCATCGCCACGATCCACGATAACAGCTACAGTTCGCCGATCTTCCAGAATCCGGCCGATTTCGGGGTCGACATCATCGTCCACAGCGCATCCAAGTACCTCGGCGGACACAGCGACATCGTCGCGGGCGCGATGATGACGAGTCAAGAGCGCATGGACGCGATCATCCAGCATGAGCTCGCCCTCCTCGGCGGCATTCTCGCGCCCTTCCCTGCCTGGCTCATGCTTCGTGGCGTGCGGACGCTACCGATTCGCATGAAGGCCCACCAGGAAGTCGGCAACTTCGTCGCGAACTGGCTCCTCGATCAGCCCGAAGTCGCGCAGGTCTTCCATCCCGGCCTGCCGACCTTCCCTCAACGAGAGCTTTTCACGAAGCAGATGCGCGGATCGGGTGGGCTCCTCAGCTTCGAGCCGGTCGACCAAGACGAGGCCAAAATCCGCGCGTTCGCAGACGCGCTCGAACTCTATCAGCTCGGCGTCAGTTGGGGCGGGTTCGAGAGCCTCTGCGTGCCCCTCACGATGCATCCGATCGGATGGAACGAGCGCCGGTGGGTGGTCCGGCTGTTCAATGGGCTTGAAACCCCGACCGACCTCCTCGCCGACCTGCGGCAAGCGTTCGATCGGGCCGGGTTGGCCAAGCGATGAGCGATCTGCTCCCCCTCGTCGAGGAGTTCTGCGCCGACTTCGAGGCGCTCGACCGTCGGTATCCGACGCCGCTCTCGCCCTCTCGTCGCCAACGATTCGGAAAGCACCTCGCGGCATGGCGGGCACGAGTGGAGGCCCTCGATTTCGACGGGCTCGACGAAGCCGGCAAAGTCGACGCCACCCTGCTTCGTCTGCGGATCGAACGGGACCTCTCCGATCTTCGCCATGAAGAAGCGCGTGACGGGGAACTTGAATCCTTGCTGCCCTTCGCAGGAATCGTGACTCGACTCGAAGAGGCGAGGCGCGACTTCGATCCGATCGAACCCGAGGTCGCCGCCCAGTCGATCCAGAACCTCGTGCGGACGGTGGATGAGTGCCGCTCCGACGTCGAGACCGGCCACCTGGCGGCCCCTCCTCACCTTGCCCACCGGGCCTCAACCCTGGCGGTCAAGCTCCGCGACGCCCTCATGGATTGGTTCACCCATGGTGAAGGCTACGATCCCCTCTTTTCCTGGTGGCTGGCGAAGCCCGTCGCCGATGCCCGGGAAGCCCTGACGCGCTACGCCGCGACCCTGAGGGAGAAGCTGGTCGGTGTCCCCGCCGATGACGACCAGGCGATTGTCGGACTCCCGATCGGGCGGACGGCCCTCGAAGAAGCGCTCGCCCTCGAGATGATTCCGTACACCCCGGAGGAGCTGATCGCGATCGGTGACCGGGAATACGCATGGTGCGAGGCGGAGATGACCCTTGCCGCCAAGGAACTCGGCTTTGAGGTCTGGATGGATGCGGTCGAGCACGTGAAAGGACTCCACGAACCTCCCGGAGGACAACCCGGCGTGGTTCGCGAACTCGCGATCGAGGCGGTGCGGTTCCTCAAGGAACGTGATTTGCTCACGATCCCACCCTTAGCCGAAGAGACGTGGCGGATGGAGATGATGTCGGCGGAGGCCCAGAAGGTCAGCCCGTTCTTTCTCGGTGGCGAAACGATCATCGTCTCCTTCCCGACCGACACGATGACGCACGACCAGAAGCGAATGAGCATGCGCGGCAACAACACCCACTTCTCGCGCGCCACGGTGCAGCACGAACTGATTCCGGGGCATCACATGCAGTTCTTCATGCTCCGCCGTCACCGACCTTACCGTCGCGCGTTCGGGACCCCGTTCTGGATCGAGGGCTGGGCCCTGTACTGGGAGATGTTGCTCTGGGACCTCGACTTCGCGCGAGGCCCCGAGGACCGGATCGGCATGCTGTTTTGGCGGATGCATCGTTGCGCCCGCATCGTCTTCTCGTTGCGCTTCCATCTCGGAGAGATGTCGCCGGCCGAGTGCATCGACTTTCTCGTCCAACGGGTCGGCCACGAGCGAGCGAACGCCGAAGGCGAGGTCCGTCGATCCTTCTCGGGCGACTACCCGCCGCTCTACCAGTTGGCGTACATGATCGGTGGGCTCCAGCTCCGGGCCCTCGCCCGTGAGGCGGACGCCGCTGGGATCACGCGACGTGAGTTCCACGATCGAATCCTTCGAGAGAATCAGATGCCTCTCGCGGTCCTCAGAGAGGTCGTCTTGAATCGCTCTTTGACTCGTGACTTTCGCGGCGATTGGCGATTCGACGGCTGAACCTGTAACGCAGGCGTGCCCGTGACGGGTACGTTCAATACGATGCGCACAGTGCTCATTTCGCTGGTCCTCGGATTCGCCGCCCTCGTGGCAGGCCAGACTTTCGACGCCGACATCGCCGACATCGGCATCCTCCAGGCCAAACCCGTCCAGAAGGAGGTCGGCCTCACCGAGAAACAGCGCGCGACCATGAACCGATTCGCCGACGCCTACAACACCGAGATGAAGGCGCTGGGCGAAAAGGCTAGAAAAGCCGATCCCAAGAATCCTCCGAAGGACCTCGACCCTCGGGCCTCGGCCGCCTACCGGAAGCTCCGTGCCGCAGTCCTCAAAGAGCTCACGGCGGCGCAACTCAAACGCCTGCGCGAGATCACGCTCCAAGAAGTGGGAACGCCGGCACTCGCCGACCCCAAGGTCGCCAAGCAAGTCGGGCTGTCCGAGGCGAAACGCAAGCAAATCGAGGGAATCTTCTCCGCCGGTGCAAACAAGGCGAGTGCGCTTGAACGCCAAGAGATGGATAAGGCCCTGGCCGATTTGCGCAAGAAGAAGCCGAAGACAGAGAAGGAAGCGAACGACCTTATGCAAGAAGCCGGAAAACGCGCGGACCAGGTCCGAACCAAGATCGAAACCCGCATCCGGGCTTTTCGTCGCGACGCGGAATCGAAGGCCCTTTCCGTCCTCGATGCAACACAAAAGACGAAGTGGGCGACCCTTCAGGGTAAGCCGTTCAAGTTTCCTCGCACGTGAAGTCCCCGTGTGCTGCTTGCAGCACCTGAGAAGATTATCGAGGCCTCGCTCCAACAACACCATGACCACCCGTCCACGATCGACGACTCCTCAGTAAGCGGATCGTCGTTCACGGCGGATGACTCGTGGACCTATGACGCGGCCGGGAATCGCAGCGCTTGACACCGGCGGTCATGAACACGCCGTATTCCCTTTGGAGCACCGCTTGCCCCAAGCGCAACCCTGCCGGCGCGGTCCACGGTTCCCACTGCAGGCACCATCGGCTCCAAAGAATCATCGATGCGGGAAGGGACCGCCGCAAAAGGCAGACCTAGGGCTCAAAATGTGAACACCGTGTGAATACCGTAGTAACACCGTTGTCGCACCGTCTGGCGATGTAGGGTTAAGGGCCACCCGAGAAGTGGCCCGGACGTTGCCCGTGAGCGGGGTGCCGGCCGTCCTTGACCTCACGAGCAGACCTGGCGCTGGAGGGACAGGCTCCTCCTCGCCGGGAGTGGCTCGAAATCGTGATGTTGAAACCACAGCGGTAGAGTCGCCGTACACCTGGCTGTGTTGCGAGCGGCTCTTGTTTGTCCCGCTCGTCGGTTACTGGTTGCGAGCACGCCGACAGCGACGGACCCCTGAAAATCTGTCCCTCGACACCGGCCAGGCCCTGACGATGAGCTATGATGAAGAGAACCGGCTGACCCGCGTGGATTCTGGGGCGACGGTGGCGACGTATGCCTATGACGGCGACAATCTAAGGCGCAAAGAGATCACCCTTAACGGCGCGGTGACGACCCTGATATGGGATGACACGGACTATCTGGGGGAGGTGAGCTGATGGCCTGGAAAGCGTATAACACGATCAACGGACAGATCATGGGCGAAGTCCCCGACATGCCCGGCGTGGCCGCGACCGACTATCTTACCGACGCTCTCGGCTCCGTGGTGGCGACCGTATCAGGCGGGGAGATTCTGAATACGTACCGTTGGTCGGGCTATGGCCAACAGGTGCTCAAGACCGGCATTGGCCCGGATCCCAAGTTCTTGTGGATTGGGGGTTGGGGGTACAGGGCAGGTTACGTTTCGTACGTTCGGAATAGGCATGTGAGTCCCCAGATCGCGGTTTGGACAAGCAAAGATGCACTTTGGCCGCAAGAGTCGGCGTATGCTTACGTCAGCGGAAGTGCAGCCACGCTCATTGATCCGCTCGGCCTTGGACCTGGTTGTATCTGCGATCCACCCGGTTTGACTGGTGTTCCAAAGTCACATCCCCTATACAATTGCTTCCTTGATGTCTGCCTTTGGTACTCGTTGGTATGCAAACCTGCCATCCGCGAAAGTGATTGCTCAGGCTGGGCTTCCTGCAATGCCCTGAACAAGATCTATCGATCCTGCAAGCCAACGGATGCTTGCTACAAGAAGTGCAACCGACCAGGCGGCAATCCAACACCAGGGGGAGGACAACCCCTGCCAGACTGGTGCTGTGTGGAGTGTCAGATTCGGATCTGTTGCCATGTAGAGTGCCCGCTAGAGGAGTCCCTCGACTACATTATCAAAAAGCGATTCGATCGCTGTCGGTCTAAGCGCCGCAGGAAGCCGATGTGAGGGCATCCTCGAGCGAAGGGTTCGCACCCCAGCCCACTTTCTTTTTTCGTTGCTTGATAGCATTGAACGCTCTCGCGTGTCTTGCCATTTCAATTAGACTCTGTACTGCGTGGGCAAGTTTGGCACAAGTCATCGCCTTCACTGGAATCGCGATGTCTCTTCTTGGCATTGTCACCATTCGTCATCGGCAGATACGTCGGATGGCGACAATGCCGTTCGCTGATCTCAGCATTCTCGCTACAGTTGGAGCATATCTCCTGCTTGCCATCGGCGCGGCTCAAGGACGCTTTGGAGCATTCGCACCGCTGGAGATAATCATTCCGTCTGGGTCTCTCATCGCTGGCTTGCTAACCCTCTTGCTTAAGCCTGTGACAAGATCTAATGACTGATATGATCCTGCTGCAGGATAGAAGACGCTTGGGGCAGCGCGCGAGGCTCCTACACCTACGACGAGGCAAGCAACAAACGAACAATCCTCGAAAAGGACGGTACGATCATGCGACGGATAACATACTACCTGCTTGGGGTTGCTCTCTGTGGCACCTTCCTCTCGGTCTATCTTTGGCGAGAGGTCTCTCTTTTCCGTCGATCCTTATCGTCGCTCGAGATGCGTTTGACTGGGCGACCGTGGAAGGAGTCAGAGCCGCTGTTCGGCAATGCATCACGGCAAACAGGCAGGTTTCACTATGGTGGTCGAGATTGGACTGCTTTATACTTTCCGAGCGGAGCAAATGGCGTGGACTTTCTGGTCGTGGTGGACGACAATGGGCTGATCTGTGCTACGGCAAGCGAGCAGCACTTGCAAGAAGGGAAGTTCCTGGAGATGGCCCATCAGTCTTTGCGGTGAGAACCGGCCTTCTGAAACATAGACGAACCCGACCGGCCGTCGTCCAAGACGCAAACGGCAAGTTGACGACCACCGCGTACTTCTCGAACCGGAACCTCGCCGAAGCGACCATCGACGCGATGGGATTCCGGACCACATACGCGTACGATTCGCAAAGTCGTCTTGTTTCGACGCGCGATGCGAACGGGGGCTATGTCACGAGCGTCTATGACAGCGTGGGCCGCCTCGCGCTCGTGCAAAACCAGTTGGGCGAAAACGCTCGGCAATTCGGTTACGACCTTGCCGGGCGCACCGTCACGATGGCGGACGCGGCAAACCGGGTGCGCACCTACACCTTCGACGCCGCCGGCCAGAACACCGTCACACGCCTTCCCGACGCGAGGATCGTCACGTACGCGTACGACCGTGTGGGGCGTCGCACCACGATGTCGGACTGGGGTGGGACCACGACCTACAGCTTCGACGGCCTCGGTCGCCAGACTGGCCAAACCGACGCCACCGGCTTCGTGCAAGCCTATGCCTACGACCCGAACGGGAATCGCACAGGCTTGAACCTCGTCGGCACCGGTCTCTTCACCTACGCCTTCGACTCGTTGAACCGTCTAAGCACCGCCCAGCGACCTGGCAACGCGCTGTACACAATGGC
>DKKT01000024.1 GCA_002455425.1 Chthonomonas sp. UBA6659 | reverse complement strand
GTCAGTTCGAGCGCAGCGAACCGAGTGAGGGGCTATTACCTCTCCGCCTCCGGGGGAGAGGTCGGTGAGCGCAGCGAACCGGGTGAGGTGGTCCCTTTCCAAGAACCACCCGCCTCCTCGCCCTCCCATGCCCTTGTGCTATCGTCAGGCCATGAAACACCTCGTCCTCGCTCTCATCGCCGTCGCCGCAATGGCCCTTGCCGGATGTGGTGGCGGAGGGACCGGCGGAGGCGGCGGAAACCAAAACTCGGAGATCCGGCTGAGCTACATCGAGGGCTTTTCGACCGGGAGCCTCACCTTCCGCGGCAACACCTGGAAGGCCACCCAGAGCGCGAACGCGATCAGCGTCAGCACCCCGACCGAGAACGGGGACAGCGTGTCGATCGTGACTCCCAATCCGACGGTCGTCCCCGCGACCTACGACCGGAGCCAAGCCAACGTCACCGTCGTCATCGACGGCACGTCGTTCACGCCGGACGCAAGCTTCCGGATCACGATCGACGATGCCTCCGGTATCTTCACCGGCACGTTCACGGGCTCAATGTCGTCCGGAGGCCGCACGATCGACCTCACGAGCGGGACGTTCGCCTGCCAGTACTGACCCGACGCCCGAAGTTCGGCAGGATTCGCGCCCTATCGCGTGCAACTATCGTAAGAAGAACATGAGCACGCGTCGCTGTAGGATTGTCAGGTGGGGCACCGGCATCGCCGCCCTCGTCATCGGGCTAGGGTTCGTCGCGGGGTGCAAGTCCGGGGGTGTCGACGAAAACGCCGAGTTGAAGACCTCGCGCCTCGCCGAACTCGCCAAGCCTGGAACCGTTCTCATCGTAAACGACTACGTGGCGAACGTTCAGGTTCCCAACGTGACCGTCCCCGAAGACCGGAAGGCGACGCTCCAACAGCGCCTCGCAACCATGGTCCAGCAGGGCCAGATCGGATCGGACGAAGCATCCGTCATCAATGCCGCGATCAAGGAGCTGTTCACGAATTGGCGCGACTACTTCGTCGCGACCGAAAGTACGCGCCAATACACCGCGAACATGTCCGGTGTCGGGTCGGGGTTCTTCGTCACCCCCGACGGATACGTCGTCACGAACGCGCACGTCGTGATGACTGAAGGTGACGAACTGAAGCAGGGCCTCGTCAACAACGCCCTCACCCAACTCCTGGACGAGGAAGTCAACTCGCTCCTTTCGCAATTCCCCGGCGCGGACGAGGAGACGAAGGAGCTCCTCCGAAAGGCCTGCGTCGAGTTCTATGTCGAGACCATGCGCATCGACAACGTCGAGCGCAAGGTTTCGGTCAACTTCGGGGCAGGAAGCGGGGCCTCGACCGCCAACCAGTCGCTACCCGCCGAAGTTCTCGAAAACGCCGTCGGCAAACCGATCCCGGGCAAGGACGTCGCGATCCTCAAGGTCGCGGGGAACGACTTCCCCACCCTTCGCCTCGGCAACGACCAAGACCTCGATGTCGGAGAGCGCATCTATCCGATCGGGTTCCCTGCCGACGCCACGTTCTTCCCCGAATTCGATAAGAAGAGCATCAACGAGTCGTCGATGACACAGGGTCTCGTCAGCGCCCGCAAGAAGATGGCCGACGGGTGGGACGTCATCCAGACCGACGCCGCCATCCGCGGCGGCAACAGCGGCGGCCCCGTCCTCGACGGGCGCGGCAACGTCATCGGCCTCGCGACCTTCAACCTGATCGACCAGAAGACCGGTACCTCGGCGATCGGTGCAAACTTCGTCGTCCCCGCGACGATCGTCCGCGAGTTCCTCGCCCGCGGCAACATCAGCCCGAAAGAAAGCGAGATCACCAAGCTCTATCGGGAAGCGCTCCAGCTCGCCGACAAGAAGCATTACAAGCTCGCCAAGGAGAAACTGGGACAGATCGAGTCCCTCAAACCGGGGCAGCCCTGGGTCGCGGCCACCAAGGCCGACGTCGAAAAGGCGATCATGGATGGCAAGGACGAAAGTCCGGGCATGAACATGCTCGTCCTCGTGGCCGGGGGCGGGGTGCTCGTCCTCGTGATCGTCAGCGTCGCGTTCATCCTGGGACGCCGTGGCGCGCGCCCGGTGGTTCACGCCGGACCGGCGGCCCGGATGACCACGCCGATGCCGAGTCCGATCGCGCCCCAAACGCCGCCTCAGCAGCCGATCGCCCCAATGACGCAAGCGCCACCCCCCACCCAGGCTCCGCCTCCGGCGCAGGCTCCTCCTTCCGGGCCTCCGACGGCACCGCCACCGGCGGCACCCCCGGCGGCGGCACCGCCCCCTCAGAACCCGCCTGGCTTCGATCCGTAAGCGATCGGGAACGTGCAAGTCGCCGGGGGCAGGCGATCAGCCGACGTACACGTGCTGATCGTCCCAGCAGGTCTGCAGGAAGTCGATTTGGCCGGTGTGAAGTGCGGCGTGAAGGCTGGGCAAGCCCATCAGGTGGCTCATCGGCATCGACCAGCCCTGGCCGGAATCGAGGGAGGTTCCGATCTCTTCGGGCGTCAGAGTCTCGAGCGCCGCCCACACATCCGCCGTGCCCTCGCGGAAGAGCCTCTCCACCTCTTCCCGGGTTGTGACGGCGACTTCCTCGGCGTCCCGTTCGGCCAGCCAATCCCCCAGATTCTCGATGGCAGGGAGGCGACGATCGCGGATCATTTGCGCGAAGCGCCGGGCATAGAGCGCGGTGTGCGCCGCGATCCGAATCGCCGACTTCGCCGTCTGGCTCGGGGTCCAGTGCAATCGGTCGTCGGGGACATGGGAGAAGTTGCGCAAGAACATCTCCATCGAACTGACCGCACTCTGCTTCGAAAACTCGATCAAGTCCATGGGCCACACCGCACCTTCGGACACTCCGCCGCGAAGCGCGGATCAGTCTAGCACGGCCACTCACAGCCGACCCGTCGCGAAGGCATCGGCCCCGACGTGAGCGAACTCGAACTTGGGCACCCACCCGGGTCCGAAGTTGGTCTCGATGAAGGGCCGCAGAATCTGCTCCGTCATCACCGAATCGGCCAACTCGCGCCGGATCGCGTTCACCTGGAGCAACAGCACCTGGAGGTGGACCTTGCCGAGTGCCAGCGAACCGACCCGCCGCCCTTCGTCGGTCGTCAGCGTCTGGCCGAGAATCGCCCGCGCGATCTCGCGGTTATGGAATTCGATCGCGTCGAGAAAGCCACTCGAAGCCTCGCTCTGCCCGCCGAGCGTACCGATCTCGATCTCGTTCGGAAACACGATCGCGGTGTTGTCGGCCAAGCTCCGCAAGGCGCCGAGAATCGCGCCCTGCTCGTCCGCAGAGAGGCCTCGCTCGTAGCGGCCGAGCACGGTCGGCGACGCGTAGCGCTCGAGATGGACGCGCCAGGCCCCGAGCAGAGCCTGTTTCGATCGCCACGGGCCGTACGCCGCCTCGAGATCGCTGCGCCCCTTCGGTCGGCCGTAGCCGCCCCGCGCCGCGTAGATCGCGAACTTGTCGCGCGGAAGCGATCGCTCCGCTTCCCCCGGAAGGCGGAGGCGCAGCCCCGTGATCCGACCGAACGGATCGGATTCGATGCCGAACAGGGCGGGGTCCTTCGGCCGCACCGCCCCCAACCAGAGCCGCCCCGCCGATTCCGTCCAGACCAGCTCCTGAACCGACCAGCCCTTGGCGAAAGCATCCATCGCACCAAGGAGGACCGTCAGCGGCGAGCCCTCCATCCGTTCGAACGCCTCTGCGGCGAAGTCGAGCCGGCGCGCCGCCTCCGCCGACGCATCGGCGGGAACGAGACGCCAGTCGGCGGCGACGACCGCGAGCCGCTTGATCGTCAGCGCCGTCTGGATCATCCCGTCGCGCTCCATGGCGTCGAGGGTCGCGTACGGCAGCGGACCCGGCGGCGCTCCCGGAATCGCGAGCGCATGGCGCTCCGCCGCGGTCAGCGCGGGGGCGATTTCGCCCCGCTCCGGACGTCGGCGGCGCTTGAAGAGCGAGAGAAGGTGAGGCATGCTGAACTCCTTTCAAATCGGGAAAACGTGCGCGCCGGTCCGACCCAAAGTCCCGGCGACACCGAGCGCGGCAACTGGCGGCACGCCAGCGCCAGCGCGACAACGAGGTCGTCGTGGAAGCCGCTCCGCGCCTCCATCGCCACATGCCCGCCGGGCAGCATCCGCGCCTCGAAGTGCTGGAGCTCGCGGAGCAGGTCCGGATCCGGCGTCAGCCCCAGCGCCGCCGCTTCGAGCAGCCACGCGAGGCCCTCCACGATCTCCGACTTCGAACTCGCGGTCATCACGAGCCCGCGGATCGCATGGCGCGGCGCTTCTTCCCGAAGTCGCTCGATCGCGGGATCGCCGAGCCCGGTTGCGTCGCACAGCACCCGGCTCTGAGGGTATCGGTCGAGACAGTCGGCGATCTGGCGGCACTGCTCGGCCCATCCCAGACCACTCCACCGCCGAGTCTCGACGAGGTAAGCCCCCTCGCGCGACCCGGCGAGGACGACGAGGGCCGTATAGTCGCGATACCGGCCCCAGTCGATCCCGATGCAGAACGGTGGCCGGACTGCCTCGGCGGGAAGTTCGGGCACAAGACAGCGCTCGATCGACTCCGTGCGGAACAGGCAGCCCGTGCTGTCCACGAACTGGGCTTCGTATTCGACCCGAAACGCCCGTTCCGAGATCAACTCACGCTGGATCGCGAGAGTGCTCGCCGAGACGTAGGGCGACTCCGCGCTCGGTCCAGTTCGGCTCCAGATACCGTGCTCACCGGTCTCGCCCATCTTGTAGAACCGCCAAAAGTGGTTGAGCCCGTTCGGGGTGCCGATCAAGGTGAGTGAGCCTCCGGTCGTGGCGAGCATCGGCATCGCGACCTCGGTGATGAGCTCCTCGGGGACGTACGCCGCCTCGTCGATGACGATGTGGGTCGCTTCGTTGCCCCGCAGAGCGCGCCCGAGATGCCCGGATCGAGCCATGACGACATGGTTCCGGTAGCGGAGATGGGGGTAGGGGCTCTTGCGGACCGTCGGCTTGTCTACAGCGGCTTTCGGGGTTCGCGACTTGGCCGGCGCGGTCTTGGGGGTCGTCGCCCGGCGCGCGGGAGCCTGGGGTCGGGCCCGCGCCGCGG
>DKKT01000058.1 GCA_002455425.1 Chthonomonas sp. UBA6659 | reverse complement strand
CAGGGCTTCTTCGTGTCTCAGCCCGTCTGCCAGCTCTTCCAGTAGTTCGGGTCTTCGATTTCGAGCGCTTCCGCGGTGAGGTAGAGCGGGTGGTACGTGTCGAGCATCACCGCGAGCTCCTCCGTGCGCGTCGCGCCGATCGACGCCTCGACCGCTCCCGGCTGGGGGCCGTGAGGGATGCCGAGGGGGTGCAGGGTGATCGAACCCTCCTCGATCCCCTTGCGCGATCCGAACTTGTCGTTGCAGTAGTAGAGGACTTCGTCGGAATCCACGTTCGAGTGGTTGTACGGGATCACGATGGCCTGGGGATGGAAGTCGAGGATCCGGGGGCAGAACGAGCAGATCACGAAGTTGTGACCCTGGAACGTCTGGTGGATCGGGGGCGGCATGTGAAGCTTGCCGACGATCGGAGAGAAGTCATGGATGCTGAACGCGTAGGGGTACACGTAGCCATCCCAACCGACGACGTCGAGCGGATGGAACCGGTAGGTGTAGCGCGTCAGGCGCCCCCGGGCCTTCACATCGACGAAGTACTCGCCGAGTTCATCGTGGGTGATGAGCTCGGACGGCGGGCGGAAGTTGCGCTCATGGTACGGGGCGTCTTCGAGAAGCTGGCCGTACTCGTTACGGTAACGGCGCGGGACTTCGACTGGGCCGTGGCTCTCGATCGCGAGCATGCGAACCGGGAGCTTGTCGAAGACAAGTCGGTAGATCGTGCCGCGAGGCACGACGAGGTAGTCGCCCGGCTTGAACGCGACGTTGCCGAACATCGACTCCATGACCCCCGAGCCGTCGTGGACGAAGAGGAGCTCGTCGCCTTCCGCGTTCTTGTAGAAGTGGTCCATCTGCTCCGCGGCATAGACCTGGTACCAGACGACGTCGTTATTCCCCATGAGGGGGATGCGGCCGGTGATCGCGTCGTCCTTCGGGGCCATCCGGGCGGTCTTGAGGTGTCGATGGCGCAGGGCCTCGGCCTCGAGGAAGGTCGGGCGGACGTTGCCGAGGTCTTGCCAAGCCTGGACTTCGGTGGGAAGGAAGTTGTGATGCAGGATCGTCATCGGTCCGCTGAAGCCCCGGGTGCTGAACAACTGCTCCGGGTACAGGGAACCGTCGGGCTTTCGGAACTGGATGTGGCGGGTTTCGGGAAGGTGGCCGAGCCGGTGATAGCGGGGCATTCTACAACTCCTTGGCGCGTGCGCCAAGCCCATTTTACTGGGACCGCTCGATGGCCCGCCTCGTCCCGATCGGGTAGCGTGCCGATCAAGAGGTAACCATGAAGATTCGAACGCTTTTCTTCGTCGCCGTCGTCGCCGTTGTCGCGATTGCGGCGGCCCAGGATACGGTCAAGCTCGCGCGCAACTACGTCGTCGGCCAAGCCGATAGCTACAAATGGTCGATGACCATGAAGGGCGCGATGGGCGAGATCACGATCGACGCGAGCCTGAAGCAGGCCGTGAAGAAGGTCTACGACAACGGGGATGCCGACATTGAGACGACCCTGAGCGCGATGGAGATCGACACCATGGGGCAGAAGATCACACCGCCTGCTTCGCCCCCGACGACGCAACGGATGACTCGATTCGGTCAGCCGGTGGGGCTGAAGGCTTCAGGCCCGGCCGGCTTCATGAACTTCGCGACGATGTTGGCCGAGGGCGAGATGAAGGTCGGTCAGGAGGTCGCCGTCGATCGAACCGATCCGGACAAGCCCAAGCACAAGGTCAAAGGCACGTTCAAACTCGAGAGTGTTGTCTCCGGCGAGGCGAAGATCGTGGGTGATCTCCAGGTTTGGAGTGAGCAGACCGGCGACAAGCCGATGAAGATGAAGGTGACATCGTGGGTCGCCGTTTCGAACGGCTCGGCGATCAAGGTCGAGGGCGTGATCACCGACCTGCCGGCCCAGCAGGGGATGGCGATGGATCAGGTGACCTTCTCGATGACTCGGACCAAATAGGAACTTTGGGGGCCGGAACGGCCCCCAAGCGCCCCGTCTATGATCGTCGCCGTCTTCGCACGATAGCGCCGAGGGCGCCAAGTCCGAATACCGCAAGTGTCGCCGGTTCCGGGACGACCGCGAGGCCGGTCTGGCCGAGATTGTAGACATCGAGATTCCTCAGTTCGGTGTAGGACCCATTGTTCGGATCGAGGGTGCCGAAGCCCATGTAGGGGCCACCGGCTGCGCCGGCCGGGATCGCGAACGATGCATAAATCGTTCCGCCGTACGCCTCAAGGCCCGCGTAGTCGTGGTTCACGGTCGGACCGACCGTGGTCGACACGTTCCCGCTCCCCAGAGTGTAATGGTAGTAGTTGTCGGTTTGAAACTCGACGTACCCGAAGGTGTTGCCGCCGACGTGGATCATCCCGCCGGGGCCGCCCATGACCCCGGTCGCCTCTCGGCTGATCTCGCTGAAGGTGGTCATGTCGATCTCGGTAATGTAGGATCCCGCAGGCGTGTCACCGCCGATTCCCCAAAGCCTCCCATTCGCAAACACGGGCGATGCGCAAAGGGCTGTGCTGGAACCGATCTGCGCGAAGCTCGGGTTCGCTGAGAAAGGATTGTCCAGGCGGTAGACACCTCCGTTCCCGAAGCCGATGATGTTTCCCGCTTGGGCTCCACCATTCATGTTGCCGACCACGCCATAACCAGCGGGAACGCGGGTCATGCCGACGACTCGGGCGCCCATGTTAAACGTGGATACTCCTCCGCTGGTGCCGAAACGATAGAGTTTGCTGGTCGAGTTGGAAGTGTTCTGGGTGACGAAGAAGGTCTGGGCATGGGCAGCAAAGGCTGCGGCCAGCGCGAGGCTGGTCATCAGTGTTTTCATGAGAGGTTCTCCTTTCGATCACCATAAGGTGACGATGAGTGTCGTCGCCGTCGAGCCACGAGTCCGGCGATGCCGGCACCGAGGGCAAGCAGGGTGCCCGGCTCCGGAACGGCATCGAATTGCCATCCGAGGTTCGAGTTGATGAAATCCGGATGTCCGGGAGGGTTGTTCTGGGCAAAGCCGCCGCCCGTGGGCGTATCGAACACGATATCCGTGCTCGATCCGATCTGGGGCGGAGTCATCAGCAGCTGACCCAGGCCGTTGAGGCCGGCGGCCGTTGCGCCGGTCGAGCCGTTGGCGTTGTCGAAGGTGAGGCCCGCCCAGTGGATGCCATGAGGGATCACGAGCGTTCCTGGATTCAGGGCAATCGAGTAGATGGCGCCGGTCCCGGGGGCGATCGTGATCGGTGCGGGCGTCAAGCCGAGCAAGTATGTTCCGGGCAGAAAGGTGCCGGAATCGGCGTAGATCCGGACGCGCGGGCGTGCGGTCACCGTTGCAGGTCCGACGTTGCCGACCGTGAAGTAGATCTTGCAGATGTCGCCGCCCGAGATCGGCAGGAAGTCATCCGCGGACAGACGCGTGATGGTGTTGCCGCCGACGTTCGCGGCCCCGCCATGTACGCGAACCCCGCTCCACGTGCTGTGGATGTTCTGGTAGATGGTCGAGCCACCGGCGATGAAGGATCCGAAACCTTCCTTCGAGTCGAGGGGAGCCGACGCGACGAGCGTCGCGGTGGCGTCGAGGTCGCGTTGGGCTTGGGCGCCGACGGCGGCTGCAAGTGCGACGAGCGAGAGTACGTTTTTCATGAGTCGGTTCCTTCCCGCAAGCGGCGGGCTTGCTGGAACCGTACTTTCGACGGTGTGACGAGCCCGTGACGGGACCCGCCCACAGTCCCGTCACAGTTTCGTCACAAGCGATGTCGGATCATATCGCCATAGCCGAGTCGTGGTCGCAACACGACAAGCGGCAAGACGAAACAAAGAAAGCCAAATCTCCCTCTCTCTGAGCGGCCCCCACGGCGGCTCTTTTTTTTGCGCGCCGGTCACGTTCCGGTCACAGCGCGAACGCTACGGTTACCACGGAGATCAGAGCCCGCCGAGGTAAAACCGTGTTCAATTCGATGTCCGCCGCTTCAGGCGATCGCTTTTTCGCAGTCGGTGGGAGCGTCCCGATGGACGCTCCGAGCTATGTCGTGCGACCCGCCGACAGCGATGTGCTCCAGGCCCTTCTGCGTGGAGAGTTCGTCTACGTCCTCGATTCCCGCCAGAAGGGGAAGACCTCGCTGATGTCTCGGGTCGTGCGCGACCTGGAGGCGCGAGGCGTGGCGACCGTCCACATCGATCTTCAGCGCGTCGGATCGAATCTGACCGTCGAGCAGTGGTACGCCGCCCTCGTGAACCAGATCGGCCGTCAACTGGGAATCCAGCGGGAGCTTTTCGCGTTCTGGTCGGATCATACGGCCTTTGGACCGCTCGCGCGGTTCCTTTCCTCTTTGCAGGAGGTCGTGCTGCCGGCGGTGGCTGGACGGCGGCTCGTCATCTTCATCGACGAGATCGACTTCGTCCGATCGCTCCCATTCTCGGTCGACGAGTTCTTTTCGGGGTTGCGGGATGCGTTCAACCGTCGGACACTGGAACCGGAGTTCGAGGCGTTGAGCTTCTGCCTCGTCGGCTCGGCGACGCCGAGCCAACTGGTCTCCGATGTCACGACGACACCGTTCAACATCGGGCGCGGTGTCGTCTTGAACGACTTCACTCTCGAGGACGTGGTTGCATATGAGAACGCGTTTCCACCGGGGTGCGACGGCCGAGCGATCGTGCGGCGAGTGATGCACTGGACCGGGGGGCACCCGTTCCTGACCCAGGCGGTGTGCGCGGCGGTGCTGGAAGACCCGCAGGCGCTGAGCCCGGCAGGGGTCGACGCCAAGGTCAAGGCACTCTATCTGACCGCCGAAGCGCGCCAGCGGGAGCCGAACCTCATGGACGTCTCGCGGCGGCTGCTGGAGTCGCGGGTCCCCGGGATCGCTCCGGCCGAGTCTCGGTCCCAGCTGCTGCATGCGTATGAGCAGGTCTTGCGCGGGAACCGGCTGCTGGCCGACGACAGCGAGTGGCACCTCGCGGCTTTGCGCCTGTGTGGGGCAGTCAAGCAGGAAGACGGGGTTCTCGTGCCCCGCAACCGGATCTACCGGACGGTCTTCGGGCCGAAGTGGATTCGCGCCAATCTCCCGGACGCCGAGCTGAGGCGACAGCGGGCGGCGGCGCGGAAGGCGACGGTGACCACCTCACTCATCGCGATCCTGGTGATCGCCGGCCTCGGCGGAATCGCAGCCAACAACGCTCGTTTGGCCGGGGCCATCGAAGTACAGCGTGACGAGGCCAGGTATGAGGCGTACTGCAGCAACATGGTGATGTGCACGCTGTTCTGGCAGGATGGGTACTGGCAGGGCATCAAGGACGTCATCGACGAACAGGCATCCAACCCCGCTCGGGGTTGGGAGTGGAGCTATTGGAAGCACCTGGCGACCGAGGGCGTGCTCTTCGATGGCAAGCCGGCGCTGGACTGGCGGTGGTCGCGCGATGGGAGCGAGGTGATCGCACGCACCTCGGAGGAGATACTGCGGTTCGATAGTGGGTCCCGTGCCCTTCTCGGCAGGATCGAGGCCCCGATCTCGGAAAAGGAGACGCGCATGGCGATGGCGCGCGAGCTTCCGGGTGGACGTATCCTCGACATCCAGTGGGGCGGCACCCTGACGGTTTACGACAAGGCCACGGGCCGCATGCTCTGGCGCGACCACGCCCAGCCGTTTCTCTGGCGGGCAGAAGCGACTCTCAGCCAGAACGGACGCTATTTCACCGGCTCGAATCCCTCCGGGCTCTTTGTCTACGATCTCGAGGCTCGCAAGATACGAGTTCGTCAAGCGGAAAAGGGAGCCCAGTACATGCGGCCCTCATTCGGGGCCGAGGATCGTACGATTGCGGTGATATCAGACACCGATCGAGGTACTGAAGCTCGGCTCATCGATCAGGCAACACTCAGCATCGTTCGGCGTTTTCCGTACTCCGGCTTCTTGGATACGGTGAGCCTGTCGCCGGACGGGACCCTACTGGCCCAAGGTACCAGGGACGGGATGCTTCGGATCCTGAATCTCAAGACGGAGCGACCGATTTTCGACGAGAAGATCACCGAAGCGCGGCCATGGCGCATGGCGTGGACGCCGGACAGTCGGCGTCTCAGCGTCGGGGCCCTCGACGGCATTGCGTACCTGCTTGAGGGTAACGAGGCCGGGTTCAGGCTGTTCGGTCGGGTGCGCGGGGTGACGGACGGGTTCTTGAATCCTCAGCGCCCCCTTGTCTTGGCACCTTACAACGCCTGCCGAATGTTGGGGCTGAGCGAGATCAGCCAGGAGATCCCGCTTCCGTCCGATTCGCTCCCCATCATCGATACCTCCACCAGGACGCTCGTGGTGGCACAATCCGCCCAGCCACTCCGAAGGTATTCACTCGATGAGGCGGTGCCTCGCGCGATCGAGGGCGAGGCATTGCCGAACGTCAATCCGCAGCTTGATTCCACTGTGGCGGCATTCTTCGTGAGCGAGTCGGGTCGAATCGACTCCCTTGATGCCACGGGTGAGGTCCGGCTATCCGTTCCCCAGACACTGCTGCCGAAGCCCCCGGCTGCCGTCGTTCGGTTGGGATCGGGATGGCTCTTTCGAGTTGTCGGAGGAGGCTGTTATCGACTCGACGAAGTTGGCGCGATCCACGCGATACCGATGTCGAGTCAGCCCACTGAAATGTGGCCCCTGCCCGACGGGGACGTGGTCGTGGGCTTGATTCGGGGACAGTTGATCCGCATCGACCCGGTGGGCAGAACGAAGTGGCGTTTGGATGCGTTCGTCCCTCAAACGGTGCATGGTGGGACTGTATATGACGAGGGTCGGAAGCTCGCGGTAGCCGGGGCCGGCGGGACGGTCGCGATCGTCGACCTCGAACGGGGGAAGGTGGTTCAGACATTCTCCCAGCATGCGGGCATGGCGGTTTTCGCCGCGGTATCTCCCGATGGTCGTCGCCTGGCGAGCTGTGGTGACGACAACGTGGTTCGCATCTGGGACATGGAAACCAGCCGGCTCCTGACGGTCCTCGAGGGGCACACCGGCGAGGTGAATGTGCTCGTCTGGCTCGATGGCGGCGCGACGCTCGTGAGTATCAGTCGGGGTCGCGAGTGCATCCGCTGGCGGACCACGCCCTACCCGCGCTAGCGCAGGTGCGACGCGAGGTAGTCGCGGTATACCGGCGACCGGAAGGTTGCCTTGCCCTCCCCATCCCATCGAATCAGTCCTCCGGAGGTCAGGCGGTAGGGGCTGTCATGGCCCTGAAGCGGCTCGCCGGCAAGGAGGCGGCGCACTTCATCGGTCATTCGGGCGTCCTGACCCAGGGCGATCAGCATGCGGTGGAGGTGATCGGCGAACGGACCGTCTTCGCGGGCGGCGATCGCCTCGAGGTCGTCGAGTGGTCGGCGCTCGCTTGCCAGCCAGTCGTAGGCCTTGCGGGAGAGGAAGGGGTGCCCCCCGGTGAGGTCGGTGAGGCCCGCGACTTCGTCGCTCGAACTCAGTGGGCTCGCGTAGCGCCGGTTCAGTTCGTCCATCTGGTCAAGATCGAAGTCGCTGAGCTCAAGTCGGAGGCCCACGTTGAACGGGCTCTGGTTGAGATCGGTGATGAACAGGTGGGCCTCGGTCGCGTACGTGATCGCGAGGGTGAGGCGGCTCCACGGACTGTGGGGTTCGAGAGTCCGGCGATTGTGCCAGCCTCGCAGGAGCCCGAAGAAGTCGTTCGTGTAGTGCTGGTTGAAGAGCCGATCGGCCTCATCCATGGCCCAAAGGACCGGTCCATCGACTTGGGCGAGGATGTCTTCGACGAGCTGCTCGAGGTTGCTGTTCGAGCCGAGCCAAGCGTTCCACCCGTCGCCGACGTCGATCGGCACTTTCATGTCTCGAGCGAGTTTGTGGGCGACGGATCGGTAGAGGAGATCGTCGTTGGCCAAATGGTGAGTGCTGAGGGTCTGAAAGTCGGTGATGGCCGTTCTATAGCCCTTCTCCCGGGCCCAGGCCAGGCACCGGCCGAGGAGCGAGGTCTTGCCCATCTGGCGCGGACCTTTGATCAGCAGGGTGGTATCGGCTCGCTGGAGCGCGGATTCGACTTTGTGGTCGGTCTCTCGCACGATGTAGAAGTGGGAGTCGATCCGAACCGCGCCGCTGGTCAGCTCGAGCCACTGAGGAGGCTCGGGTTTGGCAGCGGGCTCCCGGAGCGCCGCGACGACTTCTTGTGCGGCTAACGCCGGACTGGAGAGGCGCATCGCCCCTTCGACGTCCATCGCGTCGGTCTCCCTCACCTTGAGGTAAAGAAGTCGGGGACGTCCGTCGTCGGCGTGGGAACTCGAGGCCGCGTCGATCGCGGACAGGACGGTCTCGCTTTGTGCCGCCTGGTCCGAGGCGAGAACGATCACGGCCTCGGCGGAACGGAGTCGGTCGACGTAGGCTTGCGTGCCTTGAAGCCCCGTGCCAAGGCGCAGGTCGGCGACCTTGAGGCCCTGCTCCCGGAGGTCGACGGCGAGATCCGCGGCGATCGCGGCATCCTCGCCTGAGTCGGGGCGATAGACGAGAACGACTTCCGAGGTCGGGACTTCGACCACGGCCTTGTCGACCTCGATCGGGGGTGTGCTTCCCTCGGTTCGGGGCAGTCCGGCCAGCGCCCTTTCTGCGGCGACCGAAGGGGTCTCCCCCCAATGCTCGTCGAGGAGGCGCTCGAGCTCTTCGAATTGACGCATCGCCTCGGCCGGGAGACCGGCTGCGCCGAAGGCGCGGATCAGGGCGATGTGGACGTCCTCCCGAAGGGGAGCGACACGGACCGCTTTGCGTCCGACTTGGGTCGCTTCACGTGTTTGGCCGATGGCGAGTAACTCGTCGACGGCACCGATCACGACCGTCGCGAAGGCCTCTTCCAGCTCCAGTCGAAAGGGCACGACCCAGGCGTCGTAAATCGGGGCGAGGAGCGGGCCTTCGTAGAGCTCGATGGCGTCGAGACGGTCTTGGAGCGGGCGGCCTTCGGTCGTCCATTCGCGAAAGCACCCGACGTCGGTCCGGACCCGCTCGCTCGCAAACTCGGTGGAGGAACGTTGGCTGAGGAGGACGGCACCCCGCTCGTCCTCATCTTCGAGGATCTGGCGTAGGTCGGACAGGCACTTCCGTAGGTTCTGGGCTTGCCGATCGGGATCACTGTCCGGCCAGAACGTCTCCTCGAGTTCGAATCGAGGAAACTCGCGCCCAGGCTGGAGCGCGAGAAACGCGAGCAGCGACCGGGAGGTTTTGGACCGGAACTTGATCTGCTCCTTACCGGTGCGGATGGCGGCGAACGTGCCGAACATCTTCACGTTCCAGATCGCCGGATCGAGTACTGGAAACTCCGCCTTAGATGACCCCGTCATGACCTTCTCAGTATGCACGCCAATCGCAACAATCACGTCGTGCAGGCGTCGGTTCGCACGACAATCACCGAGAAAGTACCGGGTCGGGCTAGACTGGGATCATGAGCCTGACCGCCATGATTCTCGCCGCCGTTCTCGCGCCCGACAGCCTTTTCAATGGGAAGGACCTCTCGGGTTGGCGTCTCGATGTTCCCGCCCTCGACAACGACCCGAGTGGTCCCAAGCCGTTTGTGGTTCGCAACGGCATGTTGGTGAGCCTCGGGACGCCGGGAGGGCATCTGATCACGGACAAGGCGTACGACAACTACCGGCTGACGGCCGAGTATCGATTCTCAGCCCAGCCCGGGAACTGCGGGATTCTGGTTCACGCTTCGAATCCGCGCCGCCTCTACGGCATGTTTCCCCAGTCGATCGAGGTGCAGATGCAGAGCGGGCATGCGGGAGACTTCTGGTGCATCGGCGAGGATATCTGGGTGCCGGACATGGAGAAGCGGCGCGGTCCGAAGGAGCGCTGGGGAGTCGATGGCGACAAGGCGCGGCGCATCGCGAACCTGACCGACGACTCGGAAAAGCCGGTCGGTGAGTGGAACACGATGGTGATCGAGTGTCGCAAGGACACGGTCAAGGTCTGGGTCAACGGGGCGCTCGTCAACGATGGGAGCAAGGCGACCGCTCAGAAAGGGCAGATCGCGATCCAAGCCGAGGGATCGGAAGTCGAGTTCCGCAGGCTCACGCTCGAGAAGCTGAAGTAGGAGGCCCGCCTCCCGCGCCCGGCGCGGGA
>DKKT01000057.1 GCA_002455425.1 Chthonomonas sp. UBA6659 | reverse complement strand
GGCGATCTCGCGTCCGTCCCGTGTGTCCCAGACCCGGGCGGTGCTCTCCCAGCTCGCAGTCAAGATGCGGGTGCCGTCGGGGGAGAACGCGGCGCTGCGAACCTCGTCCGTGTGCCCCTTGAGGATTGCAACCTCGCGCCCGTCCCGCGCCTCCCAGGCCCGGGCGGTCTTGTCCTTGCTCGCGGTGACGATCCGGGTCCCGTCGGGGGAGAACGCGGCGCCGGTGACCGTGTCCGTGTGCCCCTCGAGGACGGCGACTTCGCGGCCGTCCCGCGCGTCCCACACCCGGGCGGTGCTGTCCCGGCTCGCGGTGACGATCCGGGTCCCGTCGGGGGAGAACGCCGCGCTCGCCACCGGGCCCGTGTGCCCCTTGAGGGAGGCGATCTCGCGTCCGTCCCGAGCGTCCCAAACGCGGGCGGTCTTGTCTTCGCTTGCTGTGACCACGCGTGTCCCGTCGGGGGAGAACGCGGCGCTGTGCACCGTGCCTTTGTGCCCCTTCAGGGCGAACAGGTGCGTGTTCATCCGGTAGTCCCAATACCCCCACTCCGGGCCGCGGAACGCCGCGAACTGGGGCTTCGCCGACTCGTCGAGAAGCTCCTGGACACGTCCGTACTGGTGGTTCTCGGACGCGGTCTGGATCAGGTTCATGTTCGCCTGATAGAGGAGCTTGGCGTTCGCATTCCGGGCGAGGCGCTCGCTACGCGCCCGGGCATCCGCCTCGCGCGCTTTGACGAAGCCGAAGACGGCCAACCCCCCGACCACGATCGCGACGACGCCGGCCACGGCCCCCACCCGCATCGCAGCGGCGCGGGCCGCGCGCCGCTGGCGCACGAGCTCCGCATCGGGGAGGTTCGCCTCCACCCAGGCGCGGTCGAAGGCCCGGAAGTACACCCGGTTGCGCACGACGAGGTAGCCCTCGAGGATCCGGGTGAGGCCGCTGAGCTTGAGGATGGAGACCACGGGGTCGGTCTCGTCGTCGCGGACGCGCCGGCCGTCGCGAACCTGGCGGTACAGATCGAGCACGCGCGACCGAGCCTCCTCGGGCGATACCCCCTCGACCGGGGCTTCGAGCACGCGGCGGGATACGTCCGAGAGGTTCGGCTCTTCGGCCCGGGCCTTGACCGAGAAGAACATCGCCTCGACGAGGCGGTCGACCCCGCCCGGGGTGCTCACGCTCGCATCGGCGGCGACGGCGGCGGCAAGCTTCTGGGTGAGGTAGGGATGGCCGCCGGTCCAGTGGTGAATGCGTCGGACCAAGGCCGGGCCATTCCCGCCGAGGGCGGCCTCGTAGGGGGCCAGTTCCTCGAGCGTGAAGTCGGTGAGATCGACCCGGATGCCGACGTTGAACGGCGTGATCTGGACGTCGCGGATCAGTTCGCTCGGGGTCGCGACGCCGAGCAGGCAGAACGTGAGGTTGGAGCCCGAGCCGGCCGCGCGGCGGTTGAAGCACTCGCGGATCCCGGCGAAGAACTCGTCGGTCGCGAACGGGAGCGATCGCACGAAGTCGATCTCGTCGATGAAGATCACGACCGGCCCGAGCCCGGCGAGCGCCTGCTCGACCGCGGTGAAGAACCGCTTCATCGGCCCGGCGTGGGGCTGGGCGTCCCAGGCATCGAGCAGGGCCTTCTCGATCCCGAGCTCTTCGCCGACCGCGAGCAGCATCGAGCCGTACCACTGTTCGGGTCCGAGGTTCGATCCGAACCGCTGGAGGTCGAGCAGGACGGTGCGCACCCCCTCGGCTTCGAGGCGCTCGCGGGTCCGGATCATCAGCGAGGACTTGCCCTTCTGGCGCGAATCGAGGACGTAGGCGAATTCGCCTTGGCGCAGAGCGGCGAGGAGCGCCTGGTCGGCCTTGCGCTCGATGTAGCTGGGGGAGTTCGAAGGCAGGGTCCCCCCGGCGATGAAGATCAGGTTCGGATCCGCCATGGCTCGCTCTTGGGAGACAGTGTAGCGGCATCGCGCCCCCAAGCGCAAAGATCGGGACTTCGGAACCTCTCGAATCGATCGGCCCGCCGCGCCGTGGGTTCGCCCGGGATCAGCGCTCGGACGCGAGTTCGATCCCGCTTTGCCGGACCTGGGCCTCGGGCAACGGGGTGGCGACCGGGTGGCGGAGGAAGCCGTAGAGCGCGCTCCAGCCGAGGAGCGTGACGACCACGAAAGCGCCCGCCGACACCTGCTGCATCGTGCGCTGCGACTTGCCGCTCACGGTGATGCCCCAGCGGATACAGAAGTTCCAGAGGCCGTAGCAGAGGTGATAGCTCGCGATGACGATGCCGACGGCATAGATGATGAGCACGATGTAGCCGTTCTGCGTCAGCTTCTCTTGCCAGTGGGCGTACTGGATGACTTCCTCACCCTGGAATTTCGACGCGACCGTGGTGGTGGCGACGTGGAGGATCAGGAGCAGGAAGAGGACGATTCCGCTGATGCGCTGGGCGGTGTACATCCAGTTCTCGCGCCACCGGTAGGCCTTGTCGCTCACATTCGGGAGGCTGCGGGACGTGATGAACAGTCCGTAGATCGCGTGGAAGAGGATCGGGAGGCCGAGCACGAAGATCTCGAGCACGAGGAGCACGTGCTTCGGCACGGCTTGGAAGAAGCCGATCACCGCGTTGAACTGGTCGGGCCCGGCCAAGCTGAATGAGTTCAGCGTCAGGTGCTGGATCATGTAGAAGCCGATCGGGATGATCCCGGTCAGCGAATGCAGCTTGTGCCAGAAGTAGTTCTCTTTGCCGATCGCCATCGTGCCCCTGGGATAGTACCTACTCGCTCCGATCCCGTCCGTCGCCTACAATGAGGCATGGTTGAGATTGGGAGGGTCATCGGAACCGAACGGCGGCCGAACACGGCGTACACCTTCTTCTTCTGGGCCGATCCGGCGGCCCCGATCGGGATCGGAACCCTTGTCCGATCGGTGAGCGAAAGCGGCGAGGTGACCGTCTACGGCGTCGTGGTGGAGGCGCACGGATTCAACGACCTCGAGAGCCCGCTCCACGAGTTCCTCAGCGTAGGGGGCGATCCTTCGCTGGAGACGCCGACGCGGCGACCCGAGATGCGGGTCTACGAGGTCGCGGTCCTGCGGCGGGTTCCCGAGGAGCCGATCGGGGCGGTTCCGATTGGGCGCGTCTTTGCAGCCGACGAGGCGGATGTCCGCGAGGCGCTGAACACCGCCCAGTTCGCGGACGAGTTCGGTATCCCCTGCGGGTGTTACGGCTCCACGGGCGATCTTCATCCCGTCCACCTCCACGCGCACTTTCTGCTCGGGCCGGAGTCGGGTCACCTCAACATGACGGGCACGAGCGGGCTGGCCGCGAAGACGAGCTTCATCCAGTTCCTGCTCGCCTCGATCTTCTCCCGGCCCGAGGTCTTCGAGGGCGGGATGCGAGAGGGGGTTGCCGCGCTCCTGTTCAACACGAAGGGCGGCGACCTTCTGTATCTCGACGTGCCGGCTGACGGCGAGCCCGGCGATGTCGATGCCGCCCTCTACCGCGCTTGCGGGATCGAGCCGCGAGCGTTCACCAGCGTGCGGTACTACGCCCCTCCGATCTCGGAGGGTGGCTTGGAACTGAACACCCTCCGGCGGCATCCGACGCTCGAAGTGCTGAACCCGACCCGCAGGATCGTCTTCGGGCTGGAGGACATGATGGATCACATCGCGATCCTGATGGATCGCGACGATCTCGACAGCAAAGCCGACTCCTATCTCAAGTACCTGCGCCGCTTCACCCAGAAGGGTGGAGACCTCATCCGCGAGAAACGGCTGGAATGCACGGAGACGGTCGAAAAGGTCTCGACTCTGAGCCAGCTTCTCGAGGTCATCGAGCGGCAGCTCGAGTTCGCCCGGGAGAAAGGTGTCGAGCGGGTCGATACCCATCACACGCTCACGATGCAGAAGGTTCTGAGCCGCCTGTCGGGGCTCGGCCACCGCTTTTCGGGCCTGATCTCACGAGATGGACGGAGCGAGGGACCGCTCGAGGGTCGCTTCGAGCCAGGTTCGGTGACGGTCATCGACATTGCCGGGCTTGGCTCGATCGAGCAGGACCTCGTCTTCGCGGCATCCATCCGGCAGCTCCGAAAGAGGATGGAAGAGAACAAGCTCGGGATCAAGCACCTTGTGGTGATGGTCGACGAGCTGAATAAGTACGCCCCGAGCGGCGGGCGCGACTCGACGATTCTGCGCGAGCTTCAGGACATCGCGGCTCGGGGTCGCTATCTCGGGCTCACGCTTTTCGGGGCGCAGCAGTTCCGGAGTCGGGTCGACAAGGAGGTGGTCGGGAACGCCGCGACCCACGTCTTCGGTCACGTGGAGGCCGAAGAGCTCGCCCAGCCCGGCTACAGCTACTTTTCGACCGCCGTCCGCGAGAAGCTCGGCTCGCTGAATCCGGGGGAAGTGCTGATCAAGCATCCCCACTTCAAGCAGCCGATCTTCATCCGGTTCCCCCGACCGTGGTGCCTCAGCGGCTCGCAGGGCATGCTGCGGTTCCCGGTGAGCGTCGCGAACGTCCGGGAGCAGATTCTGAAGGAAGCGTCGAAGCGCGGATTGGATGCCAAGGCGTCGGAGATTCTGGACAGCACCTACCCCGACGAGGCCGCCGAGGACCAGCTCCTGAGGCGGATCGCCGCTCTCCCGGACTCCCGAGACCAGAAGTCGGCGGTCGAGCGCTTGATGGAGCAACACCGTTCGCGGGTCGGTGGTCCGGAGAAGCCTCGCGAGCGGCCCGGGGGCGGGGTCGAACCCTTCGATCTGTGACGCACGCCCGAGGGTCCCGCGCATGCGCGGGACCCTCGGGGCTCGGCGACTACTGGATGACGAAGTTCTGCATCATGCCAGTGTCCTCGTGGGGGAGGAGGTGGCAGTGGTAGACGGCCTTGCCCGTCCAGGTCCGGGACTTGACGCGGAACTTCACCGAGCTGTTTTTCGGGATCCAGATGTTGTCGGCGAAGTACGGCTCGACGGCTTCGCCTCCGATCTCGACGACTTGGAACGAGTTGACGTGAAGGTGGAACGGATGCCCTTCCGGCGAGCTGTTCGTGAGGAGCCACTCCTCGACCGTGCCCAGGTTCATCACCTGATCGATACGGAGCTCGTCGTAGACTTGGTTGTTGAGCTCGAAGCCGACCCCGGTCAGGAGGGTCGGATCACTATACGGGAAGACGACGCTGAATGCCACGGTGCGATGGACCTGAACGTCCTGCGGCCCGAAGAGAGGATACTCGCGCGTCGGCACCGGCAGCTCCCGCGGTAGCGGCATGTCGAGAGGCGGGCCGGAGACGACGATCTGGGCGAGCGGCATCATCGGGACCGGTCCGCCGAACTGCTCGTTCTGCTCGAGCTGGCGGAGGATGTAGGTTCCGGGCTGCATGTTGGCCTTGATCAGGATCTCGGCTCGGTTGGCCGGAGCCAGGTTGACGGCCGGCATCGTCCAGGGTCGAAGGGTGTTGATCCCATCGAATCCGATCACGTGCAGCACGTGATCGTCGAGCGCGATCGGCATGAACAGCTCGTTCGTGCCGTTGAGCATCCGGAGGCGCATGACCTCACCCGGCCGCATATGGTAGGTCGGGAGAGCCTGAAACTCCTGGCTGCCGTCCAGGTTCTGGACGCACACCGCTTGGCCGTTGACGGTGTAGATCGTTTTGGCGTACCCGCCGAGCTTGTAGCCTCCCTTATCCGAAGTCGCTCCGGCGATCGGCTCGATTTCGTAGAGGTTCGGGTTGGCGACGGATGGATCGACGCGGATCGACTGGATGGCGAAGAGCTCATCGCGTGCCTCGGCGATTTCGGGGACGCGGTCGATATCGCCTTCGATCACGATCAGCCCGGCCATGCCGCTGCTGACCTGAACGTCGGTCGAGCCGTGGCAGTGCGGGTGATACCAGTACAGCCCGGGCGGCTGGTCGTTCACGATCTTGAACGCGTAATCCCGCATGGTTCCGGGTTCGATTCTCACCATGTATCCGTTCGGCTCGAAGAGGTGAGGGATGACCTGGGGTCCGTGGACGTGCAAGTTCGTGGTGTTGAAGGCGTGAGGATTGTTGAAATTGCCGAGCGGGGGCTCGGTATGGGGTGGTTGCCGATGCATCCCTCCACCGTTGCCGACGGCGCCGTTCATCATCGGCGGGTTCGGTGGGAGTTGATTGCGCACCGTGATGCGGAGCGTCTGGCCGGGGCGAACGCGCATCGTCGGCCCCGGGATCTGGCCATTGAAGGTGCGCGTGCGGATCCGGTATCCGGCCAAGTCATGCTCGGCATACTGGAGATTCAGCACGTAGTTGGGGCCGTCGATCGGGGCGACACCGCTGCCGGCGCAGCCGCCGAGGAGCCCCATCACGCCGAGGCCCGCCGCCCCCGTCGCTCCCATCCGCAAGACGTCGCGACGTGTGTATCGACCTTCCAAGTCCATTTCAAAATTCATCGATTCCTCCTCAGGTGCCGGCAGACCGGCGACCCAGCATCCAAGCGAGTGCACTCGCACTCAACACCGAGACGAGCGTGAGATCGAGACCGCCGCCCTTCTTCTCGCTTTCCGACTTCGGTTCGAATCGTCGAATCGGCGCCACCATCGGCTGCTCCGTCGCGAGCGAGTCCCCGAGCGGGAAGAGCCTCGTCTTCGTGCTGTACTTCCACTGATCGAAGTTCTGCAGGCTGATCGCAAGCTGCAGAGAGTAGTCCATCGACGTCGCCGCCTTCGTGAAGGGTCGACCGGCCCGGATGTTCCGGAACCAGAGCATCTGGCTGGAGATCGGCGAACTCGGATCGGGAAGGAGCGACGTGATGTTCGGGTAACCGGCCGTGCTGTGACAGGACATGCAGCTCGACGCCGGGTTGTCGACGGGCCCGTTGAGTCGCCCGAGCCAGCCCATCCCGGGCTTCGAGCGCCATGCGAAGAGCTGCATGGCCGGGTTGATCCAGCTCTCTTTGGGCAGTACGCCCTTGGCTCGTTGGTCGGGGGTCAGTGTCGGGTCGTTCCCGACCATGAGTCCAACCGGTACGCAACGTTCGAATACGCCTGCTCCCGGCTGATTGCCGTCGTAGACGAAAGTTCCGAACACCCAGCCCGTCTCCTTCACGCGATCGTCACGCACGGCGACGTCGATCTGGAGCAATCGCACGGTCTTCTGCGAACGTTCCACGGACGTATCGTAAGGCCCGACCGGGCTGGCGATCACTCCTTGCCATTCCTTGGAGTTCTTCAGGAAGGGCAGCTCCTCGACCGGTGCGGTCGTGAACAGCAACTTGAACACGCACGTGCCGTTCGGGAACTTGATGTTGCCTTTTCGGGGATTGTCGGGGTCGGCCCAGACCTTGCCGATGATGTATCCGCCTTCGGCGTTGTACATCCCGACCGCGCAGTTCGTGGCCCAGCTCTTCTGAGTGTCGGCCAACTTCCCGGGCGGCGCCGCCAACTCGAAGGTGAGACCCCGCATGTAATCGCGGCCGTTCAGGCCCCAATGAAGCCACGGAACGTGGTACCACTTGCGGACCTTGTTGTTCTGGCCGGCAAAGTCGACCTCGAGGTTCCCTTCGAGACAATAGGCGAGGATCGCGCGGATGTACTCGTCAGGCTGCGTCACGGGATCGAAACGCTCCCAGGGTTTGGGACTCGGCTTCGGCATTTCGGTCGGATAGTCCTGGCTGAGCCGGAAGACGGGCCCCGAATAGCCCTTGGGCGGCTCGCTGTAGGCGTCGGGGAACTTTCCGGCCTGAGCGGCAACGGCCAGAAGGGCCGAGGCAACAAGGGTGAACGGGCGCATACTGGCAAGTTCGCGGGGCCGGCGCACGACTCCTTCTACCGGATGCGGCGGTGGAGACGGGAATTCAGGAAGTGAAAGCCGACGAGAGTGAGCCCACCGATCACGGCCAGCACGGTGGTCAGAAGATGGGAATGGTCGTGGTGGTCATCGTGACGATGCCCGAGCACGAAGTGGCTGAGGACGACCAGGGCAAGCCCGGTGGCGAAGATCGTCGCGGGAAGGAGCGATCGATGGCGTCGATATCCCATTACCACCGCGAAGCCGCCGACGAGCACCGCGATGGCAAGGAAGGCGATGTCCGCCGCCGTCGAGCCGAGAAAGTCGAGCCCCACGATCGAGAGGAGACCGTAGGCGACGCCCGTGATGAGGCAGTGCACGGCGCACACCGAACTGGCACACGCTCCGACCTTATCGAGATCGACTTGGCGACCCATCGTCATACCCACAATATAGCATTACTATTGCATTCCCGGCCATGCTTCCTTTCTGTCTGGCGTCGGTTCCAAGGAATGAATGGCGCGCTCGAGAGGACTCGAACCTCCGACCCCCAGCTCCGCAAGCTGATGCTCTATCCACTGAGCTACGAGCGCGTCTTAGCCCAAGAGTGTACCTGTTGGATTTCTGCGCTGGTCCCAAGGGCCCCCCAGCGGACAAACTGACGGCATGCCGGTCCTCGTCATCGCGACCCACAACGTGAAGAAAGCGGGGGAGATGGTGACCATCCTTTCCCGCCGGCTTCCTGACCTGCAAATCCGGACTCTTGCCGACTACCCCGGCGCCCCCGAACCCGATGAGGCCGGCACCACCTACGCCGAGAACGCGACGATCAAAGCGGAGTCCGCGGCCCGAGTGACGGGCGAGTGGTCGGTGGCCGACGACGCCGGGCTCGAAGTCGACGCGCTGGGGGGCGCTCCGGGCCTGCACAGCAAGCGATTCGAGGGCGAAGACACCCCGTTCGCCGAGAAGATGTGCCGCATTCTCGAGCGGCTGGAAGGCGTACCGGAATCCGATCGGACCGCGCGATTCCGCTGTTGTGTGGCGGTCGCCGCTCCTGGCTTGACCGAACCGACGCGGGTGTTCGAGGCGACGTGCGAGGGTCGGATCGCTCCAGCGCCCAGCGGAGGAGGCGGATTCGGCTACGATCCGATCTTCTTCCTTCCCGAGCTCGGGTGTACGATGGCGGACTTAACGGCGGACCAGAAGCATGCGATCAGCCACCGGGGCAAGGTCCTCGCCCTTGTCGGCGAGGACCTTGCGATGCGGCTCCGATGATCAGAATCGACCGACGGGGTTGACCGGTCGTCCGTTGATTCGGGTTTCGAAGTGGAGGTGCGGTCCGGTGGAAAGCCCGGTCGAGCCGACCGCCGCGATCTTCTGCCCACGGTCGACCTTCTGGCCGGCTCGCACGAAGACGCGGGAGCAATGGGCGTAGAGGGTGCTTAGGCCGCCGCCGTGGTCGATGACGACGCAGTTTCCGTATCCGCCCCGATAGCTGGCGGAGATGACGACACCGGGCCCGGCGGCCCGAATCGGCGTACCGGATCGCGCGCCGATGTCGACGCCGGTGTGCATTCGATTGCGTTTGAGAATGGGGTGGAAGCGCATGCCGAAGCCGCTTCCGACCCGTCCGCCCGCAATCGGCATCAGGAGGTTGCCTCGAAAAGCCGGTACCCGCGATCCCCCCGTTCGGGCCAGGTAGGCGCGGATTTGAGCTTCGATCTCGCGGCTCTCTTGTTCGAGCTCTTCGTACTCCTCGCGGAGGTCCCCTTCCTGTTCTCGGAGTTCGACGAGGTAATCCGACTTGCGAACGCGAGCCGTGCGGAGACTGCGCTGTTGGCCGATCTGGCGATTCCGGAGCGAGTCGACCTGCTCGACCAGCTCATCTTGGCGCAGTTTGCGACGCTGGACTTCGTTGCGAAGGTCCCGGACGTCCTCGACGAGGTCGGCATCCTGCTTGGCGATCAGCTCGAACACCTCGCGGCGGGCGGCGAGATCGCCGAGGCTGCGCGACTTGACCACGGTGGAAAGGACCCCGCCGGGCGGCTGCATGTACATCGCCCGAAGTCGGCGTCGCATGACCTCTTTTTTGCCCTGGAGCTTGCCCTGGGCCACCTCAAGTTCGGAAGATAGCTGGATCTGCTCCCGTTGGGCGACCCGGAGGCTCGCGGTGGTCTTCTCGACGTCGTCTTCCAACTCGGTGAGTTGGGCATCGACCTTCTGCATATCGGCGACGACAAGGCCCCGCTGACGGCGTGTCGCGTGGATTTTGGACTGAATCGCCTTCTTTTCACTCTCGACCGACCGGAGGTCCTTCTTGAGCGTCGTGACGCTCTTCTTCGGCTTCTTGGTTCGTGATTGTGCGGTCGCGACATCGCCGAAGAGCACCCCGGCGCAGACGAGTCCGCCGAGGGTGACGAGGGTGAGCCAGCGGGTCCGGCTCACGCCGCCACCCCCGAGTCCGCCTCCAGATCGACCAGGGCTCGTTTCACCTTTGATTTGGTGCGGTACCGGTTCGGATCGCGCACCGCGAGCAACGAGCAAACCAGCCCGTAGGCCGCTCCCGCCAGGACGAGGTACGTCATCCAGGGAAGCAACTCGAGGGAGGGCAAGCGGAACAGAGAGGTCAGGCGTTCAAGCAGCGTGCCGAGGCCGCGATGGGCAGACCAGAGCAGGAAAGCCGCGATAAAGCCGCCTGCGGCACCCTGAAGCAGGCCTTCGATGAGGAGCGGCGTGATGACGGTGACCCGATTGGCTCCGACGAGGTGCATGATCCGAATCTCCTTGCGACGGGCCACGATCGTCATCCGGATCGCGTTGTAGATCAGCACGCCGCTCGTCAGGAGCATCAGCCCGCCAAGCCCGATCCCCAAGAAGCGGAGCAAGGTGAGGATTTGGGAAAGAAGCTGCTGTTCTTCTTGGAGATACTGGACGCCGTCATCGAGCACGGGGGCCATGCCGCGAATCTCGTCGGCGACAGCGTCGGCTTTATTCAGGTCTGCGAGGACAACTTTGAACGATTCCGGAAACGGATTCTCGATCAGGCCGTACACCCGCGGGTCCTCCCGTTTCTTGAGAGCCCACATCTTCTCGGACGGGATCCAGGTCACCGACTTGACGCCGTCGATTTTCCGCATCGCCTCGGCCGCCTCGGAGAGCTTCTTGCCCTTCACTTCCTCCTTGAGGAGGACCCTCATGTCGAACACGCCGGGGAGCGTCTGCGCATAGCGGCTGATGCCGACATAGGCATAACCGAGGCTCCCCAGGAGGAAGAGCGCGACCGCCGCGGTCGTGACGGCGGCGAACGTCATCCAGGAGTTGCGTCGTAGCGCGATGATCGCTTCGCCGAAAACGAATTCGAGTCGATCAAGCATCACGGCCCTCACCGTCGCCGACACCGGCGCCGACCGGGTCCTCAGCATCGAACAGCGGCAATTCGACCGCCGCCATCGTCGGAGGCGCTTCGCGCGCAGCGGCCGCGGTGTCCGAGACGATGCGGCCCTCTTCCATCGTGATGATCCGCTTGCCCATGCGCTCCACGATCGCCATATCGTGCGTCGCGACAAGAACGGTGGCACCCCGAGCGTTGAGTTCAGCGAGGAGTTCGATGATCTCGATGCTGCGTGCCGGATCGAGGTTGCCGGTCGGTTCATCGGCGAGGAGCAGGGACGGGTCGTTGATCAGGGCGCGCCCGATCGCGACGCGCTGTTGCTCACCGCCGGAAAGCTCGCTGGGGAAGGCGTCGCCGCGGTGTCCGATCTGCACGCGGTCGAGGATTTCGGGGACGATGCGGCGCACTTCGCGCCGCGTTCGGCCAACGGCCCGCATCGCGTAGGCGATGTTCTCCCAGGCGCGCTTGTTGGGAAGCAGGCCGAAGTCCTGAGGGATGATCCCCATTTCGCGCCGGAGGGCCGGGATATCCCGCGCCTTGAGCAGACCGAGATCGCGCCCCTTGAAGAGCACGCGCCCGCCCGTGTGGCCGACCTCGCGGGTCAGCAGCTTCAAAATTGTCGATTTTCCGGCTCCGGTCTGACCCGTGAAGAACACGAACTCGCCTTGATCGATGACCAAGGAAACTCCGCGCAGGCCGTACACCAATTCGGAGTAGGCCACCACGACGTTTTCGAACCGGATGGAAGGACCTTTCGCGTCCGTGCTCATCGTCTCACCACCTGGTATCGCCTCGGGCATCGGTCCCAAAGGCATGGAGAACATGCTACCCGCCGCGCCTCCGGCATAATCCTGTGTCCCGTGAGATTCCCGCAAAAGACCCTGCGACGCGCCGTGGAAATCGAAGGCTTCGGTCTCCATTCCGGCGTGCCGGTACGCGTTCGGTTCTCGCCCAGCTCGGAGGGGATCGCCTTTCGGCTCGGCGCCGTCCGGGTGGAGGCCCGTCCCGAGAACGTGGGCGACACTCGTCGTTGCACCCGCCTTGGTCCCGTGGCCACGATCGAGCACGCCATGAGCGCGTTCGCCGCGCTTGGGATCACCGATCTCGAAGTCGAACTCGACGCGCCCGAGATGCCCGCGCTCGACGGCGCCGGTGCCGCGTATTGGGATGCCTTCGAAGCTGTGGGTCTGGAGGTCATCGGCGAACGGACGCTCGGCGATCCGTTCGCGCGCGTCTTCGTCAAGTCCGACTTCACGGCGATCGCGGTCGCTCATGGTGCCGGGGATTGGCGAGCGACGTTCGAGACCGGGGACCGTTGGCCGGGCACGCTGACCTGTGAGTTCCTATTCGGCAAATACGACTATCGCGCCGAGATCGCGCCGGCTCGAACGACGGCCTTCCTCGAAGAAGTCGATATGGCGCGTGCCGCCGGACTCGGGCTCGGGCTCGACGAGACGAACTGCTTGGTGCTTGGTCCCGAGGGCTACTTCAATTCCGCGAAGTTCGCCAACGAGCCCGCGCGGCACAAACTGCTCGACCTCCTCGGGGATTTGTATCTTTCGGGGGTGCCACCCCAGTTTCTCAACGTCGTGGCCGAGCGTTCGGGGCATACCCACAATGTAGCGGCCGCCGCGAAGCTCGCGGCGGCCGTCCGGGTCGGGTGAACGAGGGTTATCGGAAGCGCCAGATGATCAGGCCGGGGGTCTGAATCTGTTTGGCCGAATAGACCTTCGCGTGGCTGTCTCCGAAGATGACCGGGGTCGTTCCGCCGTCTTTGCCCGTTCGCCCGTAGCGGGCGTAGATCGGCTTGAGCTGGGAGGCGGGGCGGCTGCCGAGTTCCACGACCAAGTCGCGATCGGATGCGAGCGGCGTGGCCAATTGATAGTTCAGAGGGTCGAACGTACCGTTATCGGGTGCAAAGACATAGCCTCGGTACTTTGCAGCCATCGGCCCGTGGGGGGTGCAGGCGAAGAGTCCGGTGCGAGCCGGTTCGTCCATCCGGCTTTGGGACGCTGCGCTCTTCCATCCTTCGCAGCCCTGGATGGCCTGTCCGTCGTCGCAGCCGGCGCTGGAGGAGTCGAAACCAGCCGCTCCGTTCATCCCGATGCTCTGCTGGTTTCGGGTCGTCCAGCCCTCGGCAAACTTGCTGCCACTGGCTCCGGTCGCCACGAAGATGTCCTTGTTCTTGACGTAGGTGTTCAGCGGTACCGTCCAGATCCGGCTCGGATCATCGGTCGGGGCATCGTAGTTCGTCGAGGGCACGAACATGTCGTCGGCGTCGGTCGCGTACATCGCGACGGCGGATCCCAACTGCTTCATTTGGGCGAGGCAAGCGGTCTTCTTGGCGGCCTCCTTCGCCTGTGCGAACACGGGGAACAGGATCGCGGCGAGGATCGCGATGATCGCGATCACCACGAGCAGTTCGATCAACGTAAAGGCCTTTCGCATCGATAGCATGGGTAAGTGGAGGCTCCTTGGACCGGTATGCGTCATTACGCCCGGTGAATCTTGGACGTGGCGTTCATCCGCAAAGTTCGTGCCACGAAGGGTTACTTCTGGGGGTCGTTCGCGCGTTCCCGCGTCATGCGAGCGTTCCATCCGCGGAGGACGAGCCGCTCGTCGGGATGGCCGACCCCGGCCTCGACGCGATCGTCGCCTGAGTGCATTTGCACGAGCACGGTCTTGCGCACGGCGTCGGATCGGTTCGGCATCGATCCGTGAACCAGGCAGTAATGGAAGAACAGGACGTCTCCCGGCTCCGCCTCGAGCGGGGTCGCGGATTCGAGGGGATAGCGGGCGAGAAACTCCGACTCGTTGCCTCCCGAAGTGCCTTGGATCCGGCCAAGCTTATGGGTGCCGGGATACACGCGGAGACATCCCATCGCGTCCGTCGCACGAGAAACGTGGATGATTCCGGCAATCATCGTGTCGTTTTCGGTTGGGAAGTAGTTCCAGTCCTGGTGCATCGGAAAGGGAGCGCCGAGTTCGGCCGGCTTTTGGAACAGCTTCGTGTGGTGGAGCACGATGTTCGGCCCAAGGATCGCCTGGGTCGCATCGAGAAATCGCGGATGGAGGAGCGCCCGGTGCCAGGCGGCCGAGTACTGCTGGACGTTGTGGGTGTGGAGGACGACGGTTCCCGCCGCGCCGATCCTGTCCATCTCAGGACCGGACCACCGGGCGTTCACCTCTTCGTCGGTCGCCAAGATCTGCTCGACGATGCGATCGAACTCGGACTCCAACTCCGCGACTTCTGAGGGGGAGAACACCCCCTTTGCGAGCGCGTAACCGTCCCTTTCGAACGCATCGTGAAGGTCGCTCATGGCGTCAGCGGACGGTCCCTTCGGGGAACCAGAGTGCGAGCTCACGAGCGGCGGCTTCCGGATCGCTGCTGCTGTGCGTCAGGTTGTCGTCGATGGTCAGGGCGAAATCGCCACGGATCGTTCCCGGTGTCGCTTCGATCGGGTTGGTTGCGCCCATCATCGTGCGGATCGCCTTGACGGCGTTCGTTCCGGTGACGGCCATCGCGACCACAGGCCCGCTGCAGAGATAGTCGACGACGTCCGCGAAGAAGGGCTTCTCTCGATGCTCTCCGTAGTGCTCCTCGACGATCGCCCGATCTGCCTTCATGAGCACGAGGGCGGCCACCTGGAGATCGCGCGCCTCGATGCGGCGCGTGATCTCACCGATGAGGTTGCGGGCGACTCCGCCCGGCTTGATCAATACCAAAGTCGTTTCCATGCCGAAGCGGCAGGATACCAGGGGAGGGCCGCGCTGGATCGAAAGCCCTGCTCCCGAGAACCTTCCTAGGTTTTCGGCGTCAGAAGGAGAAACCAAGCAAGTTCACGTAACCGCATCGAAGCAGAAACCCCCATACACCATAGAAGGAGTCACCGAAAGCCCACCGAGGTCATCCATGAAATCCGGCATCAACCCCGACCATCCGCTTTACCAGTTGTTCATCGAGCACGTGCATGAGACGTTCGTGCGAACCGGCACCCACGCGGAGAAGGAGATCGAGCAGTATCTCACCGGCCTCCTCGTGGGATTCGTTCACACGGATGGCGTTTGGGCGATCCGCGATCGCCGGGGGAAGCCCGTCACGACGGTCACCGACATGGTCGCCGAGGGCGACATCCGCCTGAATGCGGATTCCTTTGAGCGGGAGCGCGAGGTTCACAAGCACATCGGTGACTTCATCCTCTTTTGGTCGGGCATCTACCCTGAGTTTCTCCGGCACTTGAAGCTGCAATCGGGACGGGACCTCCTGTGTGACTACATCCAGCAGGGGAAGGAGAGCTACTCGATCGCGGGGAGCTTCGATCACGGTCCGTATCGCGAAGAGGCAGCGACGTTCATGAAGCTGAGCGTCGGTTTCGAGGAGTACACCGAACGCCTGCGTGTTCTCCGTGAGACGATCCCGCTTCATGTAGCGCCGGACGGCGGCTCGCGCTCGAACTGAGCCGGACTCGCTAGATCGCGGTCTCTCCGCGTTCGCCGGTACGGACGCGCAAGGCATCGAGCATCGGCTCGACGAACACCTTGCCGTCGCCGGGTTCGCCAGTGTGAGCCGCCTCGCGGATCGCCTCGATGATCGGTTCGACGAGCTCGTCGGCGACCACGATCACGATCTTCGACTTCAGGGGCAAGGCGACCACGATCTCTTCGCCCGCGAACAACGTCGGGCGTTCGGGCGAGTTGCCTCGGCCGCGCACGTCGCTCACGCTCATCCCCGAGATGTCGAACCAAGCGATCGCGGTCTTGACCTCTTCGAGCTTATGGGGCCGCACGATGCACGTGATCTTCAGCATGTCAGTCGTGGGCGAACGCCCCGAGGCGCGCGTGGAGGATCATCGCCCAAGCCATCTGGTGGAGCTCTGCCCAGCTCCCGCCGGTCGCTTCCAGCGTGTAGCCGTCGACGCGCTTTACTCCCCAGAGGCGGGCGCTCATATCAGCCTCTTCCGTGTGGTGGAATTCGAGTCGCAGGGTCGCCGGGAAGGTCGGCTGCCAGGGCGCGACGAGGGTACGGCGCTCGCATCCCAATTGGGCGGCGGCTTCGATCCGGGCAATCGCCTCGTCCGGGTCGACGAGGCGGCCGCTGTAGCGGCCGAATCCCTCCTTGACGCAGGCGGTGGTGACCCCAGGGATGAGGGCTTCGGCTTCTCCACATCCGGCAGCGTCGCTCGTCACGCATACCACGGGGACGCCGTACGCCCCCGCGGTGCCGGTGCTCAGCGCGATCTCGCCCGCCCCCATTCCATTGATGCTCATGCGGTGGACGCGATTCGAGATCGTGTGCTCCATGATCCCGCCCCAGGTTCCTGCCATCGCGTGGTATCCGATGAGCATCGCGGCATCGAATCGATCATCGATTCCGATCATCATGCCGTCGGTCAGGCTCCCGTGACCCGAGACGAGCCGCACCCCGGGTTCGAGGTCGTCGAAGAGGAGGTTCTTGCTCGAGCCGTGGCTATCGCGGAGGACGATTTCGTTCGCGCCGCCGGCCCGCGCGCCTCGAATGGCGGCGTTGGTATCGGCGGTCATTCGTCGGCGGGCGAACGCCCAATCGTAAGTGGTTCCGTTGGGCCCGCCGCATTGCGACCACGAGACGAGGCCACTGATCCCCTCGATGTCCACCGACATGAAGACCCGCATCGGGCTAGGTTACTCGAACGTTCGGTATCCTCTCGACTCAAGCACGTGCCCTTTCTCGTTCTGAGCGACGGCACGGTGGTCGAGGGGCGGACCCTCGGCGCCGTGGGCGAAACGACCGGCGAGGTCGTTTTCAACACCGGCATGACCGGGTACCAGGAAATCCTGACCGACCCGAGCTATGCCGGTCAGATCGTCCTTCTCACCTATCCCCTCGTCGGGAATTACGGCATCAACGAGGACGACTTCGAGTCCGATCGGCTCCAGCCGGCGGGTTTCATCGTTCGTGAGGCCTGCGAACGCCCTTCGAATTGGCGGTCGACCAAGACGCTCCATCGGCTCCTCGAGGAGCGTGGGATGGTCGCGATCCAGGGCGTCGACACCCGCGCGATCACGAAGCGCATTCGGACCGGCGGCGTCACGATGGGGATGATCACCCACGGCGATCCCCACGACGCCGTGCGCCGCCTCCGTGAAGCGCCTGCGTACGACGAGACCGACTTCGTGTACCAGGTGACCACGCGGGCTCCGTATGCGTGGGGATTTGCCGGGAAGGAGCGTCTCGATGAGAGCACGGATGGCTACAAGCACCGGCTTGTCGTCCTCGACTGTGGGCTCAAGCACAACATCCTTCGCCGCTTTGCGGCCCTCGGCGTCCGGTCGATCGTCGTGCCCGCGACGACCCCCGCCGACGAGATTCTCGCGTGGAATCCGGACGGGATCCTGCTCAGCCCCGGACCCGGTGATCCGTCGCGGCTGGGGCCGGTGATCGAGACCGTGCGCGCGCTGCTCGGCCGGTTGCCGGTGTTCGGAATCTGCCTTGGGAACCAACTCCTGTGCCATGCGATCGGCGGCGAGACGTTCAAGCTCAAGTTCGGGCATCGAGGTAGCAATCACCCGGTCAAAGACCTGCTCGACGGAACCGTCACGATCACGTCACAGAACCACGGCTACGCGGTCGATCCCGACTCTCTGGAGGGCACCGGCGCCGAAGTCACCCAACTCAACCTCAACGACGGTACCGTCGAGGGGATCCAGGTTCCGGGGCTGCGCGCCGGAAGCATCCAGTATCACCCCGAAGCCGCTCCCGGGCCGTGGGATTCGCGCAAGTACTTCGCTCGGTTCGTGGAACAGATGGGACGGCGATCGTGATGGGCAAGTCTCTGGTTCCGCCGGCGGTCGAAGCGTACATCGACTCCCACCTCGTGACCCAGACCGAGGTCGAAGCACGACTCCACGCAGCCAGCATGGACCATAGGCGGGCCGGGATGTGCAGTTCTCCGGAGGTCGGCGCACTTCTAGCGTTCCTGGTGCGCCTGATCGGCGCGCGTCAGATCCTCGAAATCGGCGTTTTCACGGGCTACAGCGCACTCAAGATGGCTTCGGCGCTGCCCGTGGGTGGCCGGCTGGTGGCATGCGACATCGAGGCTGACTTCGTCGCCGTCGGGCTTCCGTATTGGGCCGAGGCCGGCATCGCCGAGCGGATCGATCTCCGGATCGCTCCCGCGCTCGACACGCTCGCCGGCCAAGAGCCCGGCTCGTTCGACATGGTGTTCATCGATGCCGACAAAGGCTCCTACCCCGCCTATTACGAGGCGAGCCTCGGGCTGGTGCGACCAGGGGGATTGATCGTCCTCGACAACATGCTTTGGTCGGGAAAGGTCGCCGATCCCGCCGTCACGGACGAGGAGACGGAGATTCTGCGCGCGCTCGGGCAACGGATCGCCCAGGATGCTCGCGTCGACGCGGCGATGCTGACCGTCGGCGACGGCCTGATGCTGGCGCGCACGCGCTGACGCCGTTTCTGTAAGCTCGCAGCATGCTTTCACTGCTCGTGTTCGCGGCGGTTCCCCAGCCGTCGGCTACCGACGTCATGGCCGGCAAGGTCGACAAGATCCTCCAGCAGGCGATCGCGGATCACCAGCTGCCGGCGTTGGCGGCGGCGTTCCTCGTCGACGGCAAGCCGGTCCTCGTCCGGACCTACGGCAAGAAGACGCTCGGTCAGTCAGCTGGGCCGGACGCCGACACGGTCTTCGGCATCGGCTCGACGTCGAAGGCGATGACCGCATTCGGGCTGATGATCCTCGTCGACCAGGGCAAACTGGAGCTGAGTCGGCCTGTGGGACAGATCCTCCCCCAGCTCCCGAAGGACTGGCAGCCGATCCCGCTCCTGAACTTCGTGACGCATACGAGCGGCCTGCCGGATGGCGGCCTGGCGGGGACGAAGGGATCGACACCGTGGGAAGTGTTCGGGAATTGGGCCAAGGGACACCCGCTCCAGTTCAAGCCAGGCGCGAATCAGCTCTACAGCAACGTGAACTTCGCGGTCGCCGGCGCGGTGATCGAGAAGGTTTCCGGCCAGAAATATGCTGATTTCATGCGGAAGGCGGTTTGGGGCCCGCTCGGCATGACACGAACCGGTCCGTGGACCACCTTCCTGAAAGGGAACATGGCTTCGCCTTACAACATGCGTCAGGGGAAAGTCGTTGCGGCCCGGCAGGGCGTCGGTGTGACGCCGACCGGCATTCCGAGCGGCGGGCTGGTCTCGACCCTCGACGACATGATGGCGTGGGAGGCGGCGATCCGCGAGCGTCGGCTGATGGGCGGGGCGACGTATGACGCGATGTTCACGCCCGTCGTGCCGCCCGCGAGCAAGGCGACGTGGCATTTCAGCCCGGGATGGCAGATTCGCGATGCGGGTGGCACGCGGGTGATCGCCAAGAACGGCTCCGTCTCCGGCTACATGAGCATGATCCAGCTTGTGCCGACGAAGGGCGCGAGCCTGATCCTCCTGTGGAATCTCCAGAGTCAGGGTGCGGATCTTTGGCGTGAGAGCGCAATAATCTGGCATCAGGCGCTCGGTTTACCGATGAGGTAGGGCGCTATGGGTGCCAAAACCTTGCTCTACCGCGCTCTCAGGCCAAAAGTTGCGCGAATTTGAGATTTTTGGGCCTTTTCGTTGCGACGGCACGAAATCTGGTGTAAATTCAAAGGGTCTGTTTATCATTCGGAGGTACTCATAGAAATGCGCAAGGCATTTACCCTCATTGAACTGCTCGTGGTCATTGCGATCATCGCGATCTTGGCTGCGATCCTCTTCCCTGTCTTTGCCCAGGCTAAGGTCGCGGCGAAGAAGACGGCGTGCATCTCGAACTCGAACCAGTGGGCCAAGGCCGAGATGATGTACTTGGGCGACTCGGACGACCGACACGTCCTGATCCAGTACACGAACACGTATGACGCCAACCATGCGACTCAGCCTGACCGCGCGATCGGCCAGTTGCTGCAGCCGTACATGAAGAACTTCGACATGCTGGCCTCCCCGAGCGACCCCGCAAAGGAAGCCGAGCGCATGACCGACCTTCCGGCGCCGATCAACCGGCTCCAGCGCGAATTCAACCTCGCGATCAAGTCGGACTACGGCTACAACACCCAGTACTTCGGTCTCATGGGCTACAACTGCCCGTCTGAATCAAATCCGCCTGTGACCTTGTACTTCAAGGCCCATGGAACGGAGGCGAGTGCGATCAACGAGCCCGCTCGAACGATCATGACCGTCAACTCGATCTGGGATCGCTCCGCGAGCGGCTCCCCGAAGGGCGGCGGTAACTGGGGCATCGACATGCCTTGCCGCCAGACGACGGCCGGCGTCGACACGCTGCCTCCGCTTCCCGCCGGTTGCGCCGGTCGTTGGTGGTGGGGTGGCTGGAATCCCAACAACCCGTTGGCGTGGAACGTCTACGGTGGCGCTTGGCCGTGGCACAACGGCATCGCCGTTGTCGGCTGGGGCGACGGTCACGTGACCGCCCGCCGCATCTCGCAGCTCACCGCGGGTTGCAACGTCATGAACGCGTGGGCTGGTCGAGTCTTCGATCTCGACGCCTACATGTGGGACCTCAACTAGGTTCATCGACCGTCTGTGTGGCCGGGCTGCGTGGTCCGGCCACACTTCTGTTCCAGGGGTGCAATGCATGAAACAAACGACCAAGAGCATTCTGCTCGCTTTGGCCCTGACCGTCTGTGGCGCGCTCGTCATCGGCTGCGCCTCTTCCGGCACCGACGAGGCCGAACTCAACAAGGTCAACACCGAAATCAAGAAGAGCGGCGACTCGAGCGGCGAGATCGACAAGAGCCAGCAGCCTGGCGACAATTCCCAAACCATGGGCCCCCCCGGTTTGAAGAAGAACACCAGCACCGGCGGCAACTGATTCTTGACCCGGCAACGGGAGGACTGGAGCCCTGATCAGGATCACCTGATCAGGGCTTTCGCTTGGACGCCCGCATCGCCGCGATCGCGAGCACCGACGCCTGGAGGCCGCCGACGAGAATCAGGAACGACGGGTGGAGCCAGTAGCCGTCGAGCCGGGCCGACTCCGCGAACTTGAGGATCCCGGTCCGGGACCCTTCGGTCAGGAGCTTCATCCCGACGAGGAGGCCTAGGTACACCACCGGCAAGGTCATCGGAAGTGGGAATCGGATCCGCCGACCCGCACACAGGTCCGGGACCAGGGCGACCGCGACGACGAAGAGGATCGACGCGATCGCTGGATCGAGGACCAGCCGCAGCCAGGCAAGACCCCCCGGCATGCCGGTGCGCCACCAGATGAGTGTCGCGCCCGCCATCGCGGTCAGGAGAAGGGCCGGCATCGCTTCGAACGCGAGGTGAAGCGCATCGAGGCGGCGAAGAAGAAAGCGAGCCCGGCCAACGTGGGGCGGACCGAGTCGAAGCCAGCGGCGGATCGGCGAGGGATGGCGAGGCACCCGTTACTTCTCGGGGATGTCCTCGCTTCGAACCTGCGAGGCCTGCCGATTCTCCTCTTGGATCTGGTCGTAGATCTCTTTCCGGTGGACCGTCACCGATTTGGGGGCTTTGATCCCGAGGCGCACTTGCTCGCCACGCACCTCCAAGACGACGACTTCGACGTCGTCCCCGATGATGATGCTCTGATTGACTTTTCGAGTCAGAACCAGCATATGGCGAGCCCTCCGTGGCTACCCTGCGTTTGATGCCGATCGCTCGGCGGATGGTCAGGCCGCGACGCGCGCGGAATCGAACACCGAATGACGAACACTGTACTGAGGATCGTCGATCACCAACTGGCTTGCCTTGCGGTTCGCCCCGTTGATCACGATCGGCCCGGCCAAGTTGATCGTCATCTTTTCAGGCATACCTCTCGGTATGGTGACGATAGTATAGACGAGAACCGGTGACTCCGCGTCAAGTTCGAGTGAAGCTTGCGCTTCGTCGCTGAGAGTCGGCGCGTATTCGCTCACGTAATGCGAGGGGTCGACGATCAGGAATGCGAGGGTTGGCTCGTCGAGACACTGAAGCCATCGGAAGGGGCTTCCGTCCCGATGCTGCAGGATCAGGTAGCGCGTGAAGTCGGGGAAGCCGAGGAGGCCGTCCGGCATCGACACGACGTCCTCTTCCGTGAACGGAATGGCGCCAAATCGCGGTGAAAGTAAGGTCGTCATCGTCATCGAATGAAGTCCATGAGGCTGAGGTTGAATCCCTGGCTCCCGACTTGGAGCGCGGCGGTGTAGGCGTTCTCGGCTTGCTTGAGTGCGACGATCGCTTCCGCCATGTCGACGTCTTCGACGTCGGAAATCTGAACTGCGAGGCCGTCCAACCGGCGCGCATTGTCGGTCTTGAGGGTGGTGACGCTGCGCATTCGTGAACCGATTTCGGCAAGCTGTGCGCGCGTGACGGCCATCTGATCTTGGAGTGGCTGGATGTCGCCTTCGGTCGAGCTCGTCGTTCCCCCCAGCAAGTTCTGGCGCAGGGATTCGAGCTTGTCATAGGCGGCCTTGAAGAGTTGCTCGCCCGGGGTCGAGATCGACATCGTCACTCCGGGGCCGGTCTCGACGATGACGGAGTTGTTGTCGCCGGAAAACGTGAGCGCCCCATTCGCGGCCGCAAACGGCGCGACATCGTTCTTCTGACCTCCAAAGAGATACTCGCCTGCAGGACCGCGGCTGTTGCCGAGCGCAACGAGCCGTCGCTGAAGCTCGGCGACTTGGGCGGCCATGCCGTTGCGACCCTCCTGATCGACCGTCGTCTGGGCGGCGCGGACGGCCATCGTGTACCCCTCGCGGAGCAGGTCGTTCAGGCCGGAGACGGCATTCTCGGACAGGCCGAGGACGCCCCGCGCATTGACGAGGTTCTTGTCGTACTGTTCGATCGCCGATCGGACGGCTCGGGCCGAAAGTGACACGCTCGTCCCGAACGGGTCGTCGCTGGGATGCTCGAGCCGTTTGCCCGAGGTCGCCACGCGCTGCGCCGCCACATAGCGGGATTGCGCGTCCCGGATCTGGCGGCTGAAGCTGTCGTATTGGTAGGAGGTACTGACTCGCATGGCTTACGCCCTCATCGGCGGAGCATTCCGATCAAATCTTCGGTCACCTGGTCGAAAATCGTGAGGACTTTCGCGGCGGCTTGGTAGCTGCGCTGGAATCGCAGCATGTTCGCCATTTCGTCGTCGAGCGAGACTCCCATCACGCTTTGGCGCTGCGCGTCGATTTGTCCGACGACGGCGACCTGGGTGGTGAGCCGGTCGTTGTAGAGACGCGATTCGCGCCCGAGATCGGCGATGCCGTCGCGGTAGAAACCCTGGATGGTCTTGTTGCCGAGGCTGGGGAGCCGCGTATCGCGGAGGCCTGACAGCTTGAGGGCGATGGAGCCGTCGCCAGGCCCGTTGACGCCGGAGATGATGCGGGTTGGGTCGTTCTTGATCGTGACCGTCAGGTCGAAGTCGATCGCGCCGGTCTGGGCCGCGGGCGGGGTCACGTCGTTGAAGAACCGCTCCGAGGTATCGAGCGGGTCGGCGATCGTCTTGTGGAGCCCGTTGACCTCGGTTCGGAGGGTGTTGGCGAGGTTGTCGAGTTGGCCCTTGAGTCCGGGGACGGTCGACGATCCTTCGATTTTGAACGAGGCATCCAGAAGCCCACGGAGACGCCCAGCGGTGATGTCGATGTGATTCGGAGGTGTTCCGAGCCGTCCGGTCGAGGCGTCGAACGTCGTCGGCAACGGATTCGGTGGCCGCGCCGGTTCGACGAGCGTGTGCTGTCCGATGTAGACCGAGACGGTTCCGTCCTCGAAGGTGCGGGTGTTCACGTTGGCGAGGCCACTGAGCCGCTCGATCGCCGCGTCTCGGCGGTCGAGGAGGTCGTTCGGGGGTCCGCCCTGAATGGCGGCCTGGCGTATCTCATCGTTCAGCGTCTGGATCTCGGTGGCGAGCCCGTTGATCTCGTCGATCGTGGCGCCGACCTGCCCATTGATCTGGTCCGACATCCGACTGAGTTCGCCGTAGGTGCTGCGGACCCGGCCGGCGAGAGTTTCGCCCGCGAGTTTGACCTGCAGCTTTGCGCCTGGGTCGTTCGGGTTCGAGGCCAGTCCGGACCATGCGTCGAAGAACTTGTTGAGGGCACTGGAGATCCCGTTGTCGCTCGGCTCGTTGAATACGCCTTCGATCTGCTTGAGGCTTCCGGCGAGCATTTCGAACCGGCCGAGATCGGCTTGCCCCTCCCGCATGCGGGCATCGAGAAACATATCTCGAATGCGATTGACGGACGTAATCCCGACGCCGCTTCCGATCCATTGGCGGCCGTTGCTCCAGAACCCAGCGAGATCTTGGGTGCCGAAGTCGGCGACTTGGCGCGAGTAGCCCGGGGTGTTCACGTTGGCGATGTTGTGCCCCGTGATGTCGAGCGCGCGCTGGAAGCTGCGAAGCGCGTTCGACGCGATACCGATCCCGAAAAATGGTCCAGGCATAGAGTCCTCAACCCAGTTATCGGTCGCTTCTCCTGGTTTCTTTGCCTGGCGTTGGGTCTAGGCCGCTCGGTCTGCGCTCAGCGCCACTCGCCCTCGAACACATACTCGGCCGGTCCCGTCATGAGGACCCGTCCATCGTCGTGGTACGCGATCGCGAGTCGTCCACCCGGCAGGTCGATCTCGACTTCGGGCTCGGTACGGGCGGTGAGGTGTGCGGCGACGCCGGTCGCGCAAGCTCCGGTGCCGCAGGCGAGGGTGATGCCGGCTCCGCGCTCCCAAGTCCGCTGTCGAAGGTGTCGCTTCGATATCACTTGGGCAAAGTGGACGTTGACTCGCTTGGGGAATCGGTCTTCGTGTTCGAGCACCGGACCCCACGACTCCAGCGGGATCGCGTCGACGTCGTCGACGAAGAGCACGAGATGGGGATTGCCCATCGACACGGCGGTTCCCGGTAACCAGGAGCCATCCGGCATCTTCACGGGCTCGTCGATCATTTTGCTTTCGCCTTCACCAGGCATGCCGATCTCGGCCGCGGTGAGGCGTGCGATCCCCATATCGACCTGGACGCGCAGATCGGCGAGCACCTCCAGGACGAGCCGGCCGGCACCGGTCTCGACGGGGATCCTGGGTTGATCGGCAAGTCCACGATCCTGGGCGTAGCGGGCGAAGCAGCGGACGCCGTTGCCACACATTTCGCTTTCGGAGCCGTCCGGATTCCACATGCGCATGCGTAGGACGGACTCGGGTCCTCGGTCGAGGACGATGAGCCCGTCGCTCCCGACCCCAAAACGCCGGTCGCTCATCTCCCGGGCGAGTGCCGGCAACGTCTCGGGGTCGAGTCGCTCTTCGAGGCCATTGACGATCACGAAATCGTTGCCGATTCCGTGCATCTTGGTGAATCGGATCATTCCTCTTCGGGAGGCATGCTCTCGCGGTCGTCGCGGTGGTGTCCGCCTCCGCCGCTGCCGCCTCCGATCGGGCGGGCGGGCACGATGCTCGTGATCGCGTGCTTGTACACCAGCTGGGTCGGCTTTCCGGGCGTATCCAGCAACACGGTGAACGCATCGAAGCCACGTACCTGCCCGCGCAGCTGAACGCCGCCCATGAGGTAGATCGTGACGCCGATGCCTTCCTTTCGGACCTGATTCAGGAACATGTCCTGAAGGTTAATTGTTTTTGCCATCTCGTATCGTTCCTATTCGGGCCGTTCGAGAGCTTCTTGAATTTTGCTCTCCAGCCCCTCTTCATCAGTCACTGTGAACCATTGCAAATGTGGCTCGGAACGAAGCCATGTGCGTTGCCGCTTAGCGTATTGCCTCGTCTCTAGTCGAATCAACTCAAGGGCCTTTTCGAGGCCGATTTCACCGCCCAAGACCCTGAGCAAAGTACGATACCCGATGGCTCGCATAGCTGGGTCCTGCAACCGCACTCCTTCTGCACTCAGGCGGACAACCTCGGCCATCCACCCTCGCCGCATCATTTGAACGACACGCGCGCCGATCCTCTCGTCCAGGATTTCGACGCCTGGGTTCAATCCCCATTTCAGCTTGCGAAACGGGGGAAGCGAGAACGCCACGGGTGGTTGAGGCTGAAGCGTGCGCTCGAGGGCTCGGATCACGCGGGCCGGATTGGCGAGATCGATCGCCTGCGCGCGTTCGGGATCGAGTGCCACCAGACGCGCCGCCAGCGCCTCGACCCCGTCCTCGGCCCACGCACGCACTTCTGCTCTCAAGGCTGGGTCGGGGGGCGGGGCAAGATCGTTCCACTCCTCGAACAACGCTCGAACGTAGAGTCCGGTTCCCCCCACGACCACGGCGGATCGGCCTGCGGCCCACAGCCGGCCCAGCTCTGCGACCGCGAGCCCGACCCACTCGCCGACCCCAAAGTCCTCGTGCGGGTCCTTGAGGTCCAAGAGCCGATAGCGTCGTCGATCGTCCGGCTTGTTCGTTCCGATGTCGAAGCCACGATAGACCTGGAAGGCGTCCGCATTCAGGAGTTGGGCGTCGAGGACGTCCGCGATCCGCTCGGCCAATGCGGATTTGCCCGAACCGGTCGGGCCCATGACGGCGATGAGCGCCGGGGGTTTCATTCGGAGCCTTGGAGCGCCGTCAGCTCTTCGAGCCGACTGGCCGAGGCCTCCCACCGAGCCATCGCATCTGCGATCTCCCGCTGGAGTTCTCCGTGGCGCGAGGACAGGCGGAACAGGTCGGCGTCGGCGGGCGGGCTCGCCATCACTCGCTCGAGTCGCTCGAGGTCGCCTTCGAGGTCGGTCACGGCGGATTCGGCCTCCTCGGTGGCCCGTCGAACGCGTTGAATCTCCTTGGAGAGTTCGCGCGGGGTCCATGCCGGCGGTGCCGGCGCTTCGGGAGGCGGTGCCGATCTCGGAGCTGGTCGCGCCGCGATCGGGCGAGCTCGGCTTTGGCGATACTCCGAGTAGCCTCCAGGGTAGGCAAACGCGCCGGTGCGACGGAGGTCGAGGGTGTGATCGGTGAGTTGGTCGAGGAGTCGTCGGTCGTGTGATATGAGCAAGATCGTGCCCTTGTACTCACTTAAAACTTGAGCAAGGGCCTCTCGCGACGCCATGTCCAGGTGGTTCGTCGGCTCGTCGAGAATCAGGACGTTCGGTTCCAGGGCGGAAAGGAGCGCGAGCGCCATCTTGTTCCGCTCCCCGCCGCTGAGGGTCTTGATCGGACGGAACACATCGTCCCCGGCGATGAGGAATCGAGCGAGGTAGTTCCGCGCCGGTCCTGCTTCCCATCCGAGCTCGTAGTTCAGGGTCTGGAGGGGGCTGAGTTCGAGGTCGAGATGGGACGCATCCTGGGAGAAGTAACCGACCTCGACGTTGGTGCCGAGCCTCACGGTTCCGGCGGTCTGCTCAAGTTCGCCGAGGATCACCTTGATGAGCGTCGACTTTCCGACGCCGTTCTCACCGACGATGCCCCAGCGCTCGCCCCACCGCACGACCCAATCGAGGTTCTGGAAGAGCTTTTGGGGGCCGAACGCCATCGAGAGGCCTTTCGCTTCGACGACGAGGTCGCCTGCCCTCTTGACCCCCTGAAAACGGGCGGCCATCGACCGGTCTTGGGTCGGAGCCGAAACTGCGGTTGCGCGCATCCGTTCGAGGAGTTTCAGTCTCCCCCGAGCCTGGGCGGTGCGCTGACTATTCATGAACCGTCGGACGTATTCGTCCAACTTTGCCATCTCTTCCTGCTGTTTTTCAGCGACGTTCAGAAGACGTTCGTCCTCGGCCTTGCGGAGTTCGACGAACTTTTCGAACGGTCCGGGGTAGCTCTTCACCTGGCCATCGCGCATCTCCAGCACCCGCTGGGCAACGTTGCCGAGGAAGACCCGGTCATGGCTGACGAGGAGGACGCTGCCGCCATAGCCGCGAATCCAGCCCTCCAGCCACTCGGTGGCTTCGAGGTCGAGGTGGTTGGTCGGTTCGTCGAGAATCAGAAGGTCCGGCTCTTCGAGAAGCAGCCTGGCTAGGATGAGCCGCGTCCTTTCGCCACCGCTGAGCTTGGAGACGGGCTTGTCGTACTCGGATTCCTCGAAACCCATCCGCGCCAACACAGCCCGGAGGTCGCGCTCGACGCTGTAGCCGCCCTCGGCGTGGAAGTGTTCGTGGAGCAAGCTGAACTCCTCCAGATCCTCGCTCGTGGGCTGGGCTTGAAGGACCGCCTCGAGCTCCTGGAGCCGTGCTTCCATCTGGATCAGGTGGGCGCGAGCCTCTTCGGCTGCTTCGAGAACGGTCTTCGAGTCATCGAGGCGAGAGGTTTGGCTCAGGTATCCAAACGTCGATCCGCGCTCCCACTGCACGCTGCCGCCGTCGGCATCGAGCTCACCGGTGAGGATCTTGAGGAGGGTGGTTTTGCCGATGCCGTTGCGCCCGACGAGCGCGACCTTCTCCCGCCGATCGATGCGGAAGGTCACTTGATCGAGGACGACATCGCCCCCGAAGAGCTTGCGGACGTTGGATACGGCGAGAAGCACCGCCCCGAATTGTACGGCATGCTCGCGTCCCGATCAGCGCACGTAGTGGATGAGCGGGTCGTCCATCCGGTCGAGGAGCATGAGTGCCACGATCGGCATCGGCCGCCCTTTGGCGATCTCGCGAGCCTGGTCGAAGGTGACCTCGAGGGTGCTCATCCCGCTCAGATCGATCCACTCGGCGAACCGAAACGCACCCGCTTCAGAGGAGAAGCAAGCAAGGCCATGGACGCCGTTGTGGCAGTAGCAACCGTATCGACTGCTCGACGGGTGCGAGAGCAGATACACCGTCTCGGGGAAGGTGTCGTCGATTCCTAGGAGGGGCTGCAGCTCGAGTTCGGTCATGGCAACGCTCACAGAATGTATCGGTTCTCGGGGGTCAAAAGTCAACGGTTCCCGTGCGTTTGCGGGGTCTCGCACCGGTTGAGGAGACCGAACGCCACATTCCTCAAGCGACCACCTCCCCCGGTTCGCTTCGCTCACCG
>DKKT01000034.1:47366-47574 GCA_002455425.1 Chthonomonas sp. UBA6659 | reverse complement strand
TGCGCCGCATCGGGGGAGGTGGCCCGCTCTGGCGGGACGGAGGGGGTCTTATGCGTGTCAGCTCGCGCGCTCCAAACGGGAACCCCACCCGGTTCGCTGCGCTCACCGACCTCCCCGATGCCGGGCACAAACCATCCCGGAATCAGGGAGGTATCTCATTGCTTTTTTCACAGAAGGGACCCTTGGAAAGATCCTCCCCTGATTCGGC
>DKKT01000034.1:47095-47235 GCA_002455425.1 Chthonomonas sp. UBA6659 | reverse complement strand
TGCGCCGCATCGGGGGAGGTGGCCCGCTCCCGCGGGACGGAGGGGGTGTCTGTCTTTCGGGCATGACGGAACCCCACCCGGTTCGCAGGAGCTCACCGACCTCCCCGATGCCGGGCACAAGCCATCCCGGAATCAGGGAG
>DKKT01000034.1:0-47003 GCA_002455425.1 Chthonomonas sp. UBA6659 | reverse complement strand
TGCCGGGCACAAGCCATCCCGGAATCAGCGAGGTATCCGCGCGACTCCCTTACAGACCAAGGAGAACCTCTCTCTCATGCTCTCATTCAAGACCTAGGCCGGGCGCGGCCGGGAGCGGTATTCTGGACCGGTTCCAGGCGAAACCGGTCACAGTGCCGGAACTTCCCGCGAAGGAGAAGTCGTAGGGGTATCGAGAGGATCGACCAGTGTTATCGACGTTTGTGAAAGCAACCACCCGTCCATCGGCGGATCAGACGCGGCTCTTCGAGTCGCTGATGCGCGACTCGCACCGAAGCGCCTACAGCCTCGCGCTCCGTCTGACCGGGAACGCAGCCGAAGCCGAAGACCTCGTCCAAGAAGCCTATCTCCGGGCGTTCCGGTTCTTCCACCGCTACGACACCTCGCTGCCGTTCACGTCCTGGCTCTACCGCATCCTCACCAACGCCCATATCGACAGCGTGCGCCGCAGCGGCCGCATCCGAACCACGAGCCTCGATCAGGTCGGTCCCGATTCGAACGGCACCTGGGAGATCGCGGACGAAGAAGCGATTCCTGACCGGCTGATGATGAAGGACGAGCTCGAAGAGCCACTCCAGCTCGGCTTGATGGCGATGAGCTCGGATTTCCGCATCGCCGTCCTTCTCGCCGACGTCGAGGGCATGGCCTACGAAGAGATCGCCGAAGTGATGCAGACGTCGATCGGCACCGTGCGATCGCGCATCCACCGGGGGCGCAAGCAACTGCGGGAATACCTCAAGAAAGAGTGCCCCGAGCGCTACCGAGAGGTGATGGCATGAACTGCCGATGCGCCCAGAACCTGCTCAGCGCGTACGTCGATGGTGAACTCGCCGGAGTGGAAATGCTCCGCCTGCGCGAGCATCTCGGCGTCTGCCCCGCCTGCCGCGAAGAGGTCGAAGCGCTCCGAGCGATGAAGCGCCTCCTCTCGAGGTCCCCCCAAGTCGAGCCTCCTGCGGGGTTCGAAGATCGGCTCGCCGCGATCGTCCTGACCTCCGACGCGACCCGCCATCGTCCGGGCACTCCGATTTGGCGCTTGGCCCTGACGACCTCACTCGCCGCGGCCACGATCGTCTTCGTGTTGCTCCAAGTCATGCGCCCGAGTCCGGCCTCGAACGGGGCCCGAACCGCTCCGGCGGACGTGGCGTTCGACGTCCAAAGCGACCAATCCTACATGGCGACGTCCGACCCCTTCGGCGGACAAGCACCGGTCATGCCGGTGAGCCAGAAGTAGGCTGCCGATGCGCGCTTTCGGGGTAGCGGCGGCGCTCCTCGCCGCGGCAACCGGCTGGGGCCAAACGTCTGCCCGCGACCTGATGCTCCGTTCCCTCCAAAAGAACGGGCAGGTTCGATGCGTGCTCATCCAGACCTATGTCGTGACCGACGGCCGGACCGGTCCGGTCCGACTCAAGCTTGAGATGGACGGCGAGGGCCGCTCCCGCCGCACTGTGCTTCAACCGATCCGGATGGAAGGCAACGTCTGGATCGACGACGGACGCCGATGGGGAGCCCTCAGCCCAGACCAGAAGCGCCTCCTGATCCAGCCCTCCCCGAGCCGCTCGCGCCTCGATCCGAAGCTCCGAATGGCGTTGATCGATAAGAACTACACGCTCTCGCTGGTCGGTCCGAGCACGATCGCGGGTCGCAAGACGACGACCATCCTCGCCCAGCCCAAGGATGAAGACCTCGCCGCGCGCCGGTTCTTCATCGACCCAGAAAACGGCCTCATCCTCCAATCCGAAGTCGGAGACCTCAAGGGGAAGATGGACAAGACGATCGAGACCCACCTCGTATCGTTTCCGAAGCGGCTCGATCCAAGTATCTTCCAGATCCCCGAAGGCGACGACGGGCTTGAAGTCGTCAAGACGGACTGGCCCAAGCGCTTGCGCGATCCAAGCAAGGCGACCCCGCTCGTCGGCTTCGCCCCGCGTCTCAAGCCCGACCTCCCGAGTGGCTTCATCATCACCGAGGTCCACCTCGTCGGCAACGAAGACGCCGCCTTCCTCGCCGTTCGCCTCACCGACGGCCTCGCGCTCGTCACCGTCTACCAGTGGGACACCGACAAGAAACTGACGAACCTGCCGAGTCGCCGGGGCCATGGCGTAGACGGCGAAGGCGTCTGCTACTATGCGGTCGGCGACGTGTCTTCGGACATGCGCAGGCGGCTCGCCGAAGCGTTCCTCCGGCTCGGGCCGCCGGCCAAAGCGCGGATCGGCGAAGGCTTCGCGTTCACGGTACCGACACCGGAGCCCCCGGCCAAAGTGGGTGGGCGAAGAGGGAATCGCCGCTGACCTGTCGTATCATGGGTGGCATGCGTCGTCGCGCGTTCACCCTGATCGAACTTCTCGTCGTCATCGCGATCATCGCGATCCTGGCCGCGATCCTCTTCCCCGTGTTCGCTCAAGCGAAGGAGGCGGCAAAGAAGACGATGTGCCTGAGCAACATGAAGCAGATCGGAACGGCATTTGCGCTCTACTGCACCGACGACGAAGACCGAGCCCCGTTCGCGCTCCCGCGGCGGGTCCAGCCGATCAATGGCGGCACCAACTGGTACATGCCGATCGACTCCCAACTCATGCCGTACATCCGAAACCAGCAGGTCTGGTCATGCCCGAGCGACAGCGAACGCATCCGCACCCCGAACAGCGAGTTCTGGGACGGCAAGTACATCGCGAAGAAGGTCCGCAAGTCGTACGGCTACGTCGCCTCGATCGCCACCGTCCAAGCCAACGGTATCGACTCCAACACCGGCATCACGACGTTCAGCTGGGACCACCTGAACACGCCGCAGCTCGACTATGCCCGCTCGATGACCGAATTCGACGAGATCTCCGACACGATCGCGTTCGTCGAGACGTGGCCGCCTGGCGACACCAATTCGCTCGGTTCTTTCTGGGGTTCGATCTTCACTTGGTGCGATGCCTGGAAGCTCGCCGGACGCCCGGTGCCGTGGCGAGCCGCGGGCGACCGCCTGCCGCCGATGTGTGCGGGAGACCAAAACTCGGTGCCGACGAAAGGGCACATGAAGCAAAGCAACGCCATCTTCGCCGACGGCCACTCGAAGATCATGACCTGGGGCAAGTTCCGAGCAAACGACTTCCGTGTGTTCAAGGTCCGCAAACCGGACCAGGTCTTCGTGCCATAGCCGCTCAGCCTCTGCGGCGCGGCTGAGCGCGAGGATGCGGCGGACATGCCGAGGATTCCTGGCGGAAGACGACGCCTATGCTGGCGACGAGCTTCTCGATCGCCCGAAGGAAGGACCGAAGTCCCAGCCCTGAACATGCCGAGCCCGTGAAGACACTCATCGGTGTATCGAAGGACTCTCACCATGCAAACAAACCTCTACGCGTTCCTTGCCACTCTCGTCCCCGCGCTGCTTGCGGGTTGCACCCAGGAGGCGCCGAAGCCGATGACCCCAAGATTCTCCGCCGAAGACGTCAAACAAGCCACCGCGCGGCTCCGCGCGTCCGCCGGCCTTGTCCGAGCGGACAACCAGTTCGGATTCGAGGTCTTCCGGCAGCTGCACGCCGGCGAGCCCCAGCGTAACCTCCTCACGTCGCCGACCAGCATCGCGATCGCATTGACGATGACCTACAACGGTGCGCGCGGCGAGACGCGCACGGCGATGGCCAAGACTCTTGGCCTCGGCAATCTGTCGACGGACGCCGTCAACGCGGGCAACAAGGACCTGCGCGCGGTCCTTCTCGGTGCCGACCCCAAGGTCAACCTGGACGTCGCGAATTCGCTCTGGATCCGGCAGGGATACGAAATCGAGAAGCCGTTTCTCGATCTGAACCGCACCTACTTCGACGCCAAGATCACCAATCTCGACTTCGCGAGTCCGAACGCCGCCGAGACGATCAACGACTGGGTCTCTGCCGCGACCCGAACGCGCATCCCCAAGATCGTCGACGAAATCCGGCGCGATTCGGTGATGTTCCTCATCAACGCGGTCTATTTCAAGGGTTCCTGGCAGGAGCCGTTCGAGAAGGAAGCGACCCAAGACGGCGATTTCTACTCGCCGAACGGCAAGGTCACGGCCAAGATGATGTCTCAATGGGGCGAGAACCGGTACGCCAAAGGTGACGGCTACCAGATGGTTCGACTTCCCTACGGCGACGGACGTCTCGGCATGACGATCCTCCTTCCCGACCGACGCGACGGTTTGTCCGAACTGATCGCGAAGCTGGACGGGGTGACGTGGAGCGACTGGACCGGCAAACTCCGGTCGAAGAGCGGCCGCGTCCGGATTCCGCGCTGGCGGAGCGAGTTCGATGTCGTCCTCAACGACACCCTCGGCGCCCTCGGGATGGGCATCGCGTTCGACCCGTCGAAAGCAGACTTCACGGGGATGCGGGCGGGCGGCGAAATGTACATCGGCCAGGTTCGCCATAAGACCTTCGTCGACGTCAACGAAGAAGGCACCGAAGCCGCCGCCGTGACGAGCGTCGAGATGAAAGCCACCTCGGCCCCGGCGCCAGAGGAGCCGTTCGACTTCCTGGCCGACCGCCCGTTCCTCTACACGATCGACGACAGTGCGACCGGTGCGATCCTCTTCGTCGGCATCCTCAACTCACCCGCTTAACTCAGATCCGAGTGGAGTGTGAGCACCACGACCTCCGGGGGGCAAAACAGCCTCGACGGAGGTCCTGTGGTGCCGATCCCCGCCGTCACGTACACGGGGGTCGGCGCGTCCGGGTAAAAGCCCCGAACGTACCGCCGTCCGTTCTCCGTGCTCATCGGTGCCCAACCCCACGGAGCGAGGAACTGCCCACCATGGCTGTGTCCACTGAGTTGAAGGGTCACACCCGTCGGCAGCACCTCGACCCAATCCGGTTCGTGCCAGAGGGCCACGATCGGGCCGGTTCCGTCAAAGGAACGCAGCGGCGTGTACGGATCGGGATCCCCGGCATTGAGCGAGTCGATCCCCAGCCAGTGGACGCCCTGATGCGTCCACAGCTCGTTGCGAAGTAACCGGATGTTCAAAGCATCGCAGATGACTTCGAGGTGGTCCGCGTCGCCGGCGCCGTAGTAGTCGTGGTTGCCTGGCACCGCGACGACGTTCCCCTCCATCGCGAGCAGGGGTTCGAGCACCTCTCCGAGCATCTCGACCGAAGCCGGTTTCCAGTAGCCGACGAAGTCGCCCGCGATCACGACCATGTCCGGCGAAGCATCCAACGCTGCGGAGACCGCGCGCCGGCCGAGGGCGACGGTATGCGCATCCCGAAGATGGAAGTCGGCGAGGAGCGCGATCCGGAATCCGTCGAGGCGATCCGGCCATCCTCGAAGCCGGAGACTCCGACGGCGCACGACCAGGCGGTTGGCCTCGACCAGCGCTCCGTAGACCAGAAGGCCCGCACTCACGACGAGTCCACCGGTGAGGAAGGCACGCCAGTTCATCGAACCGGATTGTAGCGCGAGGGAAGGGTGGTGCCGCAGGCCGGACTTGAACCGGCGACCCTAGCATTTTCAGTGCTATGCTCTACCAACTGAGCTACCGCGGCATCGGATGGCGAGGATGACGGGACTTGAACCCGCGACCTCCGGCGTGACAGGCCGGCGCTCTAACCACTGAGCTACACCCCCGCAAGCGGATCACGATTATGACACGCTCCCGCGGGCTTTGCAAGCGACAGGACCATTGGATGCCAAGGCGCTACTGGGTCGCCAGCTTCGTGAAGTAGACCTTCAACACCGGGCCTTTCTCAGAGTCCCAGTCCGGGTGTTCCGGCTCCGAATGCTCCCCATCGTCGTGCTCGTCTGACTTCTTCTTCTTGGACTTCTTCTTCTCGTCCTTGTGATCGGCTTTGTCATCGCCGTGCGAGCCAGACGCGAGGACCTCGTTCAGACCGGTGGCGATCTCCTTCTTGAGCTCAGGGAGCTTGCCGGCCGTGATCTCGCTCGGCATTTTCGACATCAGGACGGTGTTGATCCGATCCTGGAGCGCGGGCATCGAGTGCTCGATCTCCTTTTTGTCGAAGCCCTCTTTCATGTGGAGAGCGATTTCGGCTTGGACGTAGCTGGAGCCGTTCTTCAAGTTCACGATGAACTCTTTTTCGATCGGCACGACTGCGCCGAGCTTGATCTCCGGCTCCTTGTCCTTGTCTCCGCCGCGCATCTTCATGCCGAAGAACCCACCGGCTCCGAGCACGAGAGCGAGAATCACGACAACCGGCAGTTTGCCTTTCTTCTTCGGAGCTTCCTTTGCTTCTTCGGACATCGATGTCTCCTCGACCCGTTCGGGCCGTTCCGTTCATTCCACATTCCCACGCAAATTTCACACCCTGACGAAAGCGCCCGTTCCACCGATGATTCTCACAGGTGCCCTCGCGTCTATTCAGCGACAAAACGGGAGAGTCTCGAGCATGAAGGTCCGAACCCGAATCTTCGCGCTGATGACGGGTGCGTCGGCCGTGTTTCTGGTCGCGGCGCTCACGATGGTGCGCGTGGAATCGGAGCGTGCCGCCGAACTGATCGCGAGCCAGAAGGAAGAAAAGGACCGTTACACGAAGCGGATCGTTCAACTCCGCGGAGAGTCGCTCGAGACGTACGCCCGTGACTACACCATCTGGGACGAGATGTGCACGGCGATCCGCACACCGGATCTGAAGTGGCTTGACGGGAACCTCACGACGTCGTTCGACACCTACGGAGCGGAAGTGGTGTGGGTCTACAACCCCGCCAGAAAAGTCGTCTATCATCACGCGCTCCACGACGCCGAAGGCGCGGCTCCGCCCCAACTCGATTGGGTCTTGAACGATCCGCCGAAGTCGAGCAAGACGTGGCACTTCTTCATTCAAACCAAGCGCGGCCCGCTGGAGATCCGGGGCTCGACAGTCCACGGCACGACCGACCTCGATCGGAAAACGGTGCCCTCCGGGTACTTCTTCGTCGGCCGGATGTGGACCCGGGGCTTTCTCAGCAAGCTTGAGGAGGTGGCCGACGCGGGGATCACGCTCTCCCCGAACGCGAACATCCCTCCCGACCAGATGGCCGAGGGCCTGTTCTTCTCCAGCTTCCCTCTGCCCGGATTCGATGGCAAACCCGTCGAGCACGCCGTGGTCGCCACGAAGCGACCGACTTGGAGCTTGCTCCACGAGTCCGCGACGCGCAGCATCATTGGGTACCTTGCCTATGCCGCCCTCCTTCTCGGGGCGCTTGCGTTCTGCCTCTATCGTTGGGTTTCGCGCCCCCTCCAATCCATCGCCACGAGCTTGGAGACGGATCAACCCCGGCCCCTCGACACCCTTACGACGCGGGACGAGTTCGGCGAGATCGCCGCCCTGATCCGCACCTTCTTCCGTCAGCGCACCGAACTCAAGGCCGAAGTCCGTTCGCGTGAAGTCGCGGAACGTGAGCTCCGCGCTGGTCTCGCCGAGGTCCTCGAGGCACGCCGCTTGGCGGTGAATCAGACTCGCCAGCTCGAAAGCCAGACGATTCAGCTCGAAGGCGCGCGCGACGCCGCCCTTGAGGCCGTGCGACAGAAGGGCGAGTTCCTCGCGTACACGAGCCACGAGATCCGCAACCCGCTGGGTGGCATCAAGGGAGTCGCCGAACTCCTGCTCGAGACCGGTCTCGATACGCGCCAGCGCGACTACGCCCGCACGATCGCCAAGTCCGCGGATTCCCTTCTCGAGATGCTCAACGGGATCCTCGACCTCTCCAAGGCCGAGAACGGGAAGATCCAACTCGAAGAGGTCGAATTCTGCCTTGAGGACGTGATCGACGACGTCGGGGACCTCATGGCCCCCCGGGCGATCGAGAAGGGTATCGACTTCGACGTGTACGTCGATCCGACCGTCCCCGCCCATCTTAAGGGCGATCCGAGTCGTGTGCGCCAAATCGTCACGAACCTACTCGGCAACGCGATCAAGTTCACCGAGCGCGGAAGCGTGGATGTCGCGGTCCGTTCCAACGGCATCGAGGACGGTTCCGCTTGCCTCGCGATCGTGGTCAGTGATACCGGCGTCGGGATCCCCGCCGATCGCCTCGACGCCGTCTTCGAGCAGTACACGCAAGCCGAAAGCTCGACCACCCGCCGGTTCGGCGGCACCGGGCTCGGGCTCTCGATCTGCAAACAGCTGGTGGAGCTGATGGGCGGGTCGATCGAGGTCGCGTCCGAAGTCGGAAAGGGCACCACGTTCACCGTCAAGCTGCGCATCCCCTCGCCCATGACCGCCGAGCCCGGCTCGGACGCTCATCTCGTCGGACGCGGATTCCGCATCCTCGTTCTCGGCCAAGATTCGCGATTCCGCGAACGGCTCGTCACCCGGCTCGAGCACTGCGGCTTCGGGGTCGTCGCAACCAGCGATGCGGCGACGATCGACGCCGGAGACCGACCCCACGCGGCGATCGTCGACGACGAACGTCTCGGACCGACCCGTGACCGAATCCTCTCCCGCCTCACCGCGAGCGGAATGCCCCACGTCAGGATTCAGTCGCCCGTCGACGGCAGCCCTGCCGATTCCGCGCTCTCGGTCGGCCTCACTCGTCCCATCCGGACCGCCGATCTCCTCGCCGCGATCGAACGCGTGCTCAAGGGGCGAACCTCCGTCGATTCCGTCGAACCTGAAGGCGATCGACCCCTCGAAGGGGTTTGCGTGCTCGTTGCCGAAGACGATCGCGTGAATCAGATGGTCACTCGGCGACTCCTCGAAGGAATGGGTTGTCAGGTCACGATCGTCCCGAACGGCCGGCTGGCGGTCGAGGCGGTTCGCGGTCGACGATGGGACATCGTTTTCATGGACTGCCACATGCCCGAGATGGGCGGCATCGAGGCCGCCTCCGAGATTCGGGCGATGGAGGGCGATCTCGGCTGGCGCGTCCCGATCGTGGCGCTCTCCGCGACGAGCACCCTCGACGAACAGGAGCAGTGCCTGGCTTGGGGAATGGACGACTGCCTCCTCAAGCCCGCAAGCGCGGCCAAGCTCCGCGAAGCGATCCTGAAGTGGGTCCCTGCCGTCCATCGAGCAGCCTGATTCGACAGGCTACAATAGCGGTTCATGCCGAACGAGATTCTGCTCTCCTCATCAGGGCATCAAAAGCTGGTCAAGGAGCTGGAAGAGCTCAAAGGGCCTGTGCGTGCGCAAATCGCCGAAGCGATCCGCGACGCCAAGTCGCATGGCGACCTCCGCGAGAACGCCGCCTACCACGAAGCCAAGCTCAACCAAACCCGATTGGAAAGCCGGATCGCCGACCTCGAAAAGGTTCTTCAGTTCGCCAAAGTCATCGAACGCCCGGACACGGGGGAGGCGATCGCCCACCTCGGCTCGAAGGTCAAGCTCTTCGACGTAGCGTGGCAGGAAGAGATGACGGTCACTCTCGTCGGCTCCTACGAAGCCGATCCCACCCAAGAGATGTTCTCGATCACGTCGCCGATGGGGTCCGCGCTCCTCGGCAAAGGAGTCGGCGATGAAGTGGAAGTCGAAGCCCCGGCCGGGAAGCAGCACTACAAGATCCTGGCCGTCGATTAGCGTTGCCGTCGCTGTTCTCAGCCTCGGCGGCTGCGCCGCCGATGGCGATCGTCCGGTCGCGTCGGCGGCCAAACCTCCGCCCTTGAAGATCGAAGTCGCCCTCCCCGAGCCTGGCGAGGCCGACCTCTACCTGGTTCGCGAAGGCGACAAACTCCGGGTCGGGGATCCCGAAAACCAGGCGTTCTCGCTCTTTCCGCGTCCCCAAGGCGCGTTCGAGTTCCATGAGCTACCCGCGGTCCTGACCGACCCGCTGAGCGCGAAGGGCTGGGAAGCCAGCCAGGAGGGATTCGGCGTCATTCTCCAAGGCGGCAAGGTCGTTTTGGCGATGCGTCGCCTCGATCGGGTCTCCAAGGACACCGTCTCGTCGACGTCGCGCGAGTATGAACTCGCATTCGGTCGGGAACCGAATTCGTCGATCGAGACCGGCTTCACCACCTACAAGTTCTGGGAGAAGGACGAAATCCGCTTCATGCTCTGTGCCACGCAGTCCGCCGAGAGCAAGCTGGTCCTCACGGTCGCGGTCGGAAACGGGAAAGTGATGGATGCCCTGCGCATGAACAAGACGTTCGCGGCGAGGGATGAGGCCACAGCTCGACAGCAATTGACGCAAACCCCGGCCGGTTCTTGAAACGAATGGAGCCCCAAAAGAGTCTATCCCGTTGAGTACGTGGCCACGAACTCAAAAATCTTCTGCAGAGGAGGTGGTGTTTCAACGATGTACCATGAACGTAAACACCAGGAGGGTCCCGGGTTTTAGCCCGTGACCGATTCGTTTCGGGAGCTCGCGATGAACTCGCATCCTCCTGGACATAAGGAAAGCCCCGACCGTCAGGTCGGGGCATTTTCATGGCTCCTGGAGCCCTAGATCGGATCGATCCGGCGCACCTCGTCGAGCTGGGCGAGCTCGATCAGCACCTTCGCATCGACGGTTCCGAACACGACCCGAAGGCCTTTGTCCGAGTCGTCGACCTTCAGACCGAGCTTCTTGAGCTTGGCCAGCAATGCGGCCGTGACGTCCTTCACCGCGAGTTGAACCTCCACTTTGCCCTTCACGCTGCGCAGCTTGGCCGCGACTTTGTTGCGGAAGTTCGCGGAGCGAACCACTTCGGGATCCGCCGCCGACTTCTTGTCCGCTTCATCGCGGCCGCCTTCCTTCAACTTCTCCTGCGGGGCTCCGCGACCCAGCGCCGGCTTTCCGGGTGCGGCACTGCTCGGGGCGAGGCCGGCCGTACCCCCGCCGAAGCCGCCACCGCCGCCACCCATGGTTCGGCCCGCGACGGGCGCCCCTGCGGCATCCTTGAACGCCGGGTCGCCGACGCCGTCGGCCCGGTCGATCGGGACCGGAACGGTCCGCTGCTTTCCGCCGACGTTGACGATCTTCTTCTCGACCGCCACGAACGAAGTGAACTGGGTCATGATCCCGTAGTTCAGGCCGATCTGGGTGATCTGGTCCGTCACCTTATTCCGATCCCGGCTTCCCTGCTCGCCGAACTGCGCCATCCAGTCGACCCGCATCAGGTCCGCAACCTTCGCTCGGGCCCACAACGTTTGGATGGCCGAACCCGAATTGCCTCGGGCCGGCAATTCGATCTCGATCTGCCGAGACCACTCCTCGCCACCGAGCTTCCCGCGAACGACGATCGACCCCTTGCCGGGTTTCGTGTATCGACCTTGGATGATCACGGGCTTCGCGCTGAACACGTCCGGAATCACGCTCGGGAGCACGTCATCGACCTGAACCCCTTGAAAATCCGCCTGGATATCGGTCAGGACCGGACTCTGGGTGCGGCGAATGAACCGCTCTGTCGCCTTATCGGCCGATTCGGCGAGCGTCACCAGCTCCGAGTCGCCGCGTCCTTCGGCGCTCATCGCGTCGATCAGGAACGTGTTGACGGCGTTGCCGATCCCGAAGGTGAACATGCGGGAGTTCGCTCGGTATTGCTGGACGGCTTTCAGGACCTCGAAATCGTTGCCCACGTAACCGTCGGTGTTGAAGAGCACGACTCGGATCCGACCGGGGTCGGCAGGATTCGAGAGAGCGGCCTTGACCGGCTCGAGCAGGTTCGTCCCTCCCCCCGCCTGGATCCCATCGACGAACCGCATCGCCTCGGCGAGGTTCGCCTCCGAAACGGGGCGCGGCTCCGGCCAAAGCGGGTTGACCTGGGTCGAGAACCCAAGCACGTTGAACGTGTCGCTCGGATTGAGTCTTCCGAGCAACTTCTTGGTCAGTTCCTTGGACTTTTCAATCGGAAATCCGCCTTGGCTTCCCGACTGGTCCATGATGAAGATCATCTCCTTTGGTGCGACCAACGCAGGTTTCTCGACGCGCGGCGGCAGCAACACGAGGGTGAACGCCCCACCCTTCTTGGGGTCGACCGTCGTGAGGAAAGCGCTCTGAACCGTATCGGCCGCCGGCGTGTAGCGCAGGATGAAGTCCTTATTCGGGATTTCGTCCTTACGCTTGAGCGTGACCCGTGCGGCCTGCTCACCCTTCCGAGCAACCGCGACCTCGTGGAGCACCGAGCGCAACCCCGTGATCGGCGCGCCGGCGTCGATCGCGACCTCGATATCGATCGTCGTCCCACTTCGCGTGCCCTTCGCCACCGTCGGCGGATCGACTTTCGAGGGGTCGGGCACCGTTGCCCCGATGTAGCGCGGTCCGACGACCATCGGGTACTTGAACTCGAATTCGCCCTCCTCGAACTTGAGGAGTTCGACGTAGCTGATCTCGACTTCGATCTTCGCGCCCGGCATCACATTCGCGACCGACTGGGTAAAGATGTTCGGCCGTTCCTGATCGAGCAGCGAGGCGACCTGGCCCTGGGCTTTGGCGGCCTCGTAGATCGCGCGCGCCTCCTCTCGTCGCTTGATCTCCCCCTCGACGATCCGCGTCCCGATCCGCATCCTCATGCGGTCGACGGCAGCCTCCGCCGGCAGAGGAAACGTGTAGATCGCCTCGATCGGCGTCTTGGACGGATTGACGAACGTCTGGACGACGACGACGCGTGCCCCGAAGCCGGTGATTTCGGCTCTCACCGACGTGTTCTTCAGCGGGCACAGAACGCCAGGAGTTCCGGCCCGATCGATGGCAGTCAACTGCCCGGGCGGGGCCATCTCCCCTTGAGATTGCAAGCAAAGCGCGGCAAGCGTGGATAGCAACATGCGCACATTCCTCCTCGTTGATACGGATGCGTGTCCAGCCTCACCGGTTTCGTTCAATCCGCCGGGAGATTTCTTGCCACACGAGCCTCCGGGAGGCTATGCTATACTTTGTGCCCACACCCGGGACCCAGACAATGAGCGTGGCAGAGCTTTATCAACGGGGATTCGAAGCCCGGTGCAACGGACAGTATGGGCTGGCACGGACGTTTTTCCAGCAGGTTCTGTCCAGCGAGCCGAATCACCCCGATACCCAGTGGCAGATGGGCCTCATCCAGGGATTTGAGGGCGACTTCGACGGATCGCTCGCGACCCTGCAGGACGTCGTGCGCAGACATCCCCAACACATCAGCGCGCGCTACGATCTCGCCATGACCTTCATGATGCTCGGGATGCAGGACGAGGCCTGCGCCGAACTTCGCGAGGTCCTCAAGCTCGACCCGACCCACGAAAACGCGCAACGTCAGCTCGCCTACTGCTGATGAGTTCCCTCGCGGAACGTCTGCGCCCCCTGCTTCCCTATCTCCTGATCGTCTTCGTCCCCCTCGTGATCCTCGCGCGACCTATCTTCGCGGGGGAGTGGATCGGCGCGGTCGACGACATCCGGACGATGGCGCCCTGGGACGCCACTCCGGGCGAACCTTGGGACGTGCTCCAGGCCGACTCGATCCTCCAGTTCCAGTCCTGGCGCGACCTGGTGTTCCGCGCCTGGTCGAACGGTGAAGCCCCGTTCTGGAACCCGTACACACTGGGGGGCACTCCACTCCTTGCGAACTCCCAGAGCGGAGCCCTCTACCCGCCGCACGCGGTCGTCGGCGTCCTCGGGATTCCGACGGCCCTCGCGATCGCACTCCTCGCTTGGCTCCATCTCGCGATCGTCGGCCTCGGAGTAGCCGCCCTCGGCCGTCGGCTCGGCGGCTCGGTGCTTGGCACGACTTTGGCCGGAATGGGCGTCGTCGGTTCCGCGTTCTTCCTTGGCTGGACCGCTCTTCCCAGCGTGCTCTCGACGTGCGCGTGGATCCCGTGGATCCTCTTCTTCATCCTCGGGACCTTTCACGAGTCAGGACCGCGAAGGGTTGTTCGCGGCATCGGAATAGCACTGTCCACGTGGCTGCTGCTCAGCGCCGGGCACCTCCAGTTCGCGGCGTACGGTCTGATGGCGGCCGGTCTCTTGCTGCTTTGGCTCGTCGGCGCACACCGGCGGATTCTGCCCGCCGTCGTGGTCGTCGCCGGGCTTGCCCTCGGCGGCCTCCTGGCGGCCCCTCAGATCCTCCCCGTCTTGGAGTACTCGAAGTTCTCCCATCGGGCGAATACACCGAGCGAGGCCGGCTATGAGGCTTACCAGGCATCCGCCCTGAAGCCGTTCCAGTATCCCGGCTTGCTCGTCCCCACGGTCTACGGCAACCCGACCGTGTCGGTCGAAGGCGCGGCCGGACCGTCCGCCTTCTGGCCCGCCTATGTCAAGCGCGGCGAGAACTTCGCGGAAAGCGCGTTCGGTCTCGGACCGCTGCTGCTCTTGCTGCTCGCCGCCGTCCCCTGGCGACGGGTCCGCTGGCGCGACGCCGGAGGGCTCGGCGCGATCGCCCTGTTTGGACTGCTTCTCGCGATCGGTTCGCCCCTCGGTAGGATCCTGTACTTCGCGTTCCCGGGCTGGTCTTCGACCGGGTCCCCGGCGCGTGCCGGTGTGCTCTTCCTGCTCGGGGCGGCCGCGCTCGCAGCGCTTGCCTTCCAAGAGTCCGAAAGGGATGAGGAGCCTTCACCCCGAGGGGTCGGACTCGCCTTCCTCGGGCTCATCGCCGTGGCCATCGTCGGCACGCGCTTGGCCGCTTCCGGGCTGCCGTCCTGGATCGAGGGACTCGATCCAGGAACTTGGGCCGTCATCCGCGATCGGGGCCTTGCGAACGGGCTCACCACGACCGTCCTGTGTGTCGCGGTCGTCACGGTCGGCTATGCCGTTCACGTCTTCCTTCGCGGCAAGCCGGCAGCTCGGTTCGCGCTTCCAGCGAGCTGCATCATCGTCGCGATCATGTTCGGGCTGACCATCCTCCGAACCGGCGCGCCCCTTGAGCGACCCACTCTTGCCGACGCGATCGGCAAGCATGAACGGGTCGGGTTCGTCAACCAGACCTGGGGCCTGCTCGATCGCGCCCGCGCCTTGATGCCGCCGAACACACCGACGCTCTTCCGCATCCACGACCTGGCCGGCTATGACTCGCTCCTCCACCGCGACACCGTCCGGTTGTTGAACGGAATCGTGGGCGGCGATCCGGCGCCACCCGCCAACGGAAACATGATGCTCCTCAAGGCCGGATTCGAGGTCGAGCCGTTGAGCGATGCCGGAGTCACCACGCTGTTTTCCCAAACGCGGATTCCTGGACTTGGGGAACCGACCCCGATTGGAAACGTGCTTCGGTACACGGTCCCCGGTCCGGGACGCGCCTCGACCCCGCAAGGCGCGGCGGCGATCGTCGAGGAGACGCTCTCCCACATCACGGTCCGCGCTAAGGGACCCGGCACCCTGACTCTTCGTGATCGCAACATGCCGGGATGGTCGGCGTCGATCGAGGGTCGGGACGTCCCGATCCGAGGCGCGACCTGGCGCGAAGTCGACCTCCCCCCGGGAGAGCATCGCGTCGTATTCCGTTATCTGCCGCCCGGTTACACGCGAGGCGTCACGCTGCACCGCGTCGCTTTGGCCATCCTCCTGCTCGCACTCGTCTTCGTTCTGGTTAAGGGACGGCCAACGCCGGTTGACAACACCCGATCCGATCCGCCACCCTCCACCTCATGAAGAAGATTTGCATGAGCTTGGCCGCGACCGCGCTCTTCGCCCTGGCCGCTCTCGCCGCTGCCCCGATCACCGTCGACGCACTCATCAAGAACGTCGACAAGCATCACGACAAGACCGTCACGGTGGTCGGACGCGTGGCCGACTACTCCGAGAAGACCTCGAAGAGAGGCAATCCGTACATCACCTTCCTCCTCCGGGGCAAGAGCGAGACCGCCAACGTCTTCCTCCAAGGCCGACTGAAGAAGTCGCTCAAGAACGGCGATCAGGTCGAAGTCACGGGTACGTTCCGCAAGGAGAAGAAGGTCGGCGAGCGGACCTTCAAGAACGAGATCGACGCCACCGCCGAGAAGAGCAAGCCGGACAACATCAAGTCCGCCAAGAAGTAGCGATGGCGTCCGACGCCCTCGATCTTGAGCGGTTTTTCGAGGCGCTTCGGGCCCCGAAGAGGGTTGATGGTGTCTGCCCGTTCTGCGGCTGGACCGAGGAGCGGTGGCGTGAAGAACAGCTCCTCGGTTGCCCGCTCTGCTACTCCGTGTTCTCCGACGTCATCGCAACGAAGCCAGAGCCTCAGCCGTCCTAGGAACGGGTCGGGGGTATCTTAGGATTGACTATGAAGCATGGATGGCTGGGTCTTGTCGTCGCGATCGGAGTCTCGCTCGCCGGGTGCGGAGGCACGAACCTCGAAGGCGACCGGTCCTTGCCCGATCCGAACGTCAAGTTCGTCAATGCTTCCCCGGACTCCAATGCCCTCGACTTCTTTCTCAATGAGGAGTTGGAGGCGGGCAACGTCGCCTACCAGCAAGCCACCGATGGCTGGTTGAAAATACCGTTCAGAAACGAGGCGGAGGGAGCTTACGACGTCCTTGCCCGACAAGCGGGTCAACCGGAGGACCTCGATCGGATCGTCAACCAGTTCAATCGGGACTCCAACACCTTGGTGGTGGTCTACGGTCTCGCGAACCCCGGCGACGACACCGACAAGATTGCACGGCTGACCCTCATCCAAGCGGACCGCGTGCCCCCGACCGGAAATAAGGCTCGCCTCATCGTGTTCCACGGCTTCAACCGCGCCCCTGGCGATTCGACGCCGCCGCTGACCTTCCAGTCCCCGGGCGAAAACCCGCTGTTTAGGCTTGCCGACATCCAGTACGGCACCTCGCAGAACCTGCTCGTCGACTCGGGAGAGCAGACGCTCGAAATGCGGCGCGCCGACGCCGACGGTGAGAACATCTACGCGTCGACGACGGTCAGCCTGGGCTCGGGCAAGATCTACCTCGTACTGTTGGTCGGGATCGAGGATTCCGGAGACAGCAGCCGCGACCCCACGATCCGCTTCATCGAGATCGAACCGAAGAACTGAACCGTATGCGCTACCGCATCGAACACACGACGCGGTACGACTACGCCGACGAAGTCTTCGTCGAACCGCAGACGATTCGGTTGTCGCCTCGCTCCGATCCCGCACAGCGCCTCGTCTCCCATGCGCTCGTCGTCGAGCCAGGTCCGGCCGGTATGAGCCGCCACCTCGACGCGGAGGGCAACTCGGTGTGCGAGATTTGGTTCTCGGGTCAAACGCGCCGCCTCGAGATCGCGTTGACGAGTGAAGTCGAGACCCTGCGCGCGAACCCGTACGACTACATTTCGCCGTTCGATCAGCCGCTCGGGCTCCCTTTCCGGTACCGGCACGAGGCTTCGGCCCTCGCGTTCTACCGGCGCGGACCGATTGCACCGCGCGTTGCGGCGTTCGCCGAGGCGATCGCGAAGAGCGCGGGCGGAACCGCGCTCGAATTCCTCACCGCCCTGAACCACCGGCTGCACGACGAATGGAAGGTCGAACCAAGATGGAGGGGACTCCCTTGGGGCGCTACCCGCACGCTCGATACGCGCCGGGGCGCCTGTCGAGACCTCTCCATGCTCTTCGTCGCGGCATCCCGCGCGCTCGGCCTTGCCGCCCGGTTCGTAAGCGGCTACCACGAAGGCGATCCCGAGCAGTCCGAAAGCCATCTCCACGCATGGGCGGAGGTTTACATCCCGGGCGGAGGCTGGCGCGGTTTCGACCCGACCGGTGGGCTCGCCGTCGCCGATCGCCACGTGGCCGTGGCGGCTGCCCGACTGCCGCGCGACGCGGCTCCCGTCTCCGGTAGTTTCCGGGGTTTCGGGCCGGTGCGGATGGTTGCCGATGTCCGAATCGACCGGCTCTGAGCTAGACTGGCACCATGCTTGCCGCTCTCAGCCTTTTGGTCGTCGCTTGGCCCGCCCACCTCACCACGACCCTCGGAGGAGTGAACGTCGAACGGACGGCCCTCGACCGGGTATGCCGCTTCGATCCGAACTCCAAGTTCTTCCTGTACGCCTCGGCCGAGTGTGACGGGGGCCACCGGAGCATCACGCTGACCCGGGACCGCCGGATGGTCGAAGCCCAAGGCTTCGATACGACCCGGTTTGGCCGGAAGCCGCAGTTCGAGGGCGCGGCCCAGATCACGAACGCAGCCTTGAAACTCCAGGCCGGGAACGGGATCGCGATCGGCATGACGAAGAGTGCGGTCCTCAAGAAGCTCGGCAAGCCCGCCCGCACCGCAGTTCGCGGAGCCAAGAAGCAGTACTGGTGCGCCCTTTACAAGAAGCTCAACGGGACTCGGGAAGACGGCGTCATTCTCCGCAATACGTATATCTTCAAGGAGGACAAGTTGATCGAAATGTCTCTTAACCTGGACTCGGTCCCAGGATGCGGAGAGGACAGCATCTCCGACCAGGGCTGGCCCTGGAGCAAGTTCTGAGGAGTCGTTAGTCTGGGACTTCACGGACCGGTCGATGGAGTCCCAGACTGGTCTTCACGCTCCCGGCCTCCTCAACCGGTTCGGGCAAGCCCTCACCGACTTCTCCTCCAGGGGAGGAGAAGTACCTGACTTGACTTGACTTGACCCACTGCCACCTCTCCGCCAGAGGGGGAGAGGTCGGTGAGCGAAGCGAACCGGGTGAGGTGGTCTCTTCCCGAAACAGAGAGCTCCCGGCCTCCTCAACCGGTTCGGGCAAAGCCCTCACCGACTTTTCCTCCAGGGGGAGCAGAAGTATTCGATCTTGACTGCTTACCGAACGACTTCGAAAACCGCCGCATCGGGGTCCGACGGGGATCGGAAGACCCTCCGTAGATAAGGGGGCGGCGACTCAAGCCAAACCTCGAAAGGCACAAGATCGCGGTAGGCATCGACCCCGACGGCTGGACGATTCACGACGAGATAGTCGATCTTCGCGTCCCGGAGCCACGCCTCTCGACGCACATCGGACGTCTCCCGCTTGGCAAACTCGTACAGTTCTTTCAGCCGCTTCGGAAACGTGGGCGTTTCTCCCCAGTGGGCGGCGTACACCGCCCGTCCGGTCAGGCCCGGAATCAGCAGTGGCAACGTGATGTCGAGCGGATCGCCGTCGGTGAGGCGGCGCTCTTCGTTCCCCGCGATCGGAAACTCCGGCATGGCCTGAATCCGGCTCGTCGGGGCGGTGTTCGCTTGAAGCCACGCGATCACGTCCACCTCTCCGGGCGTGAGATAGGGGCGCACCGCCGCCCGCGAGGGTTCATCGAGGACGAAACGAACCTTCTCGCGGAGCACCACCAGGTTCGTCAGCGAAAGCAGCAACACGGAGGTGCCCCACGCGAATGCTCGTGTCATTCCTTGCATCGCCGACGTCAGGGCGGCCAGGCCGACGCCCGCCAGGATCGCGATCGGAATGTGGCTCCCTAAGAGCAGTTTGCGCTGGAAGTTCACCGGCGCGTAGCCAAGCAGCAGGTTCACCCCGAACCACACGAGCAGAAACACGGACCCCGCGACGAACACCTCGGGGTGTGCGAATCGATCTTTCGCCTTCCACGCGGCGTACAGCCCAAGCGGCACCATCAGCCCGAACGCAAGGAGGACCGTGAGCGGCGGTGCCGTCAACGTCGGCACCGTATCCCGGTGCTCCAGCACGCCCGCCGCGCGGAGCGAGTACCACTGGTAGAAGAGCGCGATCGCGACGAAGCCAGCCACGATCCCGACGCGACCCAGCGTCCCCCAAGTCAGTTTCTTCGCGAAGCCGGCCGCGGCAAGCACGCCGAGCCAGATCGCCACCACCGTCAAGATGTCGTAGCTGTGGATGTTCCCGAGGAGCATCGCGCAGACGCCGCTCGCGACTGCGTACCGGGCCTTTCGTTCCACCTCCGACCGCCACGCCCAACCGAGAACGCCGACCATCAACAGCAGCGACACCGTGAACAGCGAACTGAAGAGCACACTGTAGAACGTGTTCACAACCGGCGAAATGAAGTCCGGCGGCCCGGATCCGGCGCGGCTCGAGAACAGCCACGTCCAGCCCAAACCGGAGAAGAAACAGACTGCGACCAGGGCCGTCCGTCGCGCCCGCGTCTCCTCGACCACGAGCGTGACCAGCCACCAGACGGCGCGAATCAGGAGGAGCCCGACGGCCAGGCGCGACAGCTCCATGATCACCGGCACCGAAAGCCCGGTTACGCGAGCCGTCCAACCGAGCACGTTGAAGAAGAGGTTGACGATCAAGCTCCCCTGATCCTCGATCCCGAACAGATTGCGCTGGAAGAAGCGGCCGTCGGCGACGTTGCGGACATAAGCGAAGTAGACCGCCGTGTCCGCGCCGTTGTGCATGTACCAAAGGTTGGCGCGGCCGCGCTGGGTCGCCAGCACGACCAGATTCGGGAAGCTGGATAGCAGGACGGTCAGCGCGCCCAGAAGCCAGGCGAACCTGGCGTCTCTCCCCGGTGCGGTCGGGCTCGTGTCAGGCAGAGGCCGCTTGCTCCGGGTTCATGCGCAGCGACAGCCGACGACGAGCCTCCGCGATCCGCATTCGGCGTTGAACGTTGAGCACGGCCCCCACGCATCCCAACGGAATCAGGAGGTAGGCAAAGGTGTTCAGCTTCGCATGGCGCACGGCCGTCGGTGACACGATGATGAACAGCACCACCGTCATCATCGCGATGTACTTCAGTCGGGCAAGGAAGGGCTTATCGTCGACCTTCATGCGCAAAACCATATACAAAGCGATCAGGTGGAGGAGAATGAAGTGCACGAGTCCCGGCACCCCCAGCGTGAAGAACGCGAAGACCGGAGCCGTGTCGCCCGACGTGTTGCCGCTCGACCAGTAGTCGTAGCCTCGGAAACCGGAGCCGGAAAACCGGTCGTATCCGGCACCGAGGAGCCCGATCTCGGGAGCCAGGCGTCCGACCGCCGCCGCGCCGTCGGCGCGAATCTGGTACGAGATGTCGCCTTCGACGCCGGTCGTGAAGATGCTGGTCAGATACTCGTAGTTTCCCGAACGTGCCGCCCCGACGAGGAAGATCCCCATCAGGACCATCGCCATCGCGGAGAACACCATCACGCGGATCTTCCGGGTCATGACGATCATCACGAAGACCGCGATTCCGAGAAGCGCGATGAGGACGACCGACGACCGAGTCTGACTGTTGATGTTCGCGTAAGCGAAGATTCCGACCGCCGCGAGTGCAAAAATGGCGTAGGATTCTTTGACTTTTCGTCCCATCGCGAGCACCGAACCCGCGCAGACGATCGCCCCGACGAGGTTGGAGAACCCGAACAGAACCGGTCCACCGAAGACCGACGTGGGGCGGTCGGTGAGAAAGACGCCTTCGAGGATTTTCTCTTCGCCCTGGCCCCAGTTGTACGCGAACTCGATGAACGTCTGGGTGAACGGCCCCTGGTTCTGCAGGAGTCCGATGACGGCCGTCGTCAGGAGCCCAAGCATGAGCGTCACGAGCAGCGCATTGATCGCAAACCGCGGCTCGACGATGGTCAGCGCGTAGCAGGCGCGATAGTACAGCCACGCCGAGAACAGAAACACGCAAAACGTGACGAAGTCACCCTCGTTGATGAGTCGGTTGAGGCCCAAGCCGGCGTTGACAAAGCTGACCATGACGATCAGCAGCCAAGCGAGGAAGAGCCAGTCCATCGCCGTACGCCCGAGCACCGCGACGCCCCGAATCATCAAGCATCCGACAATCACGGCGATGCTGACGAACAGCATCGGAGGTGGCTCGAACGGGAGGTTCTTAAACAGCTTCCCAGGAAAGAGCATGAGCACGACGAGCAGGAAGGCGGAGCCGACGATGAACAGCCGCACAAACTGGGCCCGGGTGGGCAGTTCTAGCCCGAGCACGCGCCCAGGCTGCTTCATCGTCGGTGCCGCGCTCATGAAGCGTTCGTCGGCTCGTCCGGCTTATCGCCGTTCCCGCTTTCGCCCCCCGGCGCGTCACCGCCCGGCTTGGCGGGGAGGTTTGCGCGACCTTGGACGGGTCGTCGCGAGCCCTTCGGAAGCGTTCCCTGCTTCGGACGGATCTCGCCGTAGGCGTCGAAGTCTCCCTTCGGCATCAGGATGAAGGCCGAGATGACCACCCCGATGCCGAGGCCGAACAGGATGAAAAGTCGGGTGTTCGGGAAGGACGGAGACTGGGGCGGGAAGGCCGGCGAGACGATATTCGCGATCGACTGGCGCCCCTTACCAGTCGATGTCAGAAGCATGAGTCGCTGGTCGAGCTCCTGGTAGTTCTGGAGCAGAACCGTCCGCTCGCGAACGAGAATCCCGATCTTCTTGTCCAGGTCGGGATACTTTTTCGTTCTCTCGATCCAGTCCGCTTTGGTTTGCTCGGCGACTTCCCAAGTGGCCTTGGTCTGCTCCATCCGAGCCTTCGCTTGGGAGAGCTGACTTTCGACCGTCGATCGCACGGGATTCGGCGCGGTCGTCGTCCCGGAGTTGATCGTCGCAATCTCTTTCTTGCGCAGATCTTCGAGGCCGGAAATCTCGGCGTCCGACTCCTTGATGGCAGGCGCGTCCGGCAGGTAGCGTGCGAGCAGTTGTTCGCGTCGGCTTCGCGCGACTGTGAGTTGCCGGTCGATGTCCTGGAGAATCGGATTGACTTCGCGCTGATCCGCCGCGACAACGGTCTTCGCTAGGGTATCGAGCGTCGACTTGACCGCCTCATACTCGGCGCGCGCCCCTTCGTAGTCGCCCTTGGCCGCAGCCGCTCGCGACTCCACCGAAGCTCGGGTGCCGGTTTCGGCCTGAGCGGATGAGATTTGGTCGGCGACGTTCAAGTCGGTCTTCGCCTTCGCGATTTCGCCCTCGATCTCATCGAGCCGCTTCTTGGCGGCCTCGACTTGCCCGGTGAGCATCGTCGTCGCCTGCTCGCCGGCTTCCGCGGCGAGCTTGCGGGCATAGTCGATGTAGGCGAGACCGATATTGTTGACCGTGTCCGCAGCGATTACCGGGTCTGCCATCGTGACGCGGATCGTCAAAACGTCCGACATCGAGGAACGATCGAACGACATGCGGGTCACGAGGTCCTGGAACTGCTCGCCGAGGCCCGCCCCGGCGAAGGCGTTGGGGTGCTTCTCCGCGGTCTTGACGATCGCATCCTGGAGTACGTTGGAGCCGCTCAGGATGTCCAACTGCGTGTCCACCGAGCGAGCTCGGCTCGACGTGATGACGTCGTCGATGTTCGCGTAAGGGTTCGGGAGTTCGGCCCCGCGCACGGTCTGATCGATCAGCAGCTTCATCTGCGCCGTGTAGCGCTTTTCCATCGTCTGCGAAACGATCCACATTGCCACCGGGCACAGGATCATCACGAGCCCAACCTTCCAGAGCTTGCCCCACATGCTTACACTTTACCTTGGCTAGAATTCCGCCCCAGCTTAGGCCGGGCACGTACAATGGACGAAACGTCGGCCACCGATGGTGCGTTCCCAGTGAGAAACGACCCCCGTCAATGAACCGGCATCGATTTGGCTCCGGGAACCGTCCGGACCCCAAAGCCTGTTGAACGCAGTCGGATCGGCAAAATTCCCTCCGGAGGCCTCGGGATCGAGTTGTGTCGGCCGGCTCGGCAGGTACCCTAGGACATCAAGCGGATGGCGAACTCTCACCCACGACCCCTTTGGGTACGGATACTGCGCGGGACGCTCTGGACCGCGCTGTGCACCCTCGCAATCGGTGCCGGCACGATCCTTGGCTGGACCGGCCGCTCCGAGGTTCTCCAGCAGATCACGCTCCAGACCCTCAAACGAACGCCTCCGTCGGAGATTTTCCACGACGATTCAGTCACCCTCCTCCTCCTCGGCTGCGACGAAGACCGTGCTTACGGAGGCAAGACGATCCTGAAGGAGAACGCCCGCTCCGACATGATGCTCGTGGCCAAGGTCGATTTCAGGGCCAACCGCATCTCCGGCGTCTCGATCCCGCGAGACACGTTGTGGCAGGTTCCGGGCTATCGCGAGCAGAAGATCAACGCCTACCACGCGATCGGGGGGAAGGACCTCGCCAAGCGCGCGGTCGAGGGCCTCATCGGGGTGCCGATCGACCGAGTCGTCGTCCTGAACTACAAGGCTTTCCAGGAAGTGGTGAACATCGTCGGCGGCGTCGACGTGTTCATCGACAAGAAGCTCAAGTACACCGACCGACGCGGCGGCCTCTTCATCGACCTCAAGCCCGGCCGCCAGAAGCTCGACGGCTACGACGCGATGTGCTTCGTTCGGTATCGCCACGGCGACAGCGACTTCATGCGTCAGAAGCGCCAAAAGGACTTCTTGCTCGCCTTCCGTGAGTCCCTGATGAAGAACAAGGGCACGCTCCCCGAGGTCGCGGACAAAGCCGTCGAGATGATGGGCAACGAGTTCAGCGCGATGGAAGTGGCGAGTCTCGCCCTCTTTGCTCAGAAGGTCGGCGGCGACAACATCCGCATGGGCCAGATCCCCGTCTTCGATGCCCCGAACTACAATCTGAAGGTCGATCGACGCAACCTCGATGAGACTCTGCGAGAATTCCACCTCCTCGAACGTCGCGTCAGCCGGCTGAACGAAAACTGATGGCCGACATGTACGCGGCCGACGAACCGGAAGGCTCCGGCAAAAGCGCCTACATGTCTCGGGGCGAGTTTGGCAGGGTCTTTCTCGTCCTCGTGATCCTGATCGCGATCTTGCTCCCGGTTTATCGGCATTACCGGGACGAAGGCGAACGCTCACTCTGCAAGCGCAACTTCCAAGATGTGTTCAAAGCCTCGACGCTCTACTTAGCCGAGTGGAACGACCGCTACCCGCCCCTTTACGTGGTCGCCGAAGGCGAAAACGAGGCCCCGTATCTCGACGCCAAGAACCGGCCCTACACCTGGGGCTCCCTTCTCGCAAACTACGTGCGCACGCCTGCAAAGGACAGCCCCGACCGTCCGGGAATGATCCATGCGTTCCAGTGCCCCGCCGCCCACTCCGACGAGATCGTCTGGGCGCAAGACCCACGCACCGGCAAGATCGGTCTTCCGATGACGACCGGCATGTCCGCTTCCCTCGCGACTCAGGCGAACTCGAGGGTGAAAAACCCGAACTCGGCCGTGCTGTTCTCGGAAACTTCGAACTTCGGCGCGCAGGACACCTACAACCCGCGTCCGCTGAAGCGCAATGACGGCAGCCCTGTGCCGTTCGATGGCTTCCTCATCGGTTTCGATACCAGCAACGTCGAGGCGCTGCCCGGCACCAAGTGGGCGACCCGACTCGCGTTCTACGGCAGCGGCAAGGGCTACTTCGGGCCGAACGCGACTGCCCGCCATCCCGACGGCAACCACTTCCTTTTCGCGAGCGGCCAGCTCGGCCGGATGCCGGCGGGGGCGGCCAAGGTCGAAATGCTCGGCGACCAATCGACCGGCCTGTGGGAGCGGCCATGATCGCCATCGCCCTCAGCTCGTTGCTGTACCTGCAGGAGCACAAGCAGCCTCAGGGACCTCCGGAAGAAAAGACGCCGGCCGTCGATCGTTCCGGCGAGCCTGCCCTCAAGGCTCTGCTCGCCGTGTACGGCACGAAGCGAGACTTCTCGGTCCTCCTTATCCGAGGGACTCGCGACTCGGGGATCGCGGCCTACGCGATGGAAAGCACGATCGAGCTCCGGTACTTCCAGCCGGGGACATTTCGAGTCGAAGCGAACACGATCTGGAGCGACGGACGCGTCTTCGTCGCCGACGGCGCCTCGCTCCTGCTCGATCCGCTCTACGCGGACGCGCCCCTCGAGTTGCGCGATCTCAAGCCTGGCGTAGTGCCGAACGACCGTTCGCTCGGCCCCGGCGGCGACGCCTTTTCGCCGTTCTACTGGTTGCTGGATGGCGAGGCCGGCATCGAACGGTGGGCCGAACCCGGTGCCTTCATCCGGATCGGACGGCTCGGCGCGTTCCGCCATGTGATTCAATCCTCGTCGCGCAGCCTCGGCACGATCTGGATCACGGTCCGCGATCTTGAGTCCGGACCGGAGGTGACTTCCATCGCCTGGGACGGTACGATGCGACCGACGACGCCCTTCACCCTCACCCCCACGGGCGCCGCCACCGTCGACTATGTCGCCCCGCTCGGCGACTCGGGCAAGAGATTCTCGACGGCACCCGAGCCGGGCATCGCGGTCAACGATCGACGCGCGCCCAAGAAGCCCGCGACAGTGCCGAAGCCCCCTCGCAATCCGGGGCCTTAGCCGCTCGATCCCTCCAACCGATAGTCGGCCACTTCCCCCGCCTCCAGCCGCCCGACGAAGCCGGCGTCGTCGTTCGCGATCGCTCCGATCTCCGAGTAGGCGCGGACCGCGAAGTCGTAGCTCACGTTCTCGGCTGGGTCGAAGCCATCGGGCCGAGAGCATGCCGTCCGGATCCCGTCGAGCGGGTCGCCACTGACGATGGGGCGATCCGAGCTGAAGCTGAGGGGTATGCCGGCGCGTCTCATGGACTCGGCCCGCTTGAGCCGCGCCGTGCGTTCCTGGCCCAACTGACGCCGGTAGGCGTGTCCAAATTTCATCAAGAACTCGGGCTGCATCGTACAGTGGCACCCGATCGCGGCCATCCGTTCGATCTGAGCGTCGCTCAGCAACATCGCGTGCTCGATGCGGTGGCGGCGGGGATCGGCCGTCGTCGCGAACGAATCGAGCACGAGGTCGGTCGAGCGGTCGCCGATCGAATGGACGGCCAAACGCCACCCGGCTTCATCGGCGGCACGGACCATCGCGTGAAAGCGGTCGGGGCTGTAGATCAGCTGGCCAGACTCAGCGCGGCCGTCATCCGGGTCGTTTAGAAAGCGGCCGTAGATCGCGGCCGTAGCCGACCCGATCGCCCCGTCGGCGAAGATCTTGAGGCCGACAACCTTGCACCGCTCGGCGTCCATAGCCCCCATGTGCCCGGCGAGTTCCGAAGGTTCGATCCCGCGCGGGCCGAGCACCGTGCCCCATTGGAGAAACAGCCGCAACCGGATCGGGCACCCTTGCTCCGACGCCAGCCGATACGCCTCGAGTTCGCGGGCGAGATTCCAACGACCGGTCATCATGTCGGTCGCAGTCCCGATGCCGACCGCCGCCATCTCCCTTCCGGCGGCGAGGATCGCCTCGACCATCTCGTCGAGTGTCGGCTCCGGCGCGGCTGCAGTCACGAACTCGTGGGCCCGTTCGAGCAGGACTCCGGTCAGCCGACCGCTTTCGTCGCGCACGAAAGTCCCGCCGGGCGGGTCTTCCACCGTCTCGTCGATGCGAGCCGCCGCCAGGGCCGCGCTGTTCGCGACGCTGGCGTGACCGTTGACGTGCCGAAGCAGGATCGGGCGTTCGGCGGAGATCGCATCGAGTGCATCTCGATGGAGGTGAGCCCCGTCGGGAAACTTGGTCTGGTCGTAGTGGACGGCGTGGAGCCACGCTCCCGGCTCGAGTGCCTCGTGCCGCGCCCGAACCGCGTCGAGGACGTCGCCCGGGGTCGAGCACGGTCCCAGGTGGAGCTTCTGAAGGTCGAGGCCAGTCGGCAAGATGTGGCAGTGGGCGTCGATGAACGCCGGATACAGGGTGCCGCCTTCGAGGTCGATCCGCCGACCGACCTCCAAGGGGGCGTCGGTCGCCGGTCCTCGCCAAACAACCCGCCCTTGGTCGACGGTCATCGCCTGGGGCGAGCCGTCGACCCACCAGAGGAAGTTCTCGTAGAGGGTCACTGACCGAGAATCTCCCAGACCACGCGTTCCGCCGACTCAAGCGCGCCTTCGAGAAATCCGTTCCACTTTGCCGTGTGTTCTCCTGCGAAATGGATTCGGTACTGGGCCCGCGAGAGCCAGGCCTTGCCCCCGAGGACGTAGCCGGGAGGCGCGTATGCGAAGCCGCCTCCGGCATAGGGGTCGCGGACCCAATCGTGAATCCAGCCCCGCTCGTACTCTGCCTCGACCGCCGGAAATTGAGCGGCGAGCAGTTTCAAGGCCGACTCCGGGGTGCCTTTTCGGAGCGCATCGGCATCGTCGCCGTTGACGTACGCGACCAGCGAAGGGGCGTCACCGACATGCGCCGGCCAAACCTGTTGGAACGGGGCGTCGGACATCAGGAAGCCGGTCATCCCCTCATCGACCCACCACGCCCGCTTGAACTGCCAGACGATCTTCACCGTTCGCGTCATCCCGCACTGCCGGAACGCTCGATAAGCCCCGACTTCGAGCGCGGGATCGAAGTCGACCTTCGCCAGACAGGGGGGAGGTAGCGTCAGCAGGACCTTGTCGGCTTTGGCCGTCGCGCCGGAGAACTGGAGTTCGACCCCATCGTTGAGGGTCCGGATACCCTGGAGAAGACGGTCGAACTGGGGCTGAGCCTTGGTGGCGCGGGAGAGCGCCTGGATGAGCAACCGCAATCCGCCATCCACACGGAAGGCGCTCGCTTCGCCGTCGGTTCGGTTGAGGTAGTTACGGTATCCGCCGAGCCAGCCCAGGAGCCCGATCCGTTCGGGGTCTTCGCCCTCGTCCGACCGGAGATTGGCTCGGAGCCACCATCGACTGTGGTCGGAGGTCGCGATCGAGCCCATGAATTCGGCGAGGTTACGCTCATCGAGGTCGGTCCGGTCGCGATTCGACCAAACCGGATCCTTGAGGCCCTCGGCGAGCCGCCGCGCCTCGGCATCGAGGCGATCCATGTCGGCTTTCGCCTCCGGCCAGAGCTGGGTTTCGGCGATCCGGCTTCCGGCCACGCTGAGGGTGTAGGGCTTGTTCGGGGTGGCGACGACCGGGATCCCAAAGCGCTTCAGGATTCCGAGGACGCGCGAGTGGTCGGCATCGATCCACTCGCCGCCGGCTTCGTAGCCCAATCCATGCGCATCGCGGACGGTGTGGACCCGTCCTCCGACTCGTTGCCTCGCCTCGTACAGATCGACGTTGGCTCCCTGCTCTTCCAGCAGCATCGTGGCCCTCAATCCAGCAAGACCCGCTCCTACGACTGCAATTCTCATCCTCTGCCCGACTCCTTTCGTGCTTGTCTCCCGATCTTGATGATGACGTCAGCGACCAATAAGATGCCGAGAAGACCCCCGAGTCCGTAGATCAGCGCCGGGCTTTGCTCCGAGCGGAACGCGAGAGCCAGAAATCCCAGCACTGCGAACGCGGACGCCATCACATAGGCGCGTGCCCCCTGGGTTTTCAGGCGAAGGAGCCAAACGAGCACCATCAGAGCCGACAGGAAGACCGCCCCGATCAAGACCGCGTCAAGGTACTCACGCATGCTCGAGCACCTCGGCTCGCACCTCGGTGACGCTTCGGACCGGCGTCAGGACGGCATCCCCAGGCCCAGCACCGAGCGAAACGACGCCGACGCGGCGCTCCCTCGCCATCGGCGCGAGCGTGTCGTGTCCTTCGCCCGGATGCACCAGAAGCGCGTCGAAGGCATCGTGGAATTGCCAGATGCCGAGTACGGCCAACGGCGCGGCATCGGCGAAGAGCCCGAGGTGGCCGACATGCCCGTCTTGTCGAGCCGACTCAAGGCACTCGAGTGCACCGGCAATCTGAAACTCTTCGAGCGGACCCCGGATTCGTATAAAGTAGAAGTCGACGCGTTCCCGGCCGAGGCAACTCAGCGTCTGGAGCAGGTGGGCTTGGACGAAGTCGGCGGCTTGGGTCGCATCGCGAGCGCGGCCGATGTCGTCCCCTCCGACGGTCAGCAGCGGGGATTCGAATGGGTGATTCCGAAGCGCAGCGCCCCAAACCGCCGGCAACACCGAGAGATCCAAGGGGACCCCGGTGTCTAAGGCTGCAACCAGCAAATCTTCGGCGGTGTCCCCGGTGGGATCCGGAACCAGCAGGCGCAACCACCGGGAAGGGAGTGCGCGATGGGTTCGTCCGAACAACGCTGCGGGCACGTTCCGAGGGTACCCGCTTCAGGTTCCAGGCTCGAAAACCTGAAGAAAAATGCGAGCCTTGCCCTAAGGGACGTCTGGGAACGATCCGAGAACCACGGTGTGGGCATCGACTCGCGGAGGGACTTTCGTCAGTGCCGACCATCATAGGTGGCTTGATGGCGCTGGTCGCACTGGCGGCGAGCATCCTTAGCGGAGTCGATCCCGTCTCTTGCTTGATGCGCGGATTCATCGCGTATCTGGTGGGGGCGTTGGCGACCCATGTATGGTATGTATTCTTTGCGGTGCGCGTCGTCGAGGAATCGGAGTCGACTCCCGATGCCGAACCCGCAACCGGCACATAGGGGATAACTTGAGGATCGAGGGAACGACATGCCTTTATCGCCCGACCAATTGAAGCGAGCGTGGATCGACTACAAGGTCTATAAGGACCCGAACGCCCGAGTGGACTTGATCAACCACTACAGCTACTTGGTCAAGATCACGTCGGGTCGGTTGGTGACCAGCATTCCGGGCGGCCTGGATCGCGAGGATCTGATCGGTGCGGGGGTGATCGGTCTGATCAAGAGCGTCGACCAGTTCGACCCGACCCGGGACGTGAAGTTCGAGACGTACGCGATCGCCCTCATCCGTGGCGCGATCCTCGAGATGCTCCGCGACGAGGATTGGGTGCCCCGCTCGATCCGAGAGAAACTCCGAGCACTCGACCGCGCGATCATGGCCCTCGAAACGAAGTCCGGACGCCCGCCGACGGTGCGCGAGCTCGCTGAGCACATGAAGATCGCGGACAGCGAAGTCGATGAGCTCATGGTCCGAATGGGTCGCACCAATGTATATAGTCTGGACGATATCTTGAATACAAGCGACTCCGACGACCATATTCACTTTGTGGAGATGATCGTCGACGACACGGTGAACACCTCCGGTGAGGTGGAGGGCCGCGAGATTCGACGCATTCTTTCGGCCGGCGTGGACAAGCTCCCCGAGCGCGAACGCCTCGTCGTCGCTTTGTACTACTTTGAGGGCTTGACCTTCAAAGAAATCGGAAAAGTACTCGGCGTGAGCGAGTCCCGGGTCTATCAACTTCACACCCAGGCGATGGGACGTCTGCGCACGTTCATGCGCGATCAAGGGGCCGCCCAGGTGGCGTGAAGCCGCGATGGGAGACATCGACCGCATCGCACCGCCGCCACCGGCGATCCGGATCGCCGATCATCCCCATGGGCTGTTCGTCCAGCACGCGGGCCGCGAGGGTCGCCCACCCAAGCAACACCCGGAAGCGCCGACCGACGTCATCGAACTCCACGACGAGCCCTCCGAGGAGATCGTGACGGAGTCTCTGAATCCCTCGGCCGACGACGTGCCCCACCTCGACATCTCCGCCTGAGGCACGCTCGGATCGAAGCGCTCCGCACCCGTTTCCAGGTACAATTCGTCTACTCTTCGGGCCTGTTCCAGGGCCGACTTCCGAGCTTATGGCGAATCACGACGATCCGATCCTGCCCCCCGACGACCCCGCCGATATGGCGTCTTCCGCCGATGCGGAGTCGATCGCGAGCAAGGTCCAAGGCGAGTACACCGAGGACAGCATCCAGGTGCTTGAAGGCCTGGAGGCGGTGCGCAAACGCCCGGGCATGTATGTGGGCGACAACGGCCGCAAGGGTCTGCATCAGATGTTTCGGGAGGTCCTCGACAATGCGATCGACGAGGTGCTCGCCGGCCACTGCGACACGATCCATGTGATCCTCCACCGTGACAATTCGGTCACGATCGAGGACAACGGACGCGGCATTCCGGTCGGCACCCATGCGAAGATGGGGGTCAGCACGCTCCAGGTCGTCATGACCGTCCTCCACGCCGGCGGCAAGTTCGGCGAAGGAGGCGGCTACAAAGTTTCCGGCGGTCTCCACGGAGTCGGGGTTTCCTGTACCAACGCGCTCTCGGCGTGGATGGAGTCGACCGTCAAGCGCGACGGAAAGGTTTACAAGCAACGCTATGAGCGCGGCATTCCGGTGACCGAAGTCGAGGTGATCGGGAAGGCGAAGGCGGATGAAACCGGCACGATCCAGCGCTGGCTCGCCGACTCCGAAGTCCTCACGGACACGACCTACGACGTGCACGTCCTGACAACTCGGCTGCGCGAGCTGGCCTATCTGAACCCGACCGTCACGATCCACTTCAAGGACGAGAACGACGCCGATCACGACGAGACGTTCCACTTCAACCGGGGCATCCAGCAGCTCGTCGAGGACCTCAACGAAGGAAAGGACGCGATGCACAAAGTCGTGTACTTCCGACGGGTCAAGGAGAGCTACGAACTCGAGGTCGCTCTTCAGTATCACGACGGCTATTCGGAGACCGTGCTCGCGTTCTCGAACAACATCCATCAACCGGATGGCGGCACCCACGTCTCGGGCTTCAGCGCGGCTCTCACCCGAGTGATCAACGCCTACGCCCGGAAGCAGAACTTCCTCAAAGAGAAGGACAAGAACTTCACCAGTGACGACGTGGCGGACGGACTTACCGCCGTCATCGCGCTCAAGCTCGAAAACCCAAGCTACAACTCGCAGGACAAGGTCAAGCTCGTCACCCCCGAAGTCCAAGGCATCGCGAACTCCCTCGTCGGTGACGGCCTCTCGACGTACTTCGACGAGAACCCCGCCGTGGCGCGCCGCATCATCGACAAGTCGCTCGTCGCCCAGCGTGCCCGCGAAGCGGCGCGCAAGGCCGCGGAGGCGGTCAAGCGGAGCTCAGCGATGGACTCATTCGGTTTGCCGGGCAAACTCGCCGACTGTATGAGCAAGGAGCCCGAGAAGTGCGAACTGTTCCTCGTCGAGGGCGAGTCGGCGGGCGGATCGGCCAAAGGCGCTCGCGATCGGCAAACCCAGGCGATCATGGGGCTCAAGGGCAAGATCCTCAACGTCGAGCGGGCACGGATCGACAAGGCGCTCGACAACGAAGAGATCAAGTCACTGATCGCCGCGCTCGGAACCGGTATCGACGTCAATCTCGGTCGTCGCCAAAGCGAGGAATCAGAGGGCGACGGCGAAGGGGGCTACGCCAACGGCAACGGGAAGAAAGATCGGGAGACCGGCTTTGATCTCGGAAAGCTCCGGTATCACAAGATCATCATCATGACCGACGCGGACGTCGACGGCGAGCACATCCGAACCCTCCTCCTGACGTTCTTCTACCGCTACATGCGGCCCCTGATCGAGAACGGGCACGTCTATCTCGCACAACCTCCGCTCTTCGTCATCAAGGTCGGGAGCAACGAGCGCCACTACGCGATGACCGCCGATGAGCGTGACCAAATCATCCGTGAGCTCAAACGAAAGAAGCACCAGGTCACGCGATTCAAGGGCCTGGGCGAAATGAACGCCGAGGAGCTCGAGGAGACGACCATGAACCCCGACGGCCGGCGACTGTTGCAGATCAAGCTCGATCCCGAGTTTGAAATGGAGGTCGAGATGATGTTCAGCCGGCTCATGGGCGAAAAGGTCGAACCGCGCCGTGAATTCATCGAGCGTCACGCCAAGGAAGCGCTCAACGTCGACTGGCACTATTGACAGCGAACTTTTCCGCTCGGCCCGGTCATCCTGTCGATAGGGGATGGCTGGTGGTGGTGTCGTCATGCGAAAGTTCTGTTGGATGCTTATCCTGGGGGTCTTCACACTCCCTTCCTTCGGCCAGGTGGTCGACGGATTCACCCTCGAAAGACCGGGAGACCCGTACAAGAAGCCGGAGGGCGGCTTCGGGATCAGCGGGTACGTCCAGCGGGGCCGTTTCCGGAGTATTCAGGTCAATACCACGGCCAACGGGCTGAACATCGTCGGCGACGCCGCGAACGAGCCGTCGATCTGCGTCGATCCGAATCGACCCGCCGTGATGGCGATCGGCTGGCGTCAGTTCGACAACATCGCCTCGAACTTCCGACAGGCTGGGTATGCCTACTCGAACACCTACGGATTCAAATGGACTTTTCCGGGCGTGTTCACGCCGGGTGTCTTCCGCAGCGATCCGGTCCTCGAGTCCGATACGTTCGGCAACTTCTACTACAACAGCCTCCAGCAGTCGTTCATCTGCGACATCTTCAAGTCCACCGACGGAGGCGTGAACTGGACGGGCCCGACGTCCGCCTTCGGCGGCGACAAAGCCTGGATGACGATCGACCGGACCAACTCCACCGGCAGCAATTTCATCTACTGCTCGTGGAGCACGGCGACAGGAAATCAGATCTTCACGCGCTCGACGAACGGGGGCACGTCGTGGCTGACGCCGATCCCGATCCCGAACAATCCCGTGTTCGGCACCCTCGACGTCGGCCCGAACGGAGAAGTCTACGTCGTCGGGATCAACAGCCCCAGCTTCAGCAACGGCACGTTCGTCTTCTCGCGCAGCTCGAATGCGAAGAACTCCGCTCTCACGCCGACCTTCGATCTGACCCGGATCATCAACATGGGCGGGAACATGACCGGAGGCATCAGCCCGAATCCGGTCGGGCTCCTCGGTCAGTGCTGGGTGGCCGTCGATCGTTCGGGCGGACCGCGCAACGGCTGGATCTACATGCTTTGCTCGGTCGATCCGCCAGGGGCCGACCCGATGGACGTCCACATGATTCGCTCGACCGACGGCGGCAACACGTGGAGCAGCCCGATTCGGGTGAACGACGTCCAAGCCGGGTTTCAATGGTTCGGGACGATGTCGGTTGCGCCCAACGGCCGGATCGATGTGGTGTGGCTCGACACCCGAACCAACCCGCTCGGGAACTTCAGTGAGCTGTACACAACCTATTCGGTCGACGGCGGCAACACCTGGCGGACGTCGGTGCCGGCAGGACCGCTGTTCAACCATACCCTTGGCTATCCGAACCAGAACAAGATGGGGGACTACTTCGATATGGTGTCCGACAACGAGGGAGCGGACTTGGCTTACGCGGCGACCTACAACGGCGAGCAGGACGTCTACTATCTGCGTCTCGGGCTGCGACTTCGTTAGGTTCGAGCCAAAAAGAGATACACTGGAAGGATGCTGAAGCTCGTTTTCGCGCTCGCGTGCGCGTTCATGGTCGTGTCCGGGGCGCTCGCCCAGAAGAAGGGTGAAGAGGTGGCGATCCTTGAAACCAATCTCGGGAAGATCGTGATCAAGTTCTTTCCCGACAAGGCCCCCAACCACGTGAAGAACTTCAAGAACCTGGCCAAGAGCGGGTTCTACAACGGCACGAAGTTCCATCGCGTGCTTCCCGGTTTCATGATCCAGGGCGGCGACCCCCTGAGCAAGGACAGCGACCGATCGAACGACGGTACCGGAGGCAATGGCAAGCCGCTGAAGCTCGAGCCGAGCGACATCAAGCACAAGCGCGGGATCCTGAGCATGGCTCGAACGTCCGACCCGAACTCGGCGACCTGCCAGTTCTTCATCATGGTCGGCGACGCGCCGCACCTCGACGGCCAGTACAGTGCCTTTGGCCAAGTGGTCTCGGGCATGGACGTCGTCGACAAGATCGTCAAGCTGCCCCGTGATCCCCGCGACAACCCCGAAGCCGGCAATCCCGCGATCGTCAAGAAAGTCACGATCGCAAAGTGGCCGGTGAAGTAGCCCTTGGGGGATATGTCCGACCTCAATCCTCGCCAGGGCACGATTCTCCGCGCGGTCATCGTCGAGTATGTCCGCGCGGTCGAGCCCGTCGGCAGTGAGTTGATCGCGAGCAAGTACAGCCTCGGGGTCCGCTCGGCGACCATCCGCCATGAGCTCGCGGAAATGGCCGATCGCGGATTCCTCGCCCAGCCCCACACGAGCGCGGGCCGCATCCCTAGCGACAAGGGCTATCGCTACTACGTCGACCATCTCGTCGTGCTGAACGAGCCCGACGTCCCAATCCAGCAACGGGTCAAGGCGGTCGCCGACCAAGGCGAGACGCTCAAGGAACTGCTTCGTGAGACCGCGAAGACGATGAGCCGAGCCACCCACATGCTGAGCGCGGCCACAACGGTCCGCGATGCCACCGTGCTGGTGCGCAACGCGGTCATCAGCGCGGTCGGACCGGAACGAGCGCTCCTGGTCCTCGTCCTCGCCAATGGCCATGTCGAGAACCGGATGATCGAGGTCCCCGTCGGCGCTACCCTGGAAGACATCGGGCGGGCCAACGAAGCCCTCGCGACAAGCGTCGAGGGAGTTCCGCTGCGCTCGGTCACGAAGCTGAAGACACCGCCGCCGACGGGCAACGCTTCGTTCGATAAGCTGCTCGCGATCGCCACCGGCCTGCTCCGAAACCTCGCGAAGGACCTGGTGCGAGGGCACCTGATCACCGAAGGCGAGGAGTACATCTTCGCCGAGCCCGAGTTCCATCGTGACAGCCAAGCGCTCCAGGATTTGCTGACCTCGATCGAAGACGAAGACGCGTTGTACGGCGCTCTCGCCGCACCGAGCGAACAGCCCCAGTCCGTGATCATCGGGCGCGAGAACCCGCTCGCGCCGATGCAGTCGCTCGCCGTGGTCCGGCAGTTCTTCTATGTCGGCGGCCAGGAAGCGGGCACCGTGGCGCTGATCGGCCCGACCCGGATGAACTACGACGCCGCCATCCCGTTCGTACAGTTCACGGCGAACGCCCTCAGTGAAACCCTGACCAAGCTGCTGAAGTGAGCGGTCGCGCACTTTGCGCGAAACCGTTGGATAATGGAAGCATGGTCGTCGACGAAGCGTGTCGGGAAGCGGTCGCAGGCAGCTACCTTGCCCGCGGACTTGAACCCGCCGCCATCGATCGTGTCGCCGAGTTGGGCGCACGGCGTGCCTTCGTGCCCGGCGAGCCGCTCTTGCGGCGCAACGCGCCTGACGACGATCTGCACATCCTCCTTGCGGGCCGCGCCCGCGTGATGGGACGAACCGGGGAGACGCTCCACGAAATCGCGGCGGGGAGCGTCGTCGGCGAGATCGCATTGCTCGACCGTCGCCCGCGATCGGCGTCCGTGGAGGCCATCACCGCGTGTGATGTGCTCGCGATCCCGGCGTCCCAACTTCTGGAGCTCATCGAGTCCGACACCGCGATCGGAGTCGTGATCCTGAAAAACCTTGCCGGATTGCTTTGCGAGCGGCTCCGCTCGACCAGCGCGCAGCTTGACACGGTGTTGGTTCTCCAGGCGCACTGCTGAGTGCGGTACCTTCCCTGCGGCATGCCCTCGGTCACGCGTCCTGACGGATTTTCGATCGGCCCGATTCGGATCGATCCGCCGTTGCTGCTCGCCCCGATGGAGGACGTTTCAAGCCTGCCCTTCCGGTTGCTCGCGAAGCGGATCGCCCGTCCCGGGCTCATGTTCACCGAGTTCGTGAGCGCGATGGCGATCCACTACGGCGCCCAGAAGACGTTCAAGAAGATGCGAATTCACCCGGATGAGCGTCCGCTCGGCATCCAGATCTTCGGCGGCGACCCCGAGATCATGGCCCAGACCGCCCGCATCGCCGAAGAGATGGGAGCCGACCTCGTCGACATCAACATGGGGTGCTGGGTTCCGAAGGTCTGCAAGACCGGTAGCGGTGCCGCCCTTCTGAAAGATCCCGACACCGCCGCTCGGATCGTGGATGCGGTCGTCCGGTCCGTGAAGGTCCCGGTCACGGTCAAGGTCCGTGCAGGCTGGGACTGGAGCCTCTTTGCCGCCCCTGACCTGGCCCGGAGATTTCAGGACGCGGGCGCGCAGATGATCACTCTCCACGCTCGGTTCGCCAAGCAAGGGTTCGAAGGCGAGGCGAATTGGGACCTGATTCGCGCGATGCGGGACGCGGTTCGGGTGCCGCTCGTCGGTAACGGGGACGTCAAGACCGCCGCCGACGCTCGACGGATGCTCGACGAGACGGGCTGCGACGGCGTGATGGTCGGACGCGCCGCGATCTCGAATCCTTGGCAGCTCGCCCAAATCCGCGCGGGCGTGACCGGCGAGCCGGCCCCGGCGCTCCCGACGATCGAGGAGCGGGTCGCGGTCTCGATCGAGCACGCCGAGCTCCAGGTCGCCTATGAGGCCGGAGTCGAGACGTTCGGCGAAGCTCGCGATCGCTCCGACTTCGCCGACGCCGAAGTCCGAGCGATCCGCTCATTGCGCGGCCAACTGCCCCTCTACATCAAAGGTGAGGTGGGAGCGGCTCAGCTGCGGGCCCGGTTGACGAACGCCAACACCGTCGACGAAGTCCGGGAGATTCTCGACGGGTTTCTGGATTCGCTCCGCGCGCCCGTGGGGTGACCTGCATTCCTGTAAGATAGATGCATGCGCATCCTGGTTTGGCCGCTCGTCGTCAGCCTCGTGACGACGAGCTCGGCACAGCACCTTTGGTACAACGACCCCGGCATCGCGGGCGACCTTCTCGCCGGCTCGGTCAAGGTCGATGTGACGGCACCCTACACGTACTATGAAGTGCTCGGTTGGAACCAGGGCGGGCTGGGCGGCGGATACACGGGCATTCAGGACAACGGCGGGGGGCGTCGCTCCTTCATCTTCTCGCTTTGGGACCCGAGCACGACCCACCCGATGAACCGGGCGGAGTACGTTCCGCCTGGCGGTTCGTTCGCCCAGCGGTTCGGTGGCGAGGGAACCGGCTTCCAGCTCTTGAACCCAGCGAAGACCGGCCCCATTTGGAATCTCGGACAGTGGATCGACATCGTCGTGCGCGCCTTCGACGTCGGGAACCGAACCCATGTCGCCGCCTGGACCTACGACCCGGCGAGTTCGTCGTGGACACTCCAGGGCATCCACGACTATCCCGTGCCGATGCGATTCCAGTACGGCGCGATGGCGTTCCTGGAGAACTATGGCGGCCAGTTCCTCGCGTCCCACCGGAGGATGTGGACTCGAAACGGATTCAAGCGATACGGAGCAGGCCTTTGGCGCGCCTTCAACACCGGAAGCTACTCCGGACCGGCCACCCAGGCCAATGCGGGGACCCAGGAAACGGCCTACTTCATGGAGACGGGGCCGGTCGCGAACACCGTCGGGACGTCGGCACAGCTCTCGGTGCCCCCATTCGGGTCATCGTTGACAGCGCCGATCGGCGCGGTCCTTTCGTCGCACGCCTTCTATGACCCGCGCACGAACGAGGTCGTGGTGAATTGGACGCCCCACGCAGGCTTCGCGCCGCAGTTCGGCTATGAGGTTCAGGTTTCGAGTTCATCGTCGTTCCCCGCCACGAACACCGTCATCCGAATCGGCGTACATCCCGCGACGCGTTCGTTGCGGATCCCGGCGCAGACGCTTGCCGAGGGGTCTTTCGCGACCCGAGTGCGGATCGTCGACCTGCTGGATCGCACGTCCGGCTGGCTTACGAGCACCGGCCGCATCACGAGGAAGGGGTCGGGAATCGTATTCGTCTCCGACCTGGCGTGGACGAGTGCCACGAACGGCTGGGGACCACCCGAACGCGACCGGTCGAACGGCGAGACGGGAGGCAACGACGGTCGGCCGATCGCTTTGAACGGTGTGACCTATGGGAAGGGAATCGGTTGCCACGCAAACTCGGAAATCCGCATTCCTCTGAACCGGCAGTACTCGTGGTTCCTTGCCAAGGTCGGCATCGACGACGAGATCGGGGGAATCGCCGGCTCGGCGATCTTCCGCGTCTACGTCGACGACCGCCTCGTCTACGATTCGTCGATCATGAACGCGTCCACCACAACCCAGCAAGTGTTTGCCCCAGTCGCCGGCGGAACCGAAATGCGCCTCGTGACCAACGACGCCGGCGATGGCAATGGGCAAGATCACACGAGTTGGGGAGATGCCTATCTGATCCGGACGACACCGTTAGTATCACCTCGACCCTAGGTCACGGATCAGTCATCGACCTCGCTCAGTCCCTGGCTCCAGAGGAGCTTGTCCGAGAGCTTCTCGAGGAAGTCCTGCGGCGCGAGCGAAATCAGACGAGTGATGCGAGGGGAGCGCGTCACCCGGACTTCGTCGCCGCTGAGGACGTGGAGCCGGGTCTGACCGTCGCAAGACAGCACCGCGTCGCCACGCGTCTCCAGGCCAAGACGGATTTCGGAATCCGGACGCAGGATCAAGGACCGTGCGCTGAGCGTATGAGGGGTGATCGCGGTGAGGATCAGCGCGGAGAGCGTCGGATCGATCACCGGCCCGCCTGCCGAGAGATTGTATGCGGTCGAGCCGGTCGGGGTTGCGACCATCACGCCGTCCGCAGGATACTTGGTGAGTCGACGCCCATCGACCGACACCTCGAACGTCAACATCCGGGTGGTGGCCGCGCGCAAGAGTGCGGCTTCGTTGAGGGCGTGGATCGTGCCGACCGATTGGCCTGACCGGAAAAGCTCGGTCTGAACCATCATGCGTTCCTCGATCCGGGCCTGGCCGTCGAAGAACTGGCTCAGCGCCGCTCCGATCTCATTCGGGCGGCACTGGGTGACGAAGCCGAATCGACCGTAGTAGACCCCGAGGATCGGCGTTCCGCGCTCGGAACACAGATCGGCCGTCCGGATCAACGTTCCGTCCCCGCCGAACGAGATCGCGAGGTCGGCCTCGCCGAATCGGTCGTCCGCGACCGCACCCACCCCAACGAGCTCCGCACCCTCGCGGTCGCATCCGACTTCGACCCGATGCTCGCGCAAGTGGGTCGCCGTCTTCCGGGCCGCTTCCGTCGCGTCCGGTCGGTGGGTGTTGACGACGAGGTTAATCCGCACCGGACTTCGAAGCCTTCATGCGCTGCAGGTTCCGCTGAACCTCTTCATTCTTGGGGTCGATCTTCAGCGCGTACTCCAAGACCTTGATCGCCTCGTCGACTCGATTCTGGCGCTCAAGGGTCACGGCGAGGTTGTTATGAGCGGGGACATAGTCCTTCTTGAGGGCGATCGCGGCGCGGAAGAGCCGCTCAGCCTCCTTCAGGTCGGAAGCGTCGAGACTGAACAGCCCCAGTCCGTTCAATGCGCGGAAGCTGTTCTTGTCCTGCTCAAGCGCTGCGGCAAACTGGGCTTTCGCACCCTCCTTGTCGTTGAGTTTCCAGAGCGCGTTCGCGAGGTCGAGGCGTAGGTTCAGGTTCTTCGGATCGAGGGCGAGGATCGCCTTCCAGATGTCAGCGGCACGAGTCAGTTGGCCCGCCATGGCGAGCGACGCCGCGAGATTGATCTTCGCGCCGGTATTCGCCGGGGCCAGGGTGGCGAGCTTGTCGAACACCTCGGCGGCCTTGGCGTAGGCCCGCTTCTTGAACAAGACGAGGCCCAGGTTGTGGAGTGTGTCGACGTCGTCCGCGTTGATCTGGAGCGCGTTTCGGTAGGCCGTCTCCGCCCCATCGAACTGTCCGGCTTGGGCTCGAACGACCCCCAGATTGAACCAAAAGACTGCGTTCGCGGCGAGATCGGTCTGAGCATCCTCGAGCACGCGAAGGGCGGCCTCGCGCCGGCCGACCGTGGTGTAGGCGGCGGCTAGGGCCAAAACGAGTTGGGAGTCCTTGTTCGAGGTCAGGGCTCGCTCCAGATAGGGGATCGCCTTCTCCTCCTGCTTTTGCCTCACCAAAGCAAAACCGGCGTTGCGCTGAAAGGTCCGATTGTCAGGTCGAAGCTGAGCGGCTTTCGCGTAGCTCGCCGCAGCCAGATCCGTCTGTTTGTTCGCTTCGTAGGCCGCGCCGAGGTTGTTGTGCGAAAACGCGTCATCCGGCTTCGCCTCGATCGCCTTCTTGAAGGCGTCGACCGCTTTGGCCGCCTCGGCCTTTTTGAGAAGGATGTTGCCGATGTTGTACCAAGCCTCGAATGCCTTCGGGTTCAGTGCCGTGACCTTGGCGTAGGTTTCGAGCGCCTGGTCGGGCTTGTCGGCGCCCAGGTACGCATTGCCGAGGTTATTGAGGATCTCGATATCTTTCGGGCGGAGTCCCGCGGCTTTCTCCAAAACCGGCACCGCCTTCGTCGGCTGCTCCTTCCGCAGATAGAGAAATCCCAGCCACGAAAGGACGTCGGGGTTCTCCGGCGCCCTGGCTTGCATCGCCTCGAACGCAGTGACCGCGTCGTCGACCTTCCCCGCGCGATACTGGGCGACCGCCGCCTGAATCTGGGTGCGAATCTCCTTTTCGGCGGGGTCGGTTTGGGCCCATCCCGCGGTCAGCAACAGGAGGCCGAGGGTGAGCGACGCACAGAGAGTCCGTAGGATCTTCATGGTCGAAACGTGCACGACGCCAAGCGCGGCAACATTCATACCATACCGTGCCGGCCCAGGTTCCACGGAGCCGGTTTTTCCCCAAAAATGTGGAAAACCCTACTCTCGGTTCAGGTGGGCTCGCACGATCTCCGCGACCCCGGGATGGACGAAGCCGCTGAAGTCGCCGCCGAGCTGGGCGACCTCGCGCACGACGCTGCTGGTGAGGAAGCTGTGCTCCCACTTCGTCATCAGGAAGACGCTTTCGATCGAGTCGTTCAGGCGTCGATTCGCCATCGCGATTTGGAACTCGAAGTCAAAGTCGGAGGTAGCCCGGAGCCCGCGAACAAGGGCCTTCGCCCCCTTTGCTTCCGCATAGTGAACGAGAAGCCCCTCGAAGTGATCGATCGTGACATTGGGAACACCCTCCGTCGCGACCGCCAGCGCCCGCATGCGTTCCTCGAGGGAGAGAAACGGCGTCTTAGCCTGGTTGACCCCCACCGCGACGATGATCTCATCAAAGAGGCGTGCCGCTCTCTCGATGACGTCGAGATGGCCAAGCGTGGGCGGGTCGAACGAGCCCGGATAGATCGCGAGACGGCGCATGACCGATGGTAGCCGTTCGGGTTGGTCCTCTGCGCCGACTTTGAACGTCGGCATGACGTTCGATCGCCAACCCCGTTCGCATCCGTTTGGCAGAGCGGAAGTGCTAGCACGGCTGGAGAGCCATGGCATGAACGAAGAGGACTCGCCGGAGCGGGAGTCCTCTTCGCTTGGCTGCGCTGTTGCGACGCTACCGACGGCGTCGCCGTGAGGCAAGTGCGACGAGCCCGGCACCGACCGCAAGAAGTGATGCCGGTTCGGGGACAGGGTTGGTTTGACCCTCGAGACCGTCAACCCACAACTCGCCATCGAATGCGGCCGATTGTGTCCCGTAGATCTGTCCTACCACACCGAAGGCGGTGGGAGCGTTATTGAAGTTTGGATTCGAGGACATGTCGAGGTGATTTGGATTGTAGTAATCCCACTCGCCGAACGAAGAAGCCGTCAATCCCGTAAACGAGAGCTGATGCCAGTTACCGTCTTGGACGAGACTGCTTCGGTGGAGGTACCAAGTGCTACCCTGCAACACGGCTAGCCCCGTGTAGAACGTGTGCGCACTCGAGGTCTTATACCACAACGAGTAGTCGATGTTTGCAAAGGGTGACGTGTCGGTGTCGAAGCGCGTGCCAACGCACGTGCCGGTCCGGGCACCTCCGCCCCACGCCGACTCCGAGAGCCAGAACCGGAGCGAGTTCGGGCCTGTTTGAAAAGTGCTGTAGTCAACCGAGACGGAGCCCCCGCCCCCAAGACCGTAGAACGCAAAGTTTCCGCTCCAAGAACCTGACCAGTTGTTGTCAGAAAAGGAGAATGCCTGGGCACCCGCACAGAGACATGCGGCAAGAGTGAACGACGCGAATCTGACTTGAGTCATTGTGTTTCCATCCTCTTCCGAATTCCGGAATACTCGGATCTTAGAGGAGTGAGTGTGAACATTCTGTGACGTGCGCAGGCGCTTGATGGAGGAGCCAGTCACACATCCTTCACGCAAAGACGGCCGAGAGCGTCTCGGCTCGACGTTCGACGACTCTCCCGGATCCAAGGCGGGATTCGTGACGCCGAGCGAATCACGAGCACCATCGGCGAGGGGAACCGGAGCGGCCCGAGCAAATTGGAGCACTCGCAAAAGGGTCGAGTCCGGAGCCCCTTCTCCTTCCCGGATGGTTTGTGCCGGGAGGGAGAAGGGGAAGGGGATGAGGGTTCCGATAGCCTTTTGGGTCAGCGATTCTGTGGCCATGCCGGCACCCCCTGATTTGCTTGTCGACCAGGAATCCTGTCGGATACGCCCGGCGAGGGGCCTGCTTCGTGGTATCTTGCAGCATCCTCCGCCGATAGGTGTCAAGGCGCGTTGTGAGCATTCTCCACAATCTCAAGCTATGGCTTTCGCCCCCTCGAATCGCCGACCCAGATTTCGGCAACTTGCGCTTCATGTTCATCGCAAAAGCGCCGGAGCGCTCCTACTGGGAGTGCGAGTGGACGTTTTCCAAGACCGAGACGAAGATTTCCATCGATTTACCCGGTGACGAGAATGGTCCTTTCCCAGAGTCACGCCAGTTCTATCTGGGGTTGCCTGGACGCTTTGAGCAGATTCTCGCGACAGCGCGTCCGCAGTTGCAGGAGGTATTCGTCCGCTGGTTTGAGCAGGAGTTGCCGGAGGACATCTTCACCGTCGTCAAGCTCGCAGGCTTTGGCCTCGAGGACGCGAGGCGGCAGCCGGTTCATTGGGACGTTTCTTTCGAGACGACCGGTGACCTGTGGCTCAGCATCACCATTCCGTTCATCGGCGACACACCGCAGCAGGCGACGGTGGACACATGACATCGAACCGTGCTCTGCCGCGAGCCCTCCGGGGTCTTTCGAGACAGGTACGCTATCTCCTGGGAGACACGATGCTCAGGTGATTTCACACGGGAGCCTACGATGAGCGAGTCGGGAAGGAGGTCCACCGAAGTGGACGCGTACATCGCGTCGCAACCTCCGGAGACGCGGCGTGCGCTTGAAGAGCTGCGCTCCTGCATCTGGGAGGCTGCACCCGAAGCGGCGGAGCTCATGAACTACAACATCCCCGCGTTTGCCTTGGTGGACGGCGGCAAGCGCGACCAGCAAATCATGATCGCCGGGTATGCCCAGCATGTCGGCCTGTACCCAAACCCGGACGTCATCGACGCATTCCGGGATCGGCTCGAGGACTACAAGTTCGCCAAGGGCTCGATCCAGTTTCCGCTGAGCAAGCCGATCCCCAAGGCGTTGGTCGTCGAAATGGTGAAGCTCAGGCTTTCCCAGTTGAAGAAGTGAGCGATCCCATAACAACCGGCTGAACCGACGGCCCAGGCCGTCCAGCACGGGACCTCCGGGGCGGACGGGCATCCGTCGCTCTGGAACGCCCCTTTTCAAAGCAGGACCGCGACCCACGAAGCTCTGTGGCTTGAGGCTCGAAGGAGATGGATCGGGCCGAGTCCCACGGCTCAAAACGAAAACGAGGCCGTCGAAAACGGCCCCGCAAACGTGAAGTCGAGTGTTTTGGTGGAGGTAAGGGGATTCGAACCCCTGGCCTCCTCAATGCCATTGAGGCGCTCTCCCAGCTGAGCTATACCCCCACCGGATTCGGCACCAGGATACCCGAAGCCTGGCAGGCTGTCAACGGGACCCAGGATCAGAACGGCCCGATCGCGGTCGTCGTGATCCGGTCCTCGGCGAGGATCCGCAAGGCCATTTCCTGGACCTGAGCCGGCGTGACCGCCTCGATCCGAGCCAGCGTCTCCTCGACCGGAACGTCTCGCCCATGGACGAACTCGTTGCGCGTCGCGCGCATCATGCGCGCGCTCATCCCCTCGAGGGCAAGGACCATGTTGCCGCTCAGCAGCTTCTTCGTGCGCCGCAACTCATCGCCCGGGACGCCGTCCCGGATCAGTTTGTCGAACTCCTCACGCACGAGGCTCTGCACCTGGTTCCAGGTTTCAAGCCCGGTACCTCCGTAGACCGTGAACGCTCCTCCGGAAGTGTACGCGAGGTTGTAGCTCCCGATCGCGTAGGCGAGCCCGCGCTTCTCGCGAATCTCCTGGAAGAGGCGCGAGCTCATGCCGCTCCCGAGCACCCCATCGAGCACCGCGGCGACGTAGAGATCGTCGTCGTAAACCGAGCACGAGTCGGTGCCGATGCAAAAGTGAACCTGCTCGACGTCCTTCGCCACCTCGTGCTTGCCGGCCACGCCGACCGGTCGCGAAACCGTGTCCTCCGGCTCGCTCGCGACGAAGTCGGCGAGCTTCTCTTCTGCAAGAGCCCGAAACGCGTCGGGATCGACGTTGCCGGCCACGGCCAAGACGACGTTCTCCGCGCGGTATCGCCTCCCGACGTAGCGCGTGAGGTCGTCGCGGGAGAAGGAACTGACCGATTCCTTCGTACCGATGATCGGCTTGCCGAGCGGATGATCGCCCCATCGGTACTGCAAGTGGAGCTCGTGGACGTGGTCGCCCGGTTCGTCTTCACCCCGCTTGATCTCCTCCAGCACGACGTGCTTCTCCCGCGCGAGTTCGTCGGTGTCGAGGAGCGAGTGGACCATCATGTCGGCAAGCACGTCGACGCCGACCGCCACATCGTCGGCCAGCACGCGGCAGTAGTAGCAGGTCTGCTCCTTGTCGGTGAAGGCGTTCAGCATCCCACCGCGGCCCTCGATGTCCTCGGCGATCTGCTTGGCGGATCGATGCTTCGTGCCCTTGAAGAGCATGTGTTCGATGAGGTGGGTGATCCCCTCCTCGCCCGGGCGCTCGTGGCGGCTCCCGGTTCGGCACCAGAGGCCGATCGCGGCGGACTGCACGTGGGGCGCCCGCTCGACCAGGACCCGGACCCCATTCGGCAACACGCGCTTCTCGATCGGCATAGCTCGATTGTGGCACCCGATGCGCTTGGCGAATCTCGGAGCGCGCTTCAGTACGCCCAGTCAAGCCCACCAGGGAGGCGGGCGGAACTGAACTCGATATGGATCACGCGGCGATGCGTCGGGATCGTAGCCTTAGACGATGCGTGGAACAGGAGCGGCCGCATGAGCACAATGGCGCCTGCGTCTGCGAGCACGACCTCCTCGCGGTCAAGCTCCCACGGTTCCGGTGCCACACGGATGCCGTCACGGTGCGTTCCTGCAAGGACGCGGAGGGGACCGTTCTCGCGATGAGAGCAATCGAGGTGAATCCGCACCGCGAGGCACGCCTCCAAGATCTGGCGGGTCGGTCGACAGTGGGGAACGCCCTCCTTCACCGACCACGCGCCGAATCCGGGGACATCAACTCGTCGCGCAACGGCAATCTTCAGGTCTTGGTGCCAACCGAGGCTCCAGTTGGCGTTCGGAGCTTTGTCGAAGAGGAGCGCTCTCACTGGTCTCGCCTTGGTGCCGAGGGCATCATGAACAGGGGAGACCACGTTGGCGTGAGCCGCCAGCTCTCGGCACCAGGGTTCCTCAAGAAGCCGTCGCGTTCCTGCGGCATCATCCAGCTCCGGGAGCTGTCTCAAGATCCCTTCGATTTCGGCGGGATGCAAAGCACCCGGGACGACCACGTATCCAGCAGCCGAGAGGCGCGGATCCACTCCGTCGAGTCTACACCGGACATCGATCCACGGACCTTTCGCGCCGGGGCAAGGGGTCGGATGCCGCCCGGGTCCGCCGTAGGGGGACCCGGCGTCATCCGACT
>DKKT01000082.1 GCA_002455425.1 Chthonomonas sp. UBA6659 | reverse complement strand
TGGCTCGGTGAGCCTGGGAAGAGCACCCCACTGAGCGAGCCGTCGCCATCGAGATACTCGTAATTGGTGACGATGCCGCGACCGTCGGTCATGCTGAGGAGATGGCCGCCGTCGTCGTACGACGTGTACTGGATCTGATCGAAGGTCGAGCCCGATTTGCCCGGGTACTCGACCTTGGCGAGGTAACCACGCGGGTTGTATAGGTAGTTCGTGACGTTGTTATTCCCGTCCTTGAACTGCTTGGTGCGGTACTGCCCGTCGTAGACGATACTGACCGACTCCGTATCGCCGCTCTTGAGGAGGAGCTCACCTTCTTTGCCATAGGTGAGGTTGGTCGTTCGCACGTTGACGTTGCTTTCGTCGTACGCCTTGGTGCTCTTGAGGGGACCACCGAGGTACTGGTACTCGTACTGGACCCAACTGCGCCCCGTCCCGGTCATCCCGGTGGCCGGTGCGAGCACGGTCAAGGGGTTATCGAGGTCATCGTACGTCGAGTTGGTGACGTTGCCCACTCGATCGGTGACCTGGGTTACGTTCGCGCGTGCGTCGTACTGGACAAGGGTCTGTTTCCCGAGTGAATCGGTGATCGTCAGGGCTTGACCCACCTTGGGCGTCGGGCCGTAGTTGAGCGTCGTCGTTCGCACGCTGACGGTGCTGTTTCCGGGTGCGTCGATCTGGGTGACGTTGCCGAGGGTGTCGTATTGGTACGACGTGGTCACGGTCTGGGTCGAGCCGGATGTCCCCGGCCTCGGCGAGGTGACGCTCTGGAGGAGCCCGCTCGGTTCGTAATAGGCTAGCGTCGTCGCGCTCTTTGTGCCTTCCTGGACCCATTCGAGACGGCCCAACGGAAAGATGTTGTACGAATAGGTGTAGGTTGTCTGGGTTCCCTTTGGCGTGGTGGACGTAAGAAGATTGCAGTATTGATCCCAGGTGAAGGTCGACGTCTTGTTCGTGCCTTTGACCGTGACGCTCGTCGGACGGAACGGACACCCAGGGTCGGCATAGACGGCTTCCCAAGCCACTTGTCCGGGCGTCGCCGGGTTGCTGTCGACATAGGTCGACATGCTCGTCGGATTGAACTTGACGTCCCAGGTGACGCTGTAAACGAGCTGGTCGACGTTGTTTGCGTCCTTCACGACGACCTTGGTGGCGTTCTGGTTCGGGACTTCGATATAGTGGCGGCGATTGCCGTTTGCGTCCATGACCGAGGTGACGAAGCCCAGCGAACTGTAGGAGATCGTAGCCGTTTCAAAGTTGTTAGGCCCGGGCGTCGCGGCCGAAGGCGCGTCGATCATCTGGAGGAACGGAATCATCTCAGCCCCGTTCCCGTTGTTGACATTCTGGTAATGGTAGCGGTATCGCAAGTGGGGACTGTTGACCTTCGACACCTGGGTCAGTTCCGCGCTGTAAGCGGGTGGGCCTTGGGGATTCGTGTGGAAGAAGTTTTCGACCAGATAGGTGACCGACCGAGCATAGCAGTCCGTGGCACTGACGATTTTGCCTTGGTCGTAGCTCAGGGAGAGGAGCGTCGTCGAGGCGTCGTTGACGATCGACGTCAGGGCCATTCCCGTGTAACTGTGGGTGATCGTGTTGTACGTGTCGAAGGTCATGATCTCCCAATTGAGGGAGACCGACTGGCCCGTTGCGTTAGTGATCTTGCTCAGGTAGTAGATCTTCGGCTTGCCGCTTGTCGGCTGATGGGCCGTCGTGAAGATGAGCTTCTCACGATTGCGGAAGGTGGCTTCGAACCAGCGGTTCTGCATGATCGGATCGAACTTCCATTCGAGCCGCATCGGATAACCGCCGCCGTCGAAGACGAGCTTCGTCGGCGCTTGCGCCGTGGGTGGATCCTCGTTGTTGAAGGACAGCCGGAAGCTGTTTGGGAAGATGATGTCGGAGGTGGCGTCGGGTTGGATTAGCGCATTGGGGTCGTAGCTATCGACGATCGTGAAGAGGTAGGGGTGGTACCAACCTTGGCCATACCCGTTGGGCGTGGGCCTCGCGAGGGTGTGGTAGCTATGCCCCCAATGGATCGCCGGCCCTACGGGGTTGTAGATGGAGAGCATCGAAGGGGGCGCGTAGTTCTCGGCACCGATCGAGAGGTTTACGGGCTCGCCTGCGGACGGACCTCGTCCCGTGAGTCCGGCGGCGGCCATGTCGATTGGACAAAACGGCCCGATGATCTCGCTCGGAGGGCAATCCCCCGGTGTGTCGCACACCAGGCTCATGGCAGGTACACCAGAGAACCCGTCCTGATACGGTGTCGGGAACAGCGTGACGCGCGCCGCCGTCAGCGCCGCGACGATCCTCTGAACGGCATCAGCCTGGGAGGAGTGGGTCGCCATCGTGACGCCGGACGAATCTTCGGGAAGCAGCGCCAGGGCCTTGGCGTAGGGAGAATCCGGCTTGGCCGTGGCAATGAAGCGATCGGGGTCGAGCATCTGCCACTGCTTCCAGCTCACGCGGCGGTAACCGCCAGGCCAGGGTCCGCAGTCGACGCACAAGTACTTCAGGCCCTTCGCATCCGCCTCCACGACGGTCACGAAGTGATCCATCTCGACACGCACGATGACCGGCATCCCCTCCGACACGGCCAAAAGGGCGCGCAATCCGGCCGGACTCGCCTTCACACTTGCCGCGTCAAGCCCGAACGCGTCGCAACCCTCGATCAACTGCTTGGTGGTGGACCCGAAACCGGTATGGGGCACCTTTGCCTTGGTTTCCGTTTGTGTGGGTGCGGGTTGACCTGCGGCGCGGGCTGCATAGGCGACACCGGCCGCCCCGCTGAGGGGATCTATGAAGCCGGGTTCGGTGATCCCGGCTCGTGCTCGCTCGTCGTGGTACTTGCGGCACTTTTTCGCATGAGCGAGCATGAAAGCGGCGCGACGTCGGTCGTAACCTCGCGCCTTCGACCGAAGGAGGTCCGTGAGCGTGGCTTCGCTTTCGCGGTAACGGCCCGCTCGAAACTGCGCGTAACCTAGGCCCACCCGTGCCAGGCCGTTGTAAGCATGGGTGACGGGCAGGGAGTGAGCGAGGTCCGTGAATCGTTGTGCCGCCTGGTCAGGTTCTTGGAGGCCGGCAAGGGTGTACTCGGCGAGCTTGAGTCGCAAGCTGTGGCGTTCTTCGCCTTGCACCGTCTTATCGGCAAGCTGAGCGCGCCATCGGGCAACTTCTGCCGGGCTTACGGCCGTTTCCAAATGACCCGCTTCGCCCAGTAGCGACACACCATAAACGGGTGGAGGCGGGGGCGTTAGGGGCCTTCCGACACTCGAACTCGTCACCGTAGCACCGGGCCTTACGGATGGACCGAATGCCGGCGGTGGTACGAGCGTCGGTGCAGGTCTTGCAACGACCGGATGAGTACCGAACAACAAGAGCGAGATCGCGATTCCAGCGACCGACTGACGACCAAGAAGACCCCATTTCTTCAACACGACCCTTCTCCTTCGAGTTGTTTTTCGTTTCTTCTCGAGGTCCGCCCAACCCCGCAAAGGTCACTGTATCACGAGTTTTGAAAAGTGCCAAGTCCTACTTGTGAAAAGTGTGATATGGGTCGATCAAGGCCCTTGCCCCCTCCAAGAGGGCCACGACCCACAGTTCGATCGCTCCTGCGGAAGCCTCAACCGAACCGGTATCTTGGCCCCGATGAAACTCTGCCGTTTCGAACTCATCCAGGATCCCGGAGTCAGTCGATCCGGCATTTTCTTCGACCATCGCGTCTACGAGACCGATGGCGAGAATGCGATCGGCGTGCATGAACTCGGAAAGGTCGCCTTCCTTGCCCCGATCGGGCGGGTCGGTTCGATTCGGCGCTACTCCCGAACGGCCGAGACACTGTACAGCCTCTACGGCAACCCGACGACCGTCCTTCCGAGTCAGAGCGAGGTCGATGTCCCACCGGATGCGCTCACGTTGATGCCCGAGGTCCGCGTCGGCGCGATCATCCGCGAGGTCGGCGACCGGATCGGCCGCGAGGAAGCGGGGGGGTTCATTCTCGGCCTCGTGCCCACGATCGGCCTCGTATCGGCCGAGCTCGAGGCCGCGGAACGCGCCTCCGGGCTGCCGCCCTCGAGTAGCGTGGACTTTCCACTGGCGGTGGGGCCGCTTCTCACGACGCCGGATGAGCTCGAAGGCAAGCGGGACGGCACCGAAGACGCACGGTACCGACTGGACGTTGCGCTCAGCGTCAACGGGGAAGAGGTGGCGAAGACCACGTGGTCGATGCCGGTGGCATTCGAGGAACTTGTGGTGTCGGCCTCGCGCCACGTGTGGGTCGAACCCGGGGACATGCTCCTCAGCCCGCCGGTGCCGCTTCCGCCCCTGGATGAAACCCGGCTGGCTCGGGCCTTACGCCCCAGCGACACGGTATCGGCCTCGGTCGAGGAGCTCGGTGCGGTCGTGCTCCGGCTTGTCTAGGGCCAAAAGACCCAAGCGTCCGTCAGAATAGGCGTAAGGTACCGACAATGGCGTCGGTAGCGACGGGATCCGAAGGTATGTCATCGCCGATCGCAGATTGGTACTACGTGGGTTACTACGGGCAGCTGGGCCCGCTCACGCTCGAGCAGATGGAGGAGTTGGTCCGCGACGGCGTGATCGAACAGGACACCTTCGTCTGGCGTGCGGGGCTGGCAGACTGGCAACGGGCCGACGCGCGCGCCGAGTTCGCTTCGTTCTTCGCCTCGATCGCTCCCCTCTCGCCGCCTCCACCGCCGATCCCGGTCCGTGGCGCCCAGCCCGCACCCCCGCGTTACGCCCCTCTCGGTTCCGCGAACTTCGAAGGGTGGGTGCCCGTTCATGCGATGCCGAAGAGCGATCGGAGTCGGCTCGTCGCGGGAATTCTCCAATTGATCGTCCCAGGAACAGGTCGGATGTACTTGGGTTATGGCGCCCAAGGCGTGCTCCAGCTCTTTCTGACGCCGTGCGGCATGGGCATCGGCTGGATCTGGTCCGTGATCGACGGAATCGTCATCCTCAGCGGCGGGGTCAAACTCGACGGATACGGTCGCCGTCTGGACGACTAGCCCTCGGTCGGTTTTTCGGGGCGCCGGAACGCATAGAGGCGCTGCCCACTGAAGTTCCAGATCGCGACGACGATCGTCGCGATGACGGTGGCGATCGCCAGACTCCGGGCCGGATGACCGGGAACGATCTTGTTGAAGAGGGTCGTGATCAAGGTGTTGAGGAGCATGCCGATCACGGACACGACGACGAATCGGCGCAACTGCTTCGCGCGCTCGGCCTTGCCCCGGATGTTGAAGGTCCAACGCCGATTCCAGATGAAGCTGTTCAGGATGGCGACGCTGGCGCTGATGGCGGCCATGACGAAGACACTCGCCTCCGTCGGCACCTTCTCCGCGTATCCGAAAACCGAGGGAAAGGTCTGGACCATCCATCGACCGAGGACCGAGCCCGCTTTGTCGCTTCCCCAGGGAAGGTAGAGCAGAAGGAAGAAGCGGAGGGCGGTGTCGATGACGAACGAACTGCCCCCCACGATCGCAAACTTCGCGAATTGGCGCACGATCCGGCGTTGGAAGATGCCGGTTTTCTGGACGATCGGGAGATCGTCGTCTTCGTTGGCGAGGACATCGTTGAGGCGCTTCAAGATCCACTTCTCGGCGATTCGGTTCACTTTCGTGCCCACGAATTCACGCTTCGACATCGGTTGGACGAGGATGGCGTCGATTCCGGTGCGGTTGGCGCCGAGGATATCGGTCAACACTTGGTCGCCGATCATGACCGCCTGGTCGAGGGAAATGCCTCGCTGCTCACACGCTTTGAGAAACATTTGGCGGCTCGGCTTGAACTTATCCCGCACAAAGCCGATGCCCATCGCCTTCGAGAGCCGAGTGAGGCGCTCGACGTTGCGGGTATTGCTGACGATGCAGAAGTCGAGCCCGAGGTTCTTGCCCGTAGCTAGCCACTCGATCGTGCTCGGAGGGATGTCCTCCTCGCGCCACGGGAGCATTGTGTTGTCGACATCGATCAGGATCAGCTTCTTGCCGGTTGCGTGGAGCGCAGCCAGATCGACCTCGGAGAGGGTGGCGACCGACTGAATCGGGCAGAATTTCTGAAGTGATTTCTTCAGCTCTGTTCGCTCAAACTTACCTGTTCGGAAGCTCATCGGTCTCCCCGCGAAGCCGCAAATGCGGCCCGACTCTTTCGGATGTTGGCGCGATGATCGTCATAGTTTGTGCTGAACAAGTGAGACTTATCCGGCATTGCCACATAGTACAGGTAGGGGTGCTTCGCCGGTTGGGCCGCTGCCTTGAGGCTTGCGAGGCCGGGGGAGCAGATCGGACCTGGCGGAAGGCCCGCATTCAAGTACGTATTGTAGGGCGATTGGACGGTCTTGACAACACCGGGTCCGAGCTCCTTCCACTCCTGGAGGGCGTACAGCACCGTCGCATCGATGTCGAGCGTCATCCCTTTCTTCAGGCGATTCATGATGACGCCGGCCACGATCGGTCTTTCGCGGTCGAGCGCGGTCTCGGCCTCGACCATCGAAGCGATGATCACCAACCGATGCAAGTCCTTCCGACGTCCGAGCGTACCGACGACTTTCTTCTCGAAGGTCTGAAGCTGTCTTCGGACCGTCGCATCGGCACCAAGGAGGGGGGGGAGGTCATAGGTATCGGGAAAGAGGTAGCCCTCCAGGCTTGCTTTCGGCAAGGGAAACGAGAGGTTCTCCCGGTACGCCTGGGGATCGTGGGCGGCGGCGATGTAGTCCTCGGCCGAGGCGACTTCCTTCTCGTCGATGACCTTCGCGACTCGAGCGATCCACCGGCCCTCCGGGATACGCACCATCTGGCGCAGAGGGGCTTTGAACGCCGTCGAGATCTGCTCAAGGGTCACGCCGGGGGCGATGCGATAAGTGCCCTTCGCGACGGGATGACCGATGTCGCGGTATCGCGCCCACCAACTCGCGACCTTGGCGTTGCGAACGATACCAGCCTGTTCCAGATCGACGAGCAACGCGCCGAACCGCTTCGGCTCCGTCACGATGTAGTACCGCTCCGGCCCCGGGGGCGTCGGATCCAAACTGCTTCGGACGTGCCATCCCGCTCCGCCGAGCATGCCGACCAGGAAGAGCACCGTCCACGCCAGACGGCGTGGCCAACGCCGCTTGCGGATCAACGCTTTTCCTCGTCTTGGGACTCGGAAAAGTAGCGCTCGAGGATCAAGCAGGCGGCCTCACCATCGCGGCGTCGGCGTCGGTGTGCGGCGGGCTCCCCGGTGGTTCGCAGGTTGGCCTCCGCCTCGACCGAGGTCAGGCTCTCGTCGACGAGGGCGACGTCCAGTCCCTGAGCGCGGAGCTTGTCGGCGAGCGTTCGACACAAGCGCTGCTGTCGAGGGTCGCCCTCCGGGTCGGGTTGAACGGGCAAACCGATGACGATTCGCTCGACTTCCTCCACCGCAGCCATCGCGGCGATTCGGGAGGCATCGGTTTGGAGCGATCCCGACGCGGGGAGCGGGGTCCGAGGCGATGCGACACCGACTTCGAGCTCGCCGACGGCAAACCCGATGCGGCGCGAACCCCAGTCCACGCCAAGCAGTCTCACTGGAACGCCTCCAACACCGCGCGATGAATCTCGGGCGTCGAGCTGATCGCCTCACGGTGGATGCCAGAGCGCCCATCGAAGTCCGTGAACCGGCCACCCGCTTCCTCGACGATGACTGCGACGGCGGAGAGATCCCAGCGCTCGACGATCGGATCGACCATCGCGTCGATTCTGCCGGAAGCGACGAGCATGTGACCGTACGCATCCCCCCATGTGCGGAGAACGGGGCCGGAATCGCTCAGACGGCCGAGACCGTCCCAGCGTCCGGTTGCGCGAAAGCCGGATGCGCTGCCAGTCGCGATGGTCGCACGATCGAGGCTCTCCGCCGATCGAACGCGGCAAGGCCGTCCATTCCATGTCGACCCACCGCCACGCTCCGCCGCGAAGACCTCGTTCAGGGCTGGTAGGACGACCACACCCAGGACCGGAACCCCACCCTCTTCGAAGCTGAGGAGGGTCGAGAACAGAGGGACCCCGGACACAAAGGACTTGGTCCCGTCGATCGGATCGAGAACCCACCGGGTGTCCCCGGCCCCAGTCAGGCCCTCCTCTTCGCCGAGAATGGCTTCACCGGGGTAGTGTGCGGCGATCGCATCGCGGATGAGTCGTTCGGCCTGCCGATCGGCTTCCGTGACCGGCGAGTCGTCGGCCTTGAAGTGAATAGGCGTACCCGTCTGGAACAGGCCCAACGTCAGGCGGCCGGCTCGGTAGGCGGTCTCGATCGCAAACTCCAATCGCGGCGACATGCTCGTGAGTTTTGGCAGGCTCGGCCCAGGTTTTGCACGGCCCGACTATTCCGAAGCGGTCTTTGCCGCAGTCACCGCGAGATCGATGCCTTCGCGATAGGCGTTTTCGCCGAGAATCTCGTGGAGCAGTTCGACATGGCTCTCGTGCCAAAGCGGGGTGGGATCGAGTAACCAGAGCGTACACGCTCCGGCCAGGGTCAACGCCACGTCGCCCCCACGTTCGCACAGGACCTTGAACCCAGCCTCGCGAAGCATCTGCTCGTACAGCATCCCGAGCGCTTCCGTCTCGGTCGACCCAATCCGGTAGCTGCGCCTCATCTTGATAAACGGGTGGCGGTCTTCAAGCGGCGCACCGCTTCGAGCACCTGGTTCCGGCCGGCACCGTCCTGCCACTCTGCGGCCAGCAGGTCGACAAGCGCGCTTCCGACCACGGCACCCTCCGCGGCCTCGCAGACCATTCCGACCTGCTCCGGGGTCCTGATTCCGAACCCAACCGCGACCGGCACCGAGGTGCGCGCGTGAACACGACCGACGAGACCGCGGACTTCTTCGGGGACAGCGGCCGTCGCCCCGGTCACACCTGTGCGCGAGATCGCATAAACGAACCCGGTCGCTCGCGCGCAGACGATGTCGAGTCGTTCGTCCGTCGACGTCGGAGCGGCGAGGAAGACGGTATCGAGCCCGGACGCGCGGCTTGCCGCGATCCAGTCGTCGGATTCCTCGGGGGTGAGGTCGCTGACGATGGTGCCGTCGGCACCCGCTGCGCGGGCGGCTTCGGCGAACGCGCCGAGGCCCCAGCGCAGGATCGGGTTGTAGTAGCCCATGAGCACCAGGGCGGGACGATCCTCTCCGGCGGATTCGGACCACCGCGCGATGCCATCGAGCACGGCCGGAGGCTGGACCCCGCGATCGAGCGCGCGCTGACTCGCCGCCTGGATGGTCGGACCATCGGCGATCGGATCACTGAACGGGATCCCGACCTCAATGAGGTCCGCACCGGCCTCGGCGAGGGTCTCGAGAATCGCTGGAAGTTGATCCAGGGCGGGATCGCCCGCGACGACGAACGGGATGAGCGCCTTCTCACCCCGCTCGCGAAGCGCGTGGAATCTTGTGGCAATGCGTGACACCGGGCAGATTGTGCACGAAAGGTCGCGAACGCCGGACGGTATAACCTCCCCATGAGTAAAGGTGCCCCCGGGGTTCGCTACGCGGAGTTGGATCGAGAGACGCGCGAGACACGCGTCCATGTCGTGATCGACCTCGACGGCGGAACCCGCCAGGATATCGGCACCGGCATCGAGTTCTTCGACCATATGCTCGAACTCATGGCGTTCCACGGGCACTTCGACCTCGGCGTTCATGCCGAAGGCGATCTGCTTGTCGACGATCACCATACGGTCGAGGACGTCGGCATCGTGATCGGTAAGGCGATCGCTCGCGCCCTTGAAGACAGCGAGCCGATCGAACGTTACGCCTCCAACCACACCGCGATGGATGACGCGCTGGTGCTGGTCGCGCTGGATATGTCGGGGCGGGGCAGGTTCCATGGGGATCTGCCGTTCACCCGCGACCGGCTGGGGCAGATGTCGACCGAGAACGTCGCCGAGTTCTTCCGTGGGTTGTGTCAGCATGCGGGCATCACGCTCCACATTCGGCGTCTTGCCGGCGAGAACGACCACCATCTCTGCGAGGCCGTGTTCAAGGGATTCGGGATGGCCCTCCATGCCGCTACCCGTCGAAGCGAACGGCGCGGAACGCCGTCGACCAAAGGCAAGATCGATTGACCGTCGTGCTCGATTACGGCATGGGGAACCTCGCCTCGGTCGAGAAGGCGTTGAGGCACCTGGGTCATGAGTGCCGTCGAGAGCAAGACCTCGCCGATGCTTCGAGGCTCATTCTTCCCGGGGTTGGAGCGTTCGGTGCGGCCATGGCTGCGCTCGGATCGCGGGCCGAATCGATCGCCGCGTTCGCGCGCAGCGGCCGTCCGGTCCTCGGGATATGCTTGGGCCAGCAGCTTCTGTTCGAGGAGGGAGAGGAGCATGGCCGTTTCGGCGGCCTTGGATTGCTTGCGGGGAGAGTCGTGAGACTGCCCGGAGAAGGCGTCAAGATTCCCCACATCGGCTGGAACGAGCTCCATCCACCCCACGGTGCCACGCAGTTCAGTTCACCGATGCTGCAAGGGATCGAACCCGGCGAACAGGTCTACTTCGTGCACTCCTATCACTGTGTGGCGGCCGAGCGCTCCGATGTCGCGGCGATGAGTCGCCACGGGATGGAGTTTGTCGCCGCGGTCCAGCGCGACAACGTATGGGGTTGTCAGTTTCACCCCGAGAAGAGCGGGGCGGCCGGACTGCGAATCCTGGAGAACTTCCTCCGATGGAACTGATTCCGGCGATCGACCTCTTGGGTGGGCAGTGCGTGCGACTCTACCAAGGCGATTATGCTCGGGCGACCGTGTACGGCAGCTCCCCCGAGGCGGTGGCACGCGAGTTCATCGAGGCCGGTGCCGAGCGCGTCCATGTCGTCGATCTCGATGGCGCGCGGACCGGAAGGCCCGCGAACGGCACGATCGTCGCCAGGCTCGCCCAGCTCTTTCCCGATCGGATCCAAGTCGGGGGCGGCGTACGAAGCCTCGAGACGGCGGAGTCGTTGCTGGCGGGGGGTGTGGCACGGGTCATCGTCGGGACCGGGCTCCTCGGGACCGAGGCCGAAGCGGCGCGTTGGTTCGGCGTGCTCCGGGATCGGGTGGTGGCAGGCATCGATGCACGCGATGGTTTCGTTTCGGCCCACGGTTGGACCGAGACCGGTACGGTCGAAGCGATCGGGTTCGCTCGTAGGATGGTCGATCTCGGATGCTGCCGGATCATTTACACGGACATCGCGACCGATGGAACGCTTTCAGGACCGAATGTGGAAGCCATGCGCGAAATGGTCGTCGCAAGTGGCGTCCCTGTCGTGGCCAGCGGCGGCGTCGGATCGCTGGACGATCTTGCGCGGCTTCGCGACACCGGAGTCGAGGCCGTGATCGTGGGCCGGGCGTTGTACGAGGGACGAGTGAACGTGGCGTCGGCCGTGGAGTTCTTGAGGTAGCGGTTAGGCCCAAAGACCTGCCAACTCAACCGGGGTCGATCGGCTGCGTCCTTTCACCCAATCCACGGAGAACCAAACTATGAAGAACCTCAAACTTAGCCTTGTCCTCTTTTTCGTCCTCGCCTTGATCGGCGGCGCCTTCGCGCAAAGACCGACAAGCTACAAGCTCTCGGATGTCATTGTCACCTCATATTCCTTCTCGAACGAGGCGATGCAGATCAGCTTCAACTTCGACAAGATGGTGTACCGCGCCAATCTGAGCAATGCTCGACTGTACATGATGCGAAACGGTAAGCGGGTTCCGCTCAGCAAGTCCGAAGCCACGGACGTTATCCGAAAAGGAACGAGGATGGATCTCACCGGCCGACTCCAAAAGAACGGCATCATCGCGGTATTGATCGGAATCGTGAAGCCCTCGACCCGCGGATAAGCTCTTCTCTCCCTTCTCTCTCTCTCACACAACAGCCCGGCCTGATGGCCGGGCTTGTCGCGTGTTACGGGGTTATCGCCCGGCTCGGTAGGTCGCCCAAGCCGAATCCATGCGGCTCGATTGCCCGGGCGTGAACTTGAACATACATGCGTCGGTCGAGTAGTCCATGAAGTTCTCGATCGGATCGAGGCCCGAGAAGCCTCGACCCTTGCATGAGTCGCGACCGGTGGGACAGCCGGAGGCCGGGCTGCGCTCCGCCGGCGTGTCGCTGACGAGATCGTTGGTCGTCGTGCATCCACCTTGGAACGTGTGATACAGACCCAGCCAGTGACCGACTTCATGGGTCGCCGTATCGCCGAGGTTGTAACCCGTAAACGTCCCGCCCGGAAGCGATGTATGGACCACCACGACGCCGTCAAGCGACGGAGCCGCGGCGTAATCCCACGGCCAGGTCGCCCAGCCGAGGAGTCCGCCACCCATGCCGTTCGTGTAGAGGTTCAGGTCGTCCGCCGTTCCCTGACGGAGTGCCGCCTTCATCTGGGCTTCCGCCGCCGTGTCGTAGGTTGCCGTGAACCAGGTGGAGTTGGTCGTTCGCGTGACCCCGGCGAGAACGAATCGGAAGGACGTGTTGGTGCCTCCCGTCGCTCCGCTGTAGGCCTGGTTCAGCACGTTGATCTGATTCGTGATCATCGTATCCGGAATGTCGCCGTTGGCGATCCCCGAGCCTCGATTGATCACGTGCACGTACACGTTGATCGTCGTGTCGCCGGGTGCCCGGCTGATCCCCGCCGCCGCGATCTCGGCTTCCACCGCCCGGATCTTGGACTCGGGTGGAGTCGGCGTCGCACAACGCTCGTTCCCCGAGACATTCGCGATGCGAAACGAACCGGCATCACCGCTCATGTCGGCACCGCTGCCGCCACAACCGATCGCCACGGCGATCCCGACAGGAATCAACACGGCCCCCAGGGCCAGGAACTTCGACTGCATAATGCAAAGACCTCCGAATAATGAGAGCGTCCGTAGACGCCACCTCATGATACGCGAGACGCTCGGAATCGCCAAGAAGACTCTTGTCTATCGATACGAGACCTCACGCAAGCGGATAAGCTCCGTCGATGCCCTTGTGCTGCCGCGTTTTCATAGCCACCAGCCTCGATGGCTTCATCGCCAGGACCGACGGTTCGATCGACTGGTTGATGGAGGCCCAAAGGTCGGTTCCCGAAGGTGAAGACTGCGGATACGAAGATTTCATGGAGGAAGTCGACGTCCTCGTCATGGGGCGGAACACCTTCGAGCAGGTCGCCACCTTCGATCCATGGCCATACGGCGATCTGCCCGTCATCGTCCTCAGCTCTCAGCCGATGAGCGAACCCGATTCGCCGACGATCCGTGTCTGTTCGGCGGGTCCGATCGATCTCGTCGCCGAACTGGAGGCCGCGGGCTATCGGAACGCTTACATCGATGGCGGACAAACGATCGCATCGTTCCTGCGCGAAGGCCTGATCCAGGAGATGACGATCACCACGATACCGATCCTGCTTGGATCGGGACGACCTCTGTTCACCGGAATCGAGCACGATATCCATCTTGAGAGGGTGGCGACGCGGAGTTGGCCGTTCGGATTCGTCCAGACCACCTACCGCGTTCAGGGCTAGAGGTCGACGACTTCGTCGATCACGGGCCGATGGCGATCATCCCACCCAAGGCGAGCCGCCGCAATGGCGGGGTCGTGCTGGAAGACGACGATCCACCGCCCTGCGATCGCGTCCTCGAGGAAGCGCTGCTTCTCATCGACCGCTCTCTCCGCACAGAGGTCGTATCCCATGGTGAAGGCGGGGGCGAGATGGTGCGAGGTGGGCATCAGATCCGACGGAAACGCGATCGTCTCGTCACCAGCAACCACCTTCACCCACTGCAGTCCGCGGGTGTGGCCGTGCGCCTGATGCACGGTCACACCGGGCCAGATCGTGTCGCCGTCCTCGGTCGCACGCGCGTCGACCGCGTCGAGAGCCGCAAGGTCGATCGGCCTGTAGCTGGCACGCTCCTTCGGCCCGGGGGACTTCGCATGCTCCCAATTCGTGCGCGAGATATGGTGGCGGGCGTGAGCATAGGACGGACTCTGGATGCCGCCGACGTGATCGAAGTGGAGGTGGGTCAGGATCACGTCCGTGACGCCTTCGACCTCGACGGGAAGGCTCTCGAGGCCGTAAATGGCTTGGAGCTTCGCCTCCCACCGGTCGCCGCATCCGAGATCGACGATCGCCCTCCGGTCCTCGTGCTCGATGACGAGCGAGCGCGCAGCGAGCACGATGCGGTTATCCTCGTCCGGGGCGATCTCGCGTGCCCAAAGGGTCTTCGGGACGGAACCGAACATCGCTCCGCCGTCGAGGCGCAACCAACCGTGGAGGACGCTCCCCACCCTCGTTCCACCGACGTCGATCATGGTCCCAGCATACTGCCGACTGCGGGTATCATGAGGATTCGCGCGTGCTCCCGTCGTCTAGCGGTTCAGGACATCGCCCTCTCACGGCGAAGATCGCGGGTTCGAATCCCGTCGGGAGTACCACCATCCTTAGGTTCAAATCCTGCTCTTGCTCAGGTTGAAAGTCGAAAGCAACCGGACGGGATGACAACTTACAGGATGTTACTTCCATTTTGCTCCGGATTCGCCCCAACACACGTCTAAGAAGTGGACGGCGAGTCTGACTCTCCTTTCACACTACAAGGTAAACTTATGTCTACCTGGCAGGGATTGGCAGAAAGTGATGAGAATACGGGCATCGGGGATGAAGAACGAGCAGTCGATAAACGCAAAGCTGACTGCCCGTCAACGCTTGTTGCTGGCGCTACTGAATGCGCTCGGCGGCTCAGCCAGAAACCTCGATTTCCAAAAGGTTCTCTTCCTCTACTGCCAAGAGCCTGACGCGGGCAAACCGTACGACTTCGTTCCCTACAAGCGGGGTGCATTCTCATTCACGTCGTATGCCGACCGCCGCAAGCTGATTTCCTATGGACTGATTGAGGACAGCGAGCACCACTGGAAACTCACCGATGCGGCTGGAGCGACGGAGTCCGACATCTTCCTCAAAGGCTTTGTGGAGAGCCTGGATGGACTCCAAGGCGACGAACTGATAGCCGACACCTACAGGCGCTTCCCGTACTACGCAATTCGAAGCGAGATTGCTGAGGAGGTTTTGAATGGCGACGATGCTGCGCTCGCCAGGATTGAAGAGGAGAAATCAAGGACTAGTCCGTATCCGCTTCAGACAATCGGTTATGAAGGGCGATCCTTGGAGTCCTACCTTAACCTGCTTATTCAAGCGGGAGTAAATGTCCTTTGCGATGTGCGGCGCAATCCGATTAGCCGCAAGTATGGGTTTTCAAAGAGCACGTTGGCCAACGCCTGTGCAGGAGTCGGGATTTGGTATGAGCACTTACCGGAACTCGGAATCGCGTCCGACCAACGCCAGGCGCTTAACTCGCATGAAGACTACGATGCCCTCTTTGCGAAGTATGAACGTGACCATCTTCCAACGCAGGATGAGGCTCTCACGAGAATCCAAGAGTGGATCGAGAATGGAGCGCGAGTTGCGTTGACTTGTTATGAGCACTTGCCCAACCAGTGCCATCGTCACTGTGTAGCCAAAAAGTTAGAGGCCATGTCGCAAAGCCGATTGGAGGCGCGGCACTTGTGAGGTGGCATGGCAAAGGAACGTGTTCTCATCACAGTAAAGACATATCCGACGCTCTCCCGCAAGTACGGTGAGACCGTCTGCACGGCTGGAATCCGAGAAGATGGCTCGTGGGTTCGGATGTATCCCGTCCCATTTCGAAGACTGGAGGAAGCGCAACAGTACTCAAAGTACGACTGGGTTGAATGTGACTTGATTCGCAACACGAGCGATCCGCGCCCGGAATCTCTTCGTCCGACCGACGCCGCACAATTGGTTCCGGCTGGACATATCGGAACCGACCACCAATGGCGAGAGAGGCGGCAACTGTTGCTCAGGACTGCCAAAGTGTACGACCGATTGGACGACTTGATCGGGGAAGCCAAATCGAACACGACTTCGCTGGCGGTTTTCAAGCCGTCCAGGGTTCTCGACTTTACTTGGGAGCAAGAAGAACGCGTATGGGACGCCAGAAAGCTCAAAGAAATGAGAGGGCTTCATAGCCAGCTTCACCTGTTTGAAGATAATGAGTGGCGCAAGACCTTCCAAGTCATTCCGAAATTGCCTTACAGTTTCTCGTATAAGTTTGAAGATTCCACGGGAAGGCAGAGTGAATTGCAAGTGCTAGACTGGGAAGCGGGAGCCCTCTTCTGGAATTGCCTTCGTTCTACCAATGATGATGAACCCGCGGCTCTAGAAGGGGTAAAACAGAAGTACTTCGATGAGTTTCTCAGCAAGGATTTGCACTTCTACCTGGGGACTACTCAGCAATTTCATTTCGTGGCGCCAAATCCTTGGGTCATTGTCGGAGTCTTGCCCATCCCGCATGAAACTCAGGATCGTCTATTTGACTTCTAATGAACCGCCACTGAGTTCGAGTATTGCGCGACAAAAGCCAAGTTCCAAGCGCGTCCACTTCGGAGTGTTAAGCTGCCATCGATACTTCGGACTCGTTCCGAGTTCTCTGGTAACATCCTCGTGATGTCGCTTGACGCTCGCTTCCACGCGCAGCATAGCCTTGATAAAGCCTCGGTCTCAGTCATCACGCAGGCCTTCATGGTGATGGTGTTCGGGCATGAGGCTCCGGGTTGTTCGCCAGAGGATGTGGCTCACGCCAAGGCTCTCGGCTACTGGCACGATGACGCATTGTTGACCCATGACGAGGCTGTAGCTCGATGCATTTCGGCGCGTAACGCGATCGATAGGGACGAGTTGGTCCGGGGTTTCATCTTTGGTCTTGCGACAAACCGGCCCGATTGGTGGGCTGCGCTCGCGAGCTATGGCTATGCGCGGCATCTTGCTGTTCACAACGCCACGAGCACGGGTATGGACGATGCGTGCAGCACTTGCGGACTGGCCCCGACCCAGGGCTCGAACATTCCCTGGCAAGTTAACGGACAACTGGCCGGCATTCTCCAGGTGGGAGCGCGCCCCAATATCATCAGTGCCACATCCGCCCTGCTCTTTGCTTCGACCTATCCCCCTTTCCCTGAGCCCACTCCAGAGGATCTATCGCCACTGATCACCCTGCTGGATCTCGTCAAGGACTCGCCTCCGAAAACGACGGCGCCCAAGCTTGCAAAACTCATGAAGGGGGTTTGCGGAAAGTCTATCGAGCAAAGGCTCAACATTGTCGAAGCGTTGTCGGTCCTTGGCATTCTGGCTCCGCACTCAGACAAGGCGACCACGTACTTTGAGCACTTTTTCCCGTTCGATGACACTCAGATCGGCAATGTGCGAACCGACACCGAGTATCCTGCGCTAGCCTGGAACTCGGACCATGGGGTGAACGCAGATGCGGTCGAGTATTGGTTCGGACGGTTCCTTCGTTGACGATGTGCAGGCCCCGCTTGATTCGCTCGTGCGCACTGATAGAGATCCCTATCGGGCAGAGCAATCGGCTATACTCTGTCGGCCCTCGCATTTTGTGCCTAGCGTGGATCTATGACTTATCTACTTAACGGGGGAGACCCCTATCGAGATGTGCCCGACGGCACCTTTATCGGCTCGGATTTGGCTCTGGCTAACCTAGATGCAATCACGGGATTGCATCTAGGAAAGGACACCAAAGGTCTATCGAGAGTGGTAGGCTTGGATCGCGTTAAGTACTTGTCGAGCTCGCATTGGACTCCCGCAATCGCCGAGCTTGCCCGGAGCTTTCCGAACTTGGAGCGCTTAGAACTTTACGGGATTAGGGGTGTACCCGCGGGCACTGGACAGCTTCCGCGCTTGAAACTCCTCTCGGTATACGCTTGTTCTGGGCTCGTCGATTTCGAGCCATTCGAGCAGTGTGTGGCCGTGGAGACTTTCTGGATTAGTGGTTGCATCCACCTTAAAACATTGGACAGGATCGATCGCATGAGAAACCTCACAGAGTTCGCGATCACGGGTTCCCCGACCAAGACGGGCACGATTCCCACGCTTGCTCCCCTGTCGAGTTGTGCAGAATTGCACTATGTTGCTCTCGCGACCCGAATCGAGGACAAGGACATCTCGCCGCTTCGCAATCTCTCGATGCTGAGATACCTCTGGCTTCAAAACCGCTTCAAGCATGATCAGTATGAAGCAATACTGGCATCGTGTCCTATGCTTGAGGCTATTGAACTGCACAACGGAACGTTTGACCGGCTCAAAGGTTTCAGAAAGGACGAAGAGTGAACTTGCTGCAGCGGTTCAGCGCGAAGCAGCCCTACTTCTAACTGCGTGCACTTCGGTGTACCAGCTCTTCGTAGTCACGCCGGACTTCTGCAGCGGCTTACGGGTGGTTCAAGCGTGCCTCGCCAGACCCAAGGCCTTGAGTACCTCCCCGAGCGGTTTTCCTTATGCCTTTGTCGCGAGACTGCCAAGGAAGGGCGACGTGCCTCCAGTCGCCGGTCTGGCGGCACGATGACCGAGTGTTCTTTTCCTCCGGCAATGCGCCGCCGATGTGGGAGGCACGGCCGGCTCTGCCGGCCCGCGTTCCCGCGTCGACGATCCGTCGAAGGAGATGGAGGGCCCTCGAAGGTAAGGGATGTGATCGGCCCAGGTGCCGGCCGGGGAACCGAGACGCGGTCAGTCCGACCGCGCGTCGGTTCCTGTGAGGTCGTCGAGCATGGCTCGAACGCGCGCGGCGATCTGGTCGCGGATCGCGCGAACGTCCTCGATCGATTGACCGGCCGGGTCTTCGAGTGCCCAGTCCTCCGTGACGAGGAAGCGCGCCGGGCACGCCGAGGCGTCGACACCGCACCCCATCGAGATGACGCGATCGGCCTCATCGGCCATCGCTTGGGTCAGCATTTTCGGGGCGTGACCGGTCATCGCGATGCCGAGTTCGGCCATCGCCTCGACTGCGACGAGATTGAGATCCTTGCCGCCGACGGTTCCGGCGGAGCGCGCGACGACCGGCAGGCCCGACGCGGCGGCCAGCGCGTTCGTCAGGGCCTCGGCCATCTGCGACCGGCCAGCGTTATGGACGCACACGAAGAGCACCACGGTGGGCCTCACGAGCAGCACTCCTTTCCACAGCAGTCCGGCTTCTCAGCTCGAATGAGGGCACCCATGATCCGGCCGTCGAGGTCCGCGCGCTCCTCCGGCGTCAACGCAAAGATCGCGGCGGCCGCACAGCTGTCCGCTTCGAGGTCGGCGAATCGGTAGCGGCGCGTCGGTTCGATCGTGGCGTTCACGAAGCCGGCCTCGGCAAGCAGGTGGAGGTAGTCGCCCTTCTCGAGCGCACCGGCCACGCACCCGACGTACGCTTCCATGTCTTTCCGGACGCCTTCCGGAAGCGTGCCTTCGACCACGACATCCGAAACCGCGAAGCGCCCACCCGGCTTGAGCACGCGGAAGGCTTCGCGGAGGACCTGCGGTTTGTCACCGGAAAGGTTGATCACGCAGTTCGAGATGACGACATCGACAGAGGCATCGGGCAGGGGAATCGATTCGATGTGTCCCTTGAGGAACTTCACATTCGTCGCCCCAGCTTCGGCTCGATTCCTCTCGGCAAGGGCCAGCATTTCGTCGGTCATATCGAGACCGTAGGCGAATCCGGATGGCCCGACGCGCCGAGCCGAGAGGAGGACGTCGATACCGCCTCCAGAGCCGAGGTCGAGAACGGTCTCGCCCTCGGACAGCGAGATGAGTGCGGTCGGGTTACCGCAGCCGAGCGAGGCGAGGAGCGCGGCATCCGGCACGTCGGCCGCTTGGTCCGCATCGTAGAGGTCGCTTGAGATCGGATCCGCGAGGGTTCCGGATCCGCCGCAACAGGCGGCACCTCGGCCGTCGAGAACCGTCTTGGCTGCGGCACCATACTTGTCGCGCACGATGGTGCGGAGATCCGGGTTGGGTGTGGGTTCGTTCATGGGTTGGCTCCTTGAGGGGTCGGGCAACACGCGGGCTCCTCAGGCTCGAGGGCGAGCTTCTGCAGATAGTCGGCGAGTTCCTGGAGTGCCTTGCTTCGAAGGGTGCAGATGCGGTGTTTGCCCCGCCGCTCGATCTGGACCAGACCGCAATCGGCGAGTTCGCGCAAGTGTTGGGAGACGGTGGACGTGATTTGATCGGCCCCGGTGATGTGGCAGCAGATTTCTCCCGCGCTCGGGCCGAGGACACCGCCCCGGGAGTCGATTGCGACGGTGCTGCAGCATGTTCGAGCGAGGAACTCGACAATGTGGAGCCGAGTCGGGTCGCCCAGAGCTTTGAAGGCCTTTCGGTAAGTTTCGTTCATCGACGAAATGATTGTGGCACACATTTCGCCATATGCCGAAATAAACATAGGCCTCGTGCGCAGGCAACCGGGAGGGGGGCCGACGAACACAGGCCCGCCGCGAAGACGCCGTTCAAGATCATTCGGGCTTACCGCTTGTTCGTTTGCTTCAGGATGGCTGTCAGCTCGACATCGCGACCCGTCGCGATGTCCGACGCGCTCGGCGTCACGAGGAGGTCCGGGACGACGCCCGCATCAGGCTGCGGAGTCCGCGGAAACTGGCCGATCAGCGGGATGTCGATTTCGATTCGCGAATTGGGAAGCGTCAGAAAGAAGAAGCCGCCGCCATTGATGCCGCGCCGACTGCCGCCGGTCGGGCGTCCCACGAGGGTCCCGAGGCGGAGCTGTTTGACCTTCAGGGCGAACTCGAACGTTGCGCTGCTGTTTTCTGGCCCGACGATGACGAAGACTCGACCGGTGTACGGTCTACCACTCGGTTGGATGACCGCTGCAATCTCGTCTCCGAGGCGCCGAAGTCGAAAAAAGCCCCGGTCCAACGGCGTGACAGCCCCTTTCCAGTCATAGAAGCTTGAGTCCCAGGTCGTGAGGTGCGGACGTAGCGATGGTGGTACGGCTTGATAGCGTGTCCGTCGCTCGTACTCAGGACCACGGGCAGGTGCGCGGACCAACCGCCGCAGAATGAGGTCCCCTACGGCGTTGCCGCCTTCATTCCCCCGCAGGTCGACGATCAGGTTCGGCACCGATCTCTGGACGAGGTCGTCGAGCGTCGTGTCGAGCCAGGCCTGCCAACTCCACTTCGACTGATAGATCGCCCAATCCGGCATCGACAGAAGGGCGGTATCCGGGCGGGGAAAGGTGAGCGTCCACAGAGGTCGTGACGGATCAGCCGCCTCCTGGGTCGGTTTCTTTCGCGATCCCGGCACGAGCTCGGCGACCACCGTCGACGGGCTGCGTCCGGGTGCCTCGATCTTGAAAGTCCGGCTGGCTGCGGTCGGCGGAAACAGCAGTGGATAGAACACGTCGAACGCTTCATAGGCGGCGCATCCCGTGACTTCGAGGTTGGCCACCCGCTTCGCGTCGTTGCCTCCGTCCGCTCGAGAGAAGGGAATAAGCCGGGCCAGGATCGTGCGGGTGGGGACGCCGTCGATCGCCTTGACGCGGGTTCCGCGCGGGAAACGGTTCCCGTTCGAGAGGTCCCGGGTCACGACGATCTCACCGCCGATCCAGACGAAGCAGAACGGCACTCGATTCGGGCGTTCGTGGATGCGGCGTTTGACCGCGTCCTCCTGGTTGAAGAAGTTGGCGTAGGTGTGTCCACACTTCAGCGAACCGCAAAAGTCGGAGATTCGGAGATAGACCTGTTCGAGCGTGGCACCCCGAGCGAAGTCGCGCCTCATCGCGTCGAGCCTCGCTTGAACCTGGGCCGGGGTTTGGTATCGGTACACCCCGGGATGAAGTCTGAGGGCCTGCTCCAACACGTTCAGGTCCTGCTGCAGGCCTGCCGCTGTGGTGAGAGGTTGACGTGGATTCGATGGAGGCAGCAACGCAACGGCGACGAGGACTCCAGGGACGACCATCGGGCCGAGTCTACCGCTCCGCACTCGAAGCCGAAGGTAGGCCCAAAGTCGCGACCGCAGGACGCCGAGCCGGAGTCGGGGGTCCAAACCTCAAGCAAAAAAAACGCCCCCGCGAAAGTCTGCGGGGGCGTTTCCCTGAAGAGTCCTTGCGGCCCTTCGGAGAGGGAAGGAGGATATGCGTCAATCAGTAGAACGCCGGGAGGATAGGCGCTGTTCCATCGCCCCCTCCGGGTGGGCGATCGTTGATCCGAACGGCGCAATGCCTTGGCAGGAATTCCTAGGCCCATCCCCGAATCTCGCGTTATCCAAGTGCTTCGCGAACCCGGTGCCGCGTCTGCCCCGGCACTCACGCCGCGCCGGATTCTCCGGCTTTACTGGCCACTCGCCCTGAGTTGGCTGATGATGTCGGTCGAAAGTCCGATCTCTGTCGGCCTGATCTCGCGGCTCCCCAACGCCGAGGTCCATACCGCCGCGTTCCTGGTCCTCATGGGTCTCGCACTCTGGATCGAGAGCCCCGTGATCGATCTGCTCGCGACGTCGACGACCTTGGCCTCCAACTCGGAGAACACGCGCCGCCTCACCCGGTTCGCGCTCACTCTGATGGCGTGGGTGACGGTCGCTCACGCGGCGGTTGCCCTCACGCCTTTGTACGGTGTCGTGACCCTCGGGATTCTTCGGCTCCCTCCAGAGGTTGCGGAAGCCGGGAAGGGGGCTTTCGCGATCATGATCCCATGGAGCGGCCTGATCGGATGGCGCCGCTTCCTGCAGGGTCTGATGATCCGTCGACATGAAACGCGCCTCATCGGAGTGGGCACGATGATCCGGGTAACGACGATGTTCGGTACGGGCACCGCGATGTACATCGTCGGCCGATCCGCCGAGTTCGATGTCAACAGCGTGAACCTCGTCGCGGTCTCGTTGATTGCCTCGGTGGCGAGCGAGGCGCTGTTCATCCACTTCGCTGCTCGTCGGGCGTTCCGCGAAGCGCTGGTGACGCCCGGCGTCCGCGATGCGGAACCACTGACCCTGCGGCGGCTCGCGAAGTTCCACTTCCCCCTGACGGTGACGACGCTCGTGAATCTCACGGCGATCCCGATCGTGAGCGCTGCCCTCGCGTTCTCACCGGATGCGGTCCTCGCGCTTGCCGGATGGCAGGTGGCGCTCGCGCTGCTCTCGCCGCTCCGCACGGTCGTTTTCGCGCTGCCCGAGGTCGTCATCACGCTCCTGCGGGAGGCGAATGCTTACCGTGCGCTTCAGCGATTCTGCTTTGCGGTCGGTGCCGCGATGACGTTGGTCGGCTTCGCGTTTGCGGGGCTCGGCCTCGATCGGCGCTACTTCATCGACGTTCTCGGAACCTCACCGGCCGTGGCCGACGTCGCTCACATCGCAGTGATCGCGGGGGCGGCAATGCCGATCCTGAGTGCGATGCAGTGCTTCCTTCGGGGAGTCCTGACTTACCGTCATGTGACGGTTGCACGCCTGACCGCGGTCGTCATCGGAATCGTCGTGCTCATCGCGAGCCTCGTCGCGGGAGTCGCGTTCCGGACGCCGGGAGCGGTGTTGGCCCCGATCGCGGTGATGCTCTCACTGGGTGCCGAGTACGTCGCTCTGGCGCTCATGGCGCGGAGTCGGGGAGGAGATGGAGGCGCCGAGCGGATTCGAACCGCTGAATGAGGGTTTTGCAGACCCTTCCCTTAACCACTTGGGTACGGCGCCATGGAGGGTGGTAGCCCGGACGGGACTTGAACCCGCGACCTCCGCCTTGAAAGGGCGGCATCCTAACCACTAGACGACCGGGCCGATCGATTTGCCAGTGTACCGGAACCGCCGGCGCGGCGTGGGACCGCTACGCCACGAACTTGTAGCCGACGCCCCGAACCGTGACCAGGCGAATCGGCTTGCCCGGCGTGGGCTCGATGCGTTCGCGCAACCAATGGACGTGGACGTCGACCGTTCGGGACGAAACGAAGGCGTCCTGACCCCACACCCGATCGAGAAGCGTATCGCGCGAGAAGACTTGGCCGGCGTGGCGCGCAAGGAAGTAGAGGAGAGCGAACTCCTTCGGCGACAGGGTCAGATTCGCCCCGTCGAGGACGGCTTCGTGTCGAACCGGGTCGATCTTGAGGTTGCCGGTCTCCACGATCTGCAGCGGAGTCTCGCCGGTTGTACGACGGAGCAGTGCTTTGACGCGGGCGGCGAGCTCGCTCAGGTTGAACGGCTTGACGACGTAGTCGTCGGCCCCGATATCGAGCCCGGATACCCGGTCATCTTCGCTGGCTCGCGCCGTGAGAAAGATGATCGGAACCTTGCTATCTTTGCGGATTGCGCGGCACAAATCATAGCCAGAGCGCTGTGGCAGCATCACGTCGAGAATCAGCAAGTCCGGCTTGGTCTGCTTGTAGAGGCGCATCCCTTCCTCCGCCGTTGCGGCGGTGAACACGCTGTAGCCTTCCTTGCGGAGCTTGGTTTCGACCGTTTCGAGAATGGTGGGTTCGTCGTCTACGAGCAGGACTTTCATGTGGCGATGATCTCTACGTTCGCCCGAGGAACGCAGACGATCTCGCCATTCTCCAGCTGAGCCATGAGGACCCGAACTTCTGTACCCGACTCCACGACCATGAGCTGCGACGGCAACTCGGTGACGGCACCGAGCCGACCGAAGTACGGCTCACGAATTACGCGAATCGGAGTACCGATCCCCAACTCCATCGCTTTGCTTTCGGCGGGACGCGCTTCCCCGGCTGAGGTCAGCGGAGCAATCAGCTCGGGTCGGATGACACCGGCCCGAATCTGGGTCGCTCCATTGATGCTTGCCGACTGCCCCTCGAGAGACTGCAGCAACTTAAACGTCCGTTCCGCCATGTTGAGGTGCCCGAAGCCCTCGGTGACCATCATCGTCAGGTTGATCGCCTCTTGACCGGTGATCGCGACCCCGATGTCGTAGCCCAAAAACTTGATCAGGTCGCTGTCGCGGATCCCGCCCGCGACGAGGCCGATGACGCCGACCGCGGAGGCTCGCTGGATCGCATCGAGGGTGATCCCGGAGCCGCCGACGAGAATCTTGCCCGCGTCGCTGTCCTGGATGTGCTGCGCGTCGATCACGTCGCCGGGGCCGGACACGACGACCCGAACCGGGCCGTTGCGCTCGCCGCCGACACCGAAGATGCCTTGAACCATCGCCGCACGCGTCTCGACGACGGCGCCCTCCTCGGGCATCACGTCCACGATTTGGCCCTGGAGGTAGGCGGTGATATCGACCGGGATCGGCGCTTCGCGAATCAGGACGTGACCACTCACCTCGGAAACCGCCTCGACGACGCCACTGTAGTCCGACGCGACGGTCGACTTGAAGAGCCCGAATAGGCCCTTCGTCTCGGCGACGACCTGGCCCTTCTCGACCCGGTCTCCGATGTTGAGCTGGAAGAAGCCCTTGGCCTCTTTCGCCTCGACGCCGAGCTTCTCGGCCAACTTGATCGTCTGGAGGATTCCCGGCAGCAGCGCACGGGCGACGATATCGTTCGGTCCAACCTGGTCGCCGACCTTCACGAGGACCTCGCCCTTGATCGGAAGGCGGCGCACTCGCCGCACGACGATGTCGCCACTGACAGTCAAACCGGGAGTGTATGCGCTACCCAACCATGAACCTCCTAGAGTCGACCTCGCGGGCAGGCCGGGGCAATTTTAGCATGGCGAAACGGATGTCAAGGTGCGGCAGCCCCTCTTGAGGCGCACTGGAGTGTGCTTAAGGCGAGTTAAGACCGCATTAATAAGCGCGACATCCCGTCCTCGCGCAAGGAGGGGAGGCGCGTGTTGAACTGGGAGTAGGGGCATGGTGTAGCCCGGTACGGGTCGCATGGGACTCCTGATCGGCCCGGGTAGACTGCGGCCAATCCGTGTGGGGGCGTAGCTCAGCGGGAGAGCACCTGCTTTGCAAGCNNCAAGCAGGGGGTCGTCGGTTCGAATCCGTCCGCCTCCACCAACTCCACCATGGACTGCAGTTGGGACGCGCTCGTGCGCCGAGGTTGGCAGTGTCTGGCGGTCCGGCGCGCCAGTGGCGAGTCGCCTTCCTGAGCCGGGCGCAGTTCGACGTTCCTCCGTCCGTCATGAGGACGGAGAAACCCCTCACCCGGACTGGATTCCTCAAGCCATCGGTCGGCTGTCTTCTCCCGTGCCTCGCCGCCGATCAGGGAGGCGCGA
>DKKT01000084.1 GCA_002455425.1 Chthonomonas sp. UBA6659 | reverse complement strand
CCGCCTCTCACGGGGTGCCTGGCCCTACTTCTGCCCGCCGCCACCACCACCGGGCGGAGGTCCGCCCGGGCCGCCGCCCGGACCCGGGCCGCCGGGCATACCCTGCGGACGCGGAAGCTGGCCTTCTTTGCTGACCTTCAGACTCTCCTTCTCGACCTTGAACAGTCGATTCCCCTGGAGAATGTACAGGTAAGCGCCGTCCGCCACCATGAACGCGCCGCCACCGCCACCGCCACCCATCATCGGACCCTGCATGCGGCCCTGACCAGGGCCGCCGGCCGGCGGTTGCGGGAAGCCCTGTCCTCCGCCACCAGGCGGTTGGCCAGGACCGAACTGCGCTTGATCTTGCGTGCCCGCGCTCGGCGTCGTCACTTTGCTGTCCTGAGCGGACGAAAGCGAAAGCGTCAGCGGAATCGCGAGCGCCACGAGAGCGAGCGCGCCAAGGAACCCTTGCGAGGTTTTCGTTGTCATCGCCATTTCTCCTCGGGCACCACCCATAGGGTGCCCAAACGCGCAGACGTTTCTTTCTCGCCCAGGGTTCACTGGGTGGGTGGTGTAGACTCACGTCATGGCCAAAACCTGGCGTCAAAAGCTGGCCGGAGCCGGTCCGGCGCACGTCGAAGTGCTCGACAAGGCGTGCTGGGGGCTCCCGATCGGCGCAAGACTGTTCATCGCGACCCCGGTGATGATCCAGGAGCGCCTCGAAGCCATCCCATTCGGTCAGACTCAGGCCGTCGAGGCCCTGCGAGCCGAGCTAGCGACAACCCACGGAGCGGACGGCACCTGCCCGCTCACCACCGGCATTTTCTTGCGCATCGTCGCCGAGGTCGCCCTCGAGGAGCTTGCCGAAGGCGCCGACATCGCCGAGGTCGCTCCGTTTTGGCGCGTCATCGACCCCAAGTCTCCACTCGCCAAGAAGCTTTCGTGCGGACCGGATTGGATCCGCGCGCAACGAGCGGCCGAGCAATCCTGACGATCAGTACCGGATCAGTCGGCGAGCGGTCGACACGATATCGTCCACCTGGGGCAACACGAAGTTCTCCAGCGCCTTCGCCCACGGCACCGGCGTGTCCATGCGCGTGAGGCGCAGGGGCGGCGCGTCGAGGTGCTCGAAGGCGAGTTCGTTGATCCGCGCGACGAGTTCGCCTGCGAACCCGCACGTGCGGGGAGCTTCGTTCACGACCAAGGCCCGATTCGTCTTCTTGATCGACTCGAGGATCGTGGCTTCGTCGAGAGGCACGAGGCTGCGCAGATCGATCACCTCGACTTGCATGCCCTCGTCCTCCAGCTTCTTCGCCGCATCGAGACAGTGATAGACGTTCTGTCCGTAGGAGATGAGGGTCAGATCGGTGCCGGCTCGGCGGATCGCGGCTTGGCCGAGCGGGACGATATAGTCCTCTTCGGGAAGCTCTTCGGCGATGTCGCTCAGTCGGTAGAGCTGCTTGATCTCATAGAAGATCACCGGATTCGGATCGCGGAGCGCAGCCTTCATGAGACCCTTCGCATCGTACGGGGTCGACGGCACTACGACGCGCAGACCGGGCGACTGGCAGAACCAGGCCTCGTTCATCTGACTGTGATAAAGCGCGCCCCCGCCATAAGCGCCTGCTGGGCCGCGGATCACGACGTTCATCGCGACCTCGCCCGCGGTCCGATAGTGGTACGTCGCGAGCATATTCACGATCTGATCGAAACCGCACGAGATGAAGTCGATGAACTGCATCTCGGCCATCACGGTCTTGCCGCCGAGCGCCGCCCCGCAGCTGACGCCGACGATCGCCGCCTCGCTGATCGGCATGTCCATCACGCGATGGGTGCCGTACTTGGCCTGGAGACCTTCCGTTACTCCGAAAGCCCCGCCGAGGATGCCGATGTCTTCGCCCAGACAGATCATGTCGGGATTCCGACCCATCTCCTCGTCGATCGCACTCTTGAGCGCGTTGAGATAGTTCGTTTTGGTTGTCACCGGATCGAGCGTCGCAGCCATTTCAGTTCTCCTCCCGGAAAACCCACATCGCGCCCTCTTCGGCTGGAGGTGGCGGCGATGCTAGGGCAAACTCGATGCCCTTCGACATGTACGACACGACGTCCGGCGGGAAGTCCTCGTCCGAGGTTTGCGTGGCGTGCTTGTTCTCAGCCATGTACTTCTTGGCCTCGGCCTTGGTGAGATAGCCCTTGTTGACGAGGTGGATCTTGCAGATGGCGATCGGATCTCGGCTCCGACCCGATTCGACGTCTTCCTTCGTGCGGTAGCGGGCGGCGCGATCGTCGTCATGGTCGCCATGGCCGTAGGCACGGAACGTCTTGCACTCGACGATGCTCGGTCCCTTACCGGCACGTGCGTGTTCGACCGCGACCATGACCTTGTCGTAGACGTCGAAGACGTCCTGTCCGTCCGCGATCAGCCCCGGAATGCCATAGCCGGCCGCCCGCGTCGCGACGTCCTCGGTCGGGCACTCCAGTTCGACCGGGGTGCCGTAAGCCCACATGTTGTTCTCCACGATTGTGATGACCGGCAGCTTGTGGACGGCGGCGAAGTTGATCGCTTCGTGGAACACGCCTTGGGCGGTCGAGCCCTCGCCGTTGTACGTCAAGACGACGGCGTCGCCGCCGTTCAGTCGGTCCGCCAGCACGACACCGGCCGCGACCGGAATCGTGCCGGCGAGCATCGAGGTCGAGTGGACGATCCTCTTGGACTTTGAACCGATGTGCGACCAGTTGTCGCGAGCACGTCCCGGCGATCCCGATCGACACCACACCTGGGCGCACACTTCACCGATCGACATCCCGAGACGGTCCGGATTGTCCCAACCCGCTCTGAGGTCCTTGATGAAGAACGCCGGCATGTCGCGGTGGATCGGACTGATCCAGTCCGTGCCGTTGAGCCCGTAGAGGGAGCCGACCAGAATCGCCTCCTGGTTGTGGGAGGAGTAGAGCGTGCCCGTCAGGCGTCCGCGTCGCTTCTCCTTGATCAGGCGTACGTCGAAGTACCGCGCGAGGTAGAGCTGCTTGAGCATCTCAAGGCAGTCTTCGGGAGTAAGCAGGTCGCTCGGTTTGGTCGTACTTTGGGGTTCGGCTTTGCTCTTACGTCCAGAGCCGGAACCGGACTTGGGCGGGGTCAAGGTCTTGGTCTCCATACAAGGGGGGTGAACACTCAGTGTACCTGGATTCTCGGTTCAAACGGGTTCCGAGCCGAGGCTAGACCCGCGCTCGATCAGCTAAGGCGTGGCTGGGTCTTGGCCGCAATCCAACGGATCACGAAGTTCACGAACGCGATCCAGATCACGAGGAAGAGCGCGCCACTGATCGCAAGTTGCTTGCTTGTGTCGAACGGCTGATTGGCGTTCAGATAGATCGAGAGCGGGAGTGCCGCCATCGCGCGTGACGGGTCGGTGTTCACCAGACTCTGTCCGGCGGCGGTGAACAGGAGCGGGGCCGTCTCGCCCCCGACTCGGGCCACAGCGAGGATGACGCCCGTGAGGATCGCGCTCCGCGCGGAAGGGAGGACGACTTTCACCACGGTCTGCCAGCGCTGGGCCCCTAGCCCGAAACTCGCCTCCCGAAGCGCCTTCGGCACGAGGCGGATCGCCTCTTCGGTCACCCGAGTCACCACGGGGATCATCAAGATCGAGAGGGCCAAAGCACCGGCCCATGCGCTGAAGCGCTCGTAGCGAGCCACGATCAGCGCGAAGCCGAGAATGCCCGCGATGATCGAGGGCAGCCCGGTCATGACCTCGCTGAGGAATCGGATCGCGGCGGCAAACTTCCCTTTCCCGACTTCGGCGAGGTAGATGCCGCAAAGGATGCCGATCGGCACTCCGATCGCGGATGCAAGACTGACAATGATCAGCGAACCGATGATCGCGTGCTTCATCCCGCTGCCTGGCTCGCCGATCGGCTTTTGGACCTGGGTAAAGAAGTCGGCGCCCAACCCGGGAGCACCCGCCTTGACCAGATACGTCACGAGCATGACGAGCGGGATCAACGCGACGATCGTGCAGCAAACCCCGAGGGCGTAGGTCGCGAGGTGACGCACGCGCCGCCGGCTCTCCCAAGGCAGCACCAGGATGAGAATCGTGTAAATCACGACGATCGCAACCCCGCCGATCAGAAGAGCTCGAATCATCGGAGCCCACTCCTCGCCTGCACACGGTGGACCAGGAGCCGTGCGATCACGTTCAAGACGAGCGTCACCAAGAAGAGCATCAGCCCGAGCCCGATCAGCGCCGAGCGTTGCATCGGGCCGGCCTCACCGAATTCGTTCGCGATGTTGCTCGCGAGGGAAGCAGCGGGACGAAACAGGTCGAGGTGGATTTGGGCCGAATTGCCGATCACCATCGCGACCGCCATCGTCTCGCCGAGCGCCCGCCCCAGACCAAGCAGGAGCGCTCCAAGAATCCCGCTACTCGCATAGGGAATCTGCACCCCCTTGAGGACCTCGGTGCGATTCGCGCCCAGCGCCAGCGCTCCGTCACGCATCGGCTTGGGCACGACGAGCAGGACTTCGCGGGTGACGGCGGCCACCGTCGGGATGATCATGATCGCCAAGACCAGGCCCGCTGTGAACAGCCCGGTCCCCGGCATCGGCGTGCCGGGTGAGCCGAACAGACCGGTCCAGCCGAAGAGCGCCGTCATCTCAGGGAAGAGCGATCCCCGAAGCCATGGGATGAGGACGAAAATCCCCCAGAGCCCATAGATGATCGACGGAATCGCGGCGAGGAGATCGACGAGAAGGCTGATCGGCTTGAGGAGGAACTTTGGGGCCAGTTCGACCAGGTAGGCGGAGATCGCGACCCCGATCGTTCCCCCCACGATCAGGGCGATGATCGAGCTCGCGAACGTTCCCCACACGAAGGCGAGCGCCCCGTATTGGCCCTTCGTCACATCCCAGATCGGGGACATGAAGAACGAGCCGCCTTCCTTCTCCAGGACCGGCACACTGCCGGCGATCAGCTGCCAGACGATGAGGATGATGAGGCCGAGCACGAGCCCGGCGGCGGCAGTCGTCGCGGCGCGGAAGACCACGTCGCCTACGCTGAGTCGCGCCTTCGACGATCCTGCCTTTCCGACTGGTAACCCTGCCGCCGCCATGTCTTCCTTACTGGGTCTTCACACCGCCGAGCGCGGCCTTGACCTTGTCGACCACTTCCTGCGGGAGCTTGGCATAGTCCAGTTCTTCGGCGAACGCCTGTCCGTCCGTCACTGTGTACTGAATCGCTTCAACGACCTGCTTGCCGAACTTGTTGCCGGTCAGGTCCTCGGGAACGAGCCCGAACACGAAGCTGGAAACGGGGTAGCTGGTCTCACCAGGGGCGTTGACGATGCTCACGCGGAAGTCGTCCGGGATCGGAACGCCGGCCGCAGCAGCGGTGATGCCCGCCCCGTCAGGGAGCACGAACTGGCCCGCGGCATTCTTGACGGCCGCGTAGTTCAGGCCCGACTTCTTGGCCCACGTCAGCTCGACGTAGGTAATCGATCCAGGGGTCTGCTTCGTATTGTTGGCGACGCCATCCGACTTCGGCCACTGTTGGGCTTTGGGTCCCCACGTGAGCTTCTTGCTCGTGCCCATCGCCGACTTCCATTCCTCGCTCACCTGGCTCAGGAAGTCGGAGAGGACGTAGGTCGTGCCGGAGCCGTCGGCACGAACCTGGACCGCGATCGGCAGGTCGGGCAGCGTGACTCCCGGATTCAGAGCGGCGATTTTCGGGTCGTTCCACTTCTCGATCTTCGACATGAAGATCTCGGCCAGGACCGCGCCGTCGAGCTTGAGGCCGTTCTCGACTCCGGGCACGTTGTAGGCGATCGCGACCGCACCGAGCACGATCGGAATGTTGAGGATTTTGCCCTTCGCCTTGCTCATCTCCTCGTCGCTCATCGGAGCGTCACTCGCCCCGAACGGAGCGCCGCCTTCGACCACGCCCTGAATCCCGGCCGAAGAGCCTCCACCGGTGTAGTTGATCTGGAATCCCGTCTTGGTCTTGAACTCGGCGAAGACTTTGGACAGGAACGGCTGGACGAAGGTCGAGCCCTGGGCATCGACGCTCTCGCCCTCTCCGGAGCTGACCTTGGGCCCGCCGGAGCCGCCGGTCGACGCATCGGTCCCTTCGGACTTGGGCCCACAACCCACCACCAAAAAGGCGGCCAAGAACGCCGCCCAAACTGTGAAACCTCTCATGACAACCTCCAGAAGCGCCCCGAGTTTACGCCTGTTCTGTTAAGAAGTTCTTAACATTCCGCCAAGGTGCGCTGTGAGCTCGGCGTCGACTATGATGGGGCTCATGAACTCCATGAGCTGGGCAATCGTGGCTGCCGTCCTCCTCTTTGTCGCCATGAACGGAGCTTGGCATCTCGGCAAACGTTTGCGGCAACAAAGCCTTTCGGGCGACCGCGAATCGATCAGCACGATCGAGACGGCCGTCTTCGCTCTCTTCGGGCTTCTCATGGCGTTCACCTACGATTCGTCGGCCAACCGATTCGAGGAGCGGCGTAACCTGATCGTCGAGGAGGCAACCGCGATCGAGGTGGCCGCGCTCCGAATCGACGTCCTCGAACCGACCGAACGCGAGGCCCTTCGAGCGCTGCTCGTGCAGTACATCGAGGTGCGCAACGCGTACAATCGCTCGCTCACGTCGGAAGGGACGTCGCATCTGTGGTGGAGGCGGGCGCGGGTCTTGCAGAGCCAGATCTGGGACCTCGCGCTCAAAGACCTAGGCTCCAAGGAAGTGACGCCCGGGCATCTGCTCGTCCTTCCCGCTCTCAACACCGCGTTCGACGCGGCTGCGTCGCGCCAAACCGCGATGAGAACGCACACGCCCTTCCCGATCCTGGGACTGCTCCTTTTCCTTGCTATCCTGACCGCCTACCTTGGTGGAAGGAGCCTGCGGGTGAGCGAACGGTCGGACGGGCCGTATTGTTTTGTCTATTCGATCATGGTCTGCCTCACGCTGCTCGTGATGTTCGACCTCGATCATCCCCGCCAAGGGTTGATCCGCCTCGACTACACGGATCAGCTCTTCATGGAAACCCGCGATACTTTGCGGGACACGCCACAGTGATCCCAAACACCTCGTACAATGAAGCGATGAGAGTGTTGCTTGCAGGCCTCCTCGTGACCGGACTTGCCGCAGTCCTGGGTTGCGGCAAGTCGGTGAGTGGCGAATTCGCGAGGGTCGCCGCCGAGCTTCCGACCGTAGAAGCCGAAGCGAAACGCCTCGGCGTGCCGCTGACCGGGACCGAACTCATGCCGCAGACCCCGATCCCGACGAACGAGAACGCCGTGCTGATCGTGGCAGAGGCAGTCCTCGAATACGCGAAGGTGGAACGCCAGCTCGGGAAGTGGCAGGACGCGCTCACCACCAGTGTGGCTTCACCGTCTAACGCCAACCGGAAGCGCGCCGACGATATCTTGAGGAAACTTGCGCCGATCCTCCGGAAGGCCACGGAAGCCGCCGCTAAACCGAAAGCCTGGTTCAATCGGGACTGGAACCGGGACGATCTCTGGAACGAGACGTTCCCGGAGCTCGCCGGAATCCGCGATCTCACCCGGGGCCTCGCGATGCGGGGTAAGGTGCGGGCGGCCCGAGGGGACGTTCGGGGCGCGCTCAGCGATTTTCGTTCGGCCTTCGCGATGGGGCGAATCGCCGCCTCCGATCCCAGTCTCATCTCCGGACTCGTGAGCATCGCCTGCGATGCGATCGTCACGCGCCAAATGGAGTGGGCAGTTAGCGCCCGCCCCAACGACATTGCATTCCTCACCGCCCTTGGCAAACTCGCTGCGAACGAGGCGTCCCGCCCCCCTGACCTGATGTCTCACCTCCGCGGCGAGGTTCTGTTCGCTCTCGCGGCGGCCCGACGCCCGGAAGCACTCCTCGACGCCGAGTTGAGCGGATTGGATGGTCCCGATGAGCAACTCCGCCGCGAAGTCATCCCGCGGGGCGTTCCGAAGGATATGCTCGCCAAGGCCTACCGCGTGCGGATTTTGCAAGTCTGGAACACCGTCTTTGCCGACCGCGCCGCTAAACGGAACCCGGTCACCTTGACCACCGCCATCGCGCGAGCCCAGGAGAAATACGGTGAAAAAGGTGACCCCACGACCGCGCTCAACCGTCACGTCTTCCCGGTTTTCGATCAGGCGGGCATGGCATACGTGAAGCGCCAGTCTTTACTCTTGGCGTTCAAGGGGTTCATCGACGTACTCCGGTTCATGGCTCGTAAGGGGCGCTTTCCGACAAGCCTCGCGGAAGCCGGATCCACGAGCCTGGACCCCCTGTCGGGCAAGCCGTTCGTGCTCAAGATCACCGGGAATCAGGTGCGGGTCTACGGCCCGGGGGTGGACGGCGTCGACGACGGAGGTTCGGCCACCAAGGATGTCGTGAGCGAGTTTCCCCTCATCGCGAACCCTCGATGACGCTCACCCGCACGAATCGATCAAGTGGCCGTCAGCAAGGGTGACGATCCGGTCTGCGCCCTCCAGCATCGTAGGATCGTGGGTGACCATCACGAGCGAGCCTCTGCCCCGGTGGCGGTCCAGTAGTTCCACGACTTGGACTCCGTTCGCATGATCCAGCGCCGCCGTCGGCTCATCCGCGAAGATCACCTCGGGCGACCCGAGGAGCGCTCGAGCCACGCACACGCGCTGCCGCTCGCCCCCGCTCAGTTCGTGGGGGAGGCGGTGCGTCTTCGACCCGAGGCCGAGCCGTTCGAGCAGGTCCTCCGCCTCGGCCACGCGGTCCTCGTTCGGCCGCGCGAGAACGACGTTCTCGACCGCTGTGAGGTAGCCCAGCAGAAACGGGTGCTGGAAGATGAAACCGAATCGCTCGAGGCGAAGACGAGCCCGCTCATCGTCGGACATCGAGGCCATCACGCGACCCCGATAGCGGATATCGCCCGCAGTCGGCTGCTTAAGGCCGCTCAGGAGATAGAGCAACGAGGACTTGCCCGAGCCGGACGGACCGAGGATGCCAAGAAACTCGCCGTCGCGGACCTCGACGTCGATCGCCTCGCACGCGTGCACTTCGCGCCCGTGGTCTTCATAGTGCAGCGACGCCCCGACCGCGGTAATCAAATCAACCTCCGCTCGACAACGCCGACCGGATCGAAATCACGGAACCGGATCCAGACCGTCAGGAACGCCGCCCCGAGAATGGCGATCGGGATCGGCACGGTGTAGAGAAACGCCACCGGGTCGAGGGTGTCGAGCGAAAACGCGCTCGGGTCCATGAGAATCAGCTTCACCAAGCGCAGGAGAAGGTGCGCGGCCAGTAGTCCGACGACCCAGCCCCCGAGGACGACGATGACCGATTCGGCCAACGACCGTCGGAGCAACCGCTTCTTGGTGTAGCCGAGTGCTTGAAGGAGGCCGTACTCCTGAAGCCGCTGCGACTGGTAGATGTTCATCAGCATCCCCATCATCAGCGTGATCACGAGGACCAGGAGCGCGATCACGACGTTCAGGATCTTGTAGAGCGTCGAGAACATTTCGTTGGTCGTTTTCTCCAGCTCAGACCAGGCGAAGACCTGAGCGCGTTCTCCGCGAAACGCCTTCGTCGCCCACGTATCGAGGCGTTCCTGGTCCGCTGCATTGCGGGCGAAGACGACGAGGAGATCGATCGGCGGGAAGTGGTGGACTTTGTGGTACTCGATCGGCGCCAGCATCAGCCAGTGCCGACTGTCGGCGATGCCGACGATCTTGACCGACTGCGGCGAGTACGCCTCGTTCTTCTCCGGACCGATCAGCTCGTCGCCGATGCCCAGCCCGAGATTCTTGGCGACCGGTGCGCTGATGAGCGCCTCCGCCTTTCCGGGTCCGGGCGTTCGCCCCTCGATCCGCGTCGCCTCCATCCGCCGCAAGTAATAGCGCATGTCTTCCTGCTCGAGCGCGATGACCACGAACGGCCATTTGCCGACGATACTGCGGACCTGGGCTCCGCTTGCCCGACACACGATCAGGCGGTCGATGGGCACTGGCGAGTCGGCCAGGATCCGCGCCTGGATTCGGGGTGTCATGTCGGCATCGCCGCGGGGGGTAACGCCGAGCATGATCTTTGAATAGCTGTAGATCGTGCGGATCGAGAGCGGGATCGAGTTCATGATCGACACGATGCCGGCAACGAGGAGCACCGCTAGCACGATCACCGCGACCAGCGGCGTCGTCTTGCGGGCGTTGCGCACAAGGTAGGTCGACGCGACCAGCGGCCGCGCCTTCGGCAGCGCCTTCGTCCGTCCCTTGGTTGCCTCGATCGGTTCAACCATCCTTGTGACTCTACGTCGCTCGGTGCCCCGGCGTCATAATGCCCGAAAGATGACGAAGGGCCGCATGGAGGCATTCAGCGACGGGGTGATCGCGATCATCATCACGATCATGGTCCTCGAACTGCGCCCTCCGGAAGAGGTCACGTTCGAGGCGCTCCGACCGCTCGTGCCGACGCTGCTGAGCTACTTGATGAGCTTCGTCTTCCTGGGGATCTACTGGGCCAACCACCACCACATGATTCAGGCAGTCACGAAGGTGACGGGCGGTGCCCTGTGGGCGAACCTTCATCTTCTGTTCTGGCTCTCCCTGGTGCCGTTCGGCACGGCGTGGATGGGGGAAAGTCACTTCGCGAGAGCTCCCGTTGCCGCCTACGGGATGATCCTGATCGGCTCGGCGATCGCGTATTACGTGCTGAGCCGAGTGCTGGTTCGAACCGAAGGACCTGATTCGAAGCTCGCGCGCGCCCTCGGCGCCGATCTCAAGGGCAAAGCTTCGCTCGGTCTATATGGCGTGTCGGTCGTGACCGCGTTCTTCGTGCCGATGATCTCGTGCGGCATCTACATGCTCGTCGCGATCATTTGGCTCATCCCCGATCGACGAATCGAGCGCGCACACAGCGAGGGCTGAAACCGGCTCCTCGGACACGTTGTCCGGGACCTAGGTCCCGTCTCCGGGGGGCGGGCGGGTAACATCCTTTGACTCCGCAGGAGGTCCCTGCATATGCTCAGAACTCGACACCGCTAAGTTCCGGTCGTTGGCCCCCGAAGAAGGCCATCTCCACGGGCACCACCTGGTCCCCGGAGCTATTCTGATGCGCTCCAGTTTTCGCCCCTTGGCGGGCGCCTGTCTATCCCTTTGGGAGTCTAATGGGTCAAGTTCTCTCTGAAAATACGTCTTCGGCGGAGCCTGGACGAGCCCTCGAATCGGGCGAGCTCATCCGGCTGGAAGCCGACATCGCCGCCGATGGGCGGTACGGCAAACGGATTCTCGTCGTCGACGCGGATCGAGTGCGGGTCCTCGATGCCGATGACGTCGTTTCGTTCGAAATCCCGATCGCCGACATCAAGACCGCCCGCAACGAGCAGTTGCCTGGCGGCGGCCGACTGGAGGTCACCACGACTTCGGGCGCGATTCTGCCCGTCGTCTCGTACTCGCATACCGTCGCGGCCAAATTCTCGGAGGCGGCGCGCGGCATCGAGCAACTCGCCAAGGGTGAGCCGCTCAGCATCAACCTCAAACAGCAGCAGATCCGCTGTCCGAAGTGCAGCCGCCTCCTCCCAGAGGCCGACGGAATCTGTCCGGCCTGCGTGAACCGAGGAAAGACGCTGCTGCGCATCGCCGGGTTCCTCAAGCCGTACAAGAAGCAGGCCTTGCTCCTCGCGACCTGCTCCCTCGCGACGACGATCATCAATCTTGCGCCCCCTTATATTCAGGGCGAACTGATCGATGGAGTCCTCCGAACGGGGCGCAATGTCGAGCGGCTTTGGTCGCTGATGGGCGTTTGGCTTGGTGTCCTCGTCGCCGCGGTGGTGGTCCAGATTCTGCAGGGCCGCCTCATCGCGTTCCTCGCCGGAAACATCGCCGCCGATCTCCGCAGTGCGGTCTATCGCGCGATCGAATTCCTCCAAATCGCTTACTTCGACAAGAAGCAGGTCGGCGCGATCGCGAGCCGGGTGACGAGCGACACCGACCGCGTCTGGGGCTTCCTCGTCGACGGACTTCCGTACCTCGCGACCAACGGTCTTCTCGTGATCGGCATTGCGACGGTCCTGTTCTTCGTCAACCCGGTGCTCGCGGCGGCGGTGCTTGCCCCGATCCCGATCGTCCTTCTCATCAGCGTCCTTTTCTGGAAGCCACTGTCGCAGATGTTCCACAAAGTCGGGCAGAAGTGGGCGCGCTTCCACATGCACCTCAACGAGTCGCTCTCCGGCATTCGGGTCGTCAAGGTCTTCGCCAAGGAGGACCATGAGTACGCGAAGTTCGGCAAGCGCAATCGGGAGCTGCGCGATTCCGGCGTGTCCGTCGATGCCCGCTGGTACTCGATGTTCGGGGCGATGAGCTTCTTCACCTCGCTCGGAACGCTCATCAACTGGACGGTCGGCGGCTACATGGTCTATCGAGGCACCCTCAGCCTCGGCGACTTCTGGAAGGTCAACGCCTACCTGATGCTGGTCTACGGACCCCTCCAATGGTTCGCGCAGTTGAACCACTGGTTCAGTCGCGCGATGGCCGGGGCCGAGCGTATCTTCGAAGTCGTCGATTCGGAGAAGGAGAACTACAAGGACGAAGGTCAGCGACTCGACATCGTCGGAGAGGTCGAGTTCGACGGCGTCCGGTTCGGCTACGACAAGTCGAACCCGGTTCTCAAAGGCATCACCTTCACCGCCCAGCCTGGCGAGATGATCGGCTTGGTCGGCAAGTCGGGTGCCGGCAAGTCGACCACGATCAACCTGATCTGCCGTTTCTACGAACCGGATGCAGGCACGATCCGGATCGATGGCGTCGATACGCGCGACATCGCTCTCCAAGATATGCGCCACCAGGTCGGCGTCGTGCTTCAGGAGCCGTTCCTCTTCAACGGGACGATCGCCGAGAACATCGCCTATGGCAAGCCGGGCGCGTCGTTCGAGGAGGTGATCGAAGCGGCGCGAGCAGCCAACGCCCATCACTTCGTCCTGGGCAAGCCCGACGGCTACGATACGATGGTCGGTGAGCGGGGCGCGAAGCTGTCGGGCGGAGAACGCCAACGCATCTCGATCGCTCGTGCGATCCTCCACAACCCGCGCATCTTGATCCTCGACGAAGCGACCTCGAGCGTGGACGTCGAGACCGAGAAGCAGATTCAGGAAGCGATCGGGCGTCTGATCGAGGGGCGAACGACGTTCGCGATCGCCCACCGACTCTCGACGCTGCGCAACGCCTCCCGACTCATCGTGCTCGAGAAGGGCGAGATCGCCGAGATCGGCACCCACGCCGAACTGATGGAGAAGCAAGGGGTCTTCTCCAATCTGGTCAAGACGCAGAGCGCGATCAATGAGATCGTCGGATACAGCGAGGGCGACGAGCCCGAAGGAGAAGTCGATTGGCCCGAGTAACCCTGAACCCAACCGGTCGAACCGGAGGTCGGCGATGAGCCTGACCTTCCGACCGTGCGAATACGACGACTATCCGGCGATCGCGCGGATTGTCGCCCGGATCGACGACGAGCGCCCGAACGCCGATCAGCTCCGCGAGTATGCGAAACCACGCGAAGGCAAGGTCGACTGGCAAGCGTCCGCCCTTCTCGACGGGGAGCTCGTCGGCTTCGGTCGCTGCCAGCGCCGCGAGACGTTCCCGGCGGGCAAAAGCCACATGACGGTCGTCGTCGACGAACACGTCGAGGGGCGCGGCATCGGTCGCGCCCTCGCCGACCTGATGTACGATCGGTGCCGCGACTTCGGCGCGACCTATGTCACGACCGCGGTCCGCGAGGACCTCGACCGCTCACGGCTCTTTGCCGAGCAGCAGGGATTCGTGGAGACCCAGCGACTGTACGGCTCCAGCCTCGAGGTTCCGACGGAGCCGATCGCTCTGACGGCCGTCGATCGGGTCCGGATCGCGTCGTGGGCCGAACTCGGCGACACGCCCGAATCCCGTCGGGAGCTGTACGAGACCGGTCATGACGCCGAGTCCGTCTCGGTCGATGCGGACGAGTGGGGTCGTCTCAGCTACGCCGAGTTCGAGATCGAGGTCTTCGGCCCGACCCATCGCCCCGACGCCCTGTTCGTAGCGATCGAAGACGGTCGGTTCGTCGGCTTCCACTATCTCAGCGTCAACGACCAAGGCACCGTCATCGTCGGATTCACGTGCGTGCGGCCCGCCGTCGCCAACCGCGGTATCGCGACTGCACTCAAACTCGTCGGCGTCTGTTGGGCGCAGGGCGAGGGTCTCCAAACGATGCGAACCCACAACGACACGCGGAACGCGCCCATGATCGCCATCAACCGCAAGCTCGGTTTCGTCGACGAGCCGGGCTGGATCTACGTTCGCAAGGAGCTCGTATGAACCCTCAGACGCTCTGTCTCTTTCACGCCCCTGAAGACCGGTTTCGCCTCACCGTAGGTGAGGAAAAATCCTACGTTACGGTCAAGCCCGTGTGGTCGGCACCCCTCTCGCACCCTGGGCGATATCTCTCGCTCGTCGACGGCAAAGGCGAGGAGATCGTGATGCTGGCCGACCCAAAGGAACTGCCCGCCGAATCACATCGCTCGCTCGAACTCGAGCTGAAGCGCCGCTACCTGACCTCGACGATCCTCTCGATCGATCATGCGAAGGTGGAGTTCGGAGCGACGTACTGGACGGTCCGCACCGATCGAGGCTCCCGTGACTTCGTGACGCAAAGCCTCCAAGAGAATGCCCAATGGCTCGGTGAGAACCACCTCCTCCTCGTCGACGTCGACGGCAACCGGTTCGAAATCCCGGACGTCACCGCCCTCGACGAAACGAGCCGCCACTTCGTCGAGACGATTCTCTAGCCCAGCGCTTCGAGGTACTTCACGCCCGACCCGGTGTTGAACAGCACCACGGTCTCATCGGGGCTGAGGAAGCCGGTGGCCAGAAGTCGCCGCGCCGCGGCCAGCGTCGCGCCACCCTCGGGTGAGGCCAAGACGCCGGTTGTGCGCGACATCTCCTTGGCCGCGGCGACCATCTCCGCGTCCGAGATCGTCAGCGCGGTTCCGCCGGTCGCGCGGATCAGGTCGAGCATGATGAAGTCGCCGATCGCGCGTGGGACACGGAGGCCGGAGGCAACCGTTTGCGCGTTCGCGAACTCCGTCGCGAACCGCTCACCGGCGTGGAATGCAGTCGCGATCGGGGCGCAGCCCTCGGCTTGGACGCTGATCATCCGAGGCCGCGCCGCGCCGATCCACCCCATGCGCTGCATCTCGTCGAACGCCTTCGCCATGCCGACAAGCCCGGTGCCACCCCCGGTCGGATACACGATCGCATCGGGCAAGCCCCCCATCTGCTCGAACAGCTCGTAGCCCATCGTCTTCTTCCCTTCCACCCGGTACGGCTCCTTGAGCGTGCTGAGGTCGAACCACCCTTCGGCCTCCTTGCGCCGCCCGATCTCGGCCGCACAATCCGTGATGAGGCCGTCGATCAGGGTCACATGGGCACCGTGGTTCTCGCACTCGACGATGCACGCCCTCGGAGTGTCGCGGGGCATGAAGACGTACGCCTCCAGACCGGCCTTCGCCGCATAGGCGGCCAGGGCGCCCCCGGCGTTTCCCGCGGAGGGCACCGCCAGCTTGGTCGCCCCGAGGTGCTTCGCCATCGAGACGGCCACCGTCATCCCCCGCGCCTTGAAGCTGGCGGTCGGGTTCACGCCCTCGTCCTTGATCCACCATGTCGCTCCGAGTTGCGGTGCGGGGTGAAGCGGGGTCATCCCTTCACCGAGGCTGACGGGCGCGCAGTCCGGGAGGACCTCGCGGTAGCGCCAAAGCGTAGCCTCCCGCCCTCGAAGGTCGTCAGGTCGCAGGGTCGATGCGGACAGGTCGTAGTCGACGCGCAGCGGGCGCCCACACGTGCAGGTATTGATCAGGCGGTCGGCCGGATACGCGAGGCCGCAGAGAAAGCAGGTGAGGCGCATACCCCCGAGTATTGCTCACGCCAAGCATCGGACGGCTCATGCCGGCAGATTGCAATCTGGAGACCGCCTCCCGGGGATGACGATCAGCAAGGCGTCGATGCGTGCGTCTCCGCAAGACGAAGGGTCCTCGCCTTCAGGCGAGGACCCTTCTCATTCACCGCTGCAGAGCGGCTTAGTGGTGATGGTGGCCGTGGCCCTCATCTTCCTTTTCAGGAACCTCGGCGACCGCGGCCTCCGTCATCAGCAAAAGCCCACCGATCGAGGCGGCGTTCTGGAGGCAGGTCCGGACGACCTTGGTCGGGTCGACGATACCGGCCTTCATGAGGTCTTCGAACTCGAGCGTGGCCGCGTTGTAGCCGAAGCCCTTCGTATCGGTCTTGACCTTCTCGACGATGACGCTGCCTTCGACGCCGCAGTTCTCGGCGATGCAGCGCAGCGGCGACTCGATCGCCTTGCGGACGATGTTCACGCCGATCTTCTCGTCTTCCCCGGCCTTGATCTTCTCGAGGACCTTTCCGGCTCGAAGGAGCGCGGTGCCGCCACCCGGGACGATGCCCTCTTCGAGCGCGGCGCGGGTCGCGGCGAGTGCATCTTCGATGCGGGCCTTCTTCTCCTTGAGCGCGGTCTCGGTCGCGGCGCCGACCTTCACGACGGCAACGCCGCCCTGCAGCTTGGCGAGGCGCTCCTGGAGCTTCTCCTTGTCGTAGCTGCTGTCGGTGGTCTCGATCTGGCGCTTGATCTGGGTGATCCGGCCGTCGATCGCCTTCTTCTGGCCCTTGCCGCCGACGAGGGTCGTGGTTTCCTTCGTGATGAAGATCTTCGAGCAACTGCCCATCATGTCCGGGGTCACGTTCTCGAGCTTGATGCCCAGGTCTTCGCTGATGAACTGACCGCCGGTGAGGACGGCCATGTCCTCGAGCATCGCCTTGCGCCGGTCGCCGAAGCCGGGGGCCTTCACCGCCGCGACCGGCAGGCCGGCGCGAATCCGGTTGAGGACGAGGGTCGCGAGGCACTCGTTCTCGACGTCCTCGGCCACGATGATGAACGGCCGGCCCATCCGCAGGACCTTCTCGAGGAGCGGAATGAGATCCTGAACGTTGCCGATCTTCTTCTCATAGAAGAGAATCAGCGGGTTCTCGTAGACCGCCTCCATCCGAGTGGGGTCGGTGACGAAGTAGGGCGAGAGGTAGCCCTTGTCGAACTGGAGGCCATCCACCAGCTCGTAGAGCGTCTCGGTGGACTTCGACTCTTCGACCGTCACGACGCCGTCCTTGCCGACCTTGTCGATGATCGTCGAGACGAGCTCGCCGACCTCGGCGTCCTTGGCCGAGATCGTGGCGACCTGGGTCATGCCCTGCTTGCCCTTGACCGGGGTCGACATCTTCTTGAGCTCCGCGACGATCGCGTCGACGGCGGTGTCGATGCCCTTCTTGATCAAGGTCGGGTTGCTGCCGGCGGCCACGTTGCGGCTACCGTCGCGGAAGATCGCCTGGGCGAGGACGACGCTGGTCGTCGTTCCGTCACCGGCGAGATCGTTGGTCTTGCTGCTGACTTCGCGAATGAGCTGAGCGCCCATGTTCTCGAAGCGGTTTTCGACTTCGATCTCCTTGGCGATCGTCACGCCGTCGTTGATGACGTTCGGGCTCCCGAACTTCTTCTCGAGGACGACGTTGCGGCCGCGCGGCCCGAGGGTGACTTTCACCGCATTGGCGAGCTTGTCGACGCCGCTCTCGAGGAGCTTGCGGGCGTCATCGCTGTACTTGAGGTCCTTTGCTGCCATGGAATCGCTCCTTTACTTCTTCTTCGGGGCCGGCTTGGCGGCAGACGTCTTGGCGACGGGCTTCTTCGCCGCAGGCTTGGCGGCGGGCTTGGCGGCCGGCTTCGCGGCGGTCTGGACGACGGCCTTGGCGGGCTTGGCGCTGCCGGTCACGACGGCGAGCACGTCATCGGCGCGGAGGATGACGTAGTCCTTGCCGCCGACGGACACTTCGGTGCCGCTGTACTTGCCGTAGAGCACGATGTCGCCCACCTTGACATCGACGGCGGCTCGGGTTCCGCTGTCGAGCATCTTGCCGGGGCCGACGGCGAGCACGCTACCGCGCTGGGGTTTCTCTTGAGCCGAGTCGGGGAGGATAATTCCACCGGCGCTGATTTCTTCCTTCGCGGCGGCCTCGACGACGATGCGGTCATGCAGGGGCTGAAGCTTCATGATCGTTTGTTTTCTCCTGAATCAGGTGCCGCCGCGCAGGAGCGGGCGGGTCGCTGTGATTAGCAGTATACCGTTGAGAGTGCCAACGAAGCACCGTTTTTGGCTTGAAGGCCGCGATTTCAGAACATGTCGCGATCGCCGTAGAGCGTCTGAATGTAGTTGATCTGCCCGAGGTGATAGACCAGGTTCCAGTAGTGGAATCCCGTGATGACTCCGACCGGCGTCGGACCCCACGGAGTCTCCGCCATGCTTGCGAGGCGTTCTGGCGAGAGACCTCGTACAAAGTGCGCCCAGCGCGCCGTGGATTCACGGCATGCGGCTTCGCAAGCCTCGACGGTGGTCCAGCGCTTGCGGTACTCGCGGGCGCCCTCGTAGCCCTCGAAGGGACCCGGATGCTCCGGATCGATCAACTGCATGTGGAGGTCGGGGGCGCAGGCGCACTCCTGCAGTTGATCCAGCGCGGTTCGCCCGGTCTCCATCGGACTCCAGACCTGACGTTCGGCCGGCATCTTGCGTGCAGACGAGAAGAGCATGTCGACCGCGGAGTCGGTCATGTTGATGAGGAGCTCGATCGCACTCATCGGGCGAGGTTACCCACGGACCGGATACTCGGAAAGCGCCGACGTGGCAGCCTCGAAACGGCGCATCGCCTCCACCAGAGCCTCCAGGTCGCTCTCCACCATCAAGGCGAGGCGGTGCTCTCGACGCACGAAGCCCTCGTCGAGGGCGTGGTCGAGTAGCGCCACCACCGGGTCGAAGTAGCCGGCGACGTTGAGCAGACCGATCGGCTTCGATTGGATGCCGAGCTGATTCCAGGTCGCGATCTCGAACATCTCCTCGAAGGTCCCGAGCCCACCCGGCAAAGTGATGAAGCCGTCGGCGAGGTCCGCCATCGTCGCCTTGCGTTCGTGCATCGAGTCCACCTCGATCAGCTGGGTGAGCCAGGAGTGGGCCAGTTCGTGGGGAATCATGAACTTCGGAATCACGCCGATGACCTCACCCCCTTGTTCGAGCGCCGCGGTCGCGACGGCGCCCATCAAGCCGATGTCGCCGCCGCCATAGACGACGCCGATGCCGAGCTCGGCGAGCCGACGACCCACATGGACGGCGGCTTCCCGATAAGCCGGCTGCCTTCCGAACCGGGAGCCGCAGAAGACGGTGATCCGACGAAACGTCACGGCAGGTCTTCCAACGGCAGCGAGTGGACCTCCTTCGCCGTCGCGAGCACGAAGCAGCTGTGGATCTTCCCGATCCCCTTGATCTTGCTCAGCCGATCCTTGATCAACGCCTCGTACGACTTCATATCCTGGACGACGATCTTGAGGAGGTAGTCGAACTCGCCGCTGACGTGGTAGCAGGCCTGGACTTCCGGAATCTCTTGGACGGCGCGCACGAACCGATCGATCGGCTGCTCCTGGTGGAGGGCGAGACTGATCTGCGCCATCACCGTCAGGCTGTAGCCGAGGGTCGCCGGATCGACGACGACGGTGTAGCCCCGGATGACCCCGAGGTCCTCGAGCTTGCGGACCCGTTGGAGCACGGACGGGGCCGAGAGCCCGACCTTGCGTGCGATGTCGGCGTTTGTGATCCGGCCGTCCTCCATCAGCAGGCGCAGGATGTTCACATCGACTTCGTCGAGGCGGTCTCGCATCTCGCCATTATGTGCACCCGACGAAAGTTAGGGTCGAACGGCACGAGGTATGCGGTACGTTACGCGTCGATGGCGGCGAAATCTCCGATACCAGACCACGCAGACCACCAGGAAGTCGCCATCGCGGCGATTCGTCCGCGTCGGTCGCGCCTGCCTTTGCGAGGCACGTTGCTCAACACCTCGGCGGTCGCGATCGGCGCCATCATCGGTCTCGCGATCGGACGGTGGCTGCCGCCCGGTCTGCTTTCGATGGCGACGACCGGCCTCGGCCTCGTGACGATCGGCATCGGCCTCAAGCTGTTCCTGGAGTCGAAGAACGTCCTCGTCGTGGCGATCGCGATCGGGATCGGTGGAGTGATCGGCAAGCTGCTCGGCATCGACGCCGGGCTTGAGAGCTTTGCCGAGTTCGCGCGCCAGCGCCTTGGTGGCGGCGGCTCATTCAACGAGGCGCTGATCACCACCAGCGTGCTGTTCTGTGTGGGACCGATGACGCTGCTCGGCTGCATGCAGGACGCCCTCGAAGACAAGATCGAACTCCTGGCGCTGAAAGCGGTGATGGACGGGATCGCGTCGATCTTCTTCGCGGCCGCGCTCGGGCCCGGCGTCTTGGTGACCGCGGGCGTCGTCCTCGTGACCCAAGGCGCGCTCACGTTGATGGCCGGCCGACTGAGTCGCCTCAGGAACGATACCGAGCTCCTCGCAGAAACGACCGCGGTCGGAGGGCCGATCCTGATGGCGATCGGGCTCGGGCTTGCCGACATCAAGAAGTTCCCTTCCGAGAACTTCCTTCCCGCCCTGGTGCTCGCCCCGATCGTGGCACTCCTCTTTCGTCGCTTCACGTCCAAGGCGCCCACATCCGATCCGCTGTGAGCTGCCTCTGTTCCGATGACGATCCCGTCAAGGCGCGCCAGGCGTTGATCGAAACATCGGTCGTGAGGGTGATCCACGACGAATCGCACTTCATGGTCGCGATCGAGTCCTGCTTGTTCTGCCGACGGCTCTGGCTCAAGGTCTTCGCCGAAGAGATCGATTGGTCCGGTGGCAACGACCCCCAGGAAGTCTATTGGATCCCGATTACCGAGCAAGAGTCCGAGCACGTCGTCGCTTCGGACGAGTCGATCGTCACCGCAAGCACGGGCAAGAGGGTGCTCTGGAGCAACTTCGCGAAAGACGCCGACGCACCGACTTTGCGCTGGGTCAACGGCCCCGTCGGCATCCCTCCCCACGACTGACCGAATACCCAAAAGCACCCCGCCTCCGACCGCTTTGCGGTCGGAGGC
>DKKT01000086.1 GCA_002455425.1 Chthonomonas sp. UBA6659 | reverse complement strand
ACGGTCCCGGCGGTGGCGCCGGTGGCCGAAGTGTCCCCAGCGCCGGTGGTGGTGCCCCGGGCGGCGGAGGTGCGGCAGCTTCCGGCGAGCGCGTCATCTACACTCGCTGGGTGTACCGACGGGGCGGCGGACGCTACGCCTTCGTGCTCGACAAGTTCAACAAGGTCGTCCAGATCGAAGCTATCGGCCTCAACGACGCCAAGGTCAAGACTCGGCGTGGAATCGGCCTCGGCTCGACCTTCGGCGAGCTCATCAAGAAGTACAGCGCCCCGGATGCCTACGAGATCGCCGGCGATCAGTTGATGATTCGGTACCTCGTGAAGGACAAGGTCGCGTTCCGTCTGTCGCGAACCGAGCCGAACAAGCCCCATCGCGTGACCGGCATCGTGGTCGCCGCGGGCAAGAGCTAAGGAGCCGCGTCGATGGCGGGCGAGATCGACCTCGTCCGTGCGCGCATCGACCTCGTCGACCTGATCTCGCAACGGGTTCTCCTCCGGAGGACCGGAAAGAACTGGAAGGGTCTCTGTCCGTTTCACGACGACAGGAACCCTTCCTTTACTGTTTCTCGGGAGACCGGGCGATACAAGTGCTGGTCGTGCGGTGCCGGGGGCGATGCCTTCACTTGGGTCATGGAGACCCAAAAGGTCGACTTCCCCGAAGCCCTGCGGATCCTCGCCCAGCAGGCTGGGGTCACCCTGTCGGAGCGGCAAGCCGGCGATCCCGGCAAGCGCACGCTCTACGAGCAGATGATGACGTCGGCGGTCCAGTTTTTCCGCAACGCGCTCCACCGCTCCAGTGACGCCCTCGAATACTGCAAGAGCCGAGACCTGCCGGAAGCCGTTCTCGACGAGTGGGAAGTCGGATACGCACCCGACGTGGGAGAGGCTCTCGCGATTCATCTCCAGAAGGCGGGGTTTCCGCTGGCGACGGGCAAAGAACTTTTCCTCGTCGACCAGGACGCCTCGGGTGGCTACTTCGACAAGTTTCGCGGTCGCCTGATGTTTCCGATCCGCGACGAGCGCGGAGCCCTCGTGGCCCTCGGGGGCCGCCTCCTCGGTGATGGCGTTCCCAAGTACGTCAACAGCGGCGACACGCCGATCTTCGCCAAACGTCGCGTCCTGTACGGGATGCACAAGGCCAAGGACGCCATTGCCAAGTCACGCCGGGCGGTACTCGTGGAGGGTTATCTCGACGTCATCGCGTGCCATCGCGCAGGGGTTCACGAGGCCGTCGCCTCGCTCGGCACCGCTCTCGGCTCCGATCACGCCAAACTCTTGCGGCGCTGGTGCGAAGAGGTTGTGATTCTCTATGACAGCGATCCCGCCGGCCAAAGCGCAGCCCAAAGGGCCGCCGAGGTCCTGACCGACGAAGGTCTGAGAACCCGTATCGCTCTCATTCCGGAAGGCAAAGATCCCGATGCCCTCCTACGCCAAGGCGGGCCGGCCGCCGTCCAGCGCGCGGCGAGCGGCGGAGTGACGCCGCTCGAGCATCGCCTTGGGCAGATCACGGCGGCGCCGACCGAGAACGACTTCTGGAAAGCCGCGATCATCGCCCTCGGCGAAGAGACGAACCCCCTGGAGCGGGGTCGCCAGATCGTCTTGATCGCCGACCGTCATCCAACCTTGCGGGACTCTGAAGAGGCCCAACGCTGGCTCAGACGCCAGGTTGCGGCTCATCGTCGATCGCGTCGGCAACAGCTCCGATCGGGACAGGCCGTCATCGGGCCGGTTGCCCAAGCCGGTCTCGCCAAGATCGAGGAGGCGGTACTGCTCGCCTGCCTCGACCCGGGTCTACGCGGTGAGGCGTGGTCCGTGCTCGCAGAGCCAGACCTCTTTGCGACGACCCTGGCCGAAGCGATCGCTCGCGAACTGCTTCAGGCCTTCCCCGAGCCCCCTTCCGGGGTCCCGGCGACATGGCTCGGCGCGCTGACCGAACCGACCCAAGCGCTGCTCGGCGAACTCGGGTTCGGCACCGTCGAGCGGGTCGATGCGGCCGTCTTGCACGACGCGATCGAGTCGCTGCGCCGCCGCCGGGAGCGCCGTTCGGTCCGGGCGCTGCGCCAAGACGCCGAATCCGCCGAGGACGAACGACTTCACGAGATCGGAGCGCGGCTCAAACGCTTGAGCGGGGTCGTCGAGCCCGAGGTGCCGCCGGTCGACGAATTCGAGTAACGTAGTTTCAGTGCCATGGCCCGCAATCCGAACGTTGCCCGCCGTACCCTTGCGCTTGCCTTGGCTCTGATGCCAGGGATCGGGGGGAAGACCGTCAGTCGCGTGCTGACGCGCAACGACATGCTCACCCGAGAGGTATCCGACTTCCTGGCGCTGTCGGTCGAATCGCTTCGCGAGGAGTACCGATTGAGCGTGACGATCGCGACGCGCTGGGTCGCAGAACGAACAGCCCGGATCGAAGCCGCCGTTCGGTACGAGGAAGAGCTCGATCGCCTGGGAATCTCGATGATCACCTCCGTCGATGTCCACTACCCGGCCATCGTCGAACAAATGGATCCGGATCCTCCCGGAGTCCTCTTCCTGTACGGCAACCACAAGCTGCTCGAGGCACCGACCTTTGCCGTATTGAGTTCCCGCCATTCACCGCCGGCCGCCCTCGATACAATCGAGCGTTTGGCCGAGGAGGGCTCCCTGAACGGGGAGATTTTGGTCGCGGGTCACGACACCCCCGCGTATCAGCGTGCGGCGATCGTGCCGCTGAGATGGGGTACGCCTCGCATCCTGGCCTTGGACTGCGGTCTGGTGAAAGCGCTTGGCGACGATCTTTCGACCGAGCCATTCCGAACGGCCCGGCTCTGGCGCTACCAGTTCGATGCCCAGACCGATCTGGTCATCAGTCACGTGAGCCCGGAAGCCGATTCCCACGCGGGCGCCGCGCCGAAACGGGATCGGCTCGTCGGGTGTCTCGCGCGAAGGCTCGACTTCGTGATCGTCGCGGAGGGCGGGAACATGGAACGCCTCGCCAGGCTCGCGCTGAAAGCCGGTCGCCCGGTCCGAGTCAGCGACCTTTCGATCGGGTACCGGGCGTTCCGTGAGCTCGGGGCCACGATCTTCTAGCCGAGGTGCTTCCGAACGAACTCCAGCCCTTTGGCGACGGCGTCGAGGAACTGTTTTCGTCGCCCCTCGTCCTTACCGCCGGCTTCGTGCCCCATCCCCTCGATGATCACCATCTCGGTGTCGATCTTCTTGGCCTTGAGGGCGGCATCGAGGCGCTTCGCCTGCATCACCGGGACGATTTGGTCCGCGGTTCCGTGAATCGTGAAGACCGGTGCCGCCCCGGGCGCGACGAACGTGACCGGGCTCGCCTGGCGGATGTCTTCCGCGGAATCCTTCTTGGGTTTGCCGAGGACGGTCTGGAACAAGAAGTCGAACGCCGGAGGGTAATCCTGGGTGAGGTCGGTCGGTCCGAACACGTTCAAGACCGCTTTCACCCGACTCGATTGAGTCGCATATTCCCCGGCTTTGCTGTCGCGCGTGTCCCGAAATCCGAGAAGCAAGGCAAGGTGTCCGCCTGCACTCGCGCCCGTCGCCGCGACTTTCTTCGGGTCGATGTTCAGTTTCGACGCATTCGCGCGCAGGTACCGAACGGCAGTCTGCGCGTCGTCGAGCATCGCCGGCCACTTCGAATTCGGGGCCAAACGGTAGGACGCCGTCGCCGCGACAAAGCCTCGATCCGCGGCCGCTTGGCAGAACTCCGCCATGTCGGCACGATTCCCTCCGATCCATGCCCCGCCATGAAGGACGAGGAGGGCCGGTGCCGGTTTGCTCCGATCGGCCGGGTAATAGATGTCCATCTTGAGCTCTTCGCCGCCGGGCTTACTGAAGACGACCCCCATGTCGACCTTGGCGTCGAAAGCGAGAATCAGCATAGTCGCGATCATGTGCCCAGTTTGACGAATCGCTGAGGCGAACTATTCGCTTTTCGCGATGGCGGCCAGGACTTCGATCGTTCGCCGCGCTTCGCGCACGTCATGAGCCCGGAGCACGCGGCACCCTGCGACTTGGGCCCAAGCCTGGGCGGCCAACGTGCCCTCCAGACGTTCTTCGACCGGGAGCGATGCGCCGCCGGAACCGAGCAGGCGACCGATGAACGACTTCCGACTGACTCCGATCAGCACGGGATAGCCTGTCTCCACGAGAGTCGCGAGATGCCTCAAGAGGCAGAGGTTGTGCGCGACGGTCTTCCCGAACCCGATGCCGGGGTCGATCCACACCTCGGCGACCCCAGCGTCCTCGAAGACGCGTGCCCGTTCGACCAGAAAAGCGCGGACTTCGGTCACCACATCCGTGTAGGTCGGGTCCTGCTGCATCGTACGGGGCTCACCCTGCATGTGCATGAGGCAGGCCGTCGCGCCCGCTTCCGCACACGTCGCGGCCATTTCTGGATCGCGCCCGGCTGTGACGTCGTTCACCATCGACGCCCCTGCCGCGAGCGCGGCCCGCGCGACCGACGCCTTGGAAGTGTCGATCGACACGACCCAGCCTCTTGAGGCGAGCGCCTGGACCACGGGCAGGACCCGGCGAAGCTCCTCCTGTTCGACGACCGGGGGAGCACCTGGGCGCGTGGATTCGCCTCCCACGTCGAGGAGGTCCGCCCCTTCCGCGATCATCGTCTCCGCGTGACCGACTGCCGCTCGGTCATCGAAAAAGAGCCCCCCGTCGCTGAAGCTGTCCGGAGTGACATTGAGAATGCCCATCAGCGCGGGCCGATCGTTCGGGAGCACGAACCTAGGACTTACCTTGACCGTATGAGAGCACCGTTTCCCGGAGGCGTTCGGCATAGGTGTAGATGTCGTCTGCATCCGCGATCGCTACACGCTGTTCGTTCTTCTCGGCGTCAAAGAGCCCTATGTATCTCTTGGCTCGGCTGTTAAAGTGTAGTCGAACGATGGGTTTGCGATTGTTGTCATCAAGAAGTATCGCAAAGTAACTCTGCTGATCTCGATGGGTAATGCGACGGACATCAACAACGTCCCTCAAAATGGCTTTCACGATGTAGTATGCTTCCAGCTCGTCAGCGGTTGTCTGGATCTTAGGATCTCTGTCCTGCTTACTTTCGGCCTCGACAAACTCTGACGCCACCTTGGTTTCGTAACTCACATTGGGAGCTGATGCGCCAAGTGCACTCTTGAGTTTCTCGCTGAGTCTCTCCGAGATGAATTCACCTAGCGCTTTTCGGGCAAGCTGCGTAAACTGCTCCTTGAGCGACGGGGTCAATCGGTTTACCCCGATGCCGCCTGTGCAGAACCGAACGAACTCTTCGCTGGGCGCAAGAAGCTGTTGCCCCAGGAGGGTCTTGATTTCTCGCATGTACTTGAGCTCGCTTGCGGTGGACAAGACCGCATCGATATCGAAAGATGCCTTGGTCAACTTCTTGAGTTCCGGGATCATCGACTCCGAGAAGTCGGTCACTCGAAACACAAAGAATGGCTTTGAGTCCATCTTGTTGGGAGCTTCAAGATCCGTGAACAGCCGATACTCGATACCGTTGGTGAGGACAGCAATTCTACATTCGGTGCAGGCGAAATATCGGAACAACTGGCTTGCATGGTCGTTATCCAGGTTCGCTTCATGATGTTTGCACTCAAAGAGCATGATCGGCATGCCTTCTTTGAGAATCGCGTAGTCGATCTTCTCGCCCTTCTTTACTCCGACATCGGCTACAAGCTCCGGGGTTACTTCGGTAGGATCGAAGACGTCGTATCCTAGGGCTGCAATGAACGGCATTACGAATGCGTTCTTTGTCGCTTCTTCGGTGCTAACAAGGTCTCGCGATCTCTCAATCTTCGCGGCGATCGCTCGGATATCGTCAATTAGGTCTGGCACTGGATCTCACCTCTGCTGAGTATACGGCACTGTGACGGAGCATGTCCACAGGGGCGCCTGGTGGAAGGTTGAAACGATTCCAGCATCAGGGAGGGGTTCGCGCCGCATAATGGCCCCATGCTTCGCTTGACGCTGCTTTCCTTGGTTCTGGTCTTCGTGCTCCCGAGTGCCCACGGTCAGGACCGGCTTCCCACCATGCCTCGGTACGACCGATACTCGAAGATGCAAGGGGAACTCAGCGCGGCCGTGCGTCGGGGCACCGCGAGCGTCACCTGGATCGAGGGTGGCCAAGCCTTGGTCTACGACAAGAGCGGGAAGTCGACGCGAGTCAATGCCGGCACCGGAGCGGAGAGCCCCTACACCGGCTCGCCTCCGCCGCGCCCACGAGCTGTGGCCAGCCCAAATTCGAGCCGTCGTCGACCGGCCCGGGGACGGCAGTTCGACCGCGTCTTCTCGCCGGATGGCAAGGTCATGGCCCAGTACAAGGAACGCAACCTCTGGATCGGAGGGCCGGACGCGAAGAACCAGGTCGCCATCACCCGATCAGGGAGCAACGCGAACCGCACGAAGTTCGGATCGGCGACCTGGGTCTATGGTGAGGAACTCGGCCAAATCGAGGCGATGGGATTCTCGCCTGACGGATCGAAGCTCTGGTACTACGGCTTCGACGAGTCCAAGGTCCCCGACTACTTCCTCGCGATGGACGTCACCAAGATCCAAAACACGCTCGACGTCGAGCCCTACGTCAAGGCCGGGGCACCGAACCCGGTCGTCGACGTGTTCATTTACGACACGAAGACGAAGAAGTCGACGCCGGTCAAGGTCCGCAGCGGCCCGTTCAGCGACGGCGTCGGCCACTACGTCTATGGGATCGAGTGGGCTCCCGACGGAAGCGAACTCTGGTTTCATCGAACGAACCGCACCCAGAACGTGATGGAGTGGTGTGGGGCCGATCCGAAGACGGGTCAGTCCCGCGTCATCGTTCGCGAATCCTGGCCGGCGAGCTGGGTGGACAACACACCGACGCGGCAGCTGCTCGATCAGCACCCCGATATCGCGAAGGCACCCCGATTCAAGGGGAAGATGATCTGGCTGACCGAGCGAAACGGATTCCGCAACTACGGTCTCGTCGATCTGAAATCGGGTGCCGTGCAGCCGATCACGAACCATCCGTTCGAGGTCGCAGGCATCGAGAAGGTCGACCTCGTCGGCAACAAGCTCTGGTACATGGCTCGAGATGGCGAGAACCCGTACAAACTTCAGCTCCACCGCATCGGTCTCGACGGTCAGGGGGACGTGCGGCTCACCGACCCCGCGCTGAGTCACTCCGTCGACGTTTCCCCGGACGGAAACGCGTTTGTCGCGACCTCCGAGGACATCGACTCCGCCCCGACCACGAAGCTGTTCGACGCCGATGGCAAAGCCATTGCCACCTTGGCGGAGAGTGATCTGACCAAGTTCAAAGAACTCAAGCTCCAGCCCGTCGAGCGCATCGAGTTTGTGGCCGCCGACGGCAAGACGCCGCTCTACGGAACCTTGATGAAGCCTTCGGATTTCGATCCGGGGAAGAAGTACCCTCTCCTTGTCACCGTCTATGCCGGCCCCGAGTCCGGGACGGACCGGGAGCGATTCGGCGTGCCCCAAGCCATGACCGAGCTCGGCTTCCTCGTTGCCGCCTTCGACGGCCGGGGGACCGATGGGCGCGGCAAGAGCTTCAAGGACAGCGTTTACAAGAAGCTGGGTGTCGTTGAGATCGACGACCAAGCCGCAGGAGTGAAGGCCCTCAGGACTCGCCCTTATGTCGACGGCAACCGCGTCGGGATCTTTGGGACCTCCTACGGGGGTTACGCCTCCGCGATGGCGATCCTCCGATATCCCGACGTCTTCCAAGCCGCGGCGGCGTCATCTTCGGTGACGGACTGGCGGAACTACGACTCGATCTATACCGAGCGGTACATGGACACGCCGCAGCGCAACCCCAAGGGCTATGACGAGGGCTCGGCGATGATGTACGCTCAGAACCTCAAGGGACGGCTGCTGCTGTACTACGGCACGGCCGATGACAATGTCCATCCCGCCAATACCTACCAATTAGTGAAGGCGCTCCAGTCGGCAGGCAAGAGCTTTGACCTTCAGGTCGGCCCGGACCGAGGCCACACCGGGGTCAACGGCGCTCGAATGCTGGAATTCTTCGTCGACGCGCTCAAGCCCGACTAGAAGAGCCCGGGCTGGAGAAGCGCGCGTGCATTGGCGAGCGCCGGTTCGGTGACGTGCTCTCCGGCGAGCATACGGGCGATCTCCTCGACCCGTTCGTCGGAATTCAGAGCCCGGATTTCGGTGACGCTCCGACCGCTGCGCTCGACCTTGTCGATGCGGAAGTGGGTCGTGGCCCGCCCCGCGATCTGGGGAAGATGGCTGATCACGATGACCTGATTGTGTCGGCTCAGTTCATCGAGCTTTCGCGCCACCGTCGCCGCGGCCCGGCCACCGAGCCCGGCATCGACTTCGTCGAAAATGAGCGTCGGGACCCCCGCCCGTCCGGCGAGACCGACTTTGAGGGCGAGCATCACGCGTGAGATCTCTCCCCCGCTCGCGATCTTGGCGAGCGGCTTCGGGGGCTCTCCAGCGTTGGCCGAGAAAAGAAACTCCACCCGGTCCCCTCCCTGAGCATCGATCGGCTTCGGCTCGATCTGGGTGACGAACGTCGCTCGGTCCATCGCGAGGTCTCGGATCTGCGTCTCGACGAGGCTGGCGAAGCGTTGGGAGTGAGACGTCCGGAGCGCGGTCAGCGAGCCCGCTGCGGCTTCAAGGTCCGCCTCCTGCTCGCTGAGCCGAGTGGCCAGGGTCTCCTCATCCTCGTCGAGCCCTTCGAGCAGGCTCAGATCGCGGCGAGCGGACTCGAGAAACGCCACCACCGCCTCGTCGGTCTCCCCGTACTTGCGGTGAAGTCGCTGGAGCACATCCAGGCGCGCGGCCGCCTCTTCGACCGCACCGGGGGCCACTTCCAGGGAGTCGAGGTACCGCCCGAGCGTTCGCGAGGCTTCGCCGAGGGCGGCCTGGGCGTCGCGAAGCAATCGGAGAGACGGTTCGAGTTCGGGGTCGAGGCGGCAGGCCGCCTCCAGGTCTCGGGTTGCCTGTCCGACTCGCTCATCCGCCGCTCCCTCTTCTTCAAACAGATGAGCCCGGGCATTGAGGGCCGCTTGGGCTAGCCGTTCGGCATGCTGCAGGCGCCTCAGTCGCGAGGTCACGTCTTCGGTCTCTCCGAGCGTCAGGCCGGCACCCTCGATTTCGCCGATCTGGTGGCGGAGCAGATCGAGCCGGTGCTCGCGCTCGCGACGATCGGTGCGAACGGAGGCAAGCGCACGGCGTGTGTGCTCACATTCCGCAAACGCGGCGGCCACGCGGAGTCGCCAGGCGACCGCCTCTTCGCCGATCCAAAGGTCGAGATGCTCCCCGTGGGTGAGAGGATCGAGGAGGCTTTGATGGTCATGCTGCCCGTGCAGGTCGACGAGCAGTCCGCCGATCTGCCTGAGGGTCCCAACCGGTGCCTGTCGCCCGTTGATGCGACACGTCGAACGCCCTTCTGCCGATACTTCGCGGTGGATGTACAACTGCGCTTCGTCCAGCGGATAGCCGAGTTCCTCGCATCGATCTCGGATCTCGGGGGCGGTCGAGAGATCGGCGACGAGCGACACAGACCCCCTTGCGGCACCCGTGCGGACGAGCTCCGTCTCCGCCCGCCCCCCGAGGGCGAGCCCGATCGCATCGACGAGCAGCGACTTGCCCGCACCGGTTTCGCCGGTCAGTGCCGTAAAGCCAGGACCCAGGATCAACTGGGCGCGCTCGATGATCGCCAGGTTCTCGACCGTGAGTTCGAGCAGCATCGCCCTAAGCGTCCGCCTCCGATTCTCCGCCTTGGAGCTTGAAGAGGAATGCGGCGATCGCCGCGCCGAGGAACGGACCGACGAGGTAGATCCAGACCGACCCGTAGTCGCCGTTGCCTTGGACGGCATTCACGACCGTCGCGCCGATCCCGACGGCAGGGTTGAAGGCGCCACCGGAGATGCCGCCACCGGCGAGTGCGCCGGCGACCACCACGAACGCGATCGCAAGCCCGAAGTACGAGTTACCGGCTGTCTTCTTGGCCGTCGCCACGTTCAGAACCGTGAGAGCGAGCATCGTCGTGAAGAGGATTTCGACCGCGAGAGCCTGACCGGTCGAATAGTCCGCCGCGGGTTTGAGATCGACCGGCCCTCCGACGATCCAAGCACCGACAAAGAACGCCGCGAGACCGCCCGCGATCTGAGCGGCCCAATACTGGAGCATTTCAGTGGCGGTCATCTTGCCACGAATGAGGATCGCCAACGACACGGCCGGATTGTAATGGGCACCCGAGACATGGCCACCCATGTAGACCATCGTCATGAGCGCCGCTCCGATGGCGAGGGCGGTCATCGGTGCGCCGGTCGGTGCGATCATCGCGATGACGAGCATGAACAGGAAGGAACCGACGAATTCGGTGAGCAGCTTCACGATTGGCCTCCGAGTATGGATAAGGACGGGCTCGACCCCGAAAGCGTTGTATCCTTAGCATGATGACAACGATCGATCCGGGGTGGCGAAACCAGTGGGAGCAAGACGGCTTCTTTGTGGCGCAGGGCCTGTTTTCTTGGGAGGAGATCGGGGCCTACCGGGAGCACTTCGAGCACTTGAACGCGACCCTCGACGACGGTGCGAAGTGGCGCGACTCGGGAATCGAGGCGGGCGATCCGCTTGCCCAGTATCCGAGAATGGTGCACCCGCATCGCTTCGACGAGCGGAGCCGGGCTTTCATGCTCGATCCCCGGCTTCGCGAAATCATGACCGCCGTCCTGGGCGAGGAACCGTACTGTGCCCAGACCATGTTCTATTTCAAGCCGCCCGGTGCACGAGGGCAGGCACTGCATCAGGATCAGATCTACCTCCAGGTTCATCCTGGCACCTGCCTCGCGGCGTGGCTGGCCGTGGACGACTGCGATGCCGCCAACGGTTGCCTCCAGGTTGTCCCCGGCTCCCACCGGCTCCCGCTCTTGTGCGAAATCCCCGCCGACACCGAGCGCAGCTTCACCCGCACGACGATTCCCGTTCCCCAGGAAATGGAGGTCGTCGATGTCGTGATGAAGGCCGGCGACGTTCTCTTCTTCCACGGAAATCTGATCCACGGCAGCGAGCCGAACACGACCGACGACCGCTTCCGGCGGTCGCTCATCGGGCACTACGCGACAGGTCGCGCCGAGGCGATCGCGCGGTTCTACCACCCGCTGCTCCGATTCGATGGAACCGCAGTTCAGGTCGAGGTCAGCCCGGGGGGTGGCGCGTGCGGTGTCCTCGAAGACGACCACGGGAGGACTCGGATCGTGATGGTCGCGACTCGCTTGCCGGAGGTCACCGCGCCTCATTGAGCCGCCGGCTCTCGCTCAAGGACCGCCACGGCGGCCGCGAATTCGCGCTCGTGCGAAATGCTCACCGCGATGCGGTGGCCCTGGTAGATCGACCGACCCTCGACCAGGACTTCGGGCGCGCCGTCTGGCCCCGGAGTTACCTCGATCGCGGTCATCGGCAGGACGCAACCCAGGCATTTGCAGACGGCCTCCTTGGCAGCCCAGCGTCCGGCGACTTGCTGCGCGGTGCGGCAGTGATCGCGCTCCCGCGCAGTCAGCACCCGTTCGACAAATCGTGGGCGCCGCAGCGCCCGCTCGATGCGCGCGACCGAGACGATGTCGATGCCGATCGGATGCAACATGGCGGTGATGATGACACCCGAGGACGGCTCCGCGGATGAGGGTTCAGGTCGAACTCCTCGGCGGCCTCCGCGTCACCGTCGGTGAACGTCATGTGGCGCGGTTCCGTACGTCGAAAACCGCTCACGTGGTCGCGATTCTCGCGCTGCAGGCGGGGGTGCCGGTCCGGCGCGATGTCTTGATCGAGTGGCTTTGGCCGAGTGTCGCTTCTGCCCGGGCATACAACAGCCTCAGCCAAGCGCTGGCCTCTCTGCGGAAGGACCTGGGCGACGCGCTCCGGACCGACCGTCAATCGGTCACGTTGGACGCCGAGACGGACCTGGATGCGTTCCTTCGCGCTGCGTCCATCGCCGAACGAGCAACGCCAGACGACGCTCCGCACCGGGCGCGCGAGGCGCTCGAGATCATCCGAGGACCGTTCCTGCCCGGTGTACTCGAGCCGTGGGCGGTTCACGAGCGGCTTCGCGTGGCCGATCGTGCCCGGCAGGTGCTCGACCGATGGCGCGTGACGTGCCGCTCGATTCCGGCGAGACTGGAAGCGGCTAGGATGGCGACCGTTCTCGATCCGGCTTCCGAAGCGGCGGCGGCCGAGCTGATCGAGCTCTTGTTCGAGGCGGGGAAGCCCCGTGAGGCCGAGGCCGAATTCCGGCGGCTTCAAGGCCGACTGCGGAGCGAGCTTGACATGAAGCCAAGCACGGGGCTGAGCCGCCTGGTTCTCGAACGCGTGCGCCAGTCGGCGTCAACCGCTTGGTGGGTTTTGAGCTCGGACCGCGAACCGGAGTCAAGTCCGTCCGTCGAAGCCGCCCTGGCCAGGGGGCGCACCCTCGCTCGGCAAGGGCTTCCAGTCCAAATCGCACGCGAGCCCGGTCCGCTCGAAGTGGCGGACGCTGGGGTTCATTGGCGAGTGCACGAGACCGAAATGCTAAGCGGTGCCATCGGGAGCGCGCGGATGGCCGCAGCCGGCCCTGGTTTCGTGCGCCTCGTCGAACCGCCCCGGGGCGGCGCGCTTCCGCGCCTCGGACCGCTCGTCGGTCGCGAGGCACTTTTGGGACACGCGTTCAAGGCCTTGGTCCATACGCGACTGCTGACATTGGTCGGACCGGGCGGCAACGGCAAAACCCGCCTCGCGATCGCCCTGGGCGAACGAGCGCAAGCCGAGGCGGATCGGGTCGTCTGGGTCGGGTTAGCCGAAGTCGGGGTCGCGGATCGCATCTTCAAGGCCCTTGCTGATGTCCTGGGTATCGACGGCGAAGCCCATCTGGACGCCGTCGTGGCGGACCTCGAGGGTCCGACGGTGCTCATCCTGGACAACCTCGAGCAGATCCAAGGCGATCTTGTCGGGGTGCTCGAAGGGATGCTCGCAAGGCTTCCGCAACTTCGGATCGTGACGACGTCTCGGCGACGGCTCGGCACCGGCGAAGAGCAGGTCGTGGAAGTCCCACCCTTGGATGGGGGTTCTGGCGAGGACGTCGCTCTGTTTCGACTCCGTGCATCGCCCCAACTGAGCTCGGACCCCGACGCCGAGGCTCACGTTCGCGACATTTGCCGCGCGCTCGGGGGAAGCCCGCTTGCGATCGAACTCGTTGCGGCCCGGACGGCCGTCCTCTCGCCGGCGGACATCGCCGTCCGTCTCGACGAGGTGCTCGATTGGCCGCACCGTCAGCGCCGCCCGGGCGATCGTCAACACACGCTCCGAAGTACCGTCGAGTGGAGTCTCGCGCTCCTCGATCCCGGCGCACGGCAAACACTCACCGCCCTCGCGTACCTGGACGGTTCCGCCTCGACCGAACTCCTGACCGAGTTGACCGGAGAGCCGAAGACACCGGATCACCTCCTGGCGTTGAACGAAGCGTCACTGGTCGTGTCGGAAGGCGGCGCACCGCGCGCGAACCTCCTCGAGACGATTCGGGCCGTCGTTCGCGGAACTCCCGCCCAAGGCACGGAGGCGTTCGCGACGAGGCTCGTCGCATGGGCGGTCGATTTCGCCGAGACCCAGGCCCGCCGACTCCAAGGTCCGGAACAAATGGATGCCCTCGATCGCCTGTCGATCGAGCACGAGCACCTGCGCCGCGCCCTCGCGGTGGCGATCGACACCGATTCCGAGGAGGCGTTGAGACTGGTTTGCGCGCTCTGGCGCTTCTGGCACCTCCGCAGCCACTTGGCGGAGGGCGCGACGTGGGTGAGGCAAGCCCTCGATGCGGTGCCCGAGTCTGTTCACCGCCCGGCCGCGCTGAACGGACTTGGACGTTTGAAGTACCTCCAGGGGGATTACGAGGCAGCCGAGCGGGCGCATCGTGAGGCGCTCCAACTTGACCCGAACGACGACGCGCGCGCTCTCGCCCTGAACGGCCTCGGCGCGGTTGCGTACGAGCGTGGGGCATACGACGCGGCGCTGGTGGCTTTCGACCAGGCGCTCGCCATCCGGGTCGCCCTGGGGGATGGCTTCGGGGAGGGGAACGCGCTCAACTGGATCGGGCTGACCCTCGCCGATGCCGGGCGCCTGATCGAGGCCGCAGAGGCGCTCGAACGTAGTCTGACCGTGCGCCGGGCGATCGGCGACGAGAGCGGGATCGCGCGGTCCCTTGGCTGGCTCGGGACCGTGGCTCGACGCCAAGGCGACGCGGCTCGCGCCGAGAACCTCTACCGCGAAGCGCTTGTGATCCATACCCGCCTCGGCGATCGGCGGGGACAAGCCGGCCTCCTCGGCAACCTTGGCCTCGTGGCGCTCGACGCGGACGATCCTCAGGCAGCGTTGGCGCTGTTCGAGGAGTCCGAGGCGATCCACACCGAGATCGGCGATCGGTGGGGGGTCGCGACGATGCTCTTCGAGCGGGGCCGTCTCCTCCTCGCGATGGATCGCACCGTCGAGGGGCGCGAGAGCCTTGAGCGCGCGCTCGCCCTGCGCGAGACGATGGGGAATACAGCCGGAGTGGCTGAAGTCGAAGCCGCGCTCGGACGCGCTTGAACCACGCGGTATAGTCGGCCATGCGGCACCCTCTTCTGTGTTTCGTGCTTGTCCTGAGCCTGTTTGCGGTTGCGCTCACGCAGCCGAAACCGACGCGTGAACCGTTTGATCCGAAGCGCGATGCGGCCAAAGACATCGCCGCCGCGATCAAGACGGCAAAGAAGGAAAACAAGCGAATCATTCTCGACGTCGGCGGCGAATGGTGCATCTGGTGCAAGCGCCTCGACCAGTTCTTTCTCGACAACAGAGATTGCGCCGACGTGCTGAAGAAGAACTTCGTGGTCGTCAAAGTCAACTACTCGAAGGAAAACGAGAACAAAGAGGTGCTCTCCAAATATCCGAAAATCACCGGTTACCCGCACCTTTTTGTTCTCGATAAGAACGGAAAGCTGCTTCATTCTCAAGACACCGGGTTGCTCGAGGAGGGCGATCACCATGATCGCACGAAGATCATGGAGTTTCTCAAAAAGTGGTCTCCGACTGGGAAGTAGGTTAGCGGCTCCCGAGTTGCACTCGGGGCACCATCGTGTCGACGTAGAGGAGCCCGTCGAAGCCGTCAGCCCAGGCGAGGGTCAGCGGCCATGGATTTTGCTGGTCGATGAGACCGATCCGCGGAGCGCGGAGCGGATGCCTACGGGGAACCGACCGGAGGTCGAGAAACGCCTGACGATGGCCCAAAGATCGTAGGCTCGCTTCGAGCGACTCGGGGTGGGCATCGTGGTAGCGGATGGGTAGCCCACCCAACCACGACCAGCTTCCTTGGAACGCGACGACCCCAATCGAGTAAAGGCCGTATCCGAGCTTCGGCGCAACGAGCCGGGTCATGGAGTCGGGTTCGGTCGGGCCCGGGGTAAGACCGACGCCGGCGCCACGCCCTGGAAGCCCTTTGAAGACATGCGTGTTGTGAGCCCAGACGATCGCCTTCCGCCCGCGGAACGGACCCTCGAGAAGGGCGAGCAGGTTCTCGGCGTTCACCTTCTCCCGCAGGTTGTAAGGGACGGCGAACGGGACGTTGCCCAGCTGTCGTTCGCGCTCAAGGGCCATCATCTCCGCGTATCGGGCGGCGCTCACGAGGACCCGTCGCCGGAATGCCGGCTCCGGCCAAGCCCGGTCGAAGAAGATCGGGTTCGCCTCATACGCCTTGAGGAAGAGCGGGCCGGTGTTCACGAGCGCCATCGAGCGTGGGTTTCGCTCCACGTCGGCTTGCGCGGCCCGGATCAACGCCCGATCCGTGGCGCTGAGCTCAGGCCGACCGTCGAACCATCCGAGCATGGTCTCGAACTGCCGACCACTGCCCGAACCTGAGGGTTGGAGATCGAAGCCGGCCATCCTCAACGGCCGTACCGTCCCTCGGGTCCGGCGAGCGTAATCGAAGATCGGCAGCGACTCGGCCGCCGTGGACCAGTGTCGAAACACCCCCATCCGCGCTACTTTTCGGATCGGAAGCGGGCCGGAAAGGGCGGCATCCATCATCGCGCAGTCGTAAAGCCCGGATTCCCAGATGAGGACGTCGAAGCCCATCTTGCGGTGGAGAAACTTCACCACCCTCGTCTTGAGGCGGAAGGACGTTCCGTCGCCGTGCGTCAATTCTCCCAGCATGACGACCCGGCTCGATCCGATGGCTCGTTCAAGCGCCCGCTCGGTCTGCGGGGACAGGGCATCCGGATCGGGGATCGGAGCGGCGTGCATTCGTAGCCATGCCGTCGATGGATCGGGCTGGGTGCCGATGAGGGCGATCGCGCAGAGGAGCGGACACATCGAACGAGCTTACTGCAGCGACCATGCTTTGGCCCTCACGACTTCCGAAAATCGAGCCCGAGACAGTTGACATGTCATTGTGGGGGGGGGTAGGGTCCTTGCCATGGTGAGAGCACTGACACTCTTGTTCTCCATCGTAGCGACGACTTTCGCCGGGGCACAGCCTTCCGGCGGGCCCTTTTGCGCGGTCCCCGCCGGCGGCGCACCGATGCCGCCCTACTTTTACAGCACGAACAACCACGTCTCGGGTAACGCGATGGTAGGTCCTGCCGATGGCCGTGGGCCGCGCTACTTTGTGTACGCATGTCTCAAGGTCGGCGGATACACCGTCGACGAGTACATCCACATCGTGGGTGAGCCCCAACCGATGTCGATCGGTGGCGAGGCGACGTTTGACAGCACCGTCTTCGGGAATGGCACCCAACTTGTGGTTCGATTCGAGGCGATCGATAGTTACGGTGTTGTTTACGAGGCCGAGGATTCGGCTCCGGTCAAGAACAAGATCGGCCTCGCTCAGGTCGATGAGTGGAATGACTACCTGAATACCGATGGAATCGAGCGGACGAGAGTCCTAATGGAGAACCTCGGTTGGGACATCCACGAGCTGTCGACCATGGACTGGAATCCGGCCGATCTCTACGATCTCTTTTCAGGGGCGGGAATCTACCATATCGGCGTGCACGGTGACGTCGATAGGCACTGGACCGACAACTGGGATGAAGTGCTGGCTCAACCCTTTATGATCAACGCGATTCCGAATTACTTTGATTGGCGAGCCAGCATGAATGGTACGGGACTTCCACCCCACAACAGTACCAACATTCCGCCTGTGACATTTGCCTTTCTCGACAGTTGCTATGCGGGCACGAACAGTGATTTCTTCGAATCCATCCTGTTGCCACATATGACAAGTTATGGCGAATATGTTGAGAATATGTGCTTGATTGGCTATCCTCAAGCGGTGATGGTGGCAGGGCATGACGTCGCAGCTCACGATTTGTTTCTGAAACTGCGCGAAGGCGTGGTCGCAACCAAGGCTCGGGAAGAGTTCCTTGACAGCAATCTCGCGAGGTGGATTGCGAATCCTTTGAGTATCTACGTCGTGACAATCAGCTGGGGCAACATTGTCGATGACGAATCAGAAATGCACCTCTATGGCGATCCCAACACGAGAGTGCGATGGGTCTACACGGGCGACGAGAACTTTGCGGAGGAGATGTGGTTCAAGTGAAGACCAAAAGAGCAGCAAGCATTGCGATACTGAGCGTTGTGTCCTGTGTGCTTCTTGCGCAAGCCACCGACTATGAGCGCCAGGCAATGCAGTACATGGCGCGAATTGGGCGAGGTGATGCAGTCAAGCGTAGCCTGACCATAGACGGAGGGTTCATTCGCGTCGGGTTCACGGACGGTGGGCGACTGAGCTACTCCGGATCCACACCGACGATTGTACGCTACTCGAATACAGACGACACGATGGAAGCCGCGCGGAGGTCGCAGACCGAAGCGGCGCGACTGTCGATCGAGCAAGCCGAAGAGCGTGCTTGGCGCCTTCTGCCTGCAGGTGCGTCGAGATCGGAGTGGCGAATCACGAAGTCGAGGGGGTTCGAATCCGGGATGTGGGAAGGTTGCGGCAACTACTCCTTCGAGATCGGCCGGCTGTACCACGGTGTCCCGGGGGCGGGCGACCGCATCGCGGTCAAACTCGATGCGTACGACGGAAAGGTCCTCTCCCTGCGCGAGGTGAGCGGTATCGAACCAGACGAGCCCGCGACTCGGGTGATTCCAGTCGAAGAAGCGCGCTCGATCGCCATCCGTGCTCTCGACCGCATCGAGGATCCTCGAACCAGGGACCAAATGAAGCGGGATTGGGCTTCAACGGCGCCCGAGGCATCCCAAGTGTACTCCCGTGTCGGAGGCACTCTCGGTCAATACACAGACCCGGTCGTCGCAACGTGGCCGCTGAAAATGCGCCTCCAATGGGTTTTCGCAGGACCGGGCGGCGAAGTGGCCATCGATGCCGAAACCGGAGCGGTCTTGTTCATCGGCCTGACCATGGGAGGGGGCTCTGCACGGCCCGCAGCGACCACGCCATCCGCGAGCCCAGAGGAAACCGCCCGCGAACCAAAGCCGCACGAAGAGGAGCCCGCGGCCCTTCCCTGGCTGTGGGGCTTGGCCGCGATCCCGGTCGCGGTCGGAGCATGGTTCGTCGTGGCGCGCTCGCGCGGGTAACTGAGGGCCGCGTGCCGAATCTTCCCGGGCTCGGCGACGTACGCAGTATCATGAACGCGATGACGAAGGTGGTTCTCGCTGCGCTGATCGGAGGTGGGCTCGGCTTTGGCTACAGCTTCCTGATGAAATGCGCCGGCTCCACGTGAGCGAGCAGCCGACATCCGGCGGGGCCGGTGATCTTCGGTGCAGTGCTCGCGATCGCGATCGTGCTCGGGTCGCGCTCGAATTGACGGCCGATCCGCGCGAGCGAGCGACCGTGCACTCCCCGGTCGGCATCTACGTCCACACTCCGTTTTGCCCGTCGAAATGCGGGTACTGCGACTTCAACTCGTATGCGATGGAGGGTCCGATCGTGGAGCGTACCGTCGCAGCGATCGTGCAAGAGATTCGCTCGAGCCCGTGGCGCGGGCGTCCAGCCAAGACGATCTTCTTCGGCGGCGGGACGCCCACCTATCTGCCCGAAGCCGGCCTCCTCGCGATCCTCGAGGCCGTCCTCGACACCCATCCGCCGATCGAAAACGCCGAGATCACGAGCGAGGCCAACCCTGGCACCGTCGATACCCCGAAATTCCGGGCGATGCGGCAGGCGGGGTTCAACCGGATCAGCCTCGGCGCGCAGAGCTTCCAGCCCGAGGACCTGCTCCGACTGGGTCGCGTCCATGCCGCCGGCCACGTCGGTCGGGCGGTCGGCGCCGCTCGGGACGCCGGGTTCGAGAATGTCAACCTCGATCTGATGTTCGCACTCCCCGGCCAGTCGATCCGCGCCTGGTCTCAAAACCTGGACTTGGCTCTCGCCCTTCGGCCCGAGCACCTGAGCCTCTACTGCCTCACGATCGAAGCAAACACGCGCTTCTACAAGCTCCACCTGCGCGGGATGCTCGACTTGCCGGACGACGAGGCCCAGGTCGCGATGTACGATCGCGCGATCGACCGTGCCGCCGGGGCCGGCTACGAGGCCTACGAAATCAGCAACTTCGCACGCGAGGGCCTGGCGTGCCGGCACAACCTCGGCTACTGGCGCGGCGAGGAGTATCTTGCCTATGGGCCTGGTGCGGTCGGCTGCTTCGCGACGCCGGAGGGTCGGCAACGTTACACGAACCTCAAGCATCCGGAGCGGTACGCCGCGGCGGTCGAGTCCGGACACGTGGACTGGTGCGACGACGAATCGCTGGACGACGACACGATCCGGTTTGAAAAAGTGATGCTCGGCATCCGGCTCACCGAGGGCGTCGACGTCTCGTGCGTCGATCCGGAGGGGCATCTACGGATGGAGGCCTGCGGCTGGGTGGAGGCCCGCGACGGCCGTCTCCGGTTGACACGTGCCGGTCGGCATTTCGGCAATGTCGTGGCGGCCGAACTTGCTTAGACGAGCCTCCCGGGCCCCAGCATCGAGCGGAATGATTGAAGGTCCCGGGCGTTATGCCGCGATCGGGTATCCTCTTTCTCGTTACGCTCAACAGCCAGATCTCGTCTCAATCCCGTTTCTTTGGACCGGCCTACGATCTGATTTCTCGCGTTTGACCGGAACAATTCCATAACGAGGAGGCCATGCAACATGGCTACAAAGACACTTTACGTGGGCAATCTGCCCTATTCGGCGACGGAGTCGCAGATCACGGAGCATTTCAGCAGCTACGGCGCCACCAACGCTCGCATCATCGAGGGTCGAGGCTTCGGTTTCGTCGATATCGATGGCGATAAGCTGGAGGCGGCGATCGCGGAGAAGCATGATGTCGAGATGGGCGGACGACGCCTGACCGTCAACGAGTCGCGACCCCGAGAGAACAATCGCTCGGGCGGCGGTGGGGGCCGCTCAGGCGGCGGCCGCTACGGCGGCGGTGGCGGCGGCGGTCGCTGGTAAGTACCTGAACCTTTCCGTTCTTGGCGGGCCGACTCGATTCGAGTCGGCCCGCCTTCGCATGCGGCGGACAGCCCTCCCGAGAACCCACCGACCGATCGATCCAGATGGGCTCCCCCTCGGGTCGGAACCAATGTGATGGGAATCACGTTCCAACGGTGCCCCAAGCACGAACATTGCTTGCTCCTTCCCTTACGATGCGACCAGTTCGCAAAGGAAGGAAAGAATGAAAGCTCTCTGGAAAATCGGTATGGTTCTCTCGCTCTCGGCCGGCATCGCAGCCGTCGCCCTCGCCCAAGGTCTCCCGACTTCACCAAGCTCCGGCTTCCCCCATTTCGGAGCGGACGCGTTCGCCCCGTTTGCGCAGTCTCCGTTCGGGACGCGTATCCCGGAGTTTGACGCTGCCGCGCGCCGCTTTGCGGCAGCGCATTCTCTACGCTCGTACGTGATCGAACGAAGCGAGTGGATGGCGGGATTCCAAATCGACTCTCGCCGGTTCGCCCATCCCCAAGGGATGGAAATCTATCTCCACAATCAGCGTTCGCAAGGCAAGTATCGGGTGATGATTTGGAACTGGGCGGCCCAGTCACTCGACGAACTCGGCGTGGTGGTGTTGACCCCCAATGAGGACGTCCGTGTGAAGCTCACGAAGCCCTTGCGGGGCCACTGTGTGTCAACCTATTCATTCTTGAGCGAAGCCGCCGACGTTCCCGGGACGATGATCCTCGCGCTCGAAGCCGACGACCCCGATGCGCCCGAACCGGACTTCACGGTTCAGTGGATCCACCTGATGCCGCTCGAGCGGCCTTGATCGATCACACTTCGAGGAGCACGGTCAGAATCTGGAACGGACGGTAGTCGAGGCGCACGCCTCCATCCGTCAGCTCCAACTCTCGGACCGGCTCCTCGTCGAGCTTGGCCAGCCAGGCGCGCCGGATCGGACGCGCGCAAACGAGATCGGTGACGCCTCGGGTGTTGTGGCACTCGTAGAGGCGAACGACAAGACGGTTGTCATCTTCGGCTTTCTTGACCGACTCGATGACGAGGTTGCGGCTTCCGACCGCGACCAACTTTGGCATTTCCCCTTCCGCTCCGGGATGCGGCTCAAGGAACGCGTGGCGGCACGGAGCGTTGAGCGCATAGGCGCTCGCGACGATGTCGGAATGCTGGAGCTGGTCGTAGTGGGGCAGGAGCACGTAGGTGAATCGGTGCCGACCCATGTCGCAAAGGGGATCGGGGGCCTTCGGTGCACGCAAAAGCGAGAGTCGGAGCACGTTGCCGAGGGCGTCATGGCCGTATTTGCCGTCGTTGAGGAGGGCGACGCCGTGTCCGCCTTCGCTCATGTCGACCCACTTCTGCGCACAGACTTCGAAGCGAGCCATATCCCATGAGGTGTTCATGTGGGTCGGGCGCTCGACATGCCCGAACTGGATCTCGTAGGTGGCCCGAGACGAGTGGATGTTGAGGGGGAAGGCGACCTTGAGCAGCTTGTCCTCCTCATGCCAGTCGACCTCCGTATCGAAGCGGATACCGGGGGTCGGGCCGAGGCTGATCCGCTGTCGGATCGTGCTTCTGCCGAACTTCTTGACCAGTTCTGCCGCGACCCTTACCGGTCCCCGTTCCACGATCTCGAAGCCCTCGCTCCGGACGAGGTCCCGTTTGGTCTCGTAGGCGAAAAGGTCGATGTCCCAGGCGGACCAGAAGAGCGGTTTGTCCTCAAAGATCTGGAAGAGATTCGCGAGCTTGCCGGGAGCGACGAACTCGACCGGACGCTCGTCGAGGGTCGCGATGCTGACGATGTTCCCGTGGGGATCGAAGCGAACCGAAAGCTCGCTGTTCTCGATGCGCCGGGTGGCCGATTTGAGCCGCGATCGCAGGGTGGGCGGCTGGCTCGACAGGTCCGCGACCGAGACGGACTCGAGCGCATCCGGTGGGGTCGCGAAGATCACTTTTCGCTCGCCGAACTCCTCGACCAACTGGACGGGTTGGGCTCCTTCGGCGGTCACGAGTGAGCTGGGAATGTCGTCGCTTGTCCAAGGGATCGAAGCCTGAGATGCGATCGGGGCGTTTTGGAACAGTGCGATCGGTCGCTGCATCCCTGCGGTGTCGAGCTTCTTACCGATGGACTCAAGCGCCGAAGTCACCAAACGGTGACCAATCTCCTCGACGACGCGATAATCGGCCGCACTGTCGACGTAGACCTCGCGCACGGAGGAGCCGGGAATGATGTCGTGGAACTGGTTGAGGAGGACGAGCTTCCATGCCTGTTCGATCTCGGTTGACGGGTAGTGCTTGGGAAAGTCGTCCCGGAAGCACGCGAGCCACTCGGCATCGCGGAGGAGGAACTCACACTCCCGGTTGGCCTTCTTGTTCGCGGCCTGGCTTGTGTACGTCCCCCGGTGATACTCGAAGTAGAGCTCGCCGACCCACGTCTCCAAGTCCCGACTGCGTGCCCGGGCGTCGGCGAAGAACTCGCGCGCTCGGCGGCCACGCTCGACGTCCGGCATGTTCGGTGCGATCCGGGCGCGGCGCAGAAACTCGATATGCTTCTCGGTCGGGCCACCGCCGCCGTCACCGTAGCCGAAGACGTAGAGCGACTGGTCCGAGCGAGCGTGGTCGCGATACTTGCCGACGCTCGCAAGAATCTCCTTCGGCTCGGCCGATGCGCAGTACGTGTCGGCGGGCGGGAAGTGGGTCCAGATTCGCGAACCGTCGATGCCCTGCCACCAAAACGTATGGTGAGGGATCTTGTTGAACTGATTCCAACTCAGCTTCTGGGTCAAGAAGTACTTGATTCCGAATTGGTCGAGGATTTGAGGCAGAGCCGCCGAGTACCCGAAGACGTCCGGAAGCCACATGTCGTCGGTGTCGAAGCCGAAGTGCTTGCGGAAGTAGCGCTTCCCGTAGAGAAACTGCCGGACGAGCGACTCGGCACCGGTGAGGTTGCAGTCGGCTTCGACCCACATCGAGCCCACCGGCTCCCACTGGCCGCGTTTGGCGGCTTGCTTGACCCGATCCAGGAGCTTGGGGTACTCGCGCTCAAGCCATTCGTATTGGGAGGCTTGGGAATGCACGAAGACGTACTCCGGGTATCTCTCCATCAGGTGAAGCTGGGTGGCCGTCGTGTGAGCCATCTTCAGCCGGGTGATTTCGAGCGGCCAAAGCCAAGCCGTATCGAGGTGGGCGTGGCCGACGGGCGTGATGGTGTGCTTCAATTCACCATTCAGTGAGCCCAGTGCGTCTTTGATCCTCTTCCGGCTACGCTCGACGGCATCGGCCTCGGGGAACGCGAAGAGATTGCAGACATCGTTCAGCGCCCGCAGGATCGTCGTGTAGGCGGGGTCTGTCTCGTCGATCGCCTCCATGAGGTCGAGCGCGAAGGCACAGTCGTAATACAGGGCCTTGAGTTCGCGATCGACGACGACGAGGCTCGCCTCGCGCACCTCCTCGACGAGGTCCTCCCGTGGCAGCTCGGACCGGTGGACGCGGCACTGGGGGTTGCGGGTGTAAGCCTGGATGGCGACGTCCACGTTGTCGCCCCCTTTTGCCGGCCGCAACAGGTCGTAGACGCTGTGGGGTTCGTCGATTCCACGGGCAGGCACGTTGTCGCTCCAGGCGGTGCGTTCCGAGCCGAGTTCGGCGATGATGCCAACCTCTTTCCCCGCCCACGCCTTCGGGACCTTCCCGGTGACCCGAAACCAGACGACGCGGTAGGCGGGCCCGTACCGAAAACCGGCTTCGACCGGCTGCCAAGGCCCCTGTTGACGGGCCTCCTTCTCGGTCATGTGAGGCTGAGGGCAGTACTCGACCGTAAGTGGGACCCGCTCGCCGAGGACCTTTTCGAGGAGGTCGTGCTGGATGAACGCCTTGATGCGCCCGAGAGTCAGTGCAGGGTGTTTCCGCATGGCAATGTCCGAAGGTCGGGCAGTTTACTCGCGCCAAAAAGAGAAACGGTGTAAACTGACTGTATGGAAGACGGCGCGTTTCTGCGGGTGATCTTGGCCGCGCTCTGCTTGCCGCCGCGTGCGCCGGGCCGACGTTGGCGTGGGGTCGAAGCGACAATTCGACGGGCGGCGTCAAACCACCTGGGGGAGGCGCTCTCGGTGTTGCGACGCTCCGGCTTCTGGGAGGAGGCGCTTTGGCTTGAGACCCCGGGCGTTCTCGGCGAGGCCGAGTCCCGAATCTGCCGACGCGAGGGCCTGACGGCGGCGTGCCCGGCCTACCCACCGCGATGGCACCGGGACGGGCTCGGGCCTGGTGCTCTCTGGAAGCGCGGCCCGATGCCGATCGGCCCGTTTCTCTCGATCGTCGGGACGCGGTCGCCCTCGCCGGCGCAGGTGCACGTTGCCCGCACGCTGGCGAGGGCGGCGGTCGAGGCCGGGTATGCCGTCGCAAGCGGCGGGGCGATCGGCATCGATACGCTCGTCGCGCGCGCGGCCGCCGCCGCGCGGGGGCGTTTCGTGGAGGTGCTTCCCGAGGGTGTGGCCCGTCGCTCCCCACGGGGTTGCCTGCTGTCGGCGACCTTCGACGCGCCGTTCACCGCCCCAGCCGCGCTCCATCGCAACACCCTCCTCTACGGCATGTCCGATCTCACGATAGCGATCGGTCCCCGCCGGGGTGAAGGGGGCACCTGGCATGGGGCGGTTTCGGCCCTGCGGCGCCGCCTGGGTCCGGTCGCCGTCTGGCTCGACGAGGCTCCGGGGGTGCCGGCTCTGCTCGCGCTGGGCGCAAAGCCTCTCCCCTCGGTCGAAGCGCTGTCGGCCTTGCTCGCTTCGGTGCCCGAGGGCTCGGTCGGCGGCCTCTTCCAAGGCCGGGGCTCGACACGCTGGGTATCGTGAAGGCGTGCCCCATCTCCGCCTCGATCTGTCCTCGGGGGTCGCTGAAGGTGTCGATCTTGCCGCGCTGTTGAGCGACCTCAGCGAGACCCTCGGCGCATGCGAGACCGTCGCCCCGGCCTCGATCAAGGCATACGCGAACGTCCGCACCGTGTGGGTGACCGGAACGGGCGCACCGCCCGAGTTCGTCCACTTGGAGATCGCTCTCCTCGACGGCCGTCCCCAGGCCCTCCGGGCCGAAATCGCCGACCGATTGGCCGAGCGGTTGATCCTCCCTTTTCGCGCGGGAGTCATGGAGGGGCGGGTCGGCCTGACGCTTGAGGTGCGCACGATGGACCGAGAAATCTACCGGAAGTGTGGGGGACCGACCCCGCATTGGCACGCCCCTTGACCTGGGACTCCCTCGAGGCCTCACGCCTCGGTTGAGGAGACCCATGAATAACCCACGATTTCTCGCCCTTGCCGCGCTCGGCCTCGTCGGAATGGTGACGACGGCTCACGCCGCCGTCCTCCACGGAGACTGGTGGTACGCGATCGACGCTCAAAACGACGGTTCCGGCGGCAGTGTTTACGAAGCCCGCGGACTCGCCTATAAGGTGGACGGCGATCGGCTCGTCTTCGCCTTCTCGACGATGCTTGGCCTCGGAGGCCACGCCCACGGAGGCGTCCGGAACGGACTGATCAACAACGGCGACCTCTTTCTGAACTTCACTGGCACGAACCTCACCTCTGCGGCCGCGTTCCAGCAGCCCGGCGTGTTCGGCATCCGGTTCGACGGCGCCAACGACTCGCTCGGTAACCAGGGCGGCACCAACACGGCGATCGGCTTGTACTCGAACCTGTCGGTCGGGACGTTCGCGACGAACAACAACGGATGGGCCTCGCTCCAGGCGTACATCAACGCGGGCTTCGGCCGCAGCCAGAAGGCGATGGGTGACCTCCAGAGTACGGCGCTCGACGTGGTCCCTTATCTCGGCAACGGGCAGATTCTCGCGAACATCACTCAGGGCACGGCGATCGGCGGCATCACCCCGCTGTCTCGCGCGCAGCTCACGGGGATCGACTTCGCCCACTTCGCCGCTGACCCGAGCGGAAATCACGTTTTCGGCTTCAGCGTCGACCGCAACCTCCTGCCGACGGGCGACTTCAAGGCCCACTTCTTCGAGGAGTGCGGCAACGACGGTGCCGCGATCATGGGCAACAACCCGGTGCCCGAGCCGGGAACGTTGATGGCACTCGCTGTCGGCGCGGTCGGTCTCTTGCGGCGTCGCCTTCGCCGGAACCGCGCCTAGAGCGCGGCGAGACGTTCGTGGAGGCTGTCGGTGACATCCTCCCGCACCACGCCGACGTACCAAGCCCCGATCTCGACGGTCGGGGTTTGGTGCCAATCGTACAGGTAGCCCTCGACCAGCGTCAGCGACGGCAGTGTCCGGGTGAGTTGGTGACAGGGAAGCCAGACTTCGCCGAGGACGGGGTAGCACTCGCTTGGCATCGGCGCTTGCATCAACTCGTAGTCGTCGCTGACATCGACGATGACGATCCGCGCAAAGTTGTAGAGCCAGAGATCTCCGTCCAGTTGGGCCGCTGCTTCCATGCTTCGCAAGTAGGGACGAAGGGAACCCACAAAGGGGCGCGCGGCGCATAATCGGATATGCGCCTCCCCCGTTTGCTCGCCGTCTCCGGTGTTCTCGGTCTTGCGCTTGGGGCTTTCGGCCAAGGCCCTCGGTTTTCGGTGACCTTCCCCGGCGAACTTCTCGCCAAGCCGTTCACGGGCCGGGTCGTCGTCTACCTGAGCAAGAGTGGGGGTGAACCCCGATTCGGCCCTAACTGGTTTCAGCCCCAACCGATGATCTCCGCACGGTTCACCAAGGTCGAACCGGGTCGACCGATGGTCATCGACCCGAAGAACGGGGTCGCGTTTCCGCCCGATCCCGCGAAATGGACGCCCGGGGAGTACACCGTGCAGGCGGTCGTCGACCTGAACCTCGGCGGACGCACCGTCGGGGGGAGCCCAGGCAATCTCTACTCGAAGCCGGTCTCGGCGAAGATCGATCCCGGCCAAGGTAGCGAGATCGTACTCGTGTGCGATCAGGTCGTCGGCATCACGCCGTTCCGAGAGACCGATGGAGTCAAAGAGGTACGGCTTGAATCCAAGCTCCTCAGCGACTTCTATGGGCGGCCGACGTTCATGAGCGCGGCCATCGCCCTTCCGGAAGGCTATGACGGGGCGGCCGAGCGACGGTATCCGGTTGCGTATGAAGTGCCAGGCTTCGGTGGAGGTTCGCGCAACTGGTCCGGTCGTACGCGCGTCGCGTCGACCGAGAAGGCCGGTGAAAAGTTCCTCGCCGTCTTGCTCGACCCGAACTGTCCGACCGGACACTCCGTGTTTGCGGACAGCGCGAACAACGGTCCCTGGGGCAAAGCCTTGACGACCGAACTCATCCCGGAGATCGAACGCCGGTTCAAGGCGGTTGGCGAGCCGTGGGCGCGGTTCGTGTCGGGGCACTCGAGCGGAGGGTGGTCGAGTCTGTGGCTCCAAGTCGCCTATCCAGAATTCTTCGGAGGATGTTGGTCGACTGCTCCCGATCCCGTCGATTTCCGCCGATTTCAAACCGTCGACATCTATGCACCGGGGGCGAACGCGTTCCAAGACGGAACCGGCAAAGACGCTCCGATCGCGCGATTCGGCGACACCGTCGCCATCACCGCCAGACAGTTCAGCGACATGGAACGCCCGATCCGCGGCGAGCAACTCGGATCGTTCGAGGCGGTGTTCAGCCCGCGCGGTCCCGAAGGCGAACCCGCTCTGCTCTGGAACCGAGACACCGGGACGATCGATCCGAAGGTCGCGGAAGCTTGGAAGAAGTACGACATCGCGCTCATTCTCAAGAACCAGTGGGCGACGCTGGGCCCGAAGCTTGCGGGGAAGGTCCACGTGTTCATGGGGGACAAGGACACTTTCTATCTCGACGGCGCAGTCCGGCTCCTTCAAGCCGATATGCTGGGTCGGACCCCGCAACTCGTGATCGAGATCGTCCCGGGCGACCACGGCTCGATGATGACACAGGCTCTGCGCACCCGGATCGAGAGTGAAATGGCGGCGAAGTTCCGCGCCGGGAAGCCCAAATCCGGGTGACACGATGGCGATTGCCCTGACCGGTGGGATTGCCGAAGGGAAGTCGACCGTGCTCGGCTTCGCGTCCGACCGTGGGGTCCGGACGGCTTCGGCCGATTCGGTCGTCGCCGAGTTGTGGACGCAAACGGAGTTTCGCACCGAGGTCGCCGAGGCGCTCGGCTTGGCCGGCCCCGCCGACAAAGCATCGGTTCGCGCACGGGTCACGGCCGATCCGTCGGCCCGTCTAAGCCTGAATCGCCTGACCCATCGACGGGTGATGGAGGCGCTGCTGGGCTCCGAGGCTGAGCTCATCGAAATTCCGCTCCTGATCGAGACGGTCGCCCACCCACTTTTCCACAGGGTTTGGGTTGTCACCTGCGGCGCAAGCGAGCAGGAACGTCGGCTTCGAGATCGGTTGGGGGATGCGGCTTCGGTCGCCGGTTTCCTTGCGACCCAGCTTCCTACCCGGGCAAAGCTTGCGTTCGCGGACCGGATTCTAAGAACCGACACGTCCTTTTCGCACGTCCTTGACTCAACGGTAGAAGCCTTGGTGGAGGAGGGTCTCCTCATCCGACAAAGCTGACGGTAGCGTGATATACTCGGGTCCGCGTCGAGGAGACTGGCAAGATTGCGTTCGCCGTCGACGATGGGTTATGCTTGTCCCGATCCCAAGAGGGAGCCGGACGGCGTGGCCGGTTCGACTCAACCAGGAGTCTACAGAGGACAGCAGCATGGAGGATTCGTCATCGTGAGGCGACTCATCGATTCGCACCCAGGGAAGGCGATTTGCGCGGGATTGATTCTCGCTCTCGTCATCCCATTTCTGACGTTCGCGTCGGTCGTGAAAGCGACCGCGCAGGTCGAGACCCAGCCGACATGGGCGGTCGTCGAGTTTCAGAACTTGAGCCCCAAGGGCGGCGCAGGGTACGGAAAGGTCGCCTCGGATGCCGTGAGCAGCGAGCTGGCCAAGACCAACAAGTATGCTTTGGAATCGCCGGAGACGGTCAGTCGGAAGATGACCGAGCTCGGCTATCCGCAGACGGGTCTCCGCCCCGATCAGCTGGTTCGCTTGGGCCAGAACATTCCCGTGACGACGATCGTTTCGGGGCAGATCGTGGACTGGCAGGTCATCAGCGCGGGCGGCGGCAAGCAAGCCGACGTCCTCCTTCGGGTCGAGGTGCGCGACGTAGCCTCCGGCCTCATGATCAACGGGGCCGCCCTCAAAGCGTCCTCCTCGATCCGCGGCGGCGAAGTTTCGGATGAGACGCTCGTCAATGAGGCGATCGGCGCCGGCGCATTCCAGGCCGTCGCCGATATCATCGGCCGACAGCTCCCACGCGCCTCCGTCCTCAACACGATCGGCAACACCGCCCTCATCAATCGCGGTTCCCGAAGCGGATTCAAGGCCGACCAGGAAGTGGTCGTCACCCGCGGTCGCGAGCAAGTGGCCGCCGCAGTCGTGCGAGAAGTCAACCCGGACGACTCGATCATCGCCGTGACCCGCCCGATCAAGGGCATCCAGCCCGGCGATAAGGTCCAGGTGATCTTCGCCGTGCCTGAGCTCAAAGGCTTCGACAAGCGCGGTAACGCCGACATCGTTCGGCCCCGCAGCCGTGGAGCCGGGCAGAATGCCGGCCTCATCACCCTCCTCATCATCGTCGGCATCGCGGCTTTCCTCCTCGGCGGTGGCAATGGCGGCGGCCAGGACCTCGTCACGAACACGATCGCCGAGGCGTTCGTGCTCCCCGACGACACCCCCGCGGTGAAGATCAGCTGGCGACCGGACGCGTTCATCAAGGGTAACGCCCAGCGCTTCCAGTGGCAGGTTTATCGAAGTGACTCGCCGTTCGCGCCCGTCATCATCGCCCCCGGCAACACGACCGAGGCGGTCGACGACGCTCGTCCGCGAACCTTCACCTGGTACGATTTCCAGGGGATCATCGGCGGCACGTTCTGCGACAATACGGCTCCGGCCAACCCGACCACGGCGAACGCCAACGGCGTCACGCCCGGCACGCCCTATACGTATAGCGTCGAATTGGTCTACAGCCTGAGCGCGCTCGATCTGCCTGGAACGGGCACCACGACGGGGGGCGGCACCGGGACGACGGGCATCACCACCGGCGGCGGCACCGGTCTCACGACCGGCGGCGGAGGCGGTGGAACCACTGGACTGACCACGGGTGGTGGCACTACCGGCCGGACGACCGGCGGCGGCGGAGGCGGCCGTGTCGCAACCGTCGAAGGCGAAGAGGTCGTTGTGACGGCCGATGACGTCATCGACATGGCGAACCTGACGTACGGTGAGGTGGTCGCTCTCCGACAGACGGGAGGCGGTGGCGATCGCTGCTACTTCGCGTCGACCAAGGTTGCGACTCGTGGAACGGCAACCCCGTTCGTTCGACCCGCGCTCCGCTCGCCCGCGAACAACGCGATCGTGGCCACCGCGCCGGTCTTCACGTTCACTTCGGTGAAGGGTTCGGTCTCGAGCGTGGTCGTCGAATACGTTCTCCAACTCTCTGACGACCCCACGTTCCCGAAGGGCCGCACGATCACCCCCGCCGACGGGAAGTTCGTGGACAACACCGTCGCCCCCGGTGCCCAGCTGAGTACGAAGCCGATCCGCGAAGCGCTCACCGCGTTCAAGGGTGCGGAGTTCGTGTACTGGCGAATCGGAGCTCGCAACGTCAACGACGTTCCTGGGCCGGTCCCGATCAACGGTGATCGCTACGTGTTCAGCTTGCCGTTCCGGTTCCAGCGACCGACCGATCCGCCCATCCCGCCGCAGCAGTAACAAGCGGCAAGAAAAAAGACCGTTCCCGGTGAAACCGGGAACCGTCTTTTTCTTAGGAAAGAGGCTTTGCACATGATGAAGATTTCTACTTGGCATAAGTTCGTCTGCGGGGTCGTCGGACTCGGACTTGGGGTGGCCGCTCACGCGCAACCCGGGTGGGTGTTCGAGTGCGACACCCGCGAAGATCCTCCCGTCAGCCCCTACAGCGATGACTGGGGAACGATCGGGGTCGCGAACGAGCTCCTCAGCGTCCGGATGGGTGTCAGCGGCACGGTGACCTACGGAGGCACCGGAGGCCCCTGTTACGATCCGGGCCGGACTCTCGACGCTCCCGGTCGGTTTGCGATCGCGACCGGCTCTCTTGGGACCGTCCAAACCGACTTTGACGACGGTCTTGCCTGGACGATGGGTGCTCCCATCGATGCCGCGGGCGACTTCTGCTATGCGCGCATCATCAAAGGGGACGGTACCGACTCAGCCCTCTTCGGTGACGGTGGCTTGCGTGGTTTCTTCACCGGCGCGAGCCGTCGCTACTTCGTCGGCCTCTGGAACGATGCCGACGTCGATGTTCGCCTCACCGTTCGCGTCATCGGCGACGCCGGTCGATTCCAGTGGGATATCCGAAACCTACAGGCCGAGACCCAGACGATCGGACTGCGCTTCGGCGCGTGCGCCGGCATGAGGACGGTCTTCCCCTCGGTGACCGAGCCCGGATCAGAATACAATCAAGCCAATTCCGTTCTCGGGACGTTCAGCGGTTTCGCCAAGGGCCGCGATCCGCAGCCGGGTTACGACCTTTCCTACATCGGATTCACGAACCTGCCGACGACCAAGCCTGTCCGGAACGAGCGGAATTACCTGGCGGACAACATCCGATTCCCCGACGTCGTGAAGTTCGAGTTCGGTCAGTCTGTACCGTACGGGCTCCGCATAACCAACATTTCGACCGAAGCGCTGGAAGACCAAACCCCAGCCGATCAGTTCATCATCGGCAACTACGGCTCGTTCATCCAGCCGGGCTTAATCTGGAACAACGTCATGCGGACGCGTGTCTTCCTCGATGCGGGACCAGACCCCGTGGTCAACAACATCCCGCCGGCGGCCGAAGAAGCCGATATCAGTCTCAACGAGACGGCGTTCATTCAGACGTTCAAGGGTCAGAACGTGCCCGCCGGGAGTTCGCGAACAATCGTCAACTACGTGCTGAGCACATGGTCCAATGGCGATTACCTCGATCCCTATTCGGTCGTCGTCGATGCTCCGACCCTCGTGTCCACGGACCCGACGTCCAACGATCTGACCCCGAATCCGTTCCCGATTCGGGCGTACATCGACAATCAGTACTCGGTCCTCGATCGCGAAGTCACGTTGAACGACGTTCGCGTGACCCTGACCCTGCCGCCTGGGTTGAGTCGCATCGGCGGGGAACCGCAGACCAAGATTCTCCCTCGTGTCGGACCGAACGAGATTCAGTTCGTCGAGTGGCAGGTCGCCGCCGCTCCGGAGATCTTTGGCGATCTGCCCTACGAGGTCAAGTACGAGGCCGTACCTGGGCCGGTCAAAATCATCAAGGGTTCGATTCCGATCGCCTCGACGCCCCGCGTGTTTCTTGGTGAGGGTCCCAACCTCGTGACCATCCCCTGGAACTTCCCGGATACGTCGCTCGACACGATTCTGGCCCCGCTGCTCCTTGGCCAGGACTACCTTGCCTACCAGTGGGATCCGGAACTCGCAGGCTACGTCCCGGTCACGAGTGCCACCCGGGCCACCGGGCTGTGGATCGTGCCCGTCAGCGACCAAGGCTTCAAAGTGCTCAACACTCCGTCCCGACCCTCAGATACGGCGGTCGGCGGCAAGATCACCAACCTCTCGTTTGGCTGGAACCTGATCGGGAACCCCTACAACTATCCGATTCGGCTCAGCACGCTCGTCGCCGTTGCCCAGGATAACCCGCAGGACAGCTTCACGTGGTCTGAACTCATCACACTCGGCTTCGTGACACCTGCTCTTGCCTACTGGCAGCGTGATGCAAACGATCCGAACATCGGTCAGTACCGTTACACGGAGACGGAGAACTCGTTCCTCCAACCGAACACCGGATACTGGGTCTACGTCTCCACGGTCCGACCGATCCGGCTCGTTTGGCCGGGTGTGTTCACCGAAGGGATGCCGCTCTCCGGACGATCGGTCGAGAGTGAGTGGAAGCAGACGGATAAGCAGTGGCGATTGCAGCTGTCCGCTCAAACGTCGGATGCAGTCGACTCCCAGAACTACATCGGCGTCGTGCCGACGGCAAAGGACGTCAACCGGCTGCGACTGCCGAAGCCTCCGACGCCTCCGCAGGGCCGCAATGCCCACGGCACCGTCGAGGTGATGGTCGAGGACAGCATCGCCGGGAAGAAGATGATGATGAGTCAGGCGTTCGCCGACAAGCTCGAGCGACGTGAATGGCGCGTCTTCGTCCGTACGAACAAAGCCGGCGACGTCACCCTGACGTGGCCGAATGCGAGCAGCGTTCCCAAGAACGTCCGCTTCCGACTCGTCGATAAGGCGACCGGCGTCGCTCGCGACCTCCGCGCCGCGTCCGGTTACTCGTTCAACATGAGCGAAGCCGGCACCCGCGAGTTCGCGCTTCAGATCGAGCCGGGTGGCGCGAGCCGCGCCGTCATCGGCAACGTCGTCGTGACCCGCCCGAGCCGCGACCCGGCCGCGCCGTTCACGATCAACTACTCGCTCTCCGCCGACGCAACCACGTCGATCAGGATCCTTTCCGGCACCGGCAAGGAAGTGTTCACGATCACACGGGGTCGCGCCGATAGCAGCGGCGAGAACTCAGCGACGTGGGCGATGCGAGACAATGCCAACCGTGCCGTGCCGCCGGGCTCCTACCGCGTGGAGATCCTCGCGGAGACCCCCAACGGCGAGCGAGTGCGCAAGATCGTGCCGGTGAACGTGGTGCGATAAGACCCCAGGCCGGGCCCACAGGGCCCGGCCTTCCTGCCTCATGGTCGGATTAAGGATGATGAAGCCGATGGCGTCGAATGGAGCTCTCCGGATCGGAGGGCTTTTGGTGCTTTGGTGCTTGGCCGTTGCGGCATGGGCCGGCGACGGCGCCGTGCGCCTCGGGGCGAACCCCTGGATCAGCCTCGCCGACGGGCGGAGTAACGTTTGGGTCACCGCTCAAGTCACCGACCACGCGGGCCGGAACGTGCCGGATGGCACTCAAATCGTCTTCCAAACGAATCTGGGCTCTTTCCGGGAGAGCGTCGTGCCCACGATCAACGGTATGGCTCGGGCGAGCATGACCTCGAACGCCGCTGGAACCGCCACGATCACTGTGAGCGCGTTCCCGACGTACCGAGCCAGTGCAACGATGACCTACGAGTTCGTCGCCGATCGCGCGTTGCTCTCGACCGCGCGCGAGTTCGTCGAGATCGTCGCCCCGACTTACCTCGTTTACAGCCCCGAATACAGTACGGTGGTCGCCTCCGGCGCCGACTACGGGGTCAAGGTGCGCTACAAGGATTTCGAACTCGAAGCCGACGACGTTCAAGTCCAGCTCAATACCTATGAAGTCAAGGCGCGTAAGGCACGAGTCAAATTCGGCAAGGAGACGCGCGAGTATCAAGAGGTCTATTTCAGACTGAACCAGCGCCGTGGGATCGGCTTGACGACCTACGTGGACCGGACGCCTCGCGTCCTCGATCAGGCCCCCTACGTCTTCGTGGACACCGAGCCCCGCTCGCGACTCGGCCTCGTCGACGTCACCTCCGGCGGCATTACGCCCTATCAGGGAGCAGCGCCGAGAACGTACTTCACGTTCACGGACATCGGGAACGCCGTGACGCTGGTGTCCGCCAAGAAGGTGGTCGCTTACCCCGGGCGCGAGATCCAGTTCCACCGCGCCGAGCTGATCGTGGGGGGCGCGCGGGTGATGCGCCTGCCCCTGTTCCAGCTCAACGCGTCGGTCAACACACCGATCGTCACCGATCAGTTCATCAACGTCACGAACAACCAGCTGGCGATCGATTATCCGCACTACCTCTCGCTGAAGCCCGGTCAAACCAGCCTTCTTCGGCTTCGGTCGGGAACGCGCTATGGGGGTGGTGTCGGGGCGACTCGCGGCACGTCGCTCGACTACGAACTCCGCTGGAACCGGGGCGACGAAATGGATGGTGGGCTCACGGTGAACGGTCTGCTTCGGAACGACTGGGGTCTCGGCATCCGACAGTTCTACAAGCTCGACAGCCGAAGCACGGTGAACGCCCAGATCGATCTCCCAAACCACAGCGGCCTGTTCGGCACGGTCAACGTGGGACGCCAGTTCGATGGATGGCAAGCCAACGCGACCGCCAACGTCGGAAAGACGCTTTCCGGATTGCCTTACGAGAACAAGCAGATCTTCTTTGACGTCGACAAAGACCCGGTGAAGCTTGGGAAGCTGCCGGTGAACATGACCTATGGTCTATCGGCGTCCCAGATCCAGTGGGACTCGGCGGCGTCCTCTCAGTTCCAGAGTAGCGTCGGGCTACGAACACGATTCCACCTCACGCCGATCACCCTCGGACCGACCGCCTCGATCGGCGGCTCACTCACCGTGAGCCACCTGGTCGGACACAACGTCAAGCAAGGGTTGACGACAGGACTGTCGACGAACTTCAGTACCCGACTCGGACCGTCCTCATCGGTCGTTCTGGGGTACGACTACCTTGATGACGGCTTCAACGCTTCGATCCTCGGTCGACACCGGGTGACCGCGCAAACCTACTTCAACCAGGGCCCGATCTCTTTCCGCATGCTCGGCTCGAAGAGTCTCGACATCGATCGCCTCAACGCCAGCGCCGACCTCTCGTTCCGCTTCAGCCCACTTTGGCGAATAGGCACGGCTTACTCGCTCGATCGCTATTCGGGTTCTAGCTTCCTCGATTACAGTTTCGTCGTGGGCTATCGGGTCGGGTACCGCGAAATCGGGCTGAGCTGGTCGAATCGAACCAAGCGGATCGGGTTTGAACTCCTCGGCGCGACGTTCAATTAGTCGGTGACGACCGTACTGCTCGCCACGACGCTCCTAGCGACCCCGGTCGAAGTCGGGCGCTTCGCTTTCGAACGCCTCCCGCGGGTCCCCGGTTTCACGATTCAAAGGGACGGGTTCCGGTCCAAGCGGCCTCGTGCCGACACGTTCAGGCTTCTTGGAGAGCCTAAACGGTGGCAAACCTCGAGCGCGGACAGCTGGGGCACCGAGATCGACCTCGGAACGTCATCGGGCCGGATGCCGAGTCGGATTCGCGTTTCCTTCCTGTCGCCCGGCTTCGAACTCTACTTCCCACAAGGGGTGTCGCTCCGCATCGGATCCACCCTGAACCCGTTCCTCACATGGAAGGAGGGGAGCGTCGGTCCGGGAAAGCCGACGCCTTCCGGCCAGTGGTGCTTGATTTCATTTCAGGAGGCGCAACCGCCGATCGGTGCGATTTGCGTCGGGGGGCGAGCCGCGTGGCGGCTGGTTGGACAGCCAGGCAATTACCGATTGGAGACGGTCGAGGCGTATCGCGGTTGGGTACGGTTCGTTCTTCCCCTTGGACTTCGCGACTTCTCGACCACGAACGCAAACGAACTCGGGCGCCTCGCCCTATCGTTTTCGAAGCATGAGGCGTCTTGGGTCGGACCGACGCCCAAACTACAAGGAGTCGAAGTCCGGCCCGAAGACACTCGCCTTACCGCCACATGGCGCTTCGATCGTCCAGGAGCGGTCGTGCCGTTCGCCGCGCTTCAAGCCACGAAAGGGGGCTTCGGTGTTCAGATCCTCTCGAAGACCGCGAGTCCTGGAGCGCAGCTCGACGAAGGCTCGGTGACCTTCTGCGTGGAACCGAAGCTGAGCGTCCAATTTCCCATGCTCTTCCTTCCGCCGGGTCGAGGGCTGGTGCAAGGACCGCTCCTCGATCCGGAACCGGTCTCGGCACAGGATCCGGCGTCGATCGTCAGGCTGGCACTCCTCAACCGTCTTGGAAGTCGAACCGAGCGGGTGGCAGAACTCGCCGAGGGATTGGCGACGGACGGGTCAGTCAGTTTGAGGTCGTATGCCGATCCGGTCACCGGGCGAAGTCTTCCCTTTGGCACGAACGGCGTCGGCCTCGAGCTGGCGGCCGCGTACGCGTTGCTCGCCACATCTGCCGCCGCCGAAGAGCCGGATTGGAGCGGGGCCGACGCCTCCTTCGATTGGCCGACATGGTCGCTCGGGTTCGGAGTTCCGGGTCGCCGGGCCGCTGCGTGGCTGACGGTTGCCGGTTCACTGGCCCAGTCGACGCACTTGAAGCTTCGTGCGGCGCAGCTTCAGGCTGGGCTTGCCGCGCGCCGCGCGTCTGTTCCCGACCCGATGGAGGGCCTGCGCAAGGGCCTGTTTCAATACGCTTCGGCATCGACGGTCGACCCAACCCTCAATGCGCTTCGAAGCCCGCTCCGAACCCTCGATCCGCGCCCGATGCGAGCCATCAACGGCCTCACCGGAGTGCGCGTCGCGTGGAACGGAACGCCTGGGCCGACGGGGTTCGAGTTGCTTGGCCCGAGCGGGCTCGGGCCGCAGCCGAACAGCGTGAACTTGCGCGGCGTTTCAGTGGTGGCTCAAGAAGCGGTCGGTGGCAGGCGCCACTATCGATTGAGCGCTGAACTCGTCGAAGAAGGGGAGGCGTCTCTCCTCCTGGCTCCTTGCCCCTCGGTCCCGCCCGCACCTAGGTGATTGCGGTTCTGTGTCCTTAACAACATGGTAACCAGCCGTTAACGGACCCCTCGCATACTCTTGGTCGGCCCGCCGTGGCCCGAGGAGCCTATGAAGCACCGTGCGTTTACTCTGATCGAACTTCTGGTCGTGATCGCGATCATCGCGATCCTGGCCGCCATCCTGTTTCCTGTCTTCGCGCAAGCCAAGAACGCCGCCAAGAAGACGGCGTGCCTCAACAACATGAAGCAGATGGGGACGGCGATGATGCTGTACTTGAACGATAACGACGATCGCATCATGTCAGCCAGTCAGGGAAGCGGAGCCGACTACGTCGACGGCGACTGGGGCAAAGACCTCTGGATGTTCCACATCTCCCCCTATCTGGCCACAAAGGCACCCAACGACATCCAAAAGGGAGCCGGCGGCAACAACGTCTTCACCTGCCCGAGCAATCCGGTTCGGCAGGAACTGGATACGTCGTCGTTGGATGACTTCGGCTACCCGAGCGACTATCCCACGACCGCCTGGGGCTTGCGTCGAGCCCCCGATGGCCTGTATTACTACTACCTGAGCTACTCGATCAACGAGCACTTGACCGATACCCAGTACCCGAACATCGAAGGCCCGGAACTCTCGCGATGGGAGAACCTGTCGAACTCGTTCCTCTTCCTCGAAGGGAGTCGGTCCGAGCTGGAGGGCGATGAACTGGTGTCGGGTTGGTCGAACCCGAAGCCTACGACCTGGCGACAAGGCGCTTGGGTCGGTTACTCGTTCCCGCACAACGGCGGCAGCAACTTCATCTTCCTCGACACGAGTGCTCGTTGGAAAAAGGCCGTATGGCGGGGTGATCTGACCGTGCGAACGAACTGGTCCTACCCACCGGGCCGCGGAAGCGCAGCAAGCGATTGCGGCCCCTGGACGGCACCCGCGAGCGATGACGAGGGTTGTCAATAACCGTGAAAAAAGTGAGTATCGGCGCCGCAGCTGTTCTCGCGGGCATCGCGGGAGTCACCGTGGCCCAGACCGCGAAGCAAGTGATGACCGACGTCAAGCCTGTCTTGACCAGCGATCCGGTACCCCATGATCCGGATGACCCGGCGATTTGGGTGCATCCGACCGATCCGACGCGAAGCGTGGTGGTCGCGACGGACAAGATCGAGAAGGATGGGGGACTCTACGTCTTTGGCCTCGATGGAAAGCTCCGACAGAAGATCACGCCGCTCGACCGACCCAACAACGTCGACATCGAGTACGGGTTCAACCTTCGGGGGAAATCGGTCGACATCGCCGTAGCTACCGAGCGAAAGCGATCGCGTTTGGTCGTGTACGCGATCGATGGCGCGGGGAAACTGACGGACATCACCGGAAAGACCACCGTGTTCCCGGACGCCGCCGGCGAAGCCGCTGCGCCGATGGGAATTGCCCTGTTTCGGCGTCCCCAGGACGGAGAGATCTATGCGATCGTGAGCCGCAAGGAAGGGCCGAGCGGTGCCTACCTCGGTCAGTATCGACTCGTGACCTCCGCAGACGGCAAGGTCGACCTCGCCGAGGTGCGGCGATTCGGCCAATTCAGCGGCACCGGCGAGATCGAGGCTGTGGCCGTCGATGATGCGCTCGGATGGGTTTACTACTCGGACGAGGGGGCGGGAATCCGCAAGTACGCCGCCGATCCGGCTGCTGCCGACGCCAACCGTGAGCTCGCCCTCTTCGGGACGACCGGGTGGGAGGGTGATCGCGAGGGCCTTGCGATCTGGGCCCAACCCGACGGCACCGGCTATCTCGTGGCGACGGACCAGATTGCGGGTCGAAGCGAATTCCACGTGTTCCCACGCGAAGGAACTGGCGGGCGACCTCACGACCAAGCGAAGGAAATCGCGATCTTCAAGTCCCCGGCTGACGAGACCGATGGCATCGAGATCGTCTCGGCTCCGTTGGGCCCCAAGTTCCCCAAGGGGCTCCTGGTGGCGATGAACTCCGGTCCCAAGAACTTCCTGTTCTTCTCGTGGGCCGATTTCGGCTTACGCCCCGCTTCGCCTCCCTCTCAGAGGAGAGAAGGTCGGTAAGGGCTGCCGCCTGGGTCAGGTGGGATGACGCCGGGCCGGGGATACGTGGCTCGATCCAAGGTTCAAGGGTCCGCAGCGAAGCTGCGGACCCTTGAACTTTCGGGACCGGCTTACCGGGCCATCGCGAATTCAGGGTGATGCTCATAATGCTCGCTCGCACACTGCGTGAGCGTCGTAAAGTGAGCCCCCTTCTCTCGGAAGTAGCGAATCGTCTGCCGGAGGTCGGCGACCGAGTCGAAGTAATCGCGCAAGCCGATGCAGATGACTTCGCGATCGAGATTTGCGTCGAACAGCGGTTTCAGTTCTTCGAAGCCGCGATCGAGATAGGCCATGTGTCCGTTTTGGGTCGCGACCGGCACATGCAGGATTCGATTCGAGCCTTCTTGGTGAAGGGAATCCGGGGCGCTGTGGTAAGGCTCATGAGGGGCACCCTTCCAATCGACGAACATCTTGTACTCGGCGTCCGGAACGATAGAACTGTCCACCACGATCCCGATATCCTCGAGGTACTTGATGTCGGAGGGCATGAGGGCAAAGCACCCGGCGCGGAACGACGTGACCTTGATCTGGTGGGACTTCAAGGTTTCCTTCGCAATGCGAATGATGTTCCCTCGCTCCTTCTCATCCTCGACATAGCCGCGTTCGTTCTCGAAGTTGACCTTGAGCCCGATCTCGTGCCAAGCCGGAATCTTGTGATAGAACTCGTGCCAGTAGAACTTCGTGTTCGCGCTGGGATCCTTCATGGACACATGGATCAGCCAGGTCGCGGGAACGAACTCGGACTCGCACACATCGATGTACTCCTTGGTGAAGCACCGATCGTGATGTGCGCCTTCGCAGTCGATGGTGAGAACGATGCTGGGCATGATTAGGGAACTCCTTGGGTGACTTGAACTCGTTTTCCGGCCACGGTCAGCGTCATCCGCTTGCCGAGCACCGTGAAATTCTTCAGCGTGACCGATCGCCATTCCTTCGGAAGGTTCGGCCGCGCAGACAGCCAATACCCATCCCGGAGAGGCATCATCCAGGCGGCACCGATCGGCTTTTTCGTGTCGATTCGGAGCCCGAGGAAGCCATAGAGCACGGTCTGAAGGCACCCACCGGCACCCGTTACAAAGACCGTCGCATCTCGGCTCTTCTTCTCGCTGAAGAGCATCAAGGGATGGTTGGTGTACTGCATCCAACTTCGCCGCCAGACGTCGAGCGCCCGATCCGGCTGACCTATTCTAGCCCAAATAAGGGCGTGGACGGCATCGGCCATCGCCGGACCGTTCGGCGTGATCTTGTTCGCGAATCGATCCAGCATCGAAGCCGCTTCCGCCTCGGCCGGTGGATACTGAAGCGGATAGATCGCGAGGACCGCCGCCGCCTGCTTGTAGACCTTTTCATCGTCCTTGTCGTAGGTCGCCAGGGCCGATCCGTTGCGGGGAATCTTGAACCTGACGTTCGCGCTTGGACGGAAGCGATCGATGCACCATTGGGCGAGCACGTTGGTGTAAAGGTCGTTGTTCACCTCCTCGGCGAACTCGTCCGGACTCATCACCTTGAGAAGCTCACGCTCACCGCCCGGACCCGCAACCGAGCGACCCAGATAGAAGTCCGCCGCCCCGGTGCCGATCCGGCGCACCGCATCGACTTCGACGAGCCCGAGTGCGGCCGCTTTTTGGAGGGCGAACAGCACCGAGCCGGTGACGTGGATCTGCCCGCGATTCTGGAGCGGGGTCGCGACGTCGATCCCGGTCACGCTCGACTGCCACGGGTATCGGAGGCTGGAGGCCGGGACCGGAGGCACTCCCTCGCGGCGAGCCTGCTCGACGAAGTTACGACCGGCGGCGTTGCTCAGCTGCATTCGATAGCGTGAAATCGCGGCAGCCCGGTCTGGATCGACGAGGAGCAGGGCAGGAAACACCCATAAGTCCGCGTCCCAGAAGACATGCCCGTTGTACAGGGGGCTGGAAAGCGCCATCGGGGCGACCGACATCGGGCCGCGCGGGCTGACGGCGCTGCGGAGCGTAAACAAAAAGCTCCGGATCGCTTGCTGATCGGTCACGGGACCCTCGATCTCGATGTCCGGGGAATCCGGATCCGTCCAGAAGGCCTTCCCCCTCGTCGCAACCTCCTCGAACGAGGGTAACGGGCCGCCGTCGTTGGGAACCGGAGAACCACCTTGCGCTCGGGAGATCGCTCGGGATGCTGACCCAAGGGGCCAACGGACGACCCGGCTGAACTCCACCGTGTGAACTCCGTCGAGGTTCCGCTCAAAGCCGGAACCGGCCACGGTCTCCTGTGTATCTCCTGGTTGAGTCCGGATCCTTTGGCTCACGGCCATCGTGGTGACGGTCTCTCGGTCGAGTCGCAGGCCGGGAATCGAAAGACGCCATGAGCTGCGAGACGGTGCCTTCACATGCCACCGCTGGGCGGCGACACGCTGAGCCGGATCGATGAAGGTCTCGGTCTCGACCCGGACGCCGCGGTCGGTCGTCCACCGCGTCACCAGGGCTCCCGTGTCGAACTGAAGCCGCTGTGAGTAGTCGCTCGATCCGATCGGCGTCAAGGTGACGTCCTCGACCCGGATCGTGATCGCGAACGGGTTCTGGAGGGGGACGATTTTCTGCTCCCCCTCGGTGTCGTATTCGTCGATGAGGAAAGCGGTGTCGCCCGAACCGGCCCCGTCCCGCCCGATTCGGAGCCCGATCAGCCCGTTCGAGAGCCACGCCGGGGTGGTCGACATCGGGTTGTGGGTCGCGACCGCCCAGGGCTCGGCCTGTGGTAAGGGTGTCGGTTTCGGGCTGAGCGCCCTGCTTCCGCACCCGAGTGCCAGCGCCCCAACAAGCACGAACGCCCAAACCTGGACTAAGCGAGCTTCACCCATTGTTTCGTATCGCTGCTCCGCTCGACAGCGTCGAGCACGCGCTGGTTCTCGTAACCGTCGATGAAGTTTGGCGATGGAAGCTCGCCACGATCGATCGCGGACAGCGCATCCGCGACCAGATTGATGAACGTGTGTTCGTACCCAATGATGTGACCGACCGGCCAGTACTGACCCGCGTAGGGATGGTTGCCCTCGGTGACCTGGATGAGTCGGAACCCCTGCTTTCCAGACGGATCCTCGTTGTTGAAATACTCAAGCTCATTCATCCTCTCAAGGTTGAACGCGATCGAACCGCGCGAGCCGTTGATCTCGAAACGGTTGTAGTTCTTCCGGCCGACCGCGAAGCGACTCGCCTCAAACGTCCCCAGTGCGCCATTCTCGAACCGGGCGAGAAACATGGACGCATCGTCGACGGTCACGTCGCCCATCACTTCACTTGCCGAGGCACCGAGCCGATCGTCGGTGGCACCGACCAGAGGGCGCCTCTTGATGAACGTGTGGAGGCAACCCACGACCTCGTTCATCTCTCCAACCAGATGCCGCCCAAGGTCGATGATGTGCGCGCCGATATCCCCGTGCGTACCCGAGCCCGCGTGCTGTTTCTGAAGACGCCAGACGAGCGGGAAGTTGGGGTCGGCGATCCAATCCTGCAGATAGGTCGCGCGAAAGTGGTAGATCGTGCCGAGGTCGCCGCCCGCGATCATCTGCTTGGCCAGGGCGACTGCCGGGGCCTTGCGGTAGTTGTGGAACACCGCGTGCGGTACTTTTGCTGCATTCACGGCGTCGAGCATCGCCTTCGCCTCGGCAAGGGTGTTGCCGATCGGCTTCTCGCAAAAGACGGTCTTGCCCGCCTGCGCGGCCGCGATCGCGATCTCGGCGTGGCTGTCCCCAGGGGTCGAGATGTCGACGATGTCGATCTCAGGGTCTTCGATGACCGATCGCCAATCGGTCGCGATCCCCTCCCAGCCGAACTTGTCCGCCGCCGCTTGCACCGCGGCCCCGTTTCGCCCGCAGATCGTCTTCATCCTGACCCCGATCGGGAGATCGAAGTAGCGCCCCACCTGACGGTAGGCGTTGCTATGGGCTTTCCCCATGAACTGATAACCGATGAGACCGACGGAGAGCGTACGCTGGGCCATGACTCCATTGTGCCGCCGGTACGCACAAACGAGCAACGGGTAAACGTCTGGCATGACGTTCCAACAGGCGATCGAAGCCATTTCGGCCCTGGAGAAGCGTGGGTGGCGGCTCGGGCTGGACCGCATGCAGGCATTCATCGCCGCGTGCGGGCTCGGGGGCGCGATGGGCGAACGTCCCGGGAGCCCGCGCTACATTCATATCGGAGGCACCAACGGCAAGGGAAGCGTCACTGCCTTCACCCAAAGCCTCCTCATCGAGCAGGGCTACCGCGCCGGCGCCAACTTCAGTCCGTTCGTCTACGACGTCCGCGAGCGCGTCGAGATTGGGCGCGACCTGATTCGCGACGACGAGTTTGCCCGGCTCGCCGAGAAGCTTCTCCTCTGCGGAACCAAGCTGGAGGACACGGAGTTTGGGGGGCCAACCGAGTTCGAGATGAAGACCGCACTCGGCTTCGCGTGCTGGTCGGCTCACGCGTGCGAATGGGTTGCCCTCGAGGTTGGGCTGGGGGGCCGGCTCGACGCGACCAACGTGGTCGATCCCGCCGCGTGCGCGATCGTAAGCATCGGCTGGGATCACATGGCGATCCTGGGTGACACTCTCGAAAAGATCGCATTCGAAAAGGCGGGCATCATCAAACCGAAGCGTCCGGTCGTGATCGGACCGATGCCGACCGGACCCGAACAGGTCATCGTCGAACAGGCGCGCGAAAAGGACGCGCCGTTCCTCGCCTACGGAAGAGAGGTGCGAGCCTTCATCGGGCCGGACGGGTACCGCGTCGAGACGCCCGAAGGCCGGTATGACGCACTCGTCCCTGGAGTCCCAGGCTCGATGCAAGGGGTCAATCTCGCCATTGCTATTGCTGCCGCCGAAGCGGCCGGCGCGGTCCGCGATCCTGGCGCGATCCCGCTCGGGATCGCGCGCGCGTACGCCCCTGGCCGGTTTCAGAGACATGAGGCCCACGGCCAGACCTGGATCCTCGACGGCGCTCACAACGTGAGCGCGGTCCCGTCCCTGGTGCGTTCACTCTTCGAATCAAGCCTCCGACGTCGCGCCGAGCAAGCAGGGCTCCCCCCGTTCGCTCTGCTGGCACCAACGGAACGCCCTGCGTACGATGGGCTCCGTGACCCCGAAGATCACGACGCCTTCACCGTATGGAGAGGGCAAGCGCCGAAACTCGTCTTGATATCCGCGATGCTGGATGGCCACGAGGCTGCCCCGTTTTACGAGCAGCTTGCGCCCCTCTGTCGAGTGATCCATGTGCCCCCAATCGACTTTCATCGGGCACGGCTACCCCAGGCGATCGTCGAAGAAGTCGGCCATCTGTTCCCTCGGGCGGTTGCCCACGAAACCCTCGACGACGCGATGGCGGCGGCGATCGAGGATGCGGGACCGGAGGACACGCTACTCGTCACCGGTAGCTTCTACCTCGTCGGTGCCGTCGGGCGAGCGATTGGCGCGGATCGACGTCAGCGGTCGTGAAGCACGCGTGTCTCTCCCACGCGCGCTGTCAACCGGATCGCATCGAAGTACTCGAGAAGCGGAATCGCATACTTCCGACTGGTCTGGACTCGATCACGGAATTCGGAGGCTTGGAACGCCCGGCCACCTGACCCAAGTTCGCGGACGACCGTCTTGATCCCCTCCAGTTGCCCGATGCCATAGTAGATTCCGTCCGTGATCCGGACCAAGCGGCCGGCGGTCAGGCCGATCCGCAAGATTTCATCGACCGCCTGGACCGGCACCCCGAGACTCGTTGCGATTTCGGATTCGCCGGGAACATTGACACCCGCCCGAGCAAGGACGGCCTCAACCCGGGCCAGAAGCTCTTCCTGTCGGGCGCTGAGGCGGACGATGAAGCCTGGATGAGCGATCTCGGTCCCCTGAACCCGGATCAAGCCCTCCGATCCGAGCGCGGCCAAGATTCGGTCGAGCGGCTTCCCCTTCCAACTCAGCTTCGCCCCAGCAAGAACCGGCTCGCGCGGCAACATCGAGCGCGTCGGGGCCTGATCGTGGAGCCGCATGAGCGACTCGGATAAGCGACTCGTACACTCGGACAGGGACGTCGGTGTGAGCCACAGGCCGGCAAAACCCAGGATCGCCCCCGAGGACTTGAGCCGCTCGAGCGTATCGCCGAGCGCTTGCGCCGTCTTCCCGAGGAGCCGGCATAGCTCTTCCGTCGCGATCCCCTCTGGGCTGCGCCCGACAAGATTCAGGATTGCCTCGCCATCATCGCTTGCCGCCTCCACCGAGACGATCGCCTCCGACTTGCGGCGCGTTTTGGCCACCGGCACCAGGACCCGACCGCCACCGAGGAGGTCGGGAGGACTGTAACGACGGACGATCAGAGGTTGGTCCTTCGCGACCGCAACGCGCGTCTCCAATCGGAGCTGCACGACCTCCGGGTCCAGTTCGCTGAGAAACGCCTTTCCGATCGCCTCTTCTGCACCGAGCGACACCCGAACCCGTGCGCCATGCTTGGGGCGAGTCCGCCACCGGACCCGGGCATCGAGGATGCGGCTCTCGAAGAGCGCCCCCTTCGCTCCCACCGCCTGGCCGCGATGAAGTTCTTCGAGCTTGAGGCCGCCGAGATTCAGAGCCGTCCTCATCCCTTTCTCCGCTTGGGGACGCGCCTCGTCATGGACGCGGACTCCTCGGACACGGGTTTCCAGCCCATCGGGCATGACGATCGCGACATCGCCCTCTTTGACAACGCCCTGGGCGAGGGTTCCTGTCACCACGGCACCAAATCCCTTGATCGTGAACGCGCGATCGATCGGCAAGTACCACGGACGTGAGTCGCTGGTCTCCGATCCGGTTTCGCCAAGAGCCGTGTCGAGCTCCGCCTTGAGTGCCTCGACCCCCTCGCCGGTGTGCGCCGAGACCGCGATGATCGGCGATCCGGCGAAACGCGTTGGGGTCAGGAGCTCGTCGATTTCCGTTCGGGCAAATTCGCGCACCTCGTCGTCAGCGAGGTCGGCGCGAGTCATCGCGACGACGAGGCGATCGACCGGCAACAGTTCCAGGATTTCGAAATGCTCCCGGGTTTGCGGCATCACCGACTCATCGGCACTCACACACAGGAGTGCGACGTCGATCCCGAGCGCGCCGACGAGCATGTTGGTCAAGAAGCGTTCATGGCCGGGGACGTCCACGATCGAGACGCGCCCGTGGAGGGGGAGGTCAATGTACGCGAATCCGATATCGATGGTCATCCCGCGCCGCTTCTCTTCGGGAAGTCGATCCGCGTCGATCCCGGTCAGCGCCTGAATTAGGGTCGTCTTGCCGTGGTCGACATGTCCCGCGGTTCCGATCAGCTTGGCCACGCCTCAACCTACCCGGTACGGGTGCATACTCTCCAGTGAGAGCCGCATGTCGAAGGTCACGATCCAGTATGTCCGTCCCGGCCCGGAGGGGCTCCGGGAGGCGATAGCCCGCCTCACGAAGCGGGGCGGGCTGGTCTCGGCGGTGTCCGATGCCAAGCTCCGAGTCCTCAAAGAGGAGATCGGGGACACCCCGAACATCGAAGTCGTTCCAGTCGGCCAGCTCGTGGGACGGTTCTTGAACGCGCAAGGCGAGCCGTACGGTCGACTTGCATCGAAGGGTCAGGTGCGGGCGATGGTTGCTCTCGCCTGTGAGCGGCTCCCCGAGGACTCCCCGTTCTCACGAGTCGCCCGGTATCCCGGCTTCCATCGGGCAGTCCAACGGCTGCTCGATCAGCTCGCTCACGCCGACTGGGAAGCGGTCGACCTCGATCTCGCCGTCGAGACCCTCGACCCTTGGATGACCGAAACCGTGCGCACGGTTGCCGAGATTCGCCGTGCCGTCGACACGATGAAAGACGAGCTCCGGCTCGAAGACCTCCAAAGTTGGGTACGTCGGTCCCTTGCGCTCGAGAGCTTGAGGCCGCACCCGCTCGGGCCGATCGTGTTGTTCGCCGGCCCCGACCCCCACCCGCTCCTTGGCTCGTGGGCCGAATGGGCGGCCAAGACGGGGGCCGGCGTGACCTGGGTCGAAGAAGGCTTCGGCTTCGAAGGACACCCCCAGCCTCAAGACTGGACTTCGGCGCTGTTCACCGAAAGGTTATCCGAATCTGAACGACCCGCGGTAACACTTTCGGTGGCGGCTGATCCGCTCGCAGAGTGCGAGTGGGCGCTGCGCGAAGCCGCCAGGGCGAGCGCCGGAGGGGCCTTCGAGCATCGGATCGTCATCGTGGCACGAGATCCAGAGAGCACGGCGCCCCTCCTCTTCTCTTCCGCAAAGCGACTCGGAGTACCCATCGACATCGCGCTTCCGGTGCCGCTTCTCACGAACGGGTTGGCCGCGTGGACCGCTTCGGTTCTCATCGCCCTCGGGGGCCGCGATGTGAGAAAACTCCTGCATTGCGTCCGCAACTCCTACGCAGGCCTGGACGAGTCGGGCCGCGTCGAGGCCGAGCGTTCGATCCGCGAAGCGTATCGCGAGGGCGAGGCGGCCTGGCCCACCCTTGCGGCGTGGGCTGATTCGAACGTGGACACTCAACCGTGGTTGCGTCACGCGCTTCACTGGCGGCAGCAGGTCGCGGGGACCTTTCAGGGGCTGGGAGGATGGCATGCCCGCCTCCGGGACCTCGTGGTCGGACCCGTCACCCCGATTTCGGTCTTCGACTCCCAAGGCGTCCCATCGCCGACCCTCGCCCGCGACCTTCGCGCCCAAACCGCGATGTTCCGCGCGATCGCCGATCACGCCGCCACCCATGATCGCTTTGGAGGCACCGCGCTCGACCTCCACCGCTTTGCCGCTCTCGCCAAGCAGCTCTGGGAGGGAGAGGAAATGGTCCAACCGAGCGAGGGGTTCGGCATCCGCTTCGCGAGTCAAGCCGCGAGCGTCGTCCCGAGCGACCACGTCATCGTTCTCGGGCTTCTCGAAGGCACCTTTCCTCGACGGCCGATCGAAGACCCTGTCTTTCCGGATGACATCCGCGTGGCCCTGGCGGCGGCATCACCCGGCAAGGCACCCTTGCGTCTCGCTTCCGACATCCCGGCCGCGGAGCGACGCGAGTTCATTCGGCTGTGCGCGTCGGCGAAGGAATCCTTGACGTTGAGTCACCCCCAGTCCGGGGAAGAGTCGGATCACGTCCCCGCGTTCTTCCTCGAGGAGCTTGCGCGTGCCGTTGGGAACCAAGTTCACCAGGTGGTGTATCGACGCGACCAACTCGCTCCAGACGAACCCACCTTGCCCGCCGACTTCGATCTCGCCCACGCCCTGACCAGTCCGAAGCAGTTTCCAGACCGCGCTGAACTCGTCTCTCTCGAGGGCCGACTGCTTGCGAAGCCACCTTTCGAAACCGGCGTCCGGCCCGAAGAGATCGCAGTCGGGCGACTTTGCCCCTTCCGCAGTGTCTTCCGTTACCGGTTCGAGCTTTTCCAAAGCCGACGGCGGGATCCCTGGGCGTCACTCCGTCGACTGCCACGACAAGCCAGGCTCGCCACTGCGCCCAACCCTGAGGTAGCCCGCTCGCAGCTCGGAGTGGCGCTCGACGGTGCCCTCGACGTGCTCCTGGGCGACTATGAGCCCTGGGAGCTCGAAGTCTTCCGGGGCGTCGCCGAAGGTTGGATCGCAGGCTGGGTCGCACGCGAGTTTCAGGCGCGCGATCTCTGGCATGGCATCGAAAGCGAGCGCCAGGGTCCGATCGCCATGAGCGAGGAGCCCCTACGAAACAAACTCCGGCTCGACGACAAGAGTACGGTCACCCTCGACGGGAGATTCGATGCTCTGTCCCAAGTCGGACCGTATGCCATCCTCCACCTCTTTCGAGAGGGTGTCATCGACTTCAAGAACGAGCAGGCGTTCGTCGAGTTTGGACTGAAGCTGATCTCCGCAATGAAAGCCGCCGAGGGGCTCGCCCTCGAGGTCGATAACGGAAACCAGCGCCGCCTGTTCTTGCTCCCCCGATTCGGCGAACCCCGGATGATGGGCCGGATGCAGCAGAACTTGATCGTTTCCGAAGTTCATACCGACGCGCCGTCGGACTCCCAATCGCGAGGGACGTTCGCCAGGGCGGTCGTGGCCAGAGCGACCGAGGGGATCGAGGAGATCAAACTCGGAGCCGGCGTCCCCAAGCCGGGTGAGCACTGCAGGGATTGTCCGTATGGTGAACTCTGTCGAAGCTCCTCTGTCTTCGGCGAAAGCCAAAGCCCGTTCGGAAGCAGCGAGCGACCGGAGGTCGAGTGAGCAAGTTCACGCCCGAACAGGTCGCGATCATCGAAGAGCAGGAGAATCACTTTGTCATCCTGGCGTCAGCGGGGGCGGGGAAGACGCGCATGCTCGTCGAACGCTACCTGCGGCATGTGATCGATGACGGCCTCAGCCCCGCCCAAATCCTGACGATCACGTTCACGAAGAAGGCGGCCGCCGATATGAAGCGGCGCATCGTGTTGCTCCTTCGCGGGGCGGGGCGTACCCTCGATGCTCAAGCCGCCGAAACCGGGCCGATCCAGACGATCGATTCGTTCTGCCGGAGGCTTCTTGTCGAGAATGCGGTCGAAGCCGGCGTCGACCCGGACTTCGCGATGATCGAGGATGAGACCGGCGTACGCTTGTTCGACCTCGCTCTGCGCCAAGCGATCGCCTGCGAGACGGAGGAGTCCGCCGAGGCCCAAGCCCTGCTCGCCCACCTGGTCGCCAAGCCCCGCTCGGCGCAATCCCAATGGTTCTCTGCGCTCGCGGATGATATCCGAACCATCCTCGGTCGACTTCGGGGGACCCTGCTCACTCCCGATCAGCTCGCGCCGATCTACGCGAGCGCAGAGTCGGTCCGTGCCCATGCCCGCCAGGAGGTTTGGCGCAGGCTGCCCCCCGCGCTCCAAACGCGGGCAATGCCCGAAGAAGAGAGTGGCATTGAGTTCGTCAAATCTACCGTGAAGCTCGCGCGAGAAGCCGGCACGCAGACCCCTCGGTGGTTACGGTGCGATGACGCTTCCGGCGCAGACTATCGTTACGCGTGCGGACTGATGCAAATCGCCCTCGAAACCTGGCGGCGATGGGAGCAGCTGATGCACCAAGAACAGCGATTCGACTTCAACGCGGTCGAATCCCTCGCGATTCGCCTCATCGAAGGTTCGCCGCAGGCGCGCGCCCGGACCCAACGCCAGTTCCGAGTCGTCCTCGTCGATGAGTTTCAGGATGTGAACCCGACCCAGAAGCGACTCATCGACGCCCTCGAGATCGGACGGACCCTCAAAGTTGGCGACCCCCAGCAGTCGATCTATGGGTTCCGGCAGGCCGATCCCCGCCTTTTCGAGCGTGAGGTCGAGGAGAAGCCGACTCGAATCCTCAGCAAGAATCACCGCAGCGACCCCGGAATCCTTCGCTTCGTCGACCACCTCTTCGGCCGGATGCATGGCGACGCCTATCGTCCGATGCTTCACGAGGACGTCGATCTGACCTCCGACGCTTTCGCCACCTACGATGGGATCGAGTACTGGCGTCAGCAGCCGAAGCAACACGCTGAGACCGCACACCGCCTCCTCGGACTCCACCGCGAGGGGATGGCTTGGTCCGACATCGCGGTCCTTGTTCGAAGGAGTGAATCCGCTCAGAGTCTGGTGCCCCACCTCCACCGGCTCGGAATCCCCCATCGCGTGGCCGGTGGGGTCGAATCGATCTACGTCCGCATGGAAGTTCGCGACCTCGCCAACGCGCTGACCGCGCTCGTGAATCCTCGCGACGACTTTGCCCTTCTCGCGATGCTCCGGAGCCCGATCGTCGGCCTCTCCCTGGATGCGATCGCGCTTCTCGCTGCGGCCCGTCCCGCGATCGAAGGGCTTCATGGGCTCGAATCGCCGATCGAAGAGGACGGGCCCAAAATTGCGTCCTTCCTGGCCTGGTTTCGCCCCCTGTCCGCGTTCGCCGACCGGCTCACCGCCTGGGAACTGATCGCCGAAGTGCTCCGCCACTCCCCGCTGCTTCCCACCTTGGCCGGCCGCCCAGACGGTCTGCAGACGATCGCGAACGTCCGACGCCTGCTCGAGATCGCGGCCAACCAGCCGGAAATCGATGCGATCGGATTTGCCGAACAGATCCGCGAGCTCCAGGTGCTCAAGCGCCACGGCGAGAGCACCGCACCTTCCCTCGACGACAAAGTCGATGCCGTCAAGATCATGACGATCCACAAGGCCAAGGGCCTTGAGTTTCCGTGCGTCGTGCTGACCGATCTCAACGACGACATCCTTCGTAAGCCAAAGGAAACCCTTGTTGATCCGGATACCGGGCTGGTCGCCACGAAGTACACCACGAGCAGCACCGAAATCTACGGTATGTTTCGCGAGCGATCGCAGGAGAAGAACCGCGAGGAAGAACTCCGCCTCCTCTATGTTGCGATGACGCGCGCTGAGAAACGCCTCTGTCTGGTTCTCGGGACGCCGACCAAGGAGAGCGGAGCAAAGTTGATCTTGGGGCACATGGGCGAAGCGCCCCCCGGTGTCCGGCTCCGCGAACTGACGCCGTACCTTCAAGTGTCAAACTAGTCCGGATGGCGAGCACGTTCGGAGTCCTGTTCCGCATCGCGACGTTCGGTGAATCCCATGGCGGAGGTGTCGGCGTCGTCGTCGACGGATGCCCTCCCCGTCTGCCGATCTCGGCTGAGGAGATACAATTCGAGCTCGATCGACGTCGGCCCGGCCAGAGCCACCTCGTCACCCAGCGGAAAGAAGCCGACACCGTCGAAATCCTGAGCGGCGTCCAAGACGGGCTCACCCTCGGCACGCCGATTGCGATGCTCGTGCGGAACGAAGACGCCCGCTCCCGCGACTACGAGGAGATGCGCGAGAAGTATCGCCCCTCGCACGCGGACTTCACCTATGACGAGAAGTACGGCATCCGAGCTTGGTCAGGCGGTGGCCGCGCCTCTGCCCGCGAGACCATCGGGCGGGTGGCGGCCGGAGCGATCGCCCAAAAGCTCCTTCGCGAGCGCTTCGGTGTCGAGATCGTAGGTTGGGTCGAGAAGGTCTACCACGATCTCGCGACCGTCGATCCCTTGACAGTGACCCGAGCCGACGTCGAGGCAACGCCGGTCCGATGCCCGGACCCCGTCGCGGCATCGGTCATGATTGCGACGATCGAAGCGATCCGGAAGCAGGGGAACTCGGTCGGAGGCGTCGTCGGATGCGTCGCTCGCGGCGTACCTGCCGGATGGGGCGAGCCGGTCTTCGACAAGCTTGAGGCCGACATCGCGAAGGCCGTCATGAGCCTCCCGGCGTGCAAAGGGTTCGAGATCGGCAGCGGTTTCGCCGGCACCGAGCTGACCGGCATCGAGCACAACGATGCCTATCGCGCCGATGACGAGCGAAGAGTCACTACTCCGACCAATCGGAGCGGCGGCATTCAGGGGGGCATCTCGAACGGCATGCCGATCCTTCTGCGGGCCGCGTTCAAGCCGACAGCAACCGTCATGGTCGAGCAGGAGACCGTCACGGCTGCCCGGGAGAACACGACGCTAAAGGGAAGGGGACGCCACGATGCATGCGTCCTGCCCCGAGCGGTGCCGATGGTCGAGGCGATGGTGGCGCTGGTGCTGGCCGATCACGCCCTGCGGCAGCAGGCGATCCGGACGTAACGAAGCCCCCAGGGCGGAATGTCACCTTGGGGCTTCGCAGAAGGCCTCAGCCTTCGATCTTGACGCCCATCTGTCGGGCGGTACCCGCGATGATCTTCATCGCCTGCTCTTCATCGTCGGTGTTGAGGTCGGCCATTTTCGCCCGAGTGACTTCGCGGAGCTTCTCTTGCGTCAGTACTCCGACCTTCTCTTTCAACGGGTTGCCTGCACCCTTCGAGATGCCGGCGGCGCGCTTGATAAGGTCGGACGAGAGGGGCTGCTTGACCACGAAGGAGTACGATCGGTCCGCGTACACGGTGATCTCGACCGGGAGAACGAAGCCCATCTGCGGTGCGGTCATTTCGTTGAACTTCTTGAGAAACTCCATCATGTTGATGCCGGCTTGACCGAGAGCCGGACCGACGGGGGGAGCGGGAGTGCCCTTCCCCGCGGCGATGTTGAGCTTGATGACGGACGTGATTTGCTTTGCCATGACGATTCCTAGTCGATGTACTGATCGGCCCGGGGAGGGAGAAGCGTCACCCAGTCCAACACCCGTCGCGCATCGGAACGGGAGTCCAAAAGTATACCCCGAAGGCCAGAAGAGCGGCCCCTCGCCAATGACGAGGGGCCGCTTCCAATGGGCAGTTTAGCCGCCGTACTGCTTCATGAGGATGTTCGCTTCGATCTGGCGCATGGTCTCGAGGGCCACGCTGACCATGATCAGGAGCGATGTACCGAAGAGTAGATTCACGTTGATCGTGCCCAAACCGGGAGCGATCAACGGAACGAAGAACTGCGTCAGCGCGATCAGCGAGAGGAACATTGCTCCGACGATCGTGATGCGGGAGATGACGCCGTCCAAGAACTCCTTCGTCTGCTTGCCCGGACGAACGCCGGGCACGTACGATCCCCCACGTTTGAGGTTATTGGCGATGTCCTCCACGTTGTATTGGATCGCCGTGTAGAAGTACGTGAAGAAGAAGATCATGAAGGTGTAGATCACCGCTCCGATCCACCCATGCCATGTCCGAAGGTCCATGCGGAGGAAGTCCGCGATGGCCTGGAAGAACTCGTGGAACCCGCTCTTCGCAGGGAACATCGATGCGAACTGAGCCGGCATATAGAGCAGGGAGATCGCGAAGATGATCGGGATGACCCCGGCGAGGTTGATGCTCAGCGGGAGGTAGCTCGTCGCCCCGCCCACGACCTTGGTACCGAACTGTCGCCGCATGTGCTGGATCGGAATCCGGCGCTGGGCGATCGTGAACAGCACCACGATCCACGTCGTGGCCAGGAACAAGACCGCGAGGATCGCGAGCTGCCAATAGGTGACGGCGCCCTGTTCGACGACGGCCCGATAAACCATGCTGGCCAGGTTCGGCACGGAGATGACGATGCCCGCGAAGATCATCAAGGACACGCCGTTTCCGATGCCTCTCTCGCTGATCTGCTCACCCATCCAGAGCATCGCCATCGCCCCAGCGGTCCAGAACACCACGATGGTCGCCAGCGTGAGAGTCGACTGCGGCCCTATCGCGTCCTTCATCAGGGTCAGGAAGCCTGTGCCCTGGAAGACGCAGAGGATGAGTGTCAGCGCACGGGTCCGGCGATTCTGGTTGCGGCGGGCGTACTCGCCGCCCTCCTGCAGTTCCTTCTTCCATTGGGGGAAGGCCTGCGTGAGAATCTGCATGATGATCGAGGACGTGATGTACGGATTCAAACCAAGGGCGAAAATCGAGATTCGCTTGAGGCTGCCTCCTCCGAACGTGTTCATCAGTGCGAAGAACGCGTTGTCCTGGATCTTCTGCTCGAACAGCGCTGCATTGACCCCAGGAATCGGGACCGGCACGTGCACGCCGAGCGCATAGATCGCGAACATCATCAGGACGAACATGATCCGCTGCCGGAGTTCTTGGTCCGCCCATGCAAGTCGCAGGGTTTCGGTCAGGGGCATGCGGAGACCCTTGTCTCCGCGCATGCCCCCGCCGCTACCGGCTCCGAGCGCCATGCTCACAGTCGGATGACCTCCCCACCGGCCTTGCCGATCGCCGCTTCGGCCGTCTTGCTAAACCGGTGCGCGGTGACCTTGAGCTTCTTGTTGAGTTCACCGAAGCCGAGGACCTTGACGCCATCCTTGACCCCCGGGATGATGCCGATGGCCAGAAGCTTCTCGACCGTGACCTCATCGCCGGCTTCGAACAGCCGTTCGAGGTCGTCGAGGTTGATGATCGCGTATTCCTTGTGGTTGATGTTGCGGAAGCCCTTCTTGACCGGCAACCGGCGCTGGATCGGCGTCTGACCGCCTTCGAAGCGCGGGTGAATCTGCCGTCGCGCCTTCTGGCCCTTCGTGCCTCGTCCGGCGGTCTTGCCCAGACCGCTTCCGATGCCGCGGGCGACGCGTCGGCGCCGCTTGGTGGCGCCCTTGGCGGGTCGCAGTTGATGCAGACTCATCGTGCTACTCCTTGACTTCCTCCACCGAGAGCATGTGCTTCACCTTGTGGATCATCCCGCGGATCGCGGGGTTGTCCTGATGAGTCACCGTCTGGTGCATCTTGCGCAGGCCGAGCGCCTTCACCGTGGCGCGGTTGGCCGGCGTGTTGCCGATCGGGCTCTTGACGAGCTTAATGCGCAGCATCGGCTTCCTCCTTGCGTGCCTTGGCGAGCCACGGCACGAGTTCGCCGATTTCCAGCCCCCGGAGCTCGGCGGCCCTCTCCGGCACGCTCAGCGCCTTGAACGCTTCGATCGTGGCGTAGGCCATGTTCACCGCGTTCCGGCTGCCCATGCTCTTGGCGAGGACGTTGTGGATACCGGCCGCTTCGAGGCAAGCTCGCACCGCGCTTCCCGCCTTGACTCCTGTACCCGGGCTCGCCGGCCGCAACAGCACATGGGCTGTCCCGCACTTGGCGTTGACCTCGTGGGGGATCGTGTCGCCGATCATCGGCACCTTGAACATCGCCTTCCGAGCGGCCTCTTCGGCCTTGCGGATCGCGTCGGGAATGCCCCGGGCCTTGCCGAGGCCGACCCCGACCATGCCCTTGTTGTCGCCGACGACGACGAGGACCGACCACGAAGCCGTCTTGCCGCCTTTGTGGGTCTTGAACACTTTGTTCGAGCGCACCACGCGAACGTCGAGCTGGGGTCCGTCCTGAATCTGCTGCCGGGCATCGCGCCGCCCGGTCATTCGACTGGCCATTTTCATGTTAGAACTCCAACCCTCCCTCTCTCGCGCCCTCGGCGAGTGCCGCGACGGTGCCCTGATACTGGAAGCCGCCGCGATCGAACACCACCTTGGTGATGCCCTTTTCCTTGGCGCGCTTGGCCAGTTCGAGGCCGACCTTCTTGGCCCCCTCGGCGTTGCCGGCGGCGGCAAGTTCCTTTTCGACGGTTCCCGCACTGGCCAAGGTGTGGCCGGCGGAGTCGTCGATGATCTGTGCCGTCACGTGCTTGAGGCTACGGAACACGGCCAGCCGCGGACGCTCGGGCGTTCCGCTCACTTTCTTGCGGACACGTCCGTGTCGCGCGATTCTCAGTTCTTGTCTCGTTTTTTTCGACATCGTGTTAGCCCGCCTTACTTCTTCTTGGCACCGGCCCGCTTTCCGGCCTTGAGGCGAACGATCTCGCCCGCATACCGGATACCCTTGCCTTTGTAGCTGTCGGGTTTTCGAACCTTGCGGATGTCGGCGGCGACTTGGCCGACGAGGGCCTTGTCGATGCCGGAGACGGTGATACTTTGGGCACGGGTCTTTTCGTCCGCCGCGATCTCGAAGTTGATCCCCGGCTTCGCATCCACCTTGACGGGGTGCGAGTAGCCCATGCTCAAGACCAGGGTTTTGCCTTCGAGTGCGACGCGGTAGCCCACGCCTTGGATTTGCAGGACTTTTTTGTGCCCTTCGGTCACGCCGACCACCATGTTGTTGATCAGCGTGCGGGCGAGACCGTGCTGGCCTCGGACCCGAAACTCGTTCGAGGGTCGCTCGACGGTCAGCGTGCCGTCTTCCTGCTTGATCTCGAGTTCCTTCGAGATCGTTTGCTTCAGCTCGCCTTTGGGTCCCTTCACGGTCACGAGATTGTCTCCGTCGACGTCGATCGTGACGGTGCCGGGAACCGCGATGGGAAGTCTTCCGATTCTTGACATCGTTAGGCCTCCTACCAGACCTCGCAGAGGACTTCGCCGCCGATGTGGCGTTTGCGGGCCTCGCGATCGGTCATGACGCCGCTGCTCGTGGTCAGAATGCGGGTTGCGAGACCGGAGCGGATCGGCTTGAGCTCATCCGCCGGCTTGTATACGCGCAGACCCGGCTTGCTGACGCGCGCCAGCTTCTTGATGATCGGCTTGCGCTTGGCGTCGTAACGAAGATGGACGCGGATGGTCGGGAACTTGGTCTCGGTCGCCACCTCATGACCCTTGAGGAACCCTTCGTTCTCGAGGATCTTGATGATGTCGAGCTTGATCTTGCTCATCGGCACTTCGACCGAAGGCAGACCTGCATGACAACCGTTCCGGATGCGCGTCAAAAGATCGGCGATGGGATCGCTATGCATCGTTAGAACCTCCCTTACCAGCTCGACTTGGTCACGCCCGGGAGCATGCCCTTGTGAGCCATCTCTCGGAGTACCTGTCGACAGACACCGAAGAAGCGATAGTAGCCGCGAGAGCGACCCGTGACCGCACATCGATGGTAGCGTCGAGCCTTGTAGAGGCGGTTCTTGATCCGCTCCGCCTCGAGCGCGGCGATCTTCTCCTCGCGCTCTTCCTTACTCAGCTTGCCGTCGGCAACGATCGCCGCGAGCTTCTTCTCGTACTCGGCCCATCGCGCTTCGACCTTGCGATGCTTGACTTTAAGACATTCTTTTGCCATTCGTATTCACGNNCGCCGTTCCCGGGTCGGTCTGCGGACGCGCCGCACCTTGCCCGTGGCCTAATTGTGGGATTTCGGACGGACCCCGCCCGAATCACTAAGCATACCCGATTCGCGAGGGAGGCGGGAAGCAACCCACCTCCTCGTCACGAGGCGTATAGGCAGGAGGTTCAGGGTCAGGACAGGGGGCGTTCAGTCGATTCGCGGACGCGCGGCGGCCCGAACCGACGACATCGACTGGCGCAGCCTGTCGACGCCCGTGATCGAGGACACACCGACCTGGCTTTTCGCAGACCAATCCCTGGTCGGAGCAAAAAAGCGGGGTCG
>DKKT01000011.1 GCA_002455425.1 Chthonomonas sp. UBA6659 | reverse complement strand
TCAAACCGAACTCGACCTGGATGCCCTGCTCCGCCGGGCGGCGGCATGGGGACCGGGGTGGCGCGGACGACGCACCCAGGCCGACGATGCCGAGCGCGGAGCGCTGGCGGACGCCATCCGGGAGGCCGGGGCCGCGCCACCCCCCTACCTCGAGCGCCTGTTCGAGTGGATCGACCGTGAGGCGGTGTTGTTTCGAACCGGCGACTATCCCGATAAAGGCGTGACCGTGCGCGCCGAGCAGCTCGCCGCCCTCGAAGCCGGCTACGACCTTCCCGTGCCGGTCCTGATCGAGCACGCCGACTCCCCTCTCGAGATCGGCTACCTCACGGACGTCAGGGTCGATGGCGAGGAGTTGAGAGGGACCGTAGCGTTGACCACGGAAGCCCACGCCCTCATCGAACGTTCGGGAGCCCAGGCGCTCTCGCTCGGCCTCGCGCCGGATCTCGGGGCGATCCGCGAAGTCAGTCTCGTCCGCCATCCTCGGGTTGCGGGAGCTCGGCTCTTCCATCGCGGACAGAACTTCGAGGGCCGCCTCGTATCGCCGCCCGAGTTCGGGGCGACCGATTGGCAAGCCCGCTACGAGGCGCTTCGCGCCGAGCACCGCCGCGCCGAAGCGGACGCCCTCGTCGCGTCCTACGTCCGCCAGGGCAAGCTATCGCCGGCCCAAGCGCCGATGGCGCGTGCACTCCTCGAACACCAGGATGCGATCCACTTCGACGGCGAGACAGCACCCGTCGCCCAGCTCGTCCAGACCCTCATCGAGCGAGCGCCGACCCACATGCTGCTCCAAGAGCAGGTGCCCGATCTCCCGATCGACGATGCGGCCCACCTCCTCCTGCCCGAGGAAGCCGATTTCTACCGCCGCCACTTCCCCGACATCCAGCTCGACCAGATCGCCCGCCGCAAGAGCGCCGGGTTCGGAGGTGCCTGATGCCCGCCCTCAGCCAAGCCTACGAGTCCTTCGAGAAGCCGGGGCTCGTCGTTTCCTACAAGGCGAGTGCCGCCAAGCTCTACAAGGGCTCGCTCATCGGAGTCAACGCCGGCGGCTTCGCGGCCCGCATGGACCACGCCGTCGCCAACCTGAAGTTCGTCGGCGTTGCGAATGAAACCGTCGACAACGCCTCCGGTGCGGCCGGCGACAAGGTCCTCAACATGACCAAGAGCGGCTCGTTTGTGATGAAGGCGGCGAGCGGCTTCACCCCGGCTCAGGCCGACATCGGCAAGGAGGTCTACGCCAACACCGACTGGGAGGTCCAGGTCTCGACCTCCGGTCTCACCAACCAGTACAAGGTCGGCACCATCGTCGGCCTCGAGACCACTTCGACCGGTGCGACCGGCGTCCGGGTTCGCATCGACAACCACACCGTGTGACGACTTCTGTTTCTTTGAAAGGAGAGTGAGGCATGCCTCTTTCCAAGAGCGACATACCTGATCTGCTCGTCCCCGGCCTCCGCGCCGAGTTCGAGCTTGCCTACCGCAGCGAACTGGACGCCGGCTTCGCCGATCGCATCGCCACCGTCATCCAGACGACGATGCCGATCCAGAAGTACGCGTGGCTCGGCGCGACGCCCCCGATGCGCGAGTTCGTCGACGAGCGTCGTCCGGCCGGCATGGCCGCCTATGCGATGACCATCGAGGACAAAGTCTTCGAATCGAGCATCGCCGTCGACCGCCGAGCGATCGAAGACGACCAACTCGATCTGATCCGTCTCCGGGTGCGCGACCTCGCGACGCGGGTCGTGAACCACCGACAGCAGATCGTTGTCGAGGCCCTCGTCGGCGGCGCAACCGCCGGCGGCTACGACGGCGTCAGCTTCTTCAACACCGCGCACCCACTGCCGGGAGGTGGCACCGTCTCCAACCGAGGCTCGACCGCGCTCGCGTCGGCCTCCCTCGCCGAAGCCCTCTCGGGCATGATGACGATCCCGGACGACACCGGTACCCCGCTCGGAATCCTGCCCGACACCCTCGTCGTCGGGCCCAAGCTCGCATGGACCGCGATCGAACTTGCCGAGAGCCCGGTCGTCGTGTACCAGGCGAATGTCTCCGACAGCGCCGGTCCGACGAACTACCTGAACCCGTTTCACGGCAAGCTCCGGGTCGTCGTCACCCCATTCCTCTCGGGAACCTCCGACGACTACTGGTTCCTCCTCGACACCAAGCGCCCGATCCGCGGCGTGATCCTCCAGGAGCGCAAGGACGTGCCGGTCGAGTTTTCGGCTCTCGAAGCCGGCTCGGGATCGGACTCCGCCTGGATGCGCGACCGCTACCACTACGGCGTCCGCGCCCGATACAACGTCGGCTACGGCCTCTGGCAAACCGCCTTCGGAGCCATCGTATGAACCTCCAGGACATCGCTTCTCTTCTCGTGGGGATAGGCGTCGGCGGTGCGCTCGGTGCTGTCGCCGCGCTGGTTCTGGCCGGTTCGCGCCTCGCCGAGTCGGCGACGACATTCTCGGCTCAGCTGCGCGACTACCTCCGGGGCCGTTCCGATCCCGACAGCCGTGCGCTGGCCGAGGCGTTCGAGGACCTCGACGCGCGGCTCCAGACCCTCCTGGCGACCCTGCAGCGGGTGCGCCGCGCACTGCGATGGAAGTCGTAGCCTGGCGCGAGTTGCTGCTCCTCTTGGGCGGTGTGACGGCATCGGCGTTTGCACTCGCCCGGATCGGACTTGCCGGCCAGCGCCGACTCCTGGAACGGTTCGCCGGATTCCTCGAATCCTCGATCAGGCGACAAGAATCGATCCAGGAACGGCTGGCCGAAGCCCTAGACGGGCTCCGCGAAGAGGTCCGCGACCAATCGCGGCTCCTCGGTCGCCTCGCCGAGCGGGAGGGCCTTCGATGAGCCTCAGCGTCACTCGTGCCAAGGTCAAGGAGAAGGCCGGCATCGACGTCACCGACTTCGATGCCGCGATCGACAATCTGATCGCCGACTGGATACCGGTGATCGAATACGCGCTCCTCCCTTGGGCGCTGGCCGACACCGGCAACGCCGGGCTCCAGGCGACCCTCAACCTCGGCGCGGCCGAGCTGATCGCCGGAGAGTTCCTCGCCCAGATCGGAAGGAAGCCCGGCGTTCTCGACGCGATCCAGATCGGCGATCTCGTCCTCTCGCCGCTTCGCCGCGTTCCGTCCGACGCGTACGGTCTCAAGGAACAAGGCGCGGCGCGGCTACGCCCCTATGTCCGGTTCGATCCGATCGCCCCCACCCCAGCCCCGATCGCGGCCTCGCAGGGCAAGAAGGGACGCGATGAGGAGGATGCGGCATGACCGCCCTCCAGCTTCGCGTGCGCAATGCGATACGGAACGTCGGCGACGGGTTCAAGGTCGGCCTCGTGAGCGGAGTCGGGGTCTTCTCGGTCGTTTCCCCGGGCTACGCCTCGCGGTACCTGACCGACGTGCAGCTCGACACCCTTGCTCGACCCTTGCGGATCGCGACCGTCCCGTTCGACGACGCCACCACCGCAGGCGCGACGGTCGAATGGAACAGCCTGAACCTAACGGTGCAGAAGGTCGTCGACATCCGGCACCGCGGCCAGACCATCGCGAGGACGCTCGTGCTCGCCCCCACCTAGCGCGAACGCAAACAAACAACCCCCTCGACGAATCGAGGGGGTTGTCGGTTGCAGAGGACGCTCTGGCGAGGAACTACCGAATCCGGTAGAGCTTGTCGCTGAGCTTGACGACGCTGGCATTCTTGTCTTGGAACTTCGCCGTGACCGAGGTCACCGGATTGGTTCCGGAGATCGACCAGTCGGCCGGGTCGCCCGGTTTGCCTTCGATGTGGACGGCCACGCCGAACTGAGCCGAAATCGCTTTCGCGCAGTCGAGAACGGTGCCGTTGCCGGTCGGGACGTCCTGCTTCACGCTGCCCGGAAGCACCACTGTCGTGAGGTAGGTGCCATCGGCCGCTTCGATCACGGTTTCGCTCGGGTTCGAACTCGAGTTGCTGAGCTCGAACTCGACCGCCGTGTCGAGATCCAGCGTCTCGACGATCGGGCCGCCCATGCCGTCGCGAAGGTTGACCTTCGAACCCGGCATCGCATCGAACTTCACGGAGATCTTGCCCGCACTCTCGACGATCACGGGGTTCGGTCGCACACGCTGGACCTTGCCGCCGTTGCCGAGGAAACTGGCCCCGGATCCGCCGCCGCCCGAAACCGCTTTGACCGCGAAGACCGCGCCGACGATCGCCACGACCGCCACTCCGCCATAGGCGAGTTGGCGCCACCAGGCGACCAAGCCGGGCTTGGCCGAGCGCTTGGTCTCGTACACATGCTTGTCCAGCCGTGCCGAGATGCGCTCGTGCAGGTCGATCGGGACCTCGATCGGCTGGTTCTTCAGACCTTCGAGTTCCTTGAGTGCGCGCTCGAATGCCTGGTATTCGGCTCGAAGCAGGCCGTCTTCCTGGAACTTTCGTTCCAGTGCCTGCTTGAGACCCTTATCCAGGGACCCGTCGCGATATGCGGAAAAGTATTCTCGCGCCTTGGGAGCGTTCATCGTCTAACCTCGTGCTGTGTCGTGAGACTTCACTCGATGACGAAAAGTTCCTCGTCCCGAACGAGAAGTTCCCGCAAAGACAGCCGCGCCCGGTTCAAACGGGACTTGACGGTGCCCAAAGGTAGGTCCAAAGCCTCAGCGATCTGCTCATAGCTGAGCATCTCGACGTGGTACATCACCAGCATCGCTCTTTGATACTCCGGAAGTTGGCCCAATGCATCCTGGACCTTCTCCTCCCGGGCAAATCGCTCCACTTCCACATCCGGCCCCTCGCCGGGATCCTCGAACTGGCGCTCCACCTCGCCCGAAGCGGTCTGCATCGTCGATTCGAGGCTCACCGTCGGCCGGTTCCGCTCCTTCTTCTTCAGATCGAGGTAGCAGTTCGTCAGGATCCGGTACATCCACGTCGTGAACGCACTCTGACTACGGAAGCTCTGGAGGGCGTTGTAGATGCGGATGAACGCATCCGCAACGATGTCGGACGCCTCCTCCGGATTCGAAGTCAGACGGAACGCATACTGATAGGCGCGTCGTTCGTGCCGCCGAATGAGATCGTCGAACGCGGTTCGGTCGCCCTGCTGGCAACGTCGGATCAGCACGCCGTCGTCGGAGAGACTGTGCGACATCAGCGAACCAGCGCCCCCGTCTCGCCCGCACGCGCCGCCTCGATCGCCTCTTGCTCCTCGACCGAGAGCGGCCGCTCCGACCGACCGCCGACCAGCGCTTTGCAGTACACACGGCAGTCGGCTCGTCCGAGCAACGATGTGACGACGGCACCGTCGCCATGGTCGTCGGTGACGGCAAGCGCGAAGCTCTGCATTCCCGTCGCTTCGCCGAAGGCATCGTAGCGAACCACCCCGACATGCCGCTTCGAGTGCTCCACTTTCGCTTCGAGCGTCCGGACGCGTCGCTCCAACGTCTCGACATGCTGCTCCATTGCCGCCCGTTCTCTCAGTTGATCGATCAGAATTCGCTCCAGATTCTCCCCGCGCGAGCCCGTCAGCAACTCCCCGAATCGGGTGCGTACCGCCCGGAGCCGCGCACCCTGAATCGCGACGACGCAAGCGAGAATCACCAGACAGACGCTCAGAACGAGGAGCGCCGATCCAGGCGATTTGGCCAGGATTCGAGTCAAGGCTTCCATAGGCGCCTCCCCAGTATAGCCGCCTATCGGCCCCGAAGCGGGGCTACAATGGGAATCAGGCACGCAAGGAAGTGCGCCGGACGTACCGAAAATAGGTTAGGGAAGACATGAGTACGAAGACCAAGAGACGAGCCTTCACCGGCTTCGGGGCGATCTTGCTGTTCACGCTCGCCTTCGTCATCTACTTCCGGACGAATTTCCAGACCATCCAGGTGAGCGGGGAGTCGATGGAACCGACCTTGCGCAACGGACAGAGGGTTCTCGTCAGCCACGCCTACGGGCTCATCGGCGACATCCGCAAGAACGACATCGTCGTCCTGAAGGGATCGAAGCCGGGCGAGTACTTCATCAAGCGCGTCCACGCCCTCGCCGGCCAGCAGGTCGGCTGGCTCAACGTCCCGTCGACATGGAAGATCAACCAAGGCCCGTACATTGTCCCGGAGGGCCATATCTATGTGATCGGGGACAATTATCCGGTGTCCGAAGACAGCCGACGGTTTGGACCGTTCAAGATGGAGGATGTCATCGGCAAGGTTGTAGTGTTTTGAAGCGCTTTCCTTCGGGGAGATTTGGGCGACAGCGGTTGGAGTTCTTTCCGGCTCCTTACCGTGCGCCGTTGCGCGCCTTTGCCGCCCTCGTCTTCCCCTGGCGCGACAGTCAAGTGCTCCTTTGCGACATCGAAGATCGGGGGTGGTGCATCCCGAGCGGCCGCGTCGAGCCGTTCGAAACCTCGCTTGAGGCTGCCCACCGTGAAGCCCTCGAAGAGGCCGGCGCCGTCCTCGCCGACGCCCAGTACCTCGGCTGCTATCGCGTGACGGAGCGTTCCGAAATCCGGTGGGTCGATGCCTACGTCGCGCGCGTCGACGATCTCGTCGAGATCAGCGCCCATGAGGAATCGCGGGGCCGCAAGTTCTTCACCATGGACGAACTGCCCGCGATCTACCACCTGTGGAACGACCTCACCCACGAGGTGTTCTGCTTCTCACGCGAGGCGATGCTGCGCAACGCCCGCGTTCAAAAGGGCTGATTTCACCTTGCGCCACATTGTGCACTTTTTACTATTGGCATTACTGCAATCCTAGTATAAGCTCCTGATATGGAAGAGCAGAGAGCAAAAAGCCCACCCCCCCCCCGGTGAGGAACACCAACGGTTTCAAACTCGCTACGCTGGCACTCGCTTTGAGTTTGGGGTCCCTCGGATGTTCCCCGAAGGATGAAGTGCAGCACGGCCATAAGTCTGTTGTCGCTTTCATGTGTGGTTGCTCGCTCTGCGATACCTTGATGGGGCACTTCGTCGAACGGGAAGCCAGGGCGCCTAGCCAAGTATTCTTCGACGGTACGCCTGCGGAAGCCGCTCAGTTCGGCAAGAAGTTCCGCTTACCCCATGTCCAGCCCGATCTCGGTAAGTCCGCCGCGAAGAAGTTCGATGTCACTACGTGTCCGTCCTTTGTCCTGGTCCAGGGCAACGTCCGAACCATTTATGGAAACGGTAAGGAGATTGGCAAAGAGGCGCTCGACAGGGCTGTCGAACATTCACGGAGTCGCCCATGACATCGACCCAGCCTGAAGTGAGCTTAGCCACCGTAAGCACCTTGACCGCGATTACGGTGATGGCGGTACTCGGCCTCCAAGCATGGGTGGTACCGATGGCAGAGCGTTCGTACCAGCCTCATGAACCGAGCGATGACTGGGCCGAGGCCAGAAAGCTCGACCCACCACTAGGAACAGCATACGCGTTCAGCTTTCTCTCCCGGCTCCAGGGCCCATCGGTTGTGATCGCGTTTGGCGAGTGTACGGCTTGCACCGCTTCGAAGCTCCGCGCTCTTTCGCCCAAGGACTGGCGGTCTGGCCGCATTGTGATTGTCACTGATTCGGCTCGGGCTTCCCAGGCGCTGATCAGTGAAGGATTCAGTCGGCACGCCTCGATTCTGTCATGTACTTCAGCCGACATGAAGCACCTGAACGCGTACTTCCAACCCAGAGCCTATCTTGTCTCAACAGCCGGCAGCATTATTGCCAAGCAGGACGATACGACTTTACTTCGGGACTTTGTGATCAGCATGACCCGCGGAGGCGACGCTCGGTGAAGGCGACCGTTGTCAAGGATCAGGCCCACCTCGGGCCCGTCGTTCTTGGGCTCGCGATCCCGGCGATCGTGCTCGAATCGCAGAATCTCATGGTCTTTGCGTCGGTCAAGGCTCAGAACCTGAACTACATCACGGCCATCCACTACGTCGGTCTCCTGATCCTCCTCATCATCTGTGCGGCGGTCGCGCACGAATCGCCGGAGGCGGCCGTGGCCTGCGGTCTCGGCGCGCTTCTGGCGATCGCGATCGAGGTCCGGTTTCGAGGAGCCGCGATTCGACCCGGGACCTTTGATTTGTTCGAGTCGTCCATTCGCCGCTGGGGACTCTGGACCTTGGGCACAACGATCGCTGGAATCCTGCTCGGTGTCGGGCTCAAGCACTGGGACCGTCGATCGTGGGCCGGGGAAAATTCACGTGCCTGGCTCTGGGTAGCGATCATCGGGCTTGCCATCGCCGCTGCTGCATCCGGGTACGCGACACTGCGGCTCAGCGCCGCCTCGATGAGTGCCTTCGCACCGACCAAGTACATGGCTCTGGCCGTGCTTACCGTACTTGCCACACTCTGCCTCGCGTGGGACAAACGGAGATCGAAATGAAACACAGAAGCGCCTTCTCACTCATGGAAATCCTCGTCTGCATCGGCATCATCTTGATTCTGATAGCGTTGATTTTCCCCATTCTGACTGGAGCAAAACTACGAGCCAAGGAGACGATCTGCATCGCGAACTTAAGGCAAATCTACTCCGCTGCGTTGATGTACCGGGCCGACTTCGATGCGAATCCGCCGAACAACCTGACATTTCCCGCTTGGCGACCCTACCTCCCGATGTCCATCGCCTGCGGATGTCCGCTGACGCCCCCAACCGTCGACTTGGCCAACTTCGGCGCCTATAGCGGCCGCTTCATTAGTCCTCTGGTCGCAATGGATGCGCCTGAGATGAAGGCTTGCGCCGAAAAGCGCCAGGGCGATTGGCCTGTTCTCGTGGACATGAATCACATGCGGACTACAGTCGCACGCGAGACGGGGCGTCGCGCCCTGATCCTTTGCAGGGAGAACGGGAGCATCGTCGTGAAGGCACGTGTCGATATCGGTCACTTCCTTGAGAATCGAACGACTTATCCCTGCCCTGAGCTGGATGATCCCTTCCAGAATCAGTGATCCAATCAGAACCATAGGAGGTAACCCATGCAATGAGCTAGACTCTCTCTGTTAGCCCTGTGCTTCGCTGCCACCGCTGCCATTGCCTATGACTGCTATACGTGGTCGGACACCTGTGTCAGTTTGCCGATCTGCCAGGGATCTGGCTGGGAGCCGATAGGCATCTGCTCCAAAGAGTACTGCGAGAACGGTGTCATCTGTCAAAAGGCCGGCGGTGGAACTGCCTACACGAAGACTATCCGATACCGTCATAAGTTCAAGCGGATGATCAACGAGAACACCTGGGAATACTGTAAGGGCTCGGGCTTCGACGACTACGTCATCAACTGTTGCGACTGCAACGGTGTCACCTACGCAATGGAACCAGACTAGGGACTCGATACCATGGAGCCAGGTAGCACAGTACTTCCATCGGTGTTGCCGGCTCCACCGTCACGACGTCGTCGTCGTTAAGTCCTCGAGCGTGACCTGGATCGTCTTGGTCTGGCCGCGACTCCAGTATCTGATCTCGACCTTATCCCCCGGCTTCCGATCGACCATCTGCTTCTGGAAGTCGATCGCCTCGACGATCTTCTTGCCATCGATCGCGAGCAGCACATCGAAGCGCTGAATCCCGAGTCGAGCGGCCGGGCTGCCCTGCACCACGCGCTGGATCAGAAGACCCTCCGACGGCGGCATCGCCCCGACCATTTCGGACAGCGCCTGACGGTCGCCCGCGTTCGCCAGCACCGGCTGGGGGTTGATCTGGATCCCGAGCCAGCCATACCGCACTCGGCCGGTCTCGATGAGATCCTTGACGATCCGCTTCGCACGGTCGATCGGGATCGCGAAACCGATCCCGACCGAGCCCCCCGTATTGCTGGCGATCGCCGAATTGATGCCGACGAGCTGACCCTGAGCATTGGCGAGCGCGCCGCCCGAGTTCCCCCGGTTGATCGCCGCGTCCGTCTGGATCGCATCGACGAGAATCGCGCTTTCGGTCGGAAGCGTGCGGCCGAGCGACGAGACGACTCCGACGCTGACCGTGTTCTCATAGCCGAGCGGATTGCCCGCCGCGATGACCCATTCACCGATTTCGAGCGCAGCGCTCGAGCCAAGTTCGGCAGCGGGGAGACCCTTGCCGTTCACTTTCAGAACCGCGATGTCGCTGCGCGGATCGCTCCCGACAATGCGAGCATCCATGCTTCGCCCATCCGAAAAGTGCACCCGCACCTTCGACGCGCCCGCCACGACGTGATGGTTCGTGATGATGTTCCCGTCCGACGAGATCACGACGCCCGATCCGGACGAACTCTGGGCAACCGCCTCGCCGAAGAAGCCGCGCCCGGTGCTCGTCGAATCGACGCTCACGACCGCGGGCATGATCTTCTTCACCGCCGCCCGGAAGTCGACCGGAGCCGTGACCGAGGACTCGAGGTTCACGGGCCGCACGCCGAAGCCGTCGACACCCCGCAGCGACTCGGTCGTGCGAAGCTCGGGGGCACGGTCGCGCCGAACCCAATGATCGATCTGGAGCGCCGCAAGCGCCCCGACAAACACCGCAACCGTCAGTACCACCAGTTTCCGCATAAGCTCTCCTAGAATACAGATTCTAGTTCGCGGCGGTTCCGACCGTCTGTCGGTCGCCTCTTGGACTCGATCGGCTTCCCCGCCTCGATCACTATTACGAAGACTCGCACCCTGGCGACCTCGACCGTGCGTCCTAAGGACATGATGCTGGTTTCGTTGCTGTTTGCGCCCCCGATCGAGGGGAAGGTCGTTTCCGCTTCCCTCTTCAAGAACGGCTACGCCGTCGTCGTCCGGGAATGGGATCTCCCCGGGACCGGCACCGTCGATGCCGCCCCGATCGACGGAGTCCTCGGCACTCTCTGGATCACGGCTTCGAACAGCGTGACGATCAAGTCGGTCACCGCGACCCAAGTCGAAAGTGCGAGCCGCGCTCCGGCCAGTTCGATCGGCGATCTCCTCCGCGCCAATATCGGACGCGAGGTCACGGCGTCCGTTGGCGACAAGACGTTTTCGGGCAAGGTCCTGGGTGTCAGCGACACCCTTGCGTTGTTCCAGACCGCTGAAGGGGTCCAGGCGATCCTCCTCGGCACGATCTCGCGCGCACAGGGCCAGGGCCTGGTCTGGGAGGTGGAACGGAAATCCAAGAGCCCCATCCTCCGAATCGAAGCCTCCGGTCCAAGCGGGGGCAAGGTCAGGATTCTCTCCCTCGAGCGGGGTGCCACCTGGGCCCCGTCCTATTCGCTCGACATCTCGGACCCGAAGACCCTTGAACTCACCGCGAAGGCCACCCTTCTCACCGATCGCCTCGATCTGAGCCAGGCCTCGGTGCGGCTCATCACCGGCTTTCCGAACATCCCCTACCTCCGTCTGCTCGATCCGCTCTCAGTCGGGCAGTCCCTCGACCAGTTCGTGAACAGCCTCCTCGCGATCGGCACGCCCGCCGACTTCCGCGGCCTCGGCGGACAAATGGCGCAAAACGCGTTGCGACGTGAGAACTTCGACGATGCCTTCCCCGCCATCGATGCGGCCGGCACGCGATCGGAGGACCTTTTCTTCTATCCGCTGCCCAAGGTCGCCCTCAAACCCGGCGATCGCGGCTTGTTCGTGCTCTTCGGAGCCAAGAGCCCGTTTCGGCATGTCTACGAATGCGAGCTGAACGAGGTCGGGCTCGAGAGCGCGTTCCGCGGTGACCCCGGCGACGTCCCGCCCCCTGACGTTTGGCATAGCGTCACCTTCACGAACTCGAGCGGCAAACCGCTCACGACCGGACCGGCGGTCACGGTCCAAGACGGCGAGATTCTCGGACAGGATCTGATGAGTTACACCGCCGAAAACGCTCCGATCACGGTCAAGATCACCAAAGCCCTCGACGTCGCGGTCGAGAGCACCGAAGAAGAAGTCTCTCGCAGCCAGCGCGAAGTCGTGCAGGGCAGCTCCCGATTCGGGGTGAACGACATCGTCCTCAAGGGCACGATCCGGATCGTCAACCGCAAGGCGGAGGCGATCGAACTGGAGCTGAAGCGAGACGTGAACGGCGAAATCCTCGGGGCGGACGCCAATCCGAAGCGCACCGGTCTGGCCAAGGGCCTGAACGCGCTCAATCCACGAACGCGCCTGACCTGGGCCGTCCCCGTGAAGCCTGGTGAAACGCTCGTGCTCACGTATCGCTACCGGGTCGTGGTGCGACTGTGAGGCGGTAACATCGCGGCCATCATGACGCGCCGCGATCTACTTCGTACCGGACTCGTTGCCGGGGCCGGCCTTGCCGTCGGCCCCGTGCTTTCGATCGCGGGTGCCCCCGAGGAGAAGCCTTTGTCAGCCCCGTTCAAGCTCAACTATGCGCCGCACCCCGGCATGTTTCGGGAACACGCTGGAGACGACATCGTCGATCAACTCAAGTTTTGCGCCGACGAGGGTTTCCTAGCCTGGGAGGACAACGGAATGAAGGGGCGCTCAGCGCAAGAGCAGGAGCGCCAAGCGAAGGTCATGGCGGACCGCGGCATCCGGATGGGCATCTTCGTCGCTCAGGGCATCGACTGGTCGAACCCGACGCTGACGACGGGTCGACAGGAATTCCACGACAAGTTTCTGGCCGAGACGAAGGAGTCGATCGAGGTCGCGAAACGGATCAACGCGAAGTGGGTGACGACCGTGCTCGGTCGCCTCGATCCGAACCGCCCGTTCGGGCACCAGATGGCGAGCGTGATCGACGTGCTGCGACGGGCGTGCGACCTGTGCGAGCCGACCGGGCTGGTGATGGTGATCGAGCCGCTCAACTGGCGCGACCATCCGGGGATGTACGGGGCGACGAGCGATATCCTGTATGCCACCTGTAAGGCTGTGAATCGCCCGAGCCTCAAGATCCTCCACGACCTCTACCACCTTCAGGTCACAGAGGGCAACCTCATCGACAACATGAACCGCTGCTGGGATGAGATCGGATACTTCCAGATCGGGGACAACCCAGGTCGGGCGGAGCCGGGCTCAGGCGAAGTGAACTACAAGAAGGTGTTCGCGCACATCGCCTCACGCGGGTTCACGGGGATCCTGGGAATGGAGCATGGGGCGTCGGAAGGTGGCAAGGCGGGCGAGCGCAAGGTGATCACGGCCTATCGCGCCGTCGATCCGAACTAGTCGCGCCGGGGCAAGGGGTCGGATTCCGCCCGCATCCGCCGTAGGTGGATGCGGCGTCATCCGACCCAGGGCGTGGCCTCTGGGCCGGCGCGACTAGTTCGATCCGCCCGTGGCCGGCTTCGGAGCAACCGGCACAGGACCGGTCGTGGTCGTCGTCCCGATCCCCGGGGTCGGAGCCGCCGGCTTCGCGGCCGCAGGCTTCGGAGCGCGGTTCACGGCCACGATCCGCGCCCCACCTCGGTACAGACTCGCGTTCAGCCGCTCCTTCGAAACCTCTTCCCCGTTCACGAGCACCGCGCGGAACGTCACCACGGAATGGCCGCCGCCGCCCTTGTCGATCACCTTCTGCTTGCCCGGAGCCAGGCTCGCATCGTTCACATACTTCGTGCCTGCCGACCACGACCGCAACCGCTGGGTCGTGATCTTGACCTCCATGCCCGGGGTCTTCGTCCCCAGAATCGAGAACGTGAGTTTGCCCGGCTCGTACTTCGCCGCGAGCGCGATCGGATGGTCGAGCGTGTTCTCGAACACAAGATCGTGGGTTCCGTAGTCGACGGTCGCATCTCGTCCGAGGGGCACATACGAAATCGGAATCGAGTGATTCGAGCGCTTCACGATCTTGAGGTTGCTCAGGAGCGCGGCGTTATACAGCGTCGTCGAGACCTGGCAGATTCCGCCACCGACGTCGGTGTCATGCCGCCCGTTCTTCAGAACCCCGGCCACCTTGAAGCCCGCGGCGATCGTCCGTCGTCCGACAACCCCGTTGAAGCTGAACTGCTCACCCGGAGCGAGAATCGTCCCGTGGATGATCGACGAAGCCAACTTGATGTTCGAGCATCGACTCACTTTGCTCGTTGGAAACTTGGTCGTAAACGTGCTGCGGACTTCCTTGATCTTATCGAGTTCCGTGTCCGCGATCTTCTTCGGCGCTTCGACGAGAGGCAACACGATCGTGTCCGTACCGCTTTGAGCGACTTCGGTCACCAACTCCGCCATCTTCGCCGATTCGAGTTGAACGCCGCTCTTTTCGTAAACCCGCTGGATCTGGCCTTTCTCGAACGTCACCTTGGCCGGTGAAACCGTCCCGCCGACCTGCTTCACGAACGACTCGATCGACTTGAGCGCCTTCGGGTTCGTTGTGAACACCGGTTCGAGTTGCAGAGGAGGTGCCTCCTCGAGTCCGACTTGACGCTGGACCGAGTCCCAAAAGTCCTCGGGGCGAACCTGTGCGAGCGACGCCTTGTCGTCGAGCGCGATGCCCAAGGCGCTGCGCGTCATCGGGCTGGGTGCCTTGGCAAGGCCGGGCGCCTCGAAACGGACCGGATTCCGACGTTCGGTGTCCCACCACAGCCGCAGCTTGCGCTGGGCGTCTTCGACGCTCAGACCGCCGACATCGACAGGGCCGATCTTGATGTTCGGGCGCAAGACCGGCTGGTAGCGCGCGGCCACGACCGCGAACCACACACCGCCCAGCGCCAGGATGCCTCCTGCAATCGCGAAAAACTTCTTCATATTCCTTCGAGCGTTCATCCGTGAAGCGCCCATTCCAATTCGACATTATGGCGCATCGGACAAGTTCCCTTGAACCTGGAGCGAGAGACGGTGTTTGCGGTGCCTGAGTTTCGTGGTCCTGGGCCTACCGCACGAGGCATGCTCTGCGTCGGCTCCGGTGCTCCGGACTCGGACCCCCTCCGTCCCGCCAGNNGAGCGAAGCGAACCGGGTGGGGCTCCCGAGTCATGGTGTGCACGAAGCACTTCGCGCAATGCGCTACCTTACAGCGTACGCCGCATCGACGAGTCCGAAGCAGTGGGCCCGCGAGTAATACGTCGGCCCTTTCTTCATCAGCCGCAGATTCATGAGGCGCATCGCGCGAACCATGAGCGGATCGGAAAGGACGCGAAGAGCATTTTCAACGCCGTCGCATCCGACGTTCACTTGATCCGGTCCGCCGGGTTTGTACCAGTGATCCTCGTGCCAAATTTCTAATCGATCGATGAGGTCGACGACTTCGCGCTCCGAAATCTCATAGAATGGCGAATCAGACAAGTGCCAGGAACAGAAGAAGACACCCTCGTCTACGCCAAGGGTAAGGACTTCCTGCATATTGAGATTGACCCGCGAATAGATGGTCACCGAATTGTTATTCCCAGGGAGACAGCTGCACGACCAAAAGGAGAGTTCGCTGGCGTGCGGAAGCGGTATCGCCGCATCAATATAGGCTGCCAGAACCTGCGTTGCTTCGTGGGCGAAGGGGAAGGACCGAAATCTGTCCGCATTACGCGCATGCTTGCGCCGAACGTCGGCATCGTCGACGCGGATGCCACCTTTTGGGCGGAACGACACATCCTCAAGCCACTTTGCCTGGTCATCAAGACTCATCACCAGGTCGAAGTCGGATTCCCCTTTGGGAATGCTGGTGAGAGCGATGTTACGCAAGGCCCATCCCGCACGCTCGAGTTCTGCGATAGCCTCGATTTCCGTGTCGTCAAGGAGCGAAGGGGCGACCGGCTGAAAAGTGATATTGCGAATATCCGTATGAACCTTGCGGTGCTGGACATATCTCCGAGTCACGTCGACTGCCTGCCCACAATACAGTTCACCCGTTTCGAATTCGAGCACGTAGATGCCGCATCGCTTGCCGGGTCGGTAAAGATCAGCGATCGATCTTCTTGACCAAACGGCGGTGAGCGGAGGGAAACCGAGATCCGCAAGGGCTTCATTCGCTTCCATAGGTTTCGACTGGAGTATAGGTTATCTTTGGGAGAGGTCGGTGAGCCCTGCGAACCGGGTGGGATCGTCCCGGGTTCGAGGGTTCGGNNGCCGAATCAGGGGAGGATCTTCCCAATGGTCCCCTCTGTGAAAAAAGCATGAGATACCTCCCTGATTCCGGGATGGCTTGTGCCCGGCATCGGGGAGGTCGGTGAGCGAAGCGACACACCGACGATCGCGTTCCGGCATACTCGCGGCATGACGCCGACCGATGCGCTTCTCGATTCATGGGACCGCCAATGCACGATCATCAGCAATCTCACGTGCGCCCTCACGCCCGAGCTGCTCGACGCCAAACCATCCGACGACGGCTGGACGATCGCATTCCACCTCTGCCACCTGCATTCGACCCGGCGCTTTTGGCACATGAAGGCAAACGGCCTCGAAGCGCCTGTAGGCACGCCCCTCTTCACAGTCACCGAAGACGAGTGGATTCCTTCGAACGACTTGGGTGCGATCGGCGAGAGGCTGGCCGAGAGCCAGACCCTCGTCCGCGACTGGGTGCGCGCGAAGATCGCCGAGAATGCCCAGCAGTGCGGCAACTACGATCATCCCGTCCTGTACCTCCAGCACATGATCTGGCACGAGGGCTGGCACGCCGGTCTGATCATGCTCGCACTTCGGCGGGCCGGACACGAACCCACGGAGGAATGGGAGGACGCGAACGTCTGGGATCAGTGGCGGCTGCCGGGCTGAATCCGAAAAGCAAAGAGTCAGGCGACCGGCGACCGATGGAAGTGAACGTGACGCCATTGGCCGTCGATGCGCTGCCAGATGCGGGTCTCCTCGAACGCGAGGGTGACACCGTCGCGCTGGATAAGCCGAACATACGCGATCAGCGCGGCGTCGCCGCCGAGCGGCCGCACGTGGGGTGCGCTGAGCGTCGTGTGCTGACGGGGAAGAGAGTCGGGCGCCTCGAAGTAAAAGCGGTGGAACGGCAGACCGTGGACGAGGTGACCACGTGCCTCCGGTTCGAAGCAGGAGAGATCGTCGGTGCATAGGGTCTCGTAGGTGTCCCAATCGCCGTTCCCGATCGCGTCGAGAAGTTGCTCGGTGAGGTGGAGAATTTCGTCGTGCATGACGTCAGTGTGCGTGATCGCGTGGCCACGATCGCACGCCACGCCGCAGGAGTCCGGGCGCACGGGGCGACTCCCGTCCCGAGATCGATGGGGGCAAGACCACGGGGTGCGCCGATGTGGCGGCGCACCCCGCGAGGATCAGCAGGGCTTTTCCGCGCCGCGGCGGGTGTAGAACCACCAGTTGATGAACAGATTCGCGGCGTAGAACACCGCCGCCCCGTAGAAGAACGCCGTCCCCGAGCCGGTCCTCGCGATGATCGCCCCGAAGGCCACGCTGAAGAGGAAGGGACCGTAGGCCGCGATCGCGGCGGTCCAACCGATCACCCCGCCCGCTTGGCGAGGCGGGAAGATCATCGGCATCTGTTTGAACGTCGACGCGTTCCCGATGCCGCTGAACAGGAACAGCCCGAGCATGCACCACAGGAAGCCTCCCCACGTCGAGAGGTCGGTCGGATGGCTGTATTGGGTGATGCCGAGGGCGCACAGAAGCAGGCCGATGCCGCTCAACATCGTGACCTTCGCTCCACCGAGCTTGTCGGCCACAGGACCGAACACGACCCGAATCGAAGCCCCGACCAGCGGCCCGAGGAACGCGTACTTCAAGGGATCGGGGCCGCCCGGGAACTTGCCGTACGTCTCCTTGATCAGGAGCGGGAACACCGCCGCGAAGCCCGAGAACGAACCGAAGGTCATGATGTAGAGGCTCGTCATCAGCCAGGTGTGTTTGTCCTTGAAGATGTCCAACTGCTCCCTGAAGTTCGCCGCGACCGGAACTCGTTTCAACCCGAACCAGGCCGCCACCGCACCGAGGACGACAAAGGGCACCCAGATGAATGCGGCGTTCTGAAGGTAGATCTCCTTCGTGCCCTTCGGGTCGGAAAACGTCTGCGACGAGCCGACCATGGCCACGCCGAGCAGAGCCGGTATCAGGAACTGCGCGACCGAGACTCCGAAGTTGCCGATACCGGCCTGAATCCCCAGCGCCGTTCCCTGCAGCTTCTTTGGAAAGAAGAGCGACGTACTCGGCATGAAGGAACTGAAGTTGCCGCCGCCCAAGCCCGCGAGAAAGGCAAGCAGCATGAAGGTCCCATAGCTGGTCCCCGGATTCGCGACCGCGATCCCCCAACCGACGGCCGGGATCGCGAGCAGCAGGGTCGATACCGCGACGACCTTCCGTGTCCCGAAGATCGGAATGAGAAATGTGTGAACGATGCGCAGAGTGCCCGCCGCGAGACCTGGCATGGCGTTGAGCCAAAAGAGCTGACTCTTGTCGAACTGCAAGCCGATGCCGGTCAGTTTCACCACGATCGCACTGACCATGAACCAGGTACTGAAGCTCAGAATGAGGCAGAAGGTCGTGATCCACAGCGTCTTCCAGGCAATAGGCTTTGCGGTGTTCTCCCAGAACTCAGGTTCGTTGGGTTGCCAAGTTTGCAGATGGTCTCGTTCGACAGGGGTCATAGGGTCCTCCGCGTCCATTGTTCGCTCTGCCGTACGACATCGCCATGACGACGATCATGAAAGCCGGCGACGACGGGTGGTAGCCTGCTCAGAATGGCGAAGCTCCCTGTGCCCGTCGAGAAGCTCACCGCTCAGTTTGGTCCGACCCTCAACTACAGTCCGGTCGGCGGGTGGCAGAATCGGAGCGAACCCGAGAAGCTCGTCAAGACGCACTGTTGCTTCTGTGGCCAACAGTGCGGCATCCAGTTGAAGGTGAGAGGCAACCGGGTCATCGGGTTCGAGCCTTGGGAGGAGTTTCCATTCAATCGCGGCAAACTGTGCCCGAAGGGAGTCAAACGCTATCTCCAGGACAATCATCCGGATCGCCTCCTCGCTCCGATGAAACGGGTCGAAGGAACGGGTTTCGTTCCCGTTTCTTGGGATGAAGCCCTCGACACGACGGTCCGCGAGCTCCAGCGGGTGCAAGCCCAGTTCGGCAGGGACGCGGTCGCGATGCTCAGCGGCGTCTCACTCACCAACGAGAAGAGCTACCTCGTCGGCAAGTTCGCACGAGTCGCCCTTCAAACCAAGGAACTCGATTACAACGGACGACTGTGCATGGTTTCGGCAGGAACCGGCAACAAGAAGGCCTTCGGCATCGACCGGGCCGCCAACAGCTGGGCCGACATCCTCGAGGCCAAGGTGATTCTCTGCGCGGGAACGAATGTCGCCGAGTGCTCTCCGATCACCACCGACTATATCTGGCGCGCCCGTGACCGTGGAGCAAAGCTGATCATGATCGATCCGCGCGTCACGCCGATGGCGCGCACCTGCGATCTACACCTGCCCGTCCGGCCAGGCGCCGACAGTGCGCTCCTCGTGGGCATGTTGAGGGTGATGATCGAGCAGAACCTCGTCGATCTGGCCTTTATCGACAAGTACACCAGTGGTTGGGAGGAGACCCGGGATTCCGCTCTCGCGATGCCGCTTGAAGAGGCGTCTCGAATCAGCGGCGTACGCGTCGAGGATATCGTCAAGGCGGCGACGATGTGGGGTGAGGCCCCGACGAGCTTTCTCCTCCACGCCCGCGGCATCGAGCATCACACAAAGGGCGTGGACAACGTTCTCGCATGCATCAACCTCGTCCTGGCCACCGGCCGGCTCGGGCGACCCGGATGCGGTTACGCGACGATCACCGGACAGGGAAACGGACAGGGAGGGAGAGAGCACGGTCACAAATGCGACCAGCTTCCCGGAAATCGGGACATCGAAAACCCTCAACACCGTGAGTACATCGCCCACGTGTGGGGCATTCCCGAAGAGGAACTCCCGCGCAAGGGACACTCCGCTCAGGAGATCATGAACCTGATCCACGAAGGCCAGATCAAAGCCCTGGTGAGCATCTGCTTCAACCCCCTTGTCTCGCTCCCTGACTCCAACTTCACCCGCGAGGCACTCTCGAGACTCGAACACTACACCGCCATCGACTTCTTCCTGAATGAGACCGCGCATCACGCCGACATCGTCTTGGCGGGTTCACTCCACGAAGAAGAAGAGGGAACCAGTACGAGCGCCGAAGGCCGGGTGATTCGGATCAGGAAGGCCGTCGATCCGCCCGGCGATGCCCGCACCGACACCTCGATCCTCCTCGAGATGGCGCGGCGTCTCGGACGCGGCAAGTACTTCGACCACTTCACCGACAGTGAGGCCATCTTCAACGAGCTGCGCGTGGCATCCAAAGGCGGCACGGCCGACTACTACGGAATCACCTATGAGCGGATCGAAAACGAGATGGGCGTCTTTTGGCCGTGTCCGGAGATCGGCCACCCCGGAACGCCGAGATTGTTTGAAACGCTGAAGTTTCACACCCCGGACGGTAAAGCCCATTTCCATCCGACACCCTACCGCCCCAGCGCCGAGGAGCCGGACGAGGAGTATCCGGTCATCCTCACCACCGGCCGCGTGGTCTCCCAGTATCTCAGCGGCACCCAGACCCGGCGCATCGGTGGGCTGGTCGATATGTGTCCGGAGCCCTACGTCGAGATCCACCCGACTCTCGCGCAGCGGTACGGAATCCGTGATGGAGCGATGATGCGAGTCGAAAGCCGGCGTGGCGCGGTGGTGTTGAAAGCCAAGGTCGTCACGACGATTAGGCCCGATACGATCTTCATTCCTTATCACTGGCCCGGCGACCTAGCCGCGAACAACCTCACCAACCGCGCCCTCGATCCGCTCAGCAAGATTCCCGAGTTCAAGAAGTCGGTGGTCCGCATCGCACCGGTGGAGCCCGCCTCATGAGCGAGCGTCAGTTCTACATCGATCCGAGTCGCTGCATCGGCTGCAACGCGTGCGTTGCAGCATGCGCCGAATGCGATACGCACCGCGGCGTAAGCATGATCCACCTCGAGACGATTCAGCGCGGAGATAGCGTACAGACTGCACCCGTCATCTGCATGCACTGTGACGAGCCCGCCTGTGCCGCCGTTTGCCCGGCGGACGCGATCAAGCGGACTCCCGACGGCGTCGTTCAGAGTTCCTTGAAACCCCGCTGCATCGGGTGCACGAACTGCGTCTTTGCATGCCCGTTCGGTGTTCCGAAGTATGACGCCGCGATCGACCAGATGATGAAGTGCGATATGTGCTATGACCGCACGTCGATCGGAAAGAAACCAATGTGCGCGACAGTCTGCCCGTCCCGGGCTCTCATGTACGGAACCCCGGAGGAGATCGCGGCGCAGAGGCACGGTACGCCGATCAATGAGTTCATCTTCGGTGGCCGGACGATTCGCACCAAGGTGAACCTCATGGTGCCGCAGGGCACCAAGCGCCTTGAGGTGAATCCCGGAACGATGATTCGCAAGTCCGACCTGTTGAACCAAGCGAGGGTGCGCTGATGGATAAGGCTCTTCAAGATGATTTCCCCATCGACTGGGAACAAGACGGCTTCGTGTCGCGGCGCGAATTCTTCAAGTTCATGACCTTGGCAAGCGGTGGCCTCGCGATCGGTTCGGTCGGCCTCGCCGCCTGGTCCAGTGCCCTGCGTGGGGAGCGGCGCTTCGAACCGATCCGCATAGCCCGACTCGATGAGGTCCCGACCGGTACCGCGCTGGGCTTCGGCTATCCGCGTCCCTCCGACCTGTGTATTCTCGTACATCATAAGGATGGCACGCTGAGCGCGTTCTCGCGTCGGTGCACCCATCTCTCCTGTCCCGTCGACTATCAAGCCCAAACGGAACGTCTTTTCTGCCCATGCCACAACGGGGCGTTCTCGTCCAAGGATGGAAGCGTGCTGCAGGGCCCGCCCCCGGCGCCGTTGCCTCGGGTCCTCATCGAGAATCGAGACGGCGAACTCTGGGCCGTCGGGGTGGTTCATTGAAGCCGGATGCGTCCCGCGATCGTCAGCGCTCATCCTTGTTCGTGGCGTTGTTGCTTTTTAACCTGGTGCTCATCCTTCTCCAGCTATGGCTCTTCGTAAGTGTTCTCGAGGGCATGCTGCACGGTAAGACCGCGATGGCCCTGCCTGCGGCTCTTGCCAGCGTAGGCTTATGCCTCGTGAATGTGTGGATGCTGCGCGGGCTGAGCCGCGGCTAGCCCACAAACGGTTGCCCCTCGATGAGGGCGGCTTGATTGAGCGCGATGAGTTTCCGCTTCTCGGCTGGCGATAGCTTCTGATAATCCTTGAAATCCATGCCGACTTCGCGCATCACCTCGACGAGGTCGTCATGATGAAGTTGACTCTGGTACTCTTCGCCGCTGCGGACGCACGTCGCCCGGGGTCCGCGATCCCCTTCCTCCTTATAGAAAGCCACGCCGAGCTGGGCAGGACGCTGAATGACATGAAAGAGCTTCCCGAAAGGCAACCACAGCAGGAGAACCACAACGGTGAAGGCGTGCAGGAGAGAAAGAAACGAGAAGTTCTCCCCTCCCATCAGTTTGTAGCTTGCAGTAATCATCAGGCCCGTCACCGAAACGGCAAAGAGCAGGAAGAGCGGTATCAGATCGTTCGCCAGAGTCTGCACGGCCTGAGCACCGCGATCGAACATCCGTCGGTGCATCGCGAGACCGACGCCGATCAGCACGAGAACGGCACTCACGTTCAGACCATTGAACATGAAGAAGGCAACGATGCCATCGGGTGGAAACGAGAACGTGGGCAATCCCATGAATTCGACCACATAGTCGCGCCCGTTGCCCGCAATGCCGAATTGGATCCACCCCCAGCTGAGAGGGAACGTGATCGCGAACGCCAAAAGGCAACCCCACGCCAGGCACATGTGGGCGGTCCATCGCTGACGGCTTCGCCGCTCGATGAACCTCTGCGCGACGATCTGGTTCCAGATGAGCCCGAATAGCTTCACGACGTTGGAGACCATGCGACGCGGCCGTAGGAAGAGCCGCCACCCAGCGAGAAAGTACCGCCAAGTCGGTGGACGCTGAATCCACATCGTATAGCGATACGCGATGGCGAATGCGGCAAAAACCGTGGCCGCCGCATAGGCTGCGAGAGGTGTGTCGAACCGTGACAGCCTTCCGGAACCGAAGTAGATCGCCGCAACAACCAGCAACGCCGCCAAGAAAGCCGCCACGAACGCAATGCTTCGAGATCGCCTCACGGGGATCATGTTATCCACTTCTGCAGATGCACTCCATCCGTCCTTCTCCGGCGAGAAAGGCAAGCAGCATGAA
>DKKT01000044.1 GCA_002455425.1 Chthonomonas sp. UBA6659 | reverse complement strand
ACAGGTTCAAGTCCTGTACCGCCCACCACCGATTCGCGAGTCGCTGCCTCCGGTGCCACAGGGAGGGCGGGCATACCGGCCGACGGGCCGCGGTTCAAGCGTGGGCGCGTGCCTGAGCCCATCCCGTGCTTCTCCGGATTTCGTCGCCGCAGCGTCCTTCCCCAAGCGATGCCTCAGGACGAGGTCACGAAGCCGTCTCTGCTCTTCGCGGAGACCGGAAGGAGCCCGCGAGACGTCGCACGGCGCTCTGAAGGGGGCCTCGGTCCCGAGCCGCCGATTCGGGTGCAGTCGCCATGGTTGCACCAATGCGGGTAGAGTTCCCCCAGGTGCCGATGCTCTCAGGCAGAGAGGGCGGCCCATGAATGGAGGACTTTCAATGCGATCGATGCAGATCTTTCGATCAGGGCTGGCGATACTCGGAGCGCTCCTCGGCATTTCGTCGGCGACGGCTCAGGAACTCGTCCAGAATCCGGACTTCGCGAACAATTCGTTCGGTTCGACCCAGTTCAATCTCTCGAACACGGCGTTCACCGACAACGTCGCCTTCTGCAGGGCCTTCGGCGCTGCCGGGGAGACCGACCTCGTCTATGGTGCCGACTTCGGCCCGGCACCGCCCGTTGGGAACACCAAGGTCGGGCTCCACACGCAGATCAACGGCAACAATGACCGCCTCGGCTTGACGTTGCTGAACCCCGTAAGCGCAGGCGCGAAGGTTCGTCTACGTTTCTGGTCGGTTAACCTCGTCCCGACCGATCTCCTGATCGGGATCGCGAACGTGCCGAATTCGTTCGGCACCCAGATGACCCGGGTGACGGTTCCTGGCACGTGGGGGTTCACGGACGTCGTCGTCACCGCGCCCCAAGCGGGCCAGTACCTGACGTTCATGACCGACCCGAGCATCCTTGACGGCTACGCCTTCGTGACCGGTCTCTCATTCGTGCCTACCCTCAACATCAGGCCGGTGTCGGCCTCGGCTCGGGCTCGCGAGATCCGAACGGGAGAGCGTTCCACGATCACGGTGAACCTCAACGCGAACGCGCCTACGGGCGGGACCCCGGTGTTCGTCTCGTACTCGGCGGCCGCCTTGATCGGACCCGGCGTGGTCATCGTCCCGGCGGGGCGCCGAAGCGTGACGTTCACGGTTCTCGGCAACAACCTTGCAGCCACGACGCGTCGCGTGGACATCACGTTGAGCAACAACTTCGGATCGGCGCGGACTTACGTGCTTGTCCGACCCGCTCGATAGCTCGTGCCGGTGCCTGCCGGCCCCCCGGGGTCGGCAGGCGCGAGCTTCGGCCCCGCCACCCGTCGCGGATTCACCCGCCCAGGACAAGGCGCCACGTTGGAGACGCGATCGGCGGGTCTACCTGGAATTCCAGAGCTTGCCGACAAGCGCGTGGCCCACGGGATCGACTTGCTTCAGCTGTAAACTCGTAAACGGATAGAAGTCGTTCTCGAAGAAGAATGCTTCCGTCGACTCGGCGAAGTACTCCATCGGGTTGTTCATGCCGTAGGCCTTTTCGAGCGTGATCTTGCCTTCGGCGTCCTTTCTTGGGACGCTGTCATAGACGCCGCCGGCCTTCGCTTTCTCGAACGCAGCGATGATTTCGGGGTTTTGGAATCCTCCGGGGAGGACGCGATCGTGAAAGGCGTGGGCGAGCTCATGGAGGGCGAACGCGGGCATCCGACGGGTCTCGGGCTCGAATACAGCGATGTTCGTGAACTCGATGCTCTGGACCATCGCGGGATCCCGTCCGTTCTCCTGCAGCCACTTGGCCCCTGGGTGATAGGCGGCACTGGGCACGGTCTTCGGGTAAGTCGGCGAGAAGTACAGGGGCACCTTCACGAGCTCGGCGACCGCGCCGTTGGGCACGGTCTTCTTCACCGCGGCAAGCTGCTGTTCGAGGAGTCGGACCGCTTTCTCGGTCTCGGCTCGATTCTCGTCATCGAGAAGCTCCTTGCGAATGTGAAGCTTCCACCCCTGAACATCTCTTGTCGAGTATTGGGGCGTTTGGAGAACGACGAAGGAGGCGAGAAGCGTGGTGAGGATTGGCATGGAGAGCTCGGACAGCAACACTGTTGGAGTTCTCAGTTCGCGGCGCGGCGGCGAAGTCCTGCTCCACGGAGTTACTGCGACCCGTGCGCCATGCCTTACCCGGGCGGACCTCAATTCGGCCGCGCTTGTTCTCACCGAGGTTGATCGGTCAGTCAGACTCCGGGGTCGGACAACTCAGGCTCTTGCTGTACATCCCCGACCGGTCGAAGCAGCAGGGTCGCCGATCGCCGGCCGCCAGCTTCGAAAGCGCGACGGCCAACCGTTTGGCGCGCGTTTCGGGTCGCTTCGCCGAGGTGATCCAGTGAATCCAGTCGCGTCGTGCACGTGGGGTGAGGCTGCACCAGGTGTCACTTGCCCGGCCCTGGTCGGCAGCGAGCGCGTGCTCCAGCTCGGCGGGCACCTCCGGTTCCGGTTCGATCACCACCGGCGCGATCTTGAGAGCGACGCGATCCCCCGGTCTTGTGCCGGTCACTTCGGTGAGCTCCTCAGGCACCCTGAGCCAGTGACCGCCTCGGCCGTCTGGCTCCAAGGTTGCCTGGAAGGTTGCGTTCTCAAATGTCCCCTCGACGGACACCATGCTTCGACTGGGCAACTGCCGGCTCGCTTCGATCGGCAGCACCAGGAAGCTCCAGTTCTCGCCGTGACCTAACCCTTGCGGCCGCAAGAGCGTTGCCGAAAAGACGATCACGCCTTCTCCTTGACCGTCACCTTGACGAAGTCGTCGGCGGCGTTGCCCGCGAAGTCGATCGCCCGGAAGCCGATGAGGTAATCGCCTGCGGGGACGGCCTGTTCCTCGACGCCGATCGCGTCGGGATCGGCGATCACGAGTTCGAACTCCTTGTCGTCGGGAGCGACCCATTCCTCCTTTCCCTCTTTGTCCACCACGAGGAACACGGGCCGGAGAACGTCACCCTTGGCCAGGGCCACTTCGCGGCGTTGGGTTCCGTCGGTGAAGACGTAGACGAGCGAGCCCGTCACTCCCTCGTCTCCTTCGAGGTCGAGCAGGAAGGTTCCCGTCACGTCGATCCATTCCCCCTGGCCGCCACGGCGGATTTGAAGCGGGACGGTCGCCACGATCTCCCCTTCGGGCTTGTTCTCGTCGACCAGCTGGAATTCATCGATCGCGCAGATGAGCGCATCTTCCCCGTTGTGGATGTACAGCCACGATCCGTCCCACGTCTCCTTGAGCGTGCCGCCTGCGTCGAGATCGGCGGGGATCTCGCCGAGGACGATCGTATCGCCTCCTTCGGCCATTGCGATGGTGAAGGAGGCATCCTCCAGATCCTCGGCCGTCAACTTGCTCGTGAACGTCAGTTCGCTGCCGAGGACGAGCGTGTTGCCCGAGGCTTGAACCGGCGCAAGCTCGGGTTGCTTCCGATCCGCGATCCGGGTCTTGGTGTACGCCGCGATGAGCTTGTCCCAGCCGGTCGCTTGCGCGAATTGGGTGTGGACGTAGGCGTTGGCCGAACCATGGAGATCGTCGGCTTTGAGCGGCATGTAGACGGACACCCCGCGAGACTGTGGTAGAGCCGACCCGTGGATCGCCACCACGACCGCCGCCTTCACCGCGCCGATCACGCTTTCCGCGGCGCTCCCGACATGCCCGGGACCGAATTGGGCTTGGAGCAGGCGACAGAAGTCGATGACGTCGACCACGCCGCTCCCCTCTTCCTCGCCGCTGCCCCGTCCGTACTCGGTTGCTTTCGCGCGAGCACGGGCAGCCTTGAGAAACGCCTCTCGATCCCCGGATTTCATGGCGTCGGCGGCGGCCTGACCCAGGTCCCTCATCGCGGCTTCAAGCGCCGCGACCCGGTCCGAGTCGAAAAGCGCCATCGTGATCGTCGGAGCTGCTTCCTTCCGACCAGGATTCTTCGCCTTCTCGTAGAAGTCGCGGAAACTGGTGACGATGAGCGAGCCGAGTTCGCGCCCGTCCATGGATGGCTTGGCGACCAGCCCGCTCAAGATCGCGTCGTAATCGCAGCCATCACCAGGCACGAGTTCCGCCGAGGCGGTCATGTACTTGCTGTAAGGAGCGACCGTCTTCGCATTTTCCACACAAGCCATGAGGCAATCGTCGTAGTGAATCAGCTCGAGGCGGCCAAGCCGGTCCGTGACCGATTTGAGCGCTCCGTCGAGCTCGGCCAAGGTCATGGAATCTCCACCGAAGCTGCCGTCGTGGTTGAAGCCGGGCCAGGAGGATCCATGATCGCCGAACACGAGTCCGTACTTCTTCGCGGGGGCGATTGCGGTGGCTCTTTCCACGAACTTCACGAGGTTTGCGGGGTCGCCCATGTTCGTGTTTCCCCAATCCTCGATCGGGGTCAGAGTCCCCTTTTTGACTTCGAACAGCTTGGCCCCCACCCAGTTGCCGACGTTGAGAACGCTCCGATCGGTGTAGCCGTCGACGTCGTCCCCCTTGTCGCTGCGATCCACGAGCATGATGATCCGAACCGAGGCCGTGCCTCCGACGCGGGCGGCTGCGAGCACGTTCTCCATTTGTGGCGCCTCGAGGTCGTTGTCCGAGTCCATGAAGAACATCAAGGTCCATTCGTTCTGAACCGGGGGAACCTCTGTTCCATTCCCGAAGCCACAACCCGCGACCAACAATGCCAAGAGACCCAATCCACGTATCAGCACTTCGGCAGTTTGACTCCATGGCGTCGGTGCTGTCACGGGTTGAGCGCTATACTATGGCCGTGTCGTCCGTCGTTTCAGCGGCGGGTGTTTTTCAGAGAGGTGTCGTATGCGCATCGCTTTCCGGACCGGCGGCCTTGCCGCCCTCGCTTTGACGGGCTTGGCTTTGGCCAGTCCTCCCCAGTACACGATCATCGATCTTGGGCTCTTGCAGCCAAATGACAGCGGCTCGCAAGCGTTCCGGGTCTCGACTTTGGGTCGGGCGACGGGCCGCTCGCTGCGGTCGGGTGCGGGGCAAGCGTTCTCCTGGTCGCAAGGCGGGGGCATGGTCGGGCTGCCGAACTTGGCCTCGCCGGCCCGCGCCTACGGAGTCGGCAATGGCATCAACGACCACGGCGTCGTGGTCGGGACGGGGTCGACCACCGCGTTCGGCTCAAGTCCGCTCCCCCTCATTTGGCAGGGTGGCGCGGTGTCCACGCTCCCCCTGCCGGCAGGCCAGACCTTCGGCCGAGCCAACGACGTGAACATCCACAACGTCGCGGTCGGCTCGGTGAACGGCGGGAGCCTCGAACGAGCGGCCCTCTACACGACCGGAGGCTCGATCCAGCTGTCCGCCACGACTGGGAACGGAAGCTTCATGACGACGGCGTTCGCGATCAATGATTCGGGACTCGTTGCCGGCAACGGGATCGACCCGAGCAACGCGGCCCTCAACGTCGGGATGGTCATCGACCCGCAGACAAACTCGGCGATCTCGATCGGCGCGCTTCCTGGGATGAACGGCGCCCTCGCCTTCGACATCTCGAATGCCGGGCATGTTGTCGGGTCAAGCATGCTCAACCAGGGCTCGGGGATGCCGTTCGTGTGGCGACCCAACACCGGCATGATCGGGGTGCCGCTACCGGTCGGAACCAGCCAGGGGTCCGCCCGTGGCGTGAACTCCGCCGGGTGGGTCGTGGGCACCGCTTCGAGCGCGTTCGCGATCCCGTTCCTATGGGATGGCAACCAGACCTACCGTGTCGCGGACCTGATCGTCAACCCGACCGGCTGGGACCTGCTGACGAACACGTCCTCTTCGGCGATGAGCATCAGCGACAATGGCATCGTCGTCGGAACGGGCGTGAAGAACGGCGTCGTTCACGCCTACGCGATGGTCCCGGTCCCTGAGCCGGCTTCGTCGCTGGCGCTCGGTGTCGGTGTTCTGGCGATTGGGCGACGGCGTCGTCGAGCCGGAAGCGGGCCTACGAAGGCGGTGGGCTGAATCTTGTCGCCGTGAACCTAGCCTCGTGCTAACCACTTGATACCGGCGGGACGAGCCCGGTACGGATCGCGGCGGCCAGACGCTCGATATCCTCTCCGAGCGCGCGGTCGCGCCGGACCGGCGGCACGATGCGCCGCACTGCGTCGACCCATCGAGTGACGCCCTTGCCTGGCTTCAGGGGATGGCGATACTCCACTCCCTCGGTCGCAGCGAGCAGTTCGATCGCGACCACACGCTCGAAGTGGTCGACGATCCGTCGTAGTTTCAGCGCCGATGTCATCCCCATCGAGACGTGATCCTCCTTCCCTCCGGAGGTCGGGACGTTGTCGACCGAAGCCGGGTGGGCAAGGACCTTCGCTTCATTGAGCAGCGCCGCAGCGGTCACGTGCGGGATCATGAAGCCGGACGAAACGCCCGCCTTCGGTGACAAGAAGGGCGGCAGCCCCTCGTTGAGGTCCGGGTTCACCAAGCGGTCAATACGCCGTTCCGAGATCGACATGAGGTCGGTCACGGCGATCGCGGCGAAGTCGAGTTGGAGCGCGACGGGTGCGCCGTGGAAGTTGCCGCCGGAGAGGATCGACCCGTCGTCGAAAACGAGCGGGTTGTCGGTGGCCGCCCCGGTTTCGATCTCGACGATATCCTGGGCATTGCGAAGCGCGTCGAGGGCAGCCCCGTGGACCTGGGGCATGCAGCGGAGGCAGTAAGCATCCTGAACCCGGGGGTCGTTCTCGCGGTGGGATTCCCGGATTTGGCTCCGATCAAGCAGGGTCCGTAGCTGCGCCGCGATCGCGATCTGACCGGCCTGCCCTCGTGCTTCGTGAATCCGCGAGTCGAAGGCCACAGGGGTGCCGAGAAGCGCCTCAAGGGTCATCGCGCCGGCGGCGGTGGCAGCGTCGAGGCAACGGAGCGCTCGGTGGAGGGCCAATCCGCCCACGGCCGTCATGGCCTGGGTCCCGTTCAGGAGGGCGAGGCCCTCCTTGGCTTCCAGCCTCAACGGCCTCAGGCCCGCTGAGGTGAGCGCAGCACGTGCGGATCGGGCTTTGCCGCCGGGACCGAGCACGCGCCCCTCGCCGATCGCCGCGAGCGCGAGGTGAGCGAGCGGCGCGAGATCGCCACTCGCTCCGACCGAACCGGATTCCGGAATCCAGGGATGAATCTCGGCTCCGAGCATGGCCACGAGATGCTCTGCGACTTCGGGCCTGGCTCCGCTCGTCCCGAGCGCAAGCACGTTGGTGCGTAGCGCCACCATAGCCCGCGTCTCGGCCGGGCTCAAGGGCGGTCCGACACCACACGCATGGCTTCGCACGAGATTGACCTGCAACGTTCGGAGTTGGGACTTGGGGATGGTGAGATCGGAAAGCTTGCCGAAACCCGTGTTGATGCCGTAGACGACGCGTCCTTCGTCGACGATCCGATCGACCCAGGCTCGGGACCGAGCCATCCGGGCTTTGGCGTCCCGACCCAGTCGAACGGACGCCCCTGAGGCGATCGCCTCAAGGTCGTCCAGAGAAAGCCGCACTCCGGTCAGCGTTCGCATGACCGGCGAGTTTACCGACGCGGTTCGACTATCGAGGAGGAACCCCCGAACGTTCGCCACCGAAGCGATCGCTCGGCATGAGCTTTTTCATGAGCGCCAATCGTTTGTCGACTTGGGCCTTGAATGCGGGCGGCATGCCGTTCATCCCGACGACAGGGGCGTCCTTCGGCACTCGGTCGTCGTGGAGGGTGTCTTTGCGCGAAATCGTCGGCGCGTACCGCATGAACAGTTGAATCGTGGTGCGATCGCCGACTCTGAACTTGTCCAGCTTCGGCATGAAGCTGCCGGCCGATTCCGCCATACGCGGATCTTCGGTGAAGAACTTGAGGCCCGCCATTTCGTCGGGGCCGAGCGCGCCACCCATCATCATCGCCATCATGCCGCCGCCCTCGATCAGGGCGATGTTGCCTTGTTCGACTTTGGCTTCGAGAAAGCCCGAAGGCGGGAGCCCGTTGGGAAGGGCCTCCGTGGGTTCGTCCTGATAGTCGGTCGGAGCCGAGCCCATCATATCGCCCATCATCCCCGCCCAATCGAAGAGCGAAGACGGGTCGTTCTCGTCCTTTGGCGGATCGTTCGGTCGTTCCACCTGCAGCCGAGTCGGGGAGCCGTACGTCATTTTGCGGACGATGGCCGACTGGTCCGTCGTGAGTGCGGCAAAGGGGATCCGTCCACCGCTGCCCAAGGTCTGCCGCTGGGATGCCCCGAGCGTTCCGTAGAGTCGAATCGCGTCCCAACTCGTCGCTCCGCCGAAGGCGAACTTCATGGCCCCGGGAACGAAGAGAACCAGGTAGATCATGGAGGCCGGGGCCCGCATCGGGGCCGGAGACTTGAGGGCGTATTCGGCCAAGTCATCAAGCCGGACGACCGGCTGGGATTGGCACGCAGCGATCAGCTTGGCCAGCGACCCCCGGTTCGTGCGCCCGGCGCGCGCCTCCGCGGGTCGGGCAGGCATGATCACCATCGTATCACCCGTCGTGCGCACGACGACATCGTCTCCTTTCTCCATCCCGGCGACCGCCGCTTCCACGGTCGACTCGCTCCGTGAGCCCTCAAACATGTTGAAGACCGACTCGTCCGGAATATTGGCGACGATCTGGACCTTCCGAGCTTTGGCGATCGCGGCGAGCGTCTCGGCGGAAGCGAAGCTGAGGGGGTCGAACTGGTCGGGGCGCAGGAGCCTTTCACGAAGGCCGTCGGAGAGCTTGAAGTCGAAGATGTCGCCCTCGCCGCCGCGGTCGAAGATCCCGAGAAGTTCCTTGGTCAGAGGCGAAAACTCGATCGGCGTGGTGGGGCCGGACGGCTTTTGCTCCGGATTGGGGGCTTCGCTATCGGCTTCCGCGACATCCATCCGTCCCAAAATCCCCTCGCGAACGGGGATCATCGAATCGGCCGAAGCGAGGATGTTGCCCTTCGCGCCATAGACGCGCAGTTCGGTCGAAAGCCCTCGCCACGGATTGCGGGCGACGACGACCGCGATCTTCGCGACGGGCTCTTCGATGAGCTTGTCTTCGGTGTTACCGATCCGGAACGCACGCATCATCTCCTCGTTCTGAAGTTGGGACTCGTCCTTCTCCATTTCCTTTTCGGCCTGCTTCATCTCCCGAACCAACTTGTTGTGGTCGGCGACGAGCTTGGCGATCAGCGGCTGGAGGTTTCCTCCCAGCGCCCGCTGCATACTCGTGGGAGATGTGGCGAAGACCATCCGCCCTTCGTCCGGGATGCCGGCGAGGACCATTGGATCGAGGGCAGCCGAGAGCTTCGTCAGCGCCCAGTCTGCGCCGCCCGGGACCCACTCCTCTTCCACCATGTCCTCTTCGTCGCCCTTGGCCTTCGGATCCGGCTTCGGCTTCGGCTTCGGGTTAAGCCGTTTCGCCATCTCCTGTTGGGCGGCTCGGATCTGGGTTGCGCGGTCCTGAAGTTCCTTGCGCTGCTCGGCGACCCGAGTGGCTGAGCTTGCGGTGAGATACCGGATCCCGCCTTCGGTCTTCCATTCGCCGGAGGTGACTTGGGCGAGATGGTTCAGCAACTCCTGCAACGGCATCGCGTCGGCGTGGATGAACACGTACTCGCTCGCCATCGACGGACTCGCCTCGAGCTTCTCACCCGTGAGCTTGGCGATCTCCTCGATCGCTCGCTTGACGGAAACGGTCGGCGCGGAGTAGGTGACCGTCTTCGCGTCTTGGGGTGCCGCCCAAGCGCTGCCGATCACGGCGAGGGCGAGACTACAGAGAATCAAGTTCTTGGTCTTCATGGCGGTACGGTTTCCCACCCAAGCTTACGACATCGGCTGATGTTCGGTTGGGCCCATTTTTCTTGGACCTCGCCCGACTGTGTTCGTTCCATCCGCCTGCGGGTCGTCATAATCCAGGCGACATGCCGGGCGACGCGTCCAACCGACCGCTGTGGCGAAGGCCAGAGGTGCTGCGGCTCCTGCAGATCGCGCTGCTCGCCGAGACGGGGTACGCGGTGCTGAACATCTCGGCGATGCCGGTCTATCTCAAGTTCGACCGCCACTTCGGGGCGGCGGTGATCAGCTTGGTCCTCGTCGCCTTCCTCCTCAGCGAGGCGGTCTTCAAGGGGCCGATGGGCCACATCGCGGACCGGATCGGATTCAAGCGGATGATCGTCATGGGCCCGGCCCTGACGTTCTTCACCGCGCTGTGCACGTTGCTTGTGCCCCATAACGCCGGCGCTCTCGAGACGGTGCTTCTCGTCAGCTTGCGCGTGCTCGACGGCCTGGGTGCGGCGATGCTGTGGCCGGCTGCTTTCGCCTTGATGGGGGCGAGTACGTCTGACGGCGAACGCCAGCAGGCAATGTCGCTGCTGAACACGTGCTATCTGATCGGGGTCGGCGTCGCGCTCCCTGTCGGAGGGGCGGCCAACGATCTCCTCGGTCATTACTTCGCGGATTGGACCGGTGCCCGCTCGCCGAGCCTGTTCCTGGCTGCGCTTTTGTTCGCGTCGGTGTCCTTCACCGCGTGGCGGAAGCTCCCATCGGGCGAGGATCAGCGCGCAGCATACGAGGTCGAGGAGCACTCCGAATTCAAGCTCGGCGAGTTTCTGGCTTCGATCAAGCGGATCCCGGCTTACTTGCTGCTCGGGGTCGTGACCTTCGCCGGCATCGGCTTCCCGATGCCGATCATCAAGCTCTTTGCGGAGCAGCAGTTCGGGATGAGCGAGGCGCAATTCGGGCTACTCGTGCTCCCCGGGGCGGCGGCGATGGCCCTCCTGAGCGTACCGATGTCGCGCTATGGCGAACGACTCGGAAAGTTCACGGCCGTCCATCTCGGGATGGGCTTGTGCGTGGTCGGACTCGCGATCATCTCGCTCGGGGCGTTCGTTCCGTGGTTCCGGTCGGCATGGGTTCTGGCTCTGGGCGGCATCCCGGTCGGCCTCGGCTTTCTGCTCGCGATTCCCGCCTGGTTCGCGAGCGTCTCGGAGATCGATCCGAAGCGGCGCGCTGCCAATCTGGGCGCGGTGATGACTTCGCAAGGGGTTGGCGCGATCATCGGTGCTCCGCTGGGCGGACTCATGTACGAGAAGCTCCAGCCGTTCGGCGAGAGCTTCGGCCTCGGTGCCGACTTCGGCCGCTACAGCCCGTTTCTCGGCTGCGTCGTGTGCGTTTTCTTCGGGTGGCTGATCGGCGTGCGTCTCCTTCACGAGCCGAAGCCCACCACCGGGCCGACGGAGGTCTGAAGAGCGGCAGGAATTCGGGCGCTCCCCGCGAAAATAGGGGTGCGGGGATTGTCCATGCTGAGATCGAACGTTGTTGCGATACTAATCCTGTGCGCGCAGGCGCACGCCGTCTCGGGAGCGAACCTGCTCCGTAATCCGAGTTTCGAAACCGTGCCGAGTGCGGCGACCGGCGAAGGGCTGATGCCGAGCGATTGGTTCACCGTCTCGGGGACGCCCGACACCTTCTCGGTCGGCGGGACTTATGGCCTCGCGCCGAGCTATCAGGGCAACTTCACGGGCATGAGCGGAGCCCAGGGCGGGCGGTGGGTCGCCTCGTGGTCCGGCGCACCGGAGCAGTTCGCCCAGAACCTGACCACGCCCCTCGTGCCCGGCCGAAGCTACGTGTTGTCGGCGGCGCTTGCCCAGAGCGCGCGGGCGGCGGTGAATCATCCCGGGTCCTATCGCGTGTTGCTCGTCAACCCCTCGACGCTTCAGGGCGTGGTGCTCGGCGAGTTCACGGGAACCGCCGTTGCGGGGGTCTGGCTTCGCCAGAGCATCGAGTTTGTCGCGCCGGCGACGGCCTCGACGATGACACGCCTTCAGTTCCGCCCGATCGCGACCTCGACCAGCGGGCACGCCTATCCGGCCCTCGACGACCTCAGCCTCACCGAGCCGGGCGGTTCGTTGAGCGGGAACGTCGTTCTGGATGCCTTTCTCGGCTCGCCAGCTGGGGTGCCGATCACGATCGAGATCCGCAACCCCGGATCGACCATTGTCCGGGAGACGCACATCACGACGCTCAATGCGAGCGGAGGCTATTCGGTCGCGACTTCGCTGGCGGGGACCTTCGATGTCGCCATTCGCGGGTCCCACTGGCTACGTGCGGTCGGCAGTTCGCGCACGCTCCCCGGCTCGATCTCCTCGCTCCTGCTCGTCAATGGCGACGTGGATGGAAGCAACGCCGTCGATTCCGACGATTTCGATCTCCTTGTCTCCGGTTTCGGGGGCCAGGGGCCGGTCGGCGACCTCGACGGCGTCAACGGCGTGGACTCCGACGACTTCGACATCCTCGTCGCCCGGTTCGGTCTGCTGGGCGACCCCTAAAGGTCGAAGGTGGGTGGGGGTGCTGCGGGCGGAGCCGCGACGGCCCGCCACGGTTGCCTGCGACCCTCGGTCAAGCTCCGCCAGACCCACTCGACGGGTCCGATATCGAACTTCGCGAGCCAGAGCTGGGCGAAGATAATGTTGGCCGTCCAGATGGCCGCGACCACGCCAAGGGATTGCGCGGTCGAGACGTGACCGAACAGACCTAGCCCCCATGAGTAGAACACAAACGTCGCGAGCACCGACTGCATCAGGTAGCTCGTGAGGGCGACCTGCCCCACCTTGGCGAGCGCCGAGGCGATCGCAGAGAGCTTTCCCGACTCGGCCCAGATCGCCCCAAGCATCAGATAGCCGAGCGCGAGGATCGGAGCGAGCACGAACTCTTGCATGAGGGTGAACTCGAAGAGCCAGCCTCGGGCAAAGGCGAACAGGGCGAGAAGATTCAAGGGGAGACCGACGCCGAAGCCGATCCAGAGGCAGAGATTGCGCCAGCGAGGGTGGCGGCTGGGGGCCCGAAGCACGTCATCGCGCCCGACGAGCAATCCGAGGACGAAGAGCGGGAGGATCAGCGGCACCATCATCGTCGCCGACAACGCGTTCAGTACGAACATCACCCCGCGGAACTGGAGCTGCTCGAGCCATGTTCCGTGCGCATGGACGGCAATCTCGTTCTTGGCGGTGAACATCGCCATGAGCCCTTCGGGGGCCTCACTGGTTCCGGGAGCAAAAGTAGTTACCAGCACGACAAAGCCCGAGAGGAGCAACGTGAACGTTCCGAGCGCCCCGATGATCCACCAGAGCACTTTCGAGGAAAGCGAGGCAAGCAAGCACGTCGCGAATGCGAGCAACGAATAGAGGAAGAGAATATCTCCCCACCAGATCAAGATGGCGTGAACGAACCCAATGAGACAGAGGTACCCCGCGCGCTTGAAGTAGCCCGCCGGCCAGTTGCCGGGAGTTTGCGAACGCTTCCGGTACTGAAGGAAGATCCCGACGCCGAAGAGGATCGCGAGCATGGATCGAAACTTGCCGGTGACGACCACGGCAAGGACCGCATCGAGCCACGTGTCCTGGCTTGCCGGCACGAACATGACCAGCTCAGAGGCAACAGGGGACGCGAAGATCTTGATGTTCGCGAGGAGGATCCCGAGGATCGCGATGCCGCGCAGGAGGTCGAGCGCCTTGATCCGGTTCGAGAGGGTCGGCAACATCTTGACATTCTATCGCCGAAACTTGCGCCAGGTTGCGCTGGGCAGGAGCGCCTTGCTCCTTCGGTGCGGCTCCACCTTGTCAAGCTGGAGGCTAGATCGTCGCGCTCGCTACGCCTGCGCCGTGACCGAGATTACGTCACTCCACTCGCCCACGGGCAGGTCGTCGTCCTTGTACCGAGCGCGATACTCGCGAACCTCCGGCTGCCCTGTGACCAAGGGTCCACGCCCATCCACGTACGGATTGCTGGTGTCCACGGTAATCAACTCCCAATCGCCTGCGCCACGTTTGGAGTAGATCTCGAGTTGGTCGTGGCCGGACATGGTGAAGGTCAGGCGGACGCGGAAGTCGGTCTCGGCGGCACCAGAAAGCACCGGTTTGATGACGCCGGGGGGAGGGGGCGCGGGGGGGACGATGCGCAGGTCTTCGCCGATGGCTTGGGTGTAGTTCGGGTGGGCTTTTGCCCGCTCGGCTCGCTGGCGGAAGCGGGCGACGATCGCGGCGAGGGCACCGAGCAGGGGGGGCGGGACGGTGTAGGCCGTCGGCGTCGCCGGCAGCGGGGTGTTCAGGGGGGAGTACAAGACGATCTTCTTGAACTCGGTCCACTCCTGGGCCTTCGACTGGATGATCGACTGTTGGTTGACGACCATCGAGGTTTGCGAGGCATCGGTGGCGGCTTGGGTGATCTCGGCCGGGCTAAAGCCGAGGGTCGCACCATGAGTGGTCATGCCGACGGCATGATCGTTGAGTTGAATGACCAGAGCGGCCTCGTTGGTTTCGACGTAATCGGGCATTGTCCTGTCTCCTTAGGAATCTACCTGGAGTGAATTCTAGCATCAAGACTCGGCACAATTGCCATTCTGGAGCCATTTTCTGCGGGTCGGGCGGGTGTTCAGGCACGCCGGGATCGCTTTCCGGCGAGCCGGACCGGGTTCTGGCGTTTCGGGAGGGAGTTCCGGCGGGGCTGGAGGGAGTTCCAGGGGGCCTGGATCGGGTTCAGGGAGGTCTGGAGGGAGTTCGGATGAGCCGGGCTTGGGTCCGGTCGGTCTGGATGGAGTTCCGGCGGGTTTGGAGAGATTCTCGGCGTGTTCGGCCAGGGTCCAGGTGACGTTCCCCGACGGGTCGACGGCTCCTCGCGACATCCCACGAGCGCGTTCGAACCGTCGGTGGGGACGGCTCCACCCGTGTCCGGCGAAGGCCGGGATGTCCGCCGGTTCGCTCCGACTCGGAGCAGGTAAAGTCACCTCTGCGTATGGTGGAGTGGCTGAGGGACAATCCCACGGTACTTGCTTTGGTTCGGGTTCTGGTCTTCGTCGTCCCGATCCTCTTGCTCGTGCCCGGCTTCATCTGGTGGGAGCGACGCCTGCTCAGCTGGATGCAGGACCGGATCGGGCCGAACCGGACGGGGACGTTCACGATTCGTGGTCGCAAGATCCGAACCTTTGGGCTGTTGCAGCCGATCGCGGACGGGGTGAAGCTCTTCCTCAAAGAGGACGTCACGCCGAACACCGTCGACCGTGTCCTCTACTTCCTCGCTCCGATGGTCGCCTTGTTTCCGGCGTTCGCGCTGGGTGGCACGTTGCCGTTCGCGCCGTGGCTGCACGAGAGCCCGGGTGAGGCCGGCATGTGGGCGATGTGGACCCCGATCGCGAACGTCGACATCGGCATTCTCTACGTGATGGCGATCTCGTCGCTCGGCGTGTACGGGGTCGTCTTGGCGGGGTACGCGTCGAACAACAAGTACTCGCTCCTCGGTGGACTTCGGTCTTCGGCCCAGCTGATCAGCTACGAGCTCGCGATGGGCGTCTCGCTCGCGGCGATCGTGATGGCGTCGGGCTCGCTGAAGATGACCGAGATGGTTCGGACCCAGGAATCGGCGCTTTGGGGCGCGTTTCCGTGGATTCAGAACTGGTTCCTGTTCACGCCGTTCGGGCTTGTCGCCGGTCTGATCTTCCTGATCTGCATGGTCGCGGAGACGAACCGCGCCCCGTTCGACCTGCCCGAGGCCGAGAACGAGATCATCGCCGGATACCACACAGAGTACAGCTCGATGAAGTTCGCCGTGTTCTTCATGGGTGAGTACGCGGCGATGTTCGTCTTCGGAGGCGTCTTCGCGACCGTCTTCCTCGGTGGCTACAACCTGTTGCCCGTCAATTGGGCGGCCTGCGCCGAGTCGATCCCCTCGATGGCCGGCTTCTTCGATTTCATGGGCAAGCTGAATTACTACGGTGCGCCGGCGTGGTTCCTGCTCAAGTGCTTTGCCGGAATCACGTTCTACATTTGGCTTCGGGCGACGCTTCCGCGGCTTCGCTACGATCAGCTCATGTCGCTCGGCTGGAAGACGCTGTTGCCGCTCGCCGTCGCGAACTTCATCGTCGTCGCGATCTGGATCATGGGCAACGCGGCGTATCCGCCGTTCGGCGGCCTCGTTGCGGCGGGGGCGGCCGCGATCCTCGTCGTCCTTCTCTATCTGAACCTGATGGCCCTGCAGAAGAAAGGTACGACCAGTCTCGAGAAGCGCCAGGTCGCCCTCGTGGACCCGGCTCCGGCACGGCGGAGCGTGACGATGGTCGAGCCGGGGAGGCGTTCGTAGTGGACACCAACCTGATGGTCTTCGGGGCGATGGCCGGGATCGCGTGCTTGGCCGCGATCGGCGTGGTCGCGTTCAACAACCCGGTCCGATCCGCCCTCTGCCTCGTCGTCAACTTCTTCGTCCTCGCCTTCATCTACTTCGCCTTGAACGCTCAGCTGCTCGGGATCACGCAAATCCTGGTCTACACCGGCGCGATCATGGTGCTGTTCCTCTTCGTGATCATGCTCCTCAACCTGGGCGCGCCCCAGGCGCTGATGGAGAAGCGCGACTCGAAGCCGCTCCTCGGCGTCGTGGTCGGGGCCGGCCTGGCCGGCTTGATCGCGTTTCAGGTCCTCTACCCGATGATGGCGACGCAGGCTCCACCGCGGGCGGCCAACGATTTCGGGACGCCGGAGAACATCGGGCGGACCCTGTTCACCACGTATGCGCTGCCCTTCGAGCTCGCGAGCGTTCTGCTCCTCGTGGGCATCGTCGGCGCGATCTTGCTCGCCAAGCGGAGGATCGGCTGATGTTCTTTGTCTTGATGGCCCTCGCGGTCGTCTTCATGGGGGTTGTGATCGTGGCGGCTGTCGTGATCGTGCGTGAACAGAAGAGGAGCGAGCGATGACCGGCGTGCCGCTTTGGATGCTGCTGGCCCTCGGCCTGTTCATGTTTTGCACCGGTGCCGTCGGCGTCATCGTCCGCCGCAACCCGGTGGTGGTGTTCATGTGCATCGAGTTGATGCTCAACGCCGTGAACCTCACATTTCTCGCTTTCGCCCGCTACAGTCCGTCGCCGATGTTGAGCGGCGAGGCCGTGACCCAGTCGGCGATGGCGGGCCAGATGATGGTGATCTTCGTGATGGCGGTCGCGGCGGCCGAAGTCGCCGTCGGGCTCGGCATCATCATGGCGATCTTCCGTCTGCGCAACGAGGTGGACCTCGACGAAATGAGCGCGATGCAAGGATAGCGTCTTGGATATTGAACTCAGTTCGATTTGGTGGGTAATCGGGTTGCCGCTGATCGGCTTCCTGATTCAGGCCCTTTGCGGCAAGATCGTGGTCGACGCGCTTGGCCCGAAGCTCGGCAAGAAGATCATGGGCACGCTCGCGGTTCTTCCGATCGCGATCGCCTTCATCATCGGCGTCCTCATCACGGTCAAGCTGACCGGCTGGGACGCGGGACGCCGCGACTTCGTTCTCACTCTCTTCGACTGGATCACCCTCAAGAGCCTTCATGTCCCGTTCGAGGTGCTGATCGATCCGTTGAGCATGACGATGGTGCTGATCATCACCGGCATCGGCGCGCTCATCCACCTCTACGCGACCGGCTATATGTCCGAGGAGAAGGAGTACACCCGCTTCTTCTGCTACTTGAACCTCTTCATCGCGTTCATGTTGGTGCTCGTGCTCGGCAACAACCTCGTGATGCTCTTCATCGGATGGGAAGGGGTTGGCCTCTGCAGCTACCTCCTCATCGGCTTCTGGTACAAGGACCTCGCCAACGCGAAGGCCGCGAACAAGGCGTTCATCGTCAATCGCATCGGGGACTGGGGGATGACCCTCGGCATGTTCCTGCTCGTGGCGTTCATGGCCGGGAACCTCGACAAACTCGCCGAACCCGGACCGCGCTGGCTCAGCTACGACGTCATCTTTCCGAACGCGATCGCGTTGCTCAAGGACAGCCCCGGGGTTGCGACCGCGATCGCGCTCCTGCTCTTCGTCGGCGCGATGGGTAAGTCCGCCCAGTTTCCGCTCTACATCTGGCTTCCCGACGCGATGGCCGGTCCGACGCCGGTTTCCGCGCTCATTCACGCCGCGACGATGGTCACGGCCGGCGTCTTCCTGCTCAACCGCGTTCATGTGATCTTCGAGGCTTCGCCCGTCGCCTCCGCTTTCGTCGCGTGCATCGGAGCGTTCACGGCTCTGTTCGCGGCTCTCATCGCTTTCGGCCAGACCGATATCAAGAAGGTCCTCGCCTACTCGACCGTCAGCCAACTCGGATTCATGTTCATCGGCGTCGGGGCCGGCGGCTACTGGACCGGGATGTTCCACGTCACGACCCACGCTTTCTTCAAGGCGCTGCTCTTTCTTGGCGCCGGTGCGGTCATTCATGCGATGGCCCACAACCAGGACATGAGGAACTACGGCCGGCTGATCAAGTACCTCCCGATCACGGGTGCGACGATGATCGTCGGCTGGCTCGCGATCGCAGGTATCGCCATCCCTTATTCGGGAGAAGGCGCCTACGGCTTCGCCGGCTTCTACAGCAAGGAGATGATCCTCGGGGTGGCTCTTGGGGGGCACTTCGCCGAGTGGCAGGGGCAGTACGTCGCGGTGTGGGCCGGCTGGCTCGGGCTCTTCGTGGCGCTCCTCACCGCGCTCTACATGACCCGGATGACATGGTTGACGTTCTTCGGCAAGGAGGAGCGGTGGCGACTCGCCCCGGCCGAGGGTCATGCCCACCACGACGAGCATGCTCACGCCCACGACCACCATGGGCACGACGCCCACGGCCACGATCACGGCGACGATCCCCATCGCTTCTTCTACACCGATGAGGAGCTGGAGCGGCGGGCTCAGGCCGAAGGCCACGAGCATCACCACGACTTGACGCCCGAACACACGCCGCGCGAGGTCTATCCCTCGATGTGGTTCCCGCTCGTCGTCCTTGCGATCCTTTCCCTGATCGGCGGCTACGTCCTCTACAAGGGCGAGCTGTTCAAGAATTGGCTCTATCCGGAGGGGCTGTCGCTCCTGAAGCCGGAAATGGTCCACGAGCACCCGGCAGGCGTGCCGCTGCTCTGGCTGTCGATCGCGGCGGGAATGGGCGGCGTGATCGCGGGCATCGCTTGGTACTTCCGTGGACTGCCTCGAGCAGAGGGCTGGGACCTGTCCAAATGGAGCGTCTTCCGACGATCGGCGGGCAATCAGTTCGGCTTCGACCACGCGATGGTCGAAGCCGGCGTCGACGGGGGAGGCGCGATGGCGCGGGGCCTCTGGCGGGTCTTCGACGTGGGTGTGATCGATGGCGTCGTGAACGGTGTCGCCCGGACCACGCGGGGCTTCGGCAAGTTGCTTCGGCTCCTCCAGACCGGCTTTGTTCGCAGCTACGCGCTTCTCATGCTCGTCGGCGGTGTCGCCCTTCTCGGCTACTTCCTCTACCTCATGAACCGTGGTGTCGGCGGCCCGTAGTCGACCACCCAGACCCAGGACCGAAGCGAGATTCGCCGCATAATGTTGACGACGTGTAAAGGCCCGGATGCATCGTGAAGCGATGCCGAGGTTTTTTGCGTCTCAAGAGTAGACATGGATCGCATCGACGCCCAGGTTCACGGTAGCTATGCGTCGTGGCCGCCCGCATGGACGGACACGATAATACGCGCGTGCTTCCCGGCTCCACAAGGAGTCCGCACGCCTGAGCGTGCGGGCTCCTTTTTGATTCGATCCTGGTCCAATTGCGAGGAAAGGTAACCGACTCATGGCGCACGAGGTACTTCTGCTGAATTCGGACTTCGAGCCGCTGAACGTGTGCAACATGCGGCGCGCGATGGCCTTGATCCTGCTGGGCAAGGCCGACGTCGTGCATGAGCACGAACAGCCGGTTCGCACGTCGAGGGGCCCGATTCCGGCACCGTCGATCGTGAAGATGCGCTACCACGTGCGTCGGCCCTTGCCGCAGCTTCGCTTGTCGCGCCATTCAGTACTGGCACGCGACCATTACACGTGCCAGTACTGCGGGATGAAGGGGCGCGATCTCACGATCGACCACGTCGTTCCGCGCTGGATGGGAGGTCCCCACACGTGGGACAACCTCGTGGCGTGCTGCCGCAAGTGCAACCTCAAGAAGGGGGACAAGACCCCGCAGCAGGCGAAGATGAAGCTGGCCCGCGCCCCTCGCCGGCCCCACTTCATCCCCTACATCTCGCTGCCGGCGTACCTGAAGGCACGGGGGCAGGAGGACTGGCAGCTCTACCTGCCCGTGTTCGAGGCGTTCGCCAACGAACACGTCGCGTAGGATTACCGATCGAGCAGGCGGCGTGCCTGCTCGATCAACGGCGTCAGATCGGGCTTCGGCTTTCCATGCTCAAGTGGAGAGAGGTCGGGTCGCGACCACCAGTCGGCGAGCGCGTTGAGGAACGGGACGTCGTAGGTCCGGTCGATGGCGAGGAAGTCCAAGACCTTACGGGTGACGCGCACCCTGTCCTCAGCGGGCATGGTCTTGGGCAGTGAAGCGGCAAGCTGGGCGCAGAGCGCCCTCTCCGAGGCCATGAAGATGCGGAGGAGATCGA
>DKKT01000045.1 GCA_002455425.1 Chthonomonas sp. UBA6659 | reverse complement strand
CCCCTTCTCCCTCCCGGCACAAACCATCCGGCAAGGAGAAGGGGTTCCGGACCCTACCTCGAAGTTCCGGTACTCCCTCTCCTTTCGATGATCGTGTGAAGGGAGAGGGGGTAGGGGGTGAGGGTGAAACCACGCATAATCACGGGAGGCGGGTCACTCGCCGACAATAAGGAACCTATGACGCGCGCACGGAAGCCGGAGGTCGGCCCTGTTCCCTGAGTGGACCTGGGCCGTCGGGTTGTTCATCGGGGCCGCCATCGGCAGCTTCCTGAACGTGGTCATCTATCGGATGCCACGCGGTCTCGGGCTCGGCAAGCCCAAACACAGCTTCTGTCCGAGGTGCGAGCACCGTTTGACCGCACCCGACCTCGTGCCTCTCTTCAGCTGGCTGGTCCTTCGGGGTCGGTGCCGGCACTGCAAAGCTCGAGTGCCGAGTCGCTACTTCTGGGTCGAGCTCCTGACCGGCAGCTTGTTCGCGATCGTCTGGCGGCAATACTTGGTCGCCGACTGGGATCCGATCCGGGCACTCGTGCTCGCCGCGTTTTGCTCTGCGCTTGTCGCGGCGATCTTCATCGACTTCGAGTTGTACATCATCCCCGACCAGATCAACGCCTTCATGCTTTTCCTCGGTTTGGCTTACAACGGCTGGACCATCGCGGAGGGGTTGCCGGGCGCTTGGGCGTGGGGCATGCCGAGTGCGGTCGCGGGCGCACTCATCGGCGTGGTTGCGCTCTGGGCGATCGCGTTCCTCGGGCGTCTGTTTTTCGGCAAGGACGCGATGGGGCACGGCGACATCAAGATGGCGCGTGGGATCGGAGCGGTGCTGGGGCCGTCGCTCGCGCTCATGGGTTTCGGGCTTGCGGTGCCGATCGGAGTCCTGATGGGAGTCGGCTACCTCGCGTTCCGTGTGCTGTTCCAACGCGGGGCCTCGCCGCCGGACGAGGAACCGGAGGATGAGGTCTATGTGCCGGAGTCGATCCCTTCGCTTCTGAAGTGCGGGCTCGGCTACGTGCTCTGCATCGACGTCATCGGGCTGTTCGCGCCCAAGCTCTATATCAGCTGGTTCGGAGAGGATCCGTATGCGGTGGAGGCTATGGACGAGGAAGCTGAGGTAGAAACGACCATGATTCCGTTCGGTCCGTCTTTGGCGATCGGTGCGCTCACCGCCGCGCTCTTCGAGGGACCGATACGGGGACTGATCGCGTCCTATTGGGCGTGGGCGACCGGAGAAAAGTCGCCGCTTTGATTGCGAGGCGGAACATTGGGTCTTCGGACCTAGTCAACAACTTGGAGCGAGTGCGTCCGGAGAGATTCTATATGACACGTCGAAACGGTTTTACGATGATTGAGCTGCTGACGGTGATCGCGATCATTGCGATCCTCGCCGCGATCATTTTCCCGGTCTACGCGCGGGCAAAGGACTCGGCCTATCGGAGTTCGGACATCGGAGCGATGAACGACCTGCGGAGTGCGCTCCAGCTCTACCGCGTGGACCAGGGCGGCTACCCGCCGGCTTTGCTGGGATACGTATCCCGGTATCAATCCGGGCCCAACATGGGCAACGTGATCCCGGCCAGCGCGACGACCGGACCCCTCTATTCGCGGCGAGTCGGCAGCATCGGGACCTTCACTCCGGCCTACAACCGCGCCCGAAACGACGTGATCACGAATGCGGTCTGGCCAAACCAGGATGCGGCGGCGATCGGCTCGGATCCCCAGCTCGACCTGAACGGCGACGGCACCCTTTCGAACCTAGACGACACCCAGGGTAACCGGCAGGCCTATGGGCCGGGCACATTCGTCACGGTCAATACCGCCGTCCCGGAAGGACCGGGTAACCCCCGGGCTGAGTACTACAAGGTCAGCGGCTACGACGTCGCCGAGGTGCAGACCCCGAACGGTAACCGGACCGAGCTTCGCTACACCCTGTTCTGGTCGAACTATGCGATCGGTCAAGGCAGCGGGTTCGGCAACGGCTCTTCGCTCGACGACATTCGCCAGCTCGGCTATGACGACCCTCCCGAGGGCACGGTCGTCACGTGGAACAGCTTCTATCGCAACTACGACACCGGCGGCAACGCCCGCCGCGAGAAGCGGGATATCGTCCTGTTCCTCGGCGGTGGCGCCAAGCCGTACGATTCTGCGACCGTCGTCCAGAAGTCCTGGCGGCTCCGTCCTTGAACCTTGGCCGCCCGGCCCCTATCAGTCAGTCTTTTTTGAGAGAGCGACGGTGAGAAGTCGATGAATCGTTGGAAACGCACGCAGAACGGCGGCACGCTGATCGAGATCCTGGTGGTGATCGTGGTGTTCCTGGTGGGCATCCTGGTCCTCGCCCAGATCTTCCCGGGTGGTCTCGCGATCCTGCGCACCACACGGAACAACACGATGGCCGTGAACCTGGCTCGGTCCGAAATGGACCGACTCAAAGGGCAGGCCGATCAGCTCGCCGAAGCGATCCTGCCGGTCCGCTACGTCTGGACCGGCACCCAATACCGCATCGAGGCCGACCTCGATAGGCGTCCGGACGACGTCAACCCGCGGTCGAGTCGGCTCGATCAGAACGGTGAATTCCGCGACCCGACCGATCCGCTCCGTGCGATCGGCGAGTGGAGCCTCCTGAGTGGTCCCAACGTCATCCGACGCATCGTTGCCGAAGGCAAGACGATTCCGGCACCCCGCTACATCCAGGATCCGAGCGCGAATTCGACCTACGGCTCGGCCATGACCCTGCAGTTCGCGCCGATCGTGTTCGATCCGCGCTACGAGGAGTCGTTCCTCGTCTACGGCAACGACCTGACCCGGCGGATCGTCGACGAGGTGCCGGTCGGCGCCCCGGTTCGGCAGGACTACATCGCTTTCATCAACGACGAAGGCACCGAGCTCGCGCTGCCGCAGGGACCGCCGCGGCCCGATCGCCCCGGTTTCGAGCGGCGCTACCGCGTGTCCGTCTCGCTCTGGATTCGCGATGCGAGCAATGTCCTTCGGAACAAGGACGTCGTTTCGGCGATCGTGACGATCCCGGCTCCCCCTAATGCATTCGCGCGCTCCTACTGGGCGATTCCGCTCGGCGCCGCCCCCTTCCTCGCTCCGGGCGAGACATTCGAGCGCGCCGAAGTCGACACCCTTCGTGTCGCACGTCTCTACGATCGCCTCGATTCGGGCAACGGTGAGCAGTTCCTGACCGAGGCTCAGGTCCGCAACAACGCCGGATTGCTCGACGACGCGGTCTACCAGTACGATCTCCTCGACGCGAACATGGGGTTGCTCCTGTTCAACCCGCTCGGATTCAACTACAAGGAGTTCCGCAACCGAGGCCGCGTGCCGCTCGTCGCTCGGTCCGACTACGACGTGCTCGACTGGCGGATCATCCGGGACGATTTTCGGGTTCCTACTCGGATTCCCGCCCAACAGAAATTCATCCTGAATTCGATCAAGGTCCTCGGGAACAACAACTATGCCGACGGCCGCCCCTACCGCGGCGTCGGGGTGCGCGTCCTCAACGCCGGCAACCTCTACGAGGATCGTGACGTGATCCTGCTCGACACCGAGACGGGAGGCGTCTTCCTCCCCGAGGCTTACAACGTCGACAAGAACATCGGTCTCATGACGTTCAACGACATCGACGCCGACCCCAACAACGGGCTCACCGCAGAGATCATGTATCCGCGGGCCACGGCGCCGGCGACGATCAACGACATCCGCGGCCGGAGCGTCCGCGCCCTGTACCAGGGACGGAGCGAATTCGCGGTCCAGATCGACAAGGCCCCCCGCAACTACCGTGTCATCGGCAACTCGACCCTCGGGATCGGGCAGTGCTATGTCGGTGGTACCGACATCAACGTCCTCACCGACGACGTCCGCCGACTCTACTTCCCGCTGTCCGACATCGGCAAGCAGGTCGTGATCGGCGAGATGTGGTACCTGGACAGCTTGAATCAGCGTCAAGTGCTCCAAGAGCAGGAGTTTTTGATTCAGGCACCTCGGGGCGGCGAACTTCAGCTGGGCTATGTCGATCTAAGGGATCGGGCGGCCGATGCGACCACCTTCGATTTCAGCAACGGCTACGCCGTTCGTCGAGTTCGAGGCGCGACAGTAAACGTGCGGGCGGTCTGGAATCCGAACTCGTTCCTTCTCGGGACCGACGAGGTGGAGAACTATCGGCGCTACGTGCGGTGGGCCGAGGGATGGCGCACCAGCCGAACCGAGACCTTCCTGATGGGAGGGACCAACTAAGATGCGAAGCAAACGGCGCGGATTCACGCTCATCGAGCTGATCACGGTGATGACCATCACCGCGGTCCTGCTCACGATCATCACGGTCCCCCTCGTCCAGAGCTTCAATCTGACGCGGGCCGCCCAGGGCTTCGCCGATGCCCAGGATCGGGCCCGAACGCTGATCGACCGCGTGTCCCGCGAGGTCGCAAACAGTGCCGGCGTGCGCGACAACACGGGAGTGCGTGGGGCCCTCATCATCCGCCTTCCCGGTCGAAACGGCAACCAGGAAGAGATCCAGATCGAGGGGATCAAGCTCGACGTGATCAAGCCTGCTCAGGGTGAGGAGAGCATCGATCCGAACAACCCAGGGGTCTTCATCGACCCGAACACGGGCAAAGTCGACCCGACTCTCCGTGCGCCGAAGGGACAGGTGACCCTGCCGGTCGCGCCGGGCTCCACACTCGTTCGTTACTTCGTCGGGCTGCGGCAGCCGTTCCAGGTGCTGACGAACGGCAACGTGACCGACAACCCGGGCACCTACAACAACCCGTACGACGGCATCCTGATGGCCCGGAACGGCCAGCGGGACAACCTCTACGTGCTCTTCCGCGCCGAGGTCCAGCCGATCGTGTGGAACGGGGGTCAGCGCCAAGTCAATACCCGCTTTTTCGACATCGGCCCGGACGGCGAGCCCGTTTACGACGATGTCCGCTTCTTCCTGCCCGACGGCACGAATCCCAAGGCGCTTCGGGTCCGCAACTGGCTGAACGCGGCGACGATCGTGACCGAAATCAGCCGGTTCGACATGATCCAGCCTGTGTTCGATCGTCGAACGCGCGTCCCGATCTACGACCCGAATGCCGCGAACGTGCTGAACGTGCCGCGTGTGTTCCCGCTCATCCAATTCGCCCCGACGCGGATGACGAGTGAGCCGCCGACCGGCATGACCGCCGTACGCCCGGGCGAGGAAACCGTCAACTCGGTGAAGATCGGGCCTGATGTCTACCGCACCAACTTCGGCGCGTGGACCGACATCCTGATCCGGACTTGGCCGACGATCTGGCCCGAGCAATGGGGATTCGGGGGCCGAATTCGGCCTTCCGACAACCCGAGCGACGTGTTTGCCGGCAACGTGCGGTCCTCGTGGCGCAAGACCGACCAGCCCGGGGTTCTTCCGTTCAATCCGTACCTGATCATGGATCGACGGCAGCTGCCCGAGCAGGGCGTGGCCGGCCCCGGCTACAGCATCTTTCTGTACGATCCCAACCTCGGCGACGAGCGGACGATCGCGGCGCGCACCCAACTGTTCGACGTCAGCGGCTACCGCCGCGACGTGCGCAATCAGGTCGACTACCCGTTCACTCGTAACCTCAGGACCGGGCTCCTGAATGACCAGAACCTGCGACGCTGGGCGTTGCTTTGGTCGATCGACCCGCGCAGTGGCGAGGTCCTGACGAGCTTCGGCATCGATGAGGTGGGGACCGTGCCGCTGCCCCCGGCCGCGCTCGACAATCGACCGGTCGCGGCCTGCGGCGATGCCTACACTCCCGCCAACGACCCTTCCATCGGGGCCGGACAGTGGTTCAACTACACGAACATCAACCAGCGATTCAACAAGCTTTGGAACACCTGGTCGATTCCGGGAGGACTGCTCGAGACCAGCCGCCGTGACAACAGCCAGCCCCCGATCGACCTGCCCCGCGAGCGGTTCGCGAAGCGCTACATCGACCTCCGGCGTCAGCCCCAGGCCGACGGGACCCCGAGCCCGCTCGATCCGATCGATGGGTTTCCGCGTGCCTCGATCGTTCCTGGAAGCGAAGTCGTGATCGGTCCGGACCAGAACCCCGGTCCGAGCTACGGCCAGCCCGTGCGCTACAGTCGCACGACCCAGCGGCCGGTCGGCCCGAATCAGTACCTGATCAATTACGTCGATCAGCGCGAGCCGAATTGGGCGGATTGGGACGGCACCGGCGGTGGAACCCAGGGCTTCAATGTTCCCGCGAACGTCTACGACCCGACCTACTACGATTTCCAGAGCTTCGTCTCGTCCGTGTTGCAGCCGCAATTCCGCGCGGGCTACGTCGAGCTGAACTCTCGCTTCGGCGAGCCGCTTCCGCCCGGCTTCGTGACCGTCTACTACCGATTCCAGTTCAGTGAGCCGAACGACGCGATCGCGGTCGATTACGACACCCGCCAGATCATGTCGATCAACCTTACGATCCGCAACTATCCGCAAACGACCTTGCCGAATCCGCAGACCGTGACCGTGCAGGGCTCCGCGACCGTCCGCAACTTCATCCGATGACCGTGAGAAATCAACTTATGCGACCCCAGTGGAAGCGAGAAGCCGGCCAGACCCTGATCATCGCGATCTTGGTCCTGGGTGTGTTGCTGATCCTCGGCGTAGCCTTCGCCGGCATCATCAACCGCAACATCGTGCAAGCAGGGCGACAAGGCCAGCGTACGGTGGCGGGTGATCTTGCCGAAGCCGGCGTTCGGTACGGCCACTACCAGCTGCTGTACAGCGGCCTCGGTGCCGACTGGCGTCCATCGGCAACGCCGCCGACGGCGGATCCGGGCGGGTTCACCAAGGACCCGGACGCGCTGTACCTGCGGGGTCCGAGCGGCTTCGGCCTTCGCAATGCCGCTGATCCCCAACTGGACCAAGGTGGCCCCGACGGCCTCGGCCCCTACAGCCGCATCGGCTACGACAAGGGCCGGGCACTGGTTCGTGTCCGCTACGCGCCGTCGGACTTCCAGCTCTTCGCGAATCCGGTCGGCGGCCTCCGACGCCCGGGCAAGGCTCGCAGCTACCTCATCATCGAGGTCGTCGGCCGAGCCGGTCAGATCCGTGCGAACGACCCGACCACTCAGCTTAACAAAGCGGTCAAGATCGCGAACTACGCCGGCGATGCAGAATACCGGGCCTCACTCGGCGAGATGAAGCTCTACGACAATCGCAACGTTTCGAGCAAGCGGCTGACGGCGATGGCCTCGATCGGCATCATCGAAAGCAGCCGATTCATCACGAACAAATACAAAGTTTCGCGACCGGCCGAACTCGGGGCTCCGTCCGAGTCGGGCCTGCGCTACGAGAACAACCCGGTCGACGTCATCACCCGTTGGGGCGGCAACCTGACGGCGGGGAACCAGACGCTGGAAGGGACGGGTTCGCTGTACTCGAATGCCGATCTGCTCCTGCACGGGCGGCACGACGTGCTGCTCAACCGGGATCTTCTCGGAGACGGCTGGCTGGTCGCGGGCGATATCCGTGGTGCCGATGACTTGGCCACGCTCCAGCTGCAGGTTCAGGGAGATCCAGGCAGTCCGTACATCCTGAGTAACAACTCCGCGAACGAGCTCGACAGCCGACAGAACAACTTCCGCACGATCGGGGGCGTCCTGCGCGACGGTCTCCAAGAGGTCGACCTCCTCGGCTTCGCCCGGGCGACTCCGTACAAAGCACCCCCATCGATCCTCGTAACCGATCCGGCGACGGGCCTGAACCGGTTTCTGGCGATGACTCGCGACAGTGGGCCGCTCGACCCGTCGACCGGACGCAATACCGGCCGCTTCGGCTACGGACGCGGCATCTATGTCGACTCGAACGAACGTGCGAACGCTCCGACCGAGGACGTCCGCGAGGCGAGCGAAGTCGCCCGTGCTCTTCCCAACGACTGGCTGAATCCGAGCAACGCGAACTCGGTCGGCTGGCAGGGACCGTATTACATCCCGCTCGCGACCTATGTCCGGCTCCGACCGGATGGTTTCGAGATCATCCGAGACGGCCGCAGCCGCCAACGATACTGGCGCACACCGAGCGGAGTATCGACGACGACGTCGCGCGTGCGCTATCGCGTCCGTGAGATCGGGGGCCAGGTCTACATCCTCAACAGCATCGTCAACAGCGCGATCATCGACCTGGCGAATCTCGGCGATCAGAGCTTCCTGACGGAAGGCCAACCGTTCAACGGCGCGTTGTTCTTCGAAGGTGACATCCGGATTCGGGGCGTCATCCCGACGGATGTGCAAATCAGCGTGATCACGATGGGTACCGCCTACGTCGAAGGCAGCATCACGAAGGGCCTCGTTCAGGAAAACGGAGCCGTTCTCGATCGCCCGAGCCGATCGATGCTAATGCTGATGGCGAAGGACTATGTCGCCCTGAACACGACCATGTTCTTCGGTCCCCAGCCGGGGCAGGACCCCAAACCGAAGAACGCGGACGTCCTGCCGGACACCCCGAACCCGATCGAACTCGATCTCAGCGAGGCCACATCGATCGGCCTCCAGACACAGTTTCTGCTCGACCCGTCCGGCAATCCGCTGAACCCGACCCTGTGGCGCCCGTACGCGAACCAGTACGCGCCCTTCGGCGGCGGACCGAACTGGAACGCCTCCCTCGTCATGACCCACGCAGCGGATGATGGTGGCCCCACGTTCATCGGCGTCAGTAGCTATCCAGCGACGTTTGCCGACCCGACCCCGGGTCTGCCCACCGCCTACGCGTTCTCGAGATTGTTTGACTTTGGCCCGGCGGGAACCGTGGACTACAACGCCGCCGCACTCGTCTTCGCGCCCGGGGGCAACATCCCGGTCTATGGGCTCGGCAATCCCTCGCTGAACGCCTATCCGAAGTTCGAGACGGTCACCTTCCCGCTGATCCGACCGACTTGGAACTACGCGAACCGGAAGCTGAACGCTCCCGGTGGTAATCCGGAAGGGGCCATCGAGGCCGCGGTGCAGGATGAAACGCTCTTCACGGTCCAGCTTACGGCGGCCGGGACCTTCTCGCCGAAGAACTACGCCCTTGCGCGGTTCGCGGTGACGCCGCATGATGTTCGGATCGAGGCGGCTCTCTTCGCCGAGGAAGGCAGCTTCTTCGTCATCCCTGGGCCGTCGTTCAACTACAACCCGGATGACACCCGAGCGGCGTTCGACGCCCGGGTCAACCAACTCGGCTCGCTCCCGCTGGCTCAGCGCGACCGATTCGAGCGCTATGGTGTGATGCCCGAGGTGCCCTTCTACGGTGAGCCTCTCGACGTGCGCGTGCAGATCGTCGGCTCGATCAGCGAGAACATGCCGCCGCCGATCGCTCAGCAATCGAGCTGGCAGCGCCAATGGGGCTGGATTCCGCGGCTCGTCGGCGGGACGGGGAGGTTCATCCCGGCCCAGCACGTTCCGACCGGCTACAACTTGAACAACAACCGGTTCGTGCCCAACCTGATCGTCAGCTACGATCCAGCCCTCGCGACCGCAGCCACTGAAGGGCCGGGTGGCACCTGGACACCGATCCGGCGCAATGCCGACGGCTGGGTCCTCCCGCCGATGCCGATGCTTCCCATCAGCCCGACGCTGATGTACTTCGGAGAGAACAACCCATGATTGCTCCTCGCTTTGTCGCCGGCCTCTTCTGTGCTTCGCTTGCGCTTGCCGCGTCTGCGGGGCCGCAGAGTTACGCGCAGACGACCAGCACGATCCGGGCCGGCGTGCTATTGACCGAATCCCAGCGAACCGGACCCCTGCCCGGCCTCCCGAACGGCACGCCACTGAATCCGACGCCGCACGTCTGGGGCAATCTCGACGCCGATCGCACGGCCAAACCGGCTGGGTGGTCGTTCGTGAATCCTCGCGCCTCGACGACCTTGACCCAGTCGCTCCGCACCCGCTGGGTCGGCCTCGCCGGCGCGGCACCTGGAGCCGGCGTCCGTCTCACGAAGCGCCACGCGCCGTACTGGGAGGTTTCGCTCGCGAACACGACCGATGACGTTCTCGCCGATTACGACGTGCTCCTCCTGCCGATTCAGACGAACCTCTCGCTGAATCCGCTTGAGCGCGAGCGTCTGCGCCGCTACATCGATCAAGGCGGCGTGCTGTGGGTCGATGTGCTCCCGACCGCGAACTTTATCGATCCCGCGAATCCAACGCCGCTTCCCTTCTCGTTGCGACTTTCGGGTGCCGCGATCGACGCCGACCTGAGTAGCCCGCTCTTCAACTTCCCGAACACCGTCAGCCTTCAGGACCTGTCGCTGATGCAGTTCGGCGGGACCAACCTCATCGGAACCGTCAACCTGAACACGTCCGGACTTTCCGGCAAGCAGAAGGCGTTCAGCTGGATCGAACCGGACTCGCTCCGATACGAGTCGGTCGCCGGCAACACGGACGGCTCGATGGTCGCCATCGGCCAGATCGGTGACGGCTACATGGTCGTCACGACCCGTGGGATTTCGCAGAACCTGAACCGCGGCTTTGCCGGCGGGACCGTGGTTGCCAACATCGGATTCGAATCGAGCGGACCGTTGGCCGACATCTCCTTCACCGCGGCGGCCAAGCTCGTGTGCAACGCGACGAACCTCGGTTCCGGATTCCGGGCCCTGGCCAAAGGAAGCCGCAAGCTGTTCAGCTCGAACGTCGATCTGCCGGCTCCGCTCCTTGGCCGCTTCAGCGCCGAGATCGTGCCCCAGACCCAACCGGTCATTGCAGGCGGACGCGTGATCGTGGTCAGCAACGGCCGACTTGTCGTCCTCGACGCGAATCCGTCGATCGACCAGGACGGCGACAGCAATCCCGACGACGGAATCCCGGACATCATCGGGTCATCGGCGGACCGGATTTGGCAAAGTCAGCCCCTCAATGGGCCGGTCTCGACGCCGGTCGTCGTCGACGTCCCCGACGCGTCGCTCGACTCCGCACGACCTGGGTTCAAAGCCACTCGCCAGATCCTCATCACCAACGCCAGTGGTGCGGTTCAGATTTTCGATCTCGACAGCCCGCCCGGCCCGAACGTGACCGCGCTGGCGTCGATCACGCCACCTGACGCGGCGGTGATCGCGGGAAGCGACGGCCCGTACTCACCCACCGTTCATGAGGGCCTCGCGTTCGTCGCGGACACCCGATCGAACGGCAACTCGGGCCGGGTATGGGCGATCGATCTCGCCAGTTCGAGCCGACTCGCGACGCCGAACGATTGGGCTATTTTCGGTTCGCCGCGATTCGGCGAGCCGAGCAACGCTCCGACCGTGGGCTACATTCCGATCGCCGATAACTCCGGCGGCGTCGATCGCGTGATTTATGTCCCGACTCGCCCGACGAGCGGTATCGGTTCCAAGCCGGCCGGCATTGTCAGTCTTTGGGTCGGGGCCCGCGGTGAGAGCCCGGCCGGGTTCGATGCCCAAACCCCCGGGGTCCTCCGCGTCACGACGCGTGCGAGCCTCCAAGGTCTGCCCGTCTTCCTGCCCAACGGGTCCAGTTCGCTCGGAGTCAAAGTCTCCGTGCTCGACCAGTTTGGAAATCCGCTGACCGCGGTCCAGCTCAACGCCCTATTCGACGGAACCGTCTCGCAGCCGAGCAATGGGGAACTGAACTTCGGTCTCAGCAGTGCGTGGCCACTCAACGCAACCGTCCGCATCGACTACACGATCGACTGGAGCCAATTGGCTCCCTCGATCCCGGCCGACCTGTACATCCGGGGCAACCTTGAAGTGCCCGATGACACCGGAAACAGCCGCAAGATCCTGGGGAGCGTCGCGCTTTCGGCCCGCGGCTACATTTTCTTGGCTGCCGGCGACGCCTCTCGCGGCGGCGGTCTCTACTGCCTCAAAGAGGAGGGTCGCGGCGAATTCAAATTGCTGTATCGGTGGGAGCTGTTCGACGACATTTCGTTCAACGTGAACATCACCCCCGGTGGACCGGCACAGGCGATCGACTACCGTGCCGCGGTCGTCGACGAGGATTGGCTCGTCACCAACTTCCTGGCCTTCTTGAACGGTCCGATCCGGAACCTGCGGTTCACGTCGGGCCCGACCGTGAAGGGCGACACGGTCTACATCGTGGCGGGCGGGAACAAGAACTTCTTCAACTCGCCGATATCGACGTTGCTTGCCTTCAAGGCGAACCCGCAGCCGGTCGAGATCGATGTCCAGAACATCGGCAGCGGCTTCACGATCGTACAGCCGGACATGGCGCGCAGCACCAACAAGACCAACCCGGACGTCTTCAGCGCCCTTCAGCCGGCCCAGTATTCGGTCGAACCGACCGGTTCGGGTTCGCGCATCCGGTTCAACAACATGATGTCGACGACCCGGGGCCGGATGCGCGATTCGCTGAGCACGAGCCTCCCGATCATCTTGCGCCGAGGCGGCCAGCCCGACATTTTGGTCGAGCCGGAGCTCGGGGCCGAGGATGGGGCGTTTGTACCGGGGAGCGCCCGGGGGCGCTGGAGCCCGCTCCTGTGGTACATGACGTTCAACGGCAACAACGCGACCGGGCAGCCACTCGTGGCGGGGGACACGCTCTACACCGCCGGCACGAGCTTCCTGCCGAGCATCTTCGTCGGTCAATTCCCGCCGACCCCGCGTGGATTCGTGTTCGGCATGGACGCGAAGGCAAGTCCGAGCGATCAGTTCATGAAGCCGATCAGCGGACGCCCGTGGGTCCTCCAGTTCAATCAGGTTCAACCGGATCCGTCCCAGTCGATCGGGTTCCGATCGAATCCCTCTATCCGGTGGCCGCAGGTGAAGGGCGTCGAATCGTTCGACGACCTCCGCGTTCGCTATCTCCAGGCCGCGATCCCGGACAGCTCCGCGCTGGGCGTGGTCGGCGGTGACGGGACCTTGATCACCTGGAGCAGCAGCCGCATGTACGCCTTCACCCGCGCCGAGTTCCTGATCGCGGACGAAGGTCGCGTGTCCCGGTTCGACCAAGCCGGCAATCCGCTCTGGACCACGGACAGCTCGGCCAACGCAGGCCCGAGCGTACCGGTCGGCGGTGCGGCCGAGGCGATCGGGCTTTCGAACCCGCATCGCGTCTACTCGGGCGGAGACAACACTTATTGGATCGTCGACTCGGGCAACGACCGGATTATTCGAGTCGACTCGGCCGGGCGCGAACTTCGCACGATCAAGGGCTTTCGCCTCGATCCGAAGCTGGCCCCGAGCGGCTTCCAGGACAACGAGTCACTGACTTTGCGCAAGCCGAAGGACGTGCTTGTCTACCAGACGTACCAGAACAACCCGACCCGGCTCACGAACCCGCGATCGCGGGAGCTCTGGATTCACTACGTGATCGCCGACACCGGCAACTTCCGGCTCCTCGAGCTGGTCGATCGGTACGAAGTCGATCCGGCGACGGGGCGCATCATCGGTCCCGTGCAGTACCTCGACCCGGTAAGCGGCGCCAACGTGAAGGCGTTCGGCGTCCTCGTGTGGCACAGCCCGGCCGAGCTCACCGGCAAGCAGTACGCCTACAACAGCATCAGCCGGACGTTCGCACTCGACAACAACGGCAACTCGCGACCCATCTTCGCGTTCGGCTTCGGGAACTTCGAACCGGGGCGAACCTCGTTCGGTCTCGATACGCCGGGCAACCCCCAAGTCGACATCGCTTCGGGCCTGGGCGGGATCGTTCTCCTCGATCCGGCCGGCAGCACGACCGAACTCATCACACAGATCGAGGTTCCGGCGATTCCGGTCAACGCATTCTATGTGGATTCGGCCGGCACGTTCAGTTCGCCGGCACGTGCCGCGCGAACCCAGAAAATCGCAGGACTCTCCTCGGTGACGATCCGGTACGTCGACCAGAACGGAACTCCGGCCCTGGCGGTCATGTTCACGGATGCGACCGGCGTGTATGAAGTGATCGACACCAACCCGAACCCGACTCAATCGACGTGGACGGTCCGATGGATGCTTCCAAACGAGGCGGGCCGCGTCATCCGTCGCAATGGGGCCCAAGTCCCGAGCGGGTCGCAGAACGCCCAGTTCTTCCGTGCGACCTTCGCCCGCCGCCTCGATTCGGGCGATGTCATCGTCGTGAACGGCTACTACGGCCGGACGCGCAACAACCTGCCTTTTGCCGGAGAGGTCGTTCTCCTCGACGGCGACTTCGGCGGAGCGAACAACGAGCCGGGCTTCGGCCTGGGCAAGGTGAACCTCGGGTTCAACTCCTTGAGCGTCAAGTTTGAGCTGCCACCTGTGACCGGTACCCGACCGCTGTCGGTGCCGGTATTTGCCGACCGGAAATAAGAGAGATGCCGAGCATGCTTCGCAACCGAGCTTTCCGTTTTGGGACGACCGTGACCACGCTGGTCGCGCTTGTCCTGTTGTCTGCGCTCGTCGCGCTTTCGCAGAACTACCCGACGCACCGAGGTAGCAATGCGCGCACCGGACAGCACGACGCCGACCCGAAGACGAGCAACCCGGGTCGGGCGAACCTGCGCTGGTGGGACCCCCTGGTCGGCATCCGCGACGTGATCGACAACTGGGAGCCCGCCGCTTCATGGACGCCCGTCGCCGACTGGCTCGCCCCCACCGACGAAGGCGCCACGAACGCCATCGACGTCGAAGGCACGCCCCTGCTCGAGCCGAACTACCGATATGCCTTCTGTGTGCCGTCGGTGCCTGGTGACGACACGACGCCGGTCCCCGGCTTCACCAAGCGGACCTTCACGTGGACGTGGCCCGTCTTCCCCGGGTCCCCGCGCGAGTTCACCCTTTGGGTCAACATCCCGATCGGCCCGACCGACATCGATCCGGACCCGAATCTCACCGACCTTGCGTACCAGCAACGGTACTTCGTGTATCAGATCGACGGCGTCGTGAACCCGGACGCGCCCGGACAACCGGTCCTGCAGATCGTCGACACCTTCGCCCATGGCGGCGGATGGGTCCGGCTGGGCAACAACGGCAATACGACCGATATCGTCTTCACGAACGACAATAGCGGGCCGATCACGGTCACGCTCCTCAACACCATTCCGCGTGACGCCCAGGGCAACCTGACCGACACTCGTAAGGGCCTCGTCGTCTACGCGGACGCCGCGATGCTGATGCGGGGCCAGGGCGGACTGGGCCAGTACATCGCCTCGCCGATCGTCTCCCAGCTCAAGCAGGGCGGCGCTCCGTTCCCGTGGCGCGTCGTGACCGCGCGAAACGAGGCGTTCGCGACCCAGAACGGCTCGCGGATTCTCGACTACAACCTCGGCAACGTGAACTCGTTCCGCCACGATGGCTTCTTCATCAAGCCGAGCGACGACGGAACCGGCACCCGAAACCTCGTCTGGTCCTGGCCGGCCAAGCGCCCCGCCGAGGACACTGCCGCCGAGTATCAGCGATTTGCCCAAGAGAAGCGGAACTTCGTGCTCGGCCTCGGAAGCACGGCACCGGCCCCCTCGCGAGCGCTCCACAACATCTATGTCGACAACCGTTCCGTGGGTGTGACGTGGAACCCGCTCCTCTGGCTGGTCAACCCGGTCACGCCGACGAACAAGGGTGTCGACTTCCTCGATCTGCCGATCACGAACAGCACGGCGTCGGTCGAGCGCGTCGTCTTCGCTCCGAATCTCGGCATTCCGAAGAGCGATCCCGAAACATACGAGATCTACATGTGGCTTCCTGGCGATGCGAGCCTACCGAAAGAACTCCGGGTCGAGATCTACGAAGGTGGAATCATCGTCCCAGATCCCTTGGCCGCCGCCGCGGGTCGCACCTCGATCAAGGTCGACCAGAGCGCGGGAACCGGGTGGGTGCGGCTCCAAACCACGCTCCGCACCGCGTTCAATCATCGGTCAACTGCGCCGCTCTCCGTGGCCGTCACGAACTTCACCCAAGCCCCGGGCGATGCGGGCAAGCGGGCCTATGCCGACATGATCCGGTTCGTCAAGAAGGCGGACCTCAGCTTCACCTCGACTCCGTTGCACGTTCGAACGAAGGTGCGCGTGACGCCTGGCGGGGCTCCGGTCGACCGTGATGTGGTCATCGTGGCGATGGAGAACGGACGGATCTACTGCGTGGATGCGGTCGGCGACATCAACACGGGTCGTACCAACGTGTACTGGGCGTATCCAAGCGAAATGGCCAGTGGCACCGATCCGAACTGGACGGTCAACCAGGATGGTCCGGACGGGATCGCGGAGAACCCCATCGGGTTCGACCTCAGCTCGGCCCTTGTCCAGAGTATCGAGACGTCGCCCGGCGTGTTCGAGGACTTCCTTTACGTCGGCACCCGCAACGGGCGCGTTTACTGCATCGACGTCGCCGGTCGTGGCGACGGCACCGCCACCCAATATGGCACCACAACGCGTCGGTGGAGTTATCCCGACGACTGGCCTGCGGCCACGGCCGTCAAGAGCAATCTCGGCCCGATCACGGGCTCCGTCGCGTTCAACCGGCTCGCCGGCGGCCAGCAGGTGATCTACGTGCCCACCCCCCAGGGGCGACTCTTCGCCCTCGACGCGGTCGGCAACACCGCGAACCGAACCACGACGGAGCTCTGGACCTTCCCGCAGCTCGTCGATCCGCCGATCGGTCCGATCACGATGACTCCGGCGGTCCGGTTCGGACGCGTCTACTTCGGAACCGGAGGCGGTGCCGCCGTCGGCAACCGCACGTTCTACGCGATCGACGAGATCACCCAGACCCCGGACTGGACCTTCGTGGCACCGGAGCCGTTCAATACGTCGAGCCCGGCCGTCATCCCTGCAGGTGACATCAACTACACGGCCAGTCCCGGCGGACCCAGGAACGGCATGCCCAACACTGTCTTCGTCGCCTCCGTCGACAGCGTCGTAAGGGCGATCAATGCGGAAAACGGAGCCTTGATCTGGCAGACCAGCGAGCTCAACTCGACCGCCGTCGCGTCGCTCACCTTCACCTACCTGCGCGTTTTCAACCAGGGCGGTCTCACCTTGAATCCGCCTGGGGCTCCGGTGATCATGGTTCCGACGATCGACGGGAACTTCAACGCGCTGTTCGCCCATTTTGTCGACCAAAACAGCAGCGGTGGCCGGTTCTGTTGGGGCTACACCACCGAAGGCGACTCCGTGATCGGGAGCATGGCCGTCGGCGGCCAGTACCCGGCGGACAACTACTGCTGGCTCTACGGCGTCGACTCGCTCGGGTACATCTATGCCTTCGAGGATGACCCGGGCATCATCACGCCGGGCACGCCGCCGGGCGACCGCCGCACAACTCCCGACGATCAAGAGAGCATCGCGCCTTACGCCTCCCAAGCCCGGGTCGCCTGGCTGGTGCCGAACGACTATGAGACGCTCCGGAAGCGACTCTCGCTGGGGACGCTCACCTACAACAACATCATTCAGGCGATCGCGGCTCGACCGGTCACCCGGCTGAACTTCGACTACGGCGAGAGTCTGTACCTGGTCGTCTACAACGTGCCTGACCCCGCGAGCTTGACCGGGAACCTGGCCAACTACGTCAGCGAGGTTCAGCTCAACACGCCTGGAGCGGCGTCGCAGCGTCGACAGATCAGCATCCAGAAGATCCCGTCGGTGCAGGCGGGGCAGCTGGACGGGGTCGCTTTCACCCAACTCTCGCTTCTCGGCACGGGCGGTAACGCCCTGGCCCCGGGTCGCGGGTCGATCACGGTGCGCCTGACGGTTCCGTCCGGTCGGACCCAGACCGCCAGCGTACCGCCCGCCAACTTCAATCCCAGCAACAGCTTCTCGCTCGCCAATCCGCTGGGCGTGTGGGTCAAACCGAATCCGGCCACGAACCAGACGATCGGCACGACCACCGACGCGGCTTCGCAGGAAGTGCTCAACAATGGCAACCTGGTCGGTGCGGTGAATCCGGTCGATCGCGTGCTGACCGCAGGGCTCGGACCCGACCCAAGTCAGCCGGGCGACAAGATCTCGCACGGTCAGAGCGCGGTCAACATCATGAACATCTATGACCGCAGTTGCATGGTGCTCCTCCTGGGGCCCGAGCGCGGCCTGCAGAATGTGCGCCTCCAGGTCAACGACCTTGGGTGGGTGCCCACGAACCTCCTCGACAACTACGGCGTCATCAAGCCGCTCCAACCGGCGAGCGCCTGGCCCGGACTCTATCCGAACATGGAGGAGTTCCCGAGTCAGCAGCCGAACGTGAGCCTCGACTATCCCGACATCCGCCGCGAAGGACTACGGTTCACTCGAGAGCTGTTCGGGGAGGTTGCGAACCCGATGTTCGCGGGGATCGGCCTCAATCCGCCGAAGTTTGATTCGGCCGCCCGAACGGCCTATCAGGGCGCGGGATACAACACTCAACTCAACCGCACACTCGAACGCACTGAGATTCAGGTCGACCTCGACGTGATGAAGCACCAGCCGCCGAGTCGTGCCGGCTACAACGGTCAGCAGGTCGTCTATGTCGATGCGAACCAAGCAGGTCGGAACTTCGCCGGCGGATCGCCGACCGAAGCCTTCCGGTGGTTCAACCTGTTCGGCGACGTCGCGATCGATGAGCGGATGACGATCGGGACGCCGACCGTCGATCTCGGCTCGCTTCCGATGGGTGGCGGCTTCCTCCCGATCGCGCCGTTCAACCTGATCTCCCCGTTCACGCCGTGGGGAAGCACCTACGAGACGTTCTTCCAGCGTTTCTCGGTCTTCAACGAAGGCAATGTGAACATGCTGAACGTGCGCCTCGCGAAGGCCACCGACCGGCTCCAGGGCCTCGGACGGTTCTATAATTCGATCCGCCTCGGCGGACCGGGCCTCCATGAACTCGCATGGCTCGACGCACCGCTTCATCTGTACAGTGACCTCGATCCGAGATTTGCGCCTGCGGCATTCAACGGCAGGGTCGTGTTCCAGAAGGCTCGACCAGGTTCGACCGCGAGCCGCTTGAACATCAATCCGATCCGGTTGCCGAACGCCAACCTGGGGGTCACGCCCACGGCGCTCGATCCCCTGCTCCTGCCGGGACCGCTGCTTCCGATCGTAAACTTCCCGCTCGGTGATCCCAAGGTCGGCGTGACCGCCCCCATCGGGACCCCCGTCGGTTCCTACGTGCAGGACATGTGGGTCATCGAGGATCGCAACGACGATCTGTCGGTCGGTCCCGACCCGTTGCCCGATCTCTTGAACCCGGCGCGGCCGCCGGAGCCCGCGATCTTCGAGCCGTACGCCGACCCCGGATTCGTGCTCAAGTTCACAGTCCGAGAGTCCCGACTCACGAACCTGCCCACGCCCAAGACCGCCCCGATGGTCGACAACCTCGGCCTGAGTGGCAACGAGCCGTTCCTCTGGTCGAACGCGCAGCCTTCGGGCGTGCGCAGTGGCAACGGCGGGCTGTTGTTGGCCTTCGCTTCGCCCCGCGTGACGAACGCCGGCCCCGGCTGGAATTCGCGGCTCAAGGTCGATGCCGACAACGGCCAGCCGGAGCCATGGCGAATCTACATCGGGTCCCTCGCGGGCTCGACTCCGGCGAACTACCAGCAAGGCGTTCAGGAGAGCGCGCTCCGAGATCTGAACCAGTTCGTGCCGTTCAACGCGGGCCCGGCCAACGGCCGTTGGTTCCGCCACGAAGTCGGCCCGTATCCGACCCAACCTCCCACCGATCTGTGGGCGCCGATGGGCAACACGACGATTCAGGCCGGCAGTACTCGCTACGGCAGTCCGGTGTTCCCGACGAACGGGTTCTTCAATCCGCTCGAGCCGATCGGCATCAACGGGCGCACGGCATCGCCGAGCCTCTACATGACGTTTGTCGGCGAAACCATCAAGCGGGCTCCGAACGGAGACTCGGTGCCGGAGTCGCGCCTGTTCATCACTCAGGTGGGCATGGCGAACGACGGAACCGTGACGATCGGGAACGCCGTGCCGATGGTCTTCGACCCTGAGGTCCGAAAGACCCGCCCAAGCATGGTCCAAGTCGGCCCGACGGCGACCGTCTTCTACGGGACGAACGCCGCCGGCCTTGGTCAGATCGCCTGGAACGTCTACAACCCGGGCAACGGTGATCCGAACGCGATCAACGGATGGAGCCCGACCCGAGCTCTCAACCTGGGCAACGCCTTCGAGTCGGTCGGTACGCCGTCCGTGAATCTCCGGCGCTACCGTCAAGGCAGTCAGTTCCAGCGGATCGATATGGTCTTCACGGCCAAGCTTCGTGGACGTTCGCAGGCAGAGGCCTGGCTTGCTCGACTTGTGGCGGATGATCAAGGTCGCCCGACGAACACTCCGATCATCAGCTTCGGCACCGCGGCGAGCCCCCGGGTCGATCCGATCACGATCGATCCCGCAACCGGTTCGTACTGGGCGCCGGGTATCCAGTGGCGCATCGACGGCAACTTTGGGACCGCGATCGATCTTCGCCAGTACACGTCGGCGGGCCTGACGTCGATCGTCAACCAGGGTTCTCGAAAGACCGACGCATCCGGGAACGTGATCTCGTTCGACACGACCTACGGCGGCAAGGTCTACCTTGACGCCGGGAACGGTTCGATTCGGTTCACGGGGGCGATGCTGCCCAGGAACATCCAACTCGCGATCCGGTACGTGCCGACGTTCCTGCGAGTCAGTGCCGGCCAGGGTGCCAACTACCGCGGTGCGGGGATCCTGTTCGATGAGCGGTTCATCGGAGAGTTTGGATATTGGCTCACACCAGGCCCGAACGCCAATCTCGACAACGCGGTGGCGGCGTCCGACCTCGCGCGCAGCGACCGGTTCCTCGTGAGCTATGCCCGAACTTCGGCCGACGGCTCGTCGGTGGCGCGGCCCTTCCTGCGAACGCTTCGGTTCGGGGTCCAGCTTCCCGCCGGCATCCGCACGGACAACAACGGGAATCTGCTCCGGATGAAGGTCACGGCTGCGGTGCCGCAACCTGGCGATCCGCAGATCTTCTACCAAGTCAGCCCCGCGACAGGACGCGTCTACTTCAACTCGGAATTCGAGGATCGTGACGTTCGCATCTCGTTCGAGGCCGTGAACGAGGCGGGTCAGCCGATCGGTGTCCTCACGGACGTGTACCGCGTCGACATCCTTGGCGAACTCGCCGAAACCGCGATACCGATCGAGCAAACGGCGAACGAGTCCGCGGTTTCGATGGCACTCGATCCGCTCAACTCGGCGTTCAACGATCGGAACTTCCGTCGACCCGGCCTGATCTGGCTCTTCTGGACCAGCACCCGCGCCGGCGGGCCTGATCTGTACTTCGAAACCTTGGCCCCGCGGTTTACACCGCTGCCGCCGAACCGGCCGTAAGGCCGAGGTGACGGCCCCGGGTGCATTCGCACCCGGGGCCGTCTGCTGTTTGCCCACGCCCGCTAGGGCATGTCAAAGTGAGGAGATGCGCGTTTGCACCGTGATCGCCCTTTTCGCAGCCTGCTTCGGCGTCCTCGCCCAAGATCGGACGCTGGTGTCGGCGGACAAGGTCGGCAGCCTCAGCCGGGCCCAGGCTCGGGAAGCGATCCAGGCGTTGCCGCTTGCCGGAACCCAGGCACCTGACCCGGTCGCGTGGGTCGATTGGTACCGCGTCAAGTATCGGAGCACGGACGTGCAAGGCAAATCCGTCGTGCTCAGCGGGATGATCGCGGTGCCCCTCCAGAAGACGCCGCAGGGCTACGCCGTCTACATGCACGGGACGACCGCGGACAAGAACGCCGTCCCGTCGCGGATCGCCCCGAACTTCGTTGCGAGCGGCGAGGGCTGGGCGGCGTTGCTGCTCCTAGCCGCCGGGGGTTACGTGCTCGCCGCACCGGACTACCTGGGCTTGGGAGATGGCCCCGGCGTACATCCGTACCCGAACGGGCCCCTCAACGCCCCGTCCGGCGTCGACATCCTGCGCGCGGCCAAGGAGCTGGTGGTGGACCTCCACCGCAAGCCGGGGACCAAGCTGGTCGTAGCGGGCTACTCGGAGGGAGGACTGAATGCCGCGTGGCTCACGCGAATCCTCCAGGACCACCCCGATCCCTCGATGCGACCGACCGCGTCCGCACCGATGGCCGGCCCCTATGACCTGATGGGGGCGCAGATGCGATCGATCCTCTCCCGTCGCGTGAACGTGCTCGATGTCGCCGCGCGGGTCTTCTTGATTTCGCTCACCGGCTATTCGATCGCCTATGCGACCCAGGACGCCCCGATCACGGATATCTTCATCCCCGCGTTTGCGACCAAGGTCGATGAGCTCCTGAAGACCGGCTACGTCGAGAACGAGACCCTCGCCAAAGAGCTCTACCTTTCGGCCGCGAAGAGCGATCCCTTTTGGGCGGGGGCGGTGCTCACGGGCACGTTCCGTGACGCGATCCGGTCTGGCAATGCCGACAACCGGGCCGTAAAGCGACTACTCGACTCGGTGATCCTCGACTGGACGCCTCAGTCCCCACTGCTTTTCCTGGGCCTGGCGAACGACAACGTCGTCGTCTTCGAGAACACGAAGGTCGCGCTTCGAGCGATGCGCGCCAAGGGCCTCGGGCCGGACCGGGTACGGCTGTGGCCGTTACCGAATCGCGGCTTGAATCACCTCGACGGCCACGCGGTCGCCTTGGTCGCGGCACGCCGGTTCTTCGACGGCGGTTTTGCGGCCCTCCCGCCGCTGCCCGATCCGTAGAGCAGGCAAGCGTGCGGGGAGATCGTCGGAGTCCGGTGTGGAATCTGACGTCCGGAGCTGGTGGATGTCGGCATTACCTATCGATTCGAGCAATCCTGCGATGACGGCGCTGCTTGCCAAGAGCGGCGAGATCGCCGTCCTGCCCCACGTCGTCTACCGGATCTTGGAGATGACCGATTCGACCGACGCGGCGGCGAGCCAAGTCGAGGCCGCAATCACGATCGACCCGGGCTTTTCGGCGCGGCTCCTTACCCAGGCGAACTCGGCCTATTACGGTCTTCCGCGCAAGGTCACGTCGATCCGCGAAGCAGTGACCTACCTTGGATTTCGGGCGGTACGTCAACTCGCGATGACCGTCGGGGTGTTCGATCTCTTCGTCGGCAAGAACGATGAGGAGTCCCTGCGTCGTCGATCGTGGTGGCGGCACTCGGTGGACACCGCGGTCGTGGCCCGATACCTGGCCCAGAAGCTCGGATTGGGCCGGCCGGATGAGTCGTACACGTCGGGTTTGCTTCATTACATCGGCAAGACGGTGCTCGATCGTTTCAATCCCGACGCCTACGGGAACGTGGTGGTCGCCGAACGTCTATGTGGCGACGATCGCCTCGCCGAAATGCGGGTCTATGGATGCGATCACGTCGAGGTCGCGATGGCCGTGGCCATGAAGTGGGGCTTCCCCGAGTCGCTGATCATGGGCATGAACTACCTGGATCCACCGGAAGAAGGCGACGTATTTGCGCCGCTCCGCACGAGCGTCTTTCTCGCCGATCGCATCGCCAATGCCGTCAGGAGCGGAAGCCAGGACTTCGACCTGATCCCGATCGGGGGCTGGGCTGCCTCGTCGCTGAACCTGGCCGACGATACCCTGCTCGAACTGATTCAAGAGAGCACGCGGCTCGTCGCGGACGCGGCTAAGTCCTAACCGGAAGGCGTGCGCGGCGAGCCTTTGCGCGCTCAGCCGCCTTGAGCGACCATGCGACTCCGGCCAGCAGGATGAAGGCATCGTCGGTCCAGCCGATGAACGGGACCAAATCAGGGAGCGCATCCAGCGGCATCACCGTGTAGGCGATCGGAAGCAGGGCCAAGAGCTTGAGGAAACCCGGCACTTCCGGATCGCGGAACAGCTTCAGCCAGCGGAATACCATCATCACAACCGTCGTACGTTCATGTGCAGACTCGGTTTCAGGCGAGTGGGTCCTTTGGATGAACAACGAGCACCGCGATCCGTGAAAGCCCAAGCCGAATCTCGGTCTCTTTGGCCGGGTCTTCCTCGGGTCCGATGCCAGCGTGGGAGCGATTATGGGGCAACGGCTCGTGCAGAAGAGACGTCTTGAGGGCCCGGACTTGACCGACAACGAGGGACACCACTCCATTCTCCGCCGGTACTGTCGCCCTAAACCTGCACTCGGTTTGGGTCGAGTACTTTGACCAGTCGCACGAGATACGGCGAGGACCACCGATTCCATTGTCCCGATAGCGAAACGCACCCTTGCTGATCGCTCCACCGCCCTCGTCGAGGATGTTCTGGTGGACTCGGATGAAGACCGTGTCAGCGTCCGGCACCGACTCGATCGGCCACGCAGCCTCTATTGACTCAGCATCCACTCGAACAACCCCCCGTTCTCGCGTTCGGGATCAAGTGTTCCGCGGCTTGTCGAGCCGTCTATCCGACGCATGGCATAGGTCACGGGACCGTCTTTTGGGAAATTGACGAGCACGTCCACGCTCCCGGTCGACCAATCGACATCAAAGCTCCCGTCAGGACCTGGGCCGATCTTCGGGGTCGGAGCGCCAGGAGCTAGCTCCTTATCGAGTCGTTTGAGGAACCTCCCGACCCTCTCCCAAAGGGACTCCGAAAAACCCGGACTGCCCTCGCCATCCCAGTTATCTCCCCACGCAAGAAACCTTCTTGCCCTTTCGATCTCCTCGGCCATCGGTGTAGGCGCGTACAACTGTGATCGTCGGGTCTCGCGAGTGAACCCCTCGAGGAGTTCTTGTGCCAACTTCGAGGAGGCATCCTCCCTCCAAACAAGGAGAGTCGCCATTAGGGCCTGCCATGTGGCGCGTTCGTCGCGTGGAGGCTCCGGAGACCACCATTCCTCTTGCCCACGGGTTTGGAGGCTCTCCAAGCCTCTCACGGGTCGATATTCGTCGTTGGTTCTGTCCGCAATCAACTTAGGCACGATCCTCCGGAGTCAAATCGGCAATGCGGGCACCTTCGAGTGTTCCGCGGATCACGGCTGCTTTCGCCCTGGCTCGGTTGAGATGGTCTACAAGCTGAACGATATCGTTTTCGTCGAGTCGGATATGCACGTCTTTGATCCGGCCGTCTTGGTCGGTGATGGTCAGGACTAGCATGTGTGCAACCACCGCGCCCAGCACATCAGCCGCTTCGGCATTGAAGACGAACCGTACGTCGGAGAGCGTTCGTGACGAGTTGAGGAGGCTCCCGTAGTCAGCCGCGAGGATCGCAGCTCTCGCCATTACAAACAAGGGCGTGTCGGCGGAGATGGCGGTGACAACGAGCCCCGCCCGGTCGGACCAGTTGTTCGGATCCCAAGTTGGGAGCTGCCGTTCAAGAAACTGGGCCACACCGTCCAGGAGCTCTGTGGGGGAGGAGAATCCGCGTTGCCAGACCGTCGACAACTGAAAGAAGAGCCTCGTGACCTCCCTTCGCTCGTTGGCCGCGAGGCCGTCGCTGTCAGGCAGCGAATGGACGAACGCGGACAAGGATCTTTGGGGAGTCGACGCCAAGATACTCTCGACCAACTTCGCGAGGGCCGCACGTTGCACACGGATGAGAGTCTCGAATCTCTCAAGATCCTGCTTTGGGACTTGAATCATTGAGTTCGGCAAGTCGCTCCTACTTCAACTCAAGAATACCAAGAGGAGCCGGCGTCAGTTCCGATCGGCCTACGAGTGCCGGTACACCGACCAGCCGAGGTAGTTGCCGAGTGCGTCCTCCACCGCCCGTCCGCAAACGGAAAGGTTGGCAGCGACGTGGTGCTCGAAGCCGCGCTCGCAGATGAACCGGAGGAGTTGCTGCAGGTTCGGGACGTGGGCGACCCCAAAGCCGCCGAAAGTCTGGAGGAGGTCGTTCGTGAGTTCCCCTTCGCCGACATAGGCCTCGATCCGGCCCTCGAGATCGTTCGTCGACACGCGGCAGTATGTGAACGGTGCCGCCTTCATCCGGCCGACGATCGTGCCGAACGTGTTGTCCTTCCCGACCGAGCCGGCGATGATCTCTTGGAAGTCCATCTTCTGCTCCGCGAACACGTCCTTCGGCAAGTTCGAACAGTGGAAGACGACCGCTTTGTCAGGATCGGTCCCGTAGTTGTTGTTCCAGTCGAGGAGCGCTGACGGACGCTCGGAGGCAAGCTGGAGGGCGAGCATCGATACCGTGCCCGCGATGTCGGTCTCGCAGGCGCTGGCCAGGAGCCCGTTCGACATCATCGACATGAGCGTGCAGGGAACGATCCCATAGAACTCCTCTAGCGCCGTCCAGCACTGGATCGCGGTCGCGACCAGACCGGCCTCGGCCATCCAGCGGTCGATCACCACTCCGAGTTTGGCCATCTTGGCCAGACTCTCGGTGGGGATCCCCTCGACCGCGGTGTAGCCGGAGATCGCCGCGAGTTTGGCCTGAACCGCATGATCGGACGCGTCGAGCTTGTCGGCGCGACCGAGCGCTTCGGAGAGGTCGAGTGTTTCGATGCTGATTCCGGAATGCTCGAACAGTTTTTCGCTGTAGCGAACGGTGTTGAAGGCGGTCGGGCGCGCACCGAGAGCCCCAATGCGGGCGCCGCGCAGGCCACGGACCACGCGGCAGGTGGCGGCGAAGCGGGCCAAATCAGCGCGGAACGCTTCGGATTTCGGATCGACGGTGTGGAGATCGGTGAGGCTGAAACGAATGCCGTACTGGCGGAGGTTGTTGCAGACCGACATCTTGCCGCAGAAGCTGTCGCGTCGGTCCGCGATCGTCATTCGTTTCGCGTCGTCGGCGAAGGCGTGGACGAGGACGGGGACGTTCAGTCCCGAGAAGCGGATCGCATTGGCCACCGCGCGCTCGTCACCGAAGTTCGGGAGAGTGACGAGGATGCCGTCGATCTGGTCGCGGTCGGCGGCGAAGAGGGTGCCGCAGGCCCGGGCATCGTCGAGGGACTCCACCGAGCCGAACTGGCGAGCGCTCTCGGGGAGAATGACAGCGTCGATCCCCTCGGATTCGAGGACCTCGAGGATCGCCTTGCGACCCGATTCGCACAGGTGAGTGGGGAAGAAGCCCCGATTGCCGACGATGACGCCCAAGCAGGTTCGCGTACGCATGACCTCCTGATTATGGCCCTGCCACAAGCAGGTACTCTCGCACTCCCCTATGGTGCACAACGTCCTCATCATCGGCTCCGGTCCGGCCGGTTACACGGCCGCTCTCTACGCGTCGCGCGCCAGCCTCGATCCCCTGCTCTTCGCCGGGCTCCAGCCGGGCGGACAGCTGATGATCACGACCGACGTCGAGAACTATCCCGGATTTCCGAAAGGGATCATGGGGCCGGAGATGATGGTCCTCTTCCGCGAGCAGGCCGAGCGATTCGGTACGACGATCCGCGACGAGGAGATCGTCAAGGTCGACTTCTCGAGTTCCCCGTTCAAGGTCTGGACGGGTGATGCCGAGTACCAGGCGCGGGCCGTCATCATCGCGACCGGTGCCTCGGCAAAGTGGCTCGGATTGCCGAGCGAAGTGACGTTCGGCGGTCACGGGGTCAGCGCGTGCGCCACGTGCGACGGTTTTTTCTTCCGCAACAAGGAAGTCATCGTGGTCGGCGGGGGCGACACGGCGATGGAGGAGGCGAACTACCTCACTCGCCACTGCAGCAAGGTCTACGTCGTCCATCGCCGCGACGCCTTCCGCGCAAGCAAGATCATGCAGGATCGGGTCCTCGCGCACCCCAAGATCGAAGTCCTCTGGAACACGTCGATCGACGAAATCCTCGGCGATCTCGAGCCGGCGAAGAAGGTGACGGGCGTCCGCCTCGTCGACACCGAGACCGGCGAGAAGCGGGAGATGCCGATCCAGGGGGTGTTCATCGCGATCGGGCACAAGCCGAACAGCGACCTCTTCCAAGGCATCCTCGACATGGACGAGAACGGGTACCTCATCCCTCAGCCCGGGAGCAGCAAGAGCAAGATTCCCGGCGTGTTCATCTGCGGGGACGTCGCGGATCACGTGTACCGCCAGGCCGTGACGGCGGCAGGTACCGGCTGCATGGCCGCGATCGACGCCGAGCGATGGCTGGAAGCCCAGGGCCACTAGGGGGCGATGCCGCTCTACGAGTACCGCTGTCTCGGGTGCCGTAAGAAAGTCACCCTCCTCGTCGGCATGACCGCGGATCCCGATCGCGAGGCGTGCCCCTCATGCGGGGGTACCGACCTTGAGCGACTGGTCAGCCGGTTCACGCGCGGGCGGACCGAGGACGATCGCATCGATGAGCTCGGCGACCGGCTCGAACTGCAGGGCGAACCAGAATCACCAGCGGAAATGCGGAGGCTGGTGCGCGAGATGGGCAAGGCCATGGACGAAGACGTTTCAGACGAGATGGAGGAGATGTTCGAAGAAGACATCACCGGCGGTGGGGACGAGGAGGCATGAAGCGATTCGGCGTCTATCCCGCTTCCGTAACCCCGTTCGATGGGAAGGGTCGCGTCGACATGGCCCAGATGGCCAAGCTGCTGGCCTGGTTCGAGGCGGCCGGCTGCGCGGGGGTGGTGCTGGCCGGGACGAATGGTGAAGGACCCTCGTTGAGCGCGGTGGAAAAGCGCGATCTCCTGAGGGATTCGGCCAACCTTGCGGGCGGTCTCGAACTCGTGCTCGGGATCGCCACCCCGAGCCTGGACGAGGCCACCTGGCTGACGAAACAGGCTGCAACCTATGGTGCATCGGCGGTCCTCGTGATGGCGCCGTCCTACTTCCGAGCCGCGCCCGAGGAGGGCGTGCTCGCCTGGTTCGAGGCGCTGCTCGCGGCGAGCCCGACTCCGGTGCTGGTCTACAACTTTCCGAAGATGACGGGCTTCACTTTTTCGCCGGAGGCGATGGGCCGGCTCGCCGGGCACCCGAACTTCCTGGGCCTCAAAGACAGTAGCGGCGAGGGCGCGAACTTGGCTTTGTATCGCGCGGCCGTGTCCGATGACCACGTGCTCTACGTCGGCGACGAAACCCTGTTGCTGGACGCGATCGACGCGGGCTGGTCGGGCACGATCAGCGGGGCCTCGAACGTGATCCCTCAGTGGCTGGTCGGAGTGCTGTCGGCCATTGCATCCGGGAATCGCGAGACCGCGGAGGCCCGTTTTTCCCTAACCCGACCCTGCATCGAGGCGATTCGATCGTTGCCCCAGCCTCCCGGCAACAAGGCGCTGCTTCATCGCCTGGGGGTGCTCTCCAACCCTGGCCTGCGGCTACCGCTTCTCGAAGCCGATAAGGCGCGGGTCGATGCGGTCGCGGACTTGATCCGCGAACGGTTGGGCGAACCGCGCCTCGGTCTGGGAACCTGAAGATCCCGACTCCGCGTTCTGGCTCCAGGTACAACCAAGCATGCCCGAGCGATATGAGCCTGCGACGTTCGAAGAGAAGTGGAGACAGCGTTGGCGCGATGCCGACCTCTTTCTCACGCGCGAAGATCCGAGTCGTCCGTGCTTCTATGTGCTTGAGTTCTTCCCGTATCCGAGCGGCAAAGGGCTGAGCGTCGGCCACTGCCGCAACTACGTTCCCAGCGATGTCGTTGCCCGCTTGAAGGTGATGCAAGGCTACAACGTGCTTCATCCGATGGGTTTCGATGCCTTCGGCCTCCCCGCGGAGAACGAGGCGATCTCCCGGAAGCTCCATCCGGCCCCGATGGTGCAGGCCTACGGCGAGAATTACCGCCGACAGATGGAGCTCGTGGGGATGAGTTACGACTGGTCGCGGAGCTTCTATTCGAGCGATCCGAGCTATTACAAGTGGACCCAATGGATCTTCAAGCTCCTGTTCGAAAGAGGTTTGGCGGAGCGGCGGATGGCGGCCGTGAACTGGGATCCGGTCGAGATGTGCGTGCTCGCCGATGAAGAGGTCGTCGCCGGCCGTGGGTGGCGTTCTGGCGCGCTCGTCGAGAAGAAGTTCATCCCTCAATGGTTCTTCAAGATCACGGATTACGCCCAGCGCTTGATCGACGATCTGGACACGGTCGATTGGCCGGACGGCATCAAGGAGATGCAGCGCAACTGGATCGGCCGCAGCGAGGGAGTCGAATTCGGCATGAAGGTGGTCGTCGAGGGTGTGACCCACAGCACCCACGAAGATGCCGGCGGAATTGTCGTGAAGCGGCCCGAACGCGAGATGGTGATGCGGGTCTTTACGACGCGCGTCGATACAATCTTCGGCGTCACGTTCTGTGTCATCGCGCCCGAGCATCCCCTTGTCGAGACTCTGCTCGGTATCGTCGATCCGACCCATGCCGACGCCGTCCGAGCCTATCGCGAAGCGGCGAGGACCCTGGGTGAACAAGATCGCCTCGCTGTGAATCGCGACAAGACGGGAGTCTTTCTCGGTGCGTTCGCGATCAACCCCGCGAATGGCGAGCAGATCCCGATTTGGGTCGCCGATTACGTGCTCATGGGTTACGGAACCGGGGCGATCATGGCCGTGCCCGGCCATGACGAGCGGGATTTCGAGTTTTCGACCCAGTTCGGCATCCCGATCTTTCCGGTCATCGCCCCCAGCCTCGAAGCGGAGGTCGAGCTCCCGTGGTCCTCCAAGGACGGCGTTATGGTGAATTCCGGCGAATACACCGGGATGACCGTCGCCGACGGCCAACGGAGCCTGGGCGAATGGATGGAAGCGCTCGGCATCGGGGAGCGGAAGGTGAACTACAAGCTTCGCGATTGGTTGATCTCGCGGCAGCGGTACTGGGGCTGTCCGATCCCGATCATCCATGGCGCGGACGGCGAACTCCAGGTTGTCTCCGACGACTTGCTGCCGGTCTATCTGCCCGAAGTCGAGCACTACGAGCCGAGTGGCGACGGGACATCCCCGCTGGCGTCGATCCCGGACTTCGTCAATGTGACCGACCGGGATGGCAAGCTGGGGCACCGGGAGACCGATACGATGGGTGGCTTCGCCTGCTCGTCCTGGTACTTCCTGCGCTTCTGCGATCCCCACAATGAGCATCTTCCATTCGACTATGAGAAGGCCGCGCGATGGATGCCGGTCGACTGTTACGTGGGGGGTGCCGAGCATGCGGTCATGCACCTGCTGTACGCGCGGTTC
>DKKT01000054.1 GCA_002455425.1 Chthonomonas sp. UBA6659 | reverse complement strand
CAAGGGGTCGGATTCCGCTCGGGTCCGCCCCTGCGGCCCCGGCGTCATCCGACCCAGGGCTTGGCCTCTGGGCCGCCGTCGAGACTTAACTTAACCTAACCCTCACTCACACGCCCACCACCTCTAGGTAACCTCGACGCCATGAGTCTGTCTCGCCGATCCCTGCTCGGAATGGGCGCCGCTGGAGTTGCGACCGCCGGCCTCAGCCTCGCTCTTCCGAGGCGACTGGACGCCTCCGACCGCAAACGACCCAAAAACGTTATCTTCTGCGTCGCAGACGGAATGGCCATTCAGACGATGTCGATGGCCGACCACTTCCAGAAGATGACGACGGGGCGACCCTCCTACTGGCGAACGTTGATGAACGAGGAGTTTGCCCACACGGGGCTCCAAGAGACGCGCTCGCTCAACAGCCTTGTGACCGACTCCTCGGCCGCGAGCTCGGCATGGGGTAGTGGCCGCCATATCTGGAATGGTCAAGTCAACGAGTTCCCCGACGGCACCAAGCTCCGCACCTTGGTTTCGCTCCTGACCGAAGCCAAAGTGCGTTGCGGCGTGGTGACGACGACCACCGTCACCCACGCGACCCCCGCCGGCTTCGCCGTGAACTGTACTCAGCGCGACCTCGAAGGTCTGATCGCGGAGCGCTATCTCGAGAGTGGACTGGACGTTCTCATGGGCGGCGGAGACAAGTTCTTCAACCCGAAAGTCCGCAAGGACGGCCGCGATGTCTACGCCGATTTCGCGAAGGCCGGCTACACCGTGGTGCGGACCCGCCACGAACTCCTGGAACAGCCCGGCCGTCGCCTTCTCGGTGTTTTCAGCGACGGACACACCCCTTTTTCCGTCGATCGCAACAACGACCCGCTTCTCCAGATGTCGGTGCCGTCTCTTGCCGAAATGGCTTCCGCCGCGATCGATCGCCTCAAAAGCGGCTCGAACGGATTCCTCCTCCAGATCGAAGGCGGCCGCGTCGACCACGGCGGTCACGGCAATGACCTCGCAGCACTTGTGTACGACCAGATCGCGTTCGAAGAGGCGGTCAAGGTCGCGGTCGACTTCGCCTTGTCGAACGGCGAGACGCTCGTCGTAATCACGACCGACCACGCCTGCGGTGGGCCGAGCCTCAATGGTGCCGGCCACGAGTACGGCGACAGCGCGGCGGGCCTCAGAACCCTGACCGGCATGAAGGCGAGCTATGCCGAAGTGTGGAGGGCGGTCGGGACGCCGGTGACCGCCGACAAGGTCCGCGCGGGGGTCAAGGACAAGCTTGGCATCGAACTGACGACGGCAGAAGCCGAGGCGGTCGCCCAAGCGGCGGCCGCGAAGAGTCCCTTCGGCATTCAGGAGTTCTACCGAAGTCAGGGTGCGACCCTGGCCATGGTCCTCGGCAACCACAGTAAAGTCACATGGACGAGCGGCAACCACACGTCCGAACACTGCCTCGTCACCGCCGTTGGCCCGTGGTCGGAGCGGTTTTTTGGTCTCCACGCGAACACGGCTTACTTCGACTGGATGCTTGAAGCTTGGGACCTCAAGTGGACCAACCCCACGATGTCGTACGAAGAGGCCGTGCCGTTCTACGACAAACTCAAAGAGAAGCTGCCGCCCGAACTCATCTTCCTCTATGCGGACGAGGACGAGTGTGGATGCGGCTCCGACCACAGCCCTTGGCTCGCCTCAGGCTGAATCGACGAACGCGACCCGAGTAAATCGCTCCGGCATGTGAGTGTCGTAGGTTCCGTGGGGCGTGGCGCACCACGCCGCTTGGACCTCGCGCTCCCCCACGACGAGCTTCTGGAATCGTCCAAGGAAGACGTGCCACTCGTCGCCCGGTCGTGGCGGGACGGCCCGTGAGCCACCCAGCACGCGCAAGCCCTGCCACGGGAACTTGATCTCGGCGGTCCAACCGATCGATGCCGCGTGGGGGTTGTTCAGCTCACCTTGGATCCTGGTCGCGACTTCGAGGCCGGGCAGATCCCAGTCGAGAAACGCCCACCGGAGCCCGCGGGGGTGAGTCCCACGCCAGAAAGAAGCCTCTTCACGATCGAAATTGCCTCCGAACGTGGCGACATCGCGTTCGAAGAGATCGAATTCCGGTCTGTCGAACCGGCTCCCGCGACGTAGGGCGTCCTTCCACACGAAGAACACCTCGTAGACCGTGCCCAGCGCGTTCATTTCGAACTCGTAGTAGCAGTCGTCGCCCGCCAAGAACACCTCGACGTCATTCTCGGAGAAGATCAACGAGTCGCGTTCGGTCAAGCGAGCGGCGGGCTGGGGGTCCGAGACCCAGAACGCGACATACAGTGCCTCGTCATCCCAAAGCAGAGCCGCTTCGGTATCGAGAATCGCCGGAACCCCGGTCGCCATGTCGACGAATCGCGCCGTCCGGTGGGCGTCGGCCCATGCCGGCTTGGTCAAGTCACCATCGATGATCGGCGGATTCGAGGTCCGGAGACAAGAATAGGAGTCCATGCGTGCGGAGGGAGTGGTAGCGGCGGTCCGAATTGAACGGACGACCTAGCGGGTATGAACCGCTTGCTCTAACCGCTGAGCTACGCCGCCGTACCAGCTCTATTATGCCCCAGGGCCGGTTCGGACGCAAGGACTTCGGGTACACAGTCATCGTTCGAGAAAAGCACATGGCAGCGGCACCTACCACCACCGAGACCGTCACTATCGCGATCAACGACATCGAGATCGCCGTGCCGAAAGGCGAGTTGATCGTGGAGTCGGTCAAGCGCCTCGGCCTCGAAATCCCGATTTTCTGCTACCACCCGCGGATGAAGGCCGTCGGTATGTGCCGCATGTGCCTCGTCGAGGTCGGCTTCAAGCAGCCCGACGGCAGTGTTCGCAAGATGCCGAAGCCCCAGGCCGGCTGCACGCTGCCGGCCAGCGAGGGAATGGCGATCTATACCGACACGGAAATGGTCCACCGGGACCGCCGGGGCGTCCTGGAGTTTCTCCTTGTCAATCACCCGCTGGATTGCCCCATTTGCGACCGGGGCGGCGAATGCCCGCTCCAGAACAACACGATCTTCTACGGACCGTCAACGAGTCGCTTCACCGAACTCAAACGGCACCTGCCGAAGGCGTTCCCGCTCAGTCAGTACGTGACCCTTGACCTCGAACGGTGCATCCAATGCGGACGGTGCGTCCGTTTCACCGAGGAAATCTCCGGAGACGCCCAGCTTGCGTTCCGCTTCCGCGGCGCAAACATGCAACCTTCAAGCTTTCAGCTTACACAATTCGAATCCAAGTTCAGCGGCAACGTGATCGAAATCTGCCCGGTCGGGGCGCTGACGTCGACGAAGTACCGCTTCCGCGCACGCCCTTGGGACCTCGAGACGAAGCCGGCCCTCTGCACGCTCTGCTCGAACGGCTGCAATGTTTGGTTCGATTATCGCGCCGGGCGCTTCGTCCGCATCAACGGCCGCACGAACGAGGCCGTGAATGAAGAGTGGACCTGCGACAAGGGGAAGTTTGGACATGATTTCTATAACAGTACGACACGTCTGACCCAGCCTCTGATGCGAGGCACGGATGGGTTTGTCACCGCCACCTGGGCGGCTGTCTATGAGAGCCTTCTCGCCGCCTTCTCCGTCGGCGGCAACGAAGTCGCGGCCTTGTGCGGCGGACAGATCGCCAACGAGGGCCTCTACCTCCTCCAAAAGCTCTTCCGATCTGCATTTCGGAGCAACAACCTCGACCATCGCTGGACCCGTCACCTCGTGCCTGCCGCCGAACGACTGGCGACGAAAATGGGGGTGCACGCCGTCCAAACGCCGATCGCGGACTTCGAGCGGAAGAAGACGATCCTCATTTTTGGGAGCAGCCTCGCCGACGAGGAGCCGATTCTGTTCCTGCGCGTGCGCAAGGCATGGTTCCAGCACGCCGCGCGGGTGATCGTCGTCAATGACAGTCCAACCGATGTGGACAGTTTCGCTCATCTGAACTTGCACTTCAAGCCCGGTTCGGAGACCGCTGTCGCCAACAGTTTGTTGGCTGCGGCCGTCGAGTCGGGCGCGGCTTCTGTACCCGACGCCGTGCGCGAGAGCCTTCGCCCGTTCAGCCCCGAGAGCGCCGTCGCGCTCACCGGAATTCCCGCCGAGACCGTCCGCGAAGTCGCGGCCATGATCGGGCGCGACGCCGCGATCATCACGACGCATGCGCTGCTCGACCGCAACAGTCCACAAGACACGTTGGAATCCCTCGCCGGCCTCGCGATGACCACCGGCGCCGCCTTCAACTTTTTCGCCCTCGGTGCGAACGACCAGGGCGCCGAGGAGCTCGGCGTACTCCCCGACCGACTTCCCGGCCAGACCGATCTTCGCAACGACTCCGCTCGGGCGGAGATTGGGGCCGCAATGGGTTGCGAGATTCCTCTTTCTCCGGGGCTCGGCACGCACGAAACGCTCCAAGCTTGTGCGGATGGCCGCGTCAGAGCGCTCTGGCTCATCGGAGGTGACCCGTTTGCCCTCCACCCGGATCGCGCGCTCGTCACCCGAGCGCTCGAAAACGTCGAGTTTCTCGTCGTTCAAGACGTCGTGGAGACCGAGGCGATGGGCTACGCGAGCGTCGTGCTCCCGATGGAGGCACCGGCCGAGCAGGACGGCACCTACACGAATTTCGAGCGCCGAGTTCAGCGAATGGCTCCGGTGCTCAGGGGACCGGGCGAGTCTAAGGCAGCTTGGCGCATCTTCTCGGAAGTAATGTTCCGAGCCCAACCGCAGACGCCGTTCTTCAACCCCGGCGAAGTCATGGAAGAGATCGCCCGCGTCGCTCCCGACTTCGCGTCCGCCACCTACCCGCACCTTGCCGGAGAAGGCGTCCTTCTGGGCCACAGCGAGTAGCCCGGTGGGCACTTTCTCGTTCCGATCTCGTTGATGAACGTAAGGGTCTGGCGTTCGTCGTCGGCGTCGTTCGCCGAAGCGCGTCGAGCGGTATAATCCCCCCGCATTCTGAGGAGGTGCCGAACGCTTGGGCGCGGCCATCGAAACCAAAAACCTGACGAAGTCCTACAAGTCGAAACAAGGCGGCCGGATCAACGTCGTCGACCATCTCAACCTGTACGTCGAAGAGGGCGAGATTTTCGGCTTCCTCGGGCCAAACGGCGCGGGCAAGACCACGACCATCAAGATGCTCCTCGGGATCATCTACCCGACCGAAGGCGAAGGCTACGTCTTTGGCAAAGAGCTCGGCGATATGGAGGTGCATCGGATCATCAGCTACCTCCCCGAAAAGCCGTACTACTACGAGCACATGACCGGCCTGGAAATCCTCCGGTTTTACGGGTCGCTCTTCGGCATCAAGGATGATGATTTGTTCAAGTCTCTTCTCGAAAAGGTCAATCTAGCAGGAGACATGACGAAGACGATCAACCAATACTCGAAGGGTATGCAGCAACGCATCGGCCTTGCCCAAAGCCTTCTGAACGACCCGAAGTTGCTTTTCCTCGACGAGCCCACCGGCGGCCTCGACCCCATCGCCCACATCGAAATCCGTGACCTCATTCTCCAGTTCCGGGCCGAGGGGAAGACCTGCTTCATCTCGAGCCACGAGCTGAGCGATGTCGAGCGTATCTGCGACCGTGTCGCTATCATCAATAAGGGCCGGATCGCGAAGCAGGGGCCGCTGGACGATCTTCTCAAGGGTGGCCGAATCGAAATCACCGCGACCGACATCACCGAAGCGTTCTCGAAGACGATTCAGGACAAGGACGCGATCGTGAGCTTCAGCCATGGTCGTCTGATCGTCGACCTTCCCGACGATCACAACCCGAATGCGCTGCTCGACGCGGTCCGGTCTTCGGGCGGCACGATCGTCAGCGTAATCCCGCGGCGGAAGCGGCTTGAGGACCTCTTCCTCGAGACCGTTTCGGGCCACGACGGCTCGTCGGTGGAAATCCCGAATCCGAACGATGCTAAGGAAGGAGCCGAAGCATGAGACCGATTCTCTCGATTGCCGGAACCACCGTCGGCGAGGCCATCCGCCGACGCGTGCTTCTCATCATCTTGCTCGTAGGGATCCTGTTCCTCGCGATCGCCCCGGGTTTGAGCATCCTGTCCGCGCGGCAAGAGCGTGCGGTGCTCATCGGGTTGACTCTCGGCGTGATCCAGTTGACGAGCGTGGTCATCGCGATCGTCTTGACCGTGTACATGATTCCGAACGAAATCGAGCGCCGCACGATCTACACGATTCTCTGCAAACCTGTTCAACGCTGGCAGTTCTTGGTCGGCAAGTATCTTGGCGCGGTAGCGGCACTGGCGCTCATGATGGCGATGATGACGGTCGTCCTGATCGTCGTCTACGCCATCCAGCAGCAGGTGTACTCGCCCGACCAGCTCGCTCCGCTCGCGAAGGCACCGGTGATGTTCTTCGTCCAGATGTCGCTCCTCGCGGCGGTCGCGATCTTCTTCTCGACGTTCGTCACGCCTCTCGTGAACTTCTTCCTGTCCGGCGGCTTGTATCTGATCGGGTCGGCGTTCAGTTCGTTCTTCGAGTCGATCTCGCAGAGCGCGAACGTGCAGCCCTTTGCGAAGGGAATTGCGACGTTCGCCAACATGATCCTGCCGAATTTCGCGTACTACAACGTACAGAACCCCCTGATCAACCCCCAGCAGGCGATTCAGAACGAGACCGTCTACTACATCCAAGTCACGGTGTACGGGCTCTTCTACATCGGCATCCTCCTGGTGGGCGGGATTCTGATTTTCGACCGGCGCGAGGTCTAGCGGAGTCATGAAGAAATCGAAGAGTATGCTGATCGGAGCGATGGCGGTCTTGGCCGTAGGCCAAGGCTTGATGTCGTCAGGCGTCATCCTGCCCCAGTGGAGCAAGAACTACAAGCCCCGTGCTGAGGGCATCGACGGGCAACTGGGACCCGACCAGCTCCTCTTTGCCCTTGCCGGATTCCGCGAACTGATCGCCGGCATCCTATGGGTCCAGGCCGACCGGTTCTTCGAGACCGGAAATTACGACGCGATCCTCCCGATCATCCGCCTCGTGACGCTACTCGACCCCAAGCAGATCGACGTGTACTCGACCGGGATGTGGCACATCGGCTACAACTTCACGGACGAGGAGCAGCGCTCCGACCGGCGCTACATTCCGTCGGCCCTTGCCTTGGGCAAGGAAGGCGCGACGAAGAACGACTACACCTACGAGATGTTCTTCGAGACCGGCTGGATGTGGTACCACAAGGTCCAGGACGACTTCCCCAAGGCCGTCGACTGGTTTCTCCAAGCCCAAGAAAAGAAAGACATGCAGCAGGCGCGCAAGAACGTCCTCGGGATGGCGTATCAGCGCAACGGGCAGCCGGATAAGGCCCTCGAGACCTATCTGCGACTCTACAACGAGTCCGATGCACTGCTCAAGAAGGAACAGATCTATTCCCACTTCCAGAACAAGGAAACCCTCGAGAAGAACGCCGATAACACCCTCATCCGCATGATCCAGCGCGGCTGGCTGGCCGAGCAGGAGGGGACCTTCGACCAGGGGAGCTACGATACGAAGCCGCCCTTCGACGTGCAGTTCAGCGCCCGTGTCACCGTCGAAGAAGCGCGGGTGATCCGGGTCGAAGGCTTCTGGGGCGTCCGTCCGGTCGGGACTCGTGTTCGGTTCATCCTCCGCGACTCCGATTACCCCGACGCGATCCCCGGGGGGATGCTCTGGGACAAGACCGATACGGTTTCGCTCGATCCCCCACGCGACCGGACCTGGGCGCAAGACGAGCTTTTCGTTCGGAACCAGCGGTTCAACCGCAAGCTCGACTTGAGCAAGGATCCGACGATGTACTCGTTCCTTCAACCTGAGTACACGATCGAGTTCTACTACAATCCGCGGGTCGCGCCGCCGCACATCCAGGATAAGTTCGGATGGAGCGGCGAGGGGATGACGGACAAGAACTTCCTCCGAACCGACGTTCGGGAGGGAAGCCGCGTCGTCTTCACCCAACTCACGTTGACGCGCGACCAGATCCTCCGTCGGGGCGAGTGGGCCGACAAGGTCCCGATCGTCCAAACCAAGAACTTCATCGCCCCCAGGAACGTGCGTACGGAGGATGAGATCTTGGTCACCCCAGGCATGCTCTCCGAGCCGCTCGAGCCCAAGCTCAACAAGGGCGAGAGGTTGGGAGGCGGCGAAAACTGACGATCAGAGCGCCGAGCACCTGGCGCCGTCGCGATGGGCGACGGCGCCGGGAACTGCGCGGCAGCAGGCCGGTGAACTCCGCCAGGACCGGAAGGCAGCAACGGTAAGTCGAACCTCTGTGCGACGCATGCTTCCCGGCGCTCTGATCTAGAACTCTTCGTCTCCTTTGCCGAGAACCTGGGCGGCGGCACGTCGCCCCGAGAGCAGCGCCCCATGTACCGTGCTTGGGTGCTTGCGATGGGTGTGCTCGCCGGCAAGATAGACCCGGTCCGCGACCGGCACGGATAGCGCGTCGTAGGCCTCCATCGTCGCCCCGGGAGGAACCAGCGAGTACGATCCGCGACTCCACGGATCCCCCAGCCAGCGGGTGCCGACAAACCGCTTCGGCGTCGTCACGGAAGTCCCGAACATCGCGCGCAATTCGTTCGTCACCAGGTCCTGCACCGCTTTCGGGCCTATCGATTCCAACTCTCGCCCGAGCTTGCCGCCGAGGAGCGCAACCAAAACCGGCCGGCCGACCACCCCGTCAAAATTGAAGAACTCGATCACCTCGGAGCGGTTTTCCTTTGCTTGGAGGAACGAATGGGTCTCCTCCGGCCAGAAGCGCTGATCGTAGATCATCGCGACCTTGTTGAGGATCCCCATGTTCAACTGTTGGATCGCTTTGCGCGTCGCCTCCGGCAACGTCGGGATAAAGGTGACGCCACCCTTCTTCAGAACACCGAGGGGGATCGTGACCACCACCTTATCCGCCCGAATCAGACTGGTGCCAGTGGTCACCGCGACCCCCTTGTCGTCGTACGCAATCGACTTCACCGGTTCGTTCAGCCGCACGGTGATCCCTTGGGCGAGCCCGTCGACGATCGCAGCATATCCCTGCGGCAAGAGCCAGTCATCGCCCTCGAAGGCGACGTCCTCGTCGAAGGCGGCCAAGCCGAGCGCGGAGAGATTGGCTCCCGCTTCGGTCTCCACCGCCGAGGCGATCGTCGCTTCAAGCGCCCGCTTCCGCGCGCCCTCGAAGCCTGTGTTCTTGACGGCGGCCAGGAACGCCGGCTCGAGCGTGTCGCGGGTCTGAGCCGCCTCTTTGGCCCGGAGCACATCCTCCCACAGCGCCGCGAATGCCGCGTCGACCTCGGTCGCGACGTCGTTCGACAAGGGCTTGCCCGAATCGTAGATGGCGAACGACCCATAATCGGTGACGAAAGTCGGCAACTTGGCCTTCAGGGCAAGATCCGCCACCGGATTGTTCTCGATTCCGTGGATCCAGGCCGCGCCGAGGTCGATGGGGAATCCCAGTGAACGGTCGGTCAGGATGCGACCGCCCAGGCGATTTCGGGCCTCGATCACGGTCACCTGAATCCCTGCGTCGGCCAAAGCGCGAGCTGCACCCAAACCGGCGATCCCCGCCCCCACGACGACGACGTGGGCCGGCGCGCGTCGACGCCCCGCGAACGGTGCAAGGGGGAGGGCGGCTGCCCAACGCAGCAGATCACGTCTCGAGTGCATCGCCATTTCTTACGGATTCTAGGGGATCGAGAGCACCTCGATCAAGGCATCCACGGCGATCACGGAAGGGTGCTCGCCGAAGAACGTCTCGAGTTCATCCAGTATCCTGCGGGCCTCGACCGCGTTGCCGGTCGCGATGGCCGCGCCGATCGTCGCGCTTCGTAACTCATCGTGGTCGTCGACTTCGGAGACCGACGCTCGGTACCGCCGCCGAGCCGCCTCGATGAGGCCCCGGACGATCTGACGCTTGTCTTTGAGCGAGAACGTCTCGGCCAGGCGCAATCGCGCCTCGATCACGCCTACGAACATCGGTGCCGACCCCGTTGCGCAAAATTGGACATGAGTTCACAAGGATACTGGTAGGATGTGGGGACGGGTCGGGACGACCCAAGGAGCAGAACATCGATGTCTGACGAGCAACAGAAGATCGAATCCGGACCGCCGCCGCAAGACCCGAGGTTCGCCGGCTACGCACGGCCACCTCAGAACTCGGGATCCCCGTCGAGTGGCATGCAAACGCTCATCCCAACCAAGAACGCGATGGCACTCGCCGCCTACTACACCGGGGTCTTCTCGCTGATCCCATGTGTGGCGCTGGTTCTCGGACCGATCGCGGTGTTCCTCGGGATTCGCGGTCTGAGAGCTTGCCGGGAGAATCCCGAGATGCCCGGCAAAGCCCACGCGATCGTCGGGATTGTGCTCGGCGCGATTACCGGCGCCACCAACCTCATCTACCTCGTCCTCTTGTTCTCGAGCGTGTCGCGAAGCTAGACGTTACCCAGAGCGGTGGCGAGATCGAGGTGGTCGAGTCGTGGACCGAGCTTGGCCACGACCTGAGCCGCACCGTAACTGCCGATCCGTCCCGAGGTCGCAGGATCGTAACCGTGGGTCAAGCCGTAGAGCAAACCGGCCGCATACATGTCGCCCGCCCCGGTCGTATCGACGGCTTGAACCGGAAACGCGGGGATTTCGTGCATGTCGCCACCGGTGTAGATCAGCGAGCCATGATGCTCCATCGTCACCACGGCGATGTCGCAGAAGGAGCCCAGCGCCTCCGCGGCATCATGGGCGTCATCGCAGTCGGTGAGGCGCTGAGCCTCTTCACGGTTGCCGAACACGACGTCGACATGGTTGCGGAGCAACTCCAGAAAGTCGTGTTTGTGCCGGTCGACGCAGAACGGATCGCTGAGGCTGAGCACGACCTTCACCCCGGCTTCATTCGCGATCCGCATCGCCTTGAGGACGGCCTCCTTCTGGTTGTCGGTGTCCCAGAGATAGCCCGTAACGTACAGGTACTGGCTCTGACGCAGCGCAGCTTCGTCGACGTCGTCGACGGTGAGGCCTTGCGCCTCGCCGAGGAACGTGAGCATCGTCCGCTGGGCATCGGGCGTGACCAGAATCAGCGAGATCCCGGTATCGCCGTGTCCGACCCCAAGAAAGGGATGGACGCCTTTTCCGGCGAGCGATTCCCGATACAGGATCCCATGCTCGTCAGGGCCCACCCGGCTCGTGTACGCTGCCTTGCCGCCAAGCAAGGCGATCCCGAGCATCGTATTCGCCCCCGAACCACCGGCTTCGCTGTGGACGATGTGGGTGTAGATCTTCGAGACGATCCCGCGCTGGGTCTCTTCGTCGATCAGGAACATTCCCCCTTTGGCGAAGCCGACCTCGGCGAGAACCGAGTCGTCCACCTCGGCCTGGAGGTCGTAGAGGGCGTTGCACATTCCGAACACATGGAAGCTCATCGGTCGGATGTTGGCCGAATCCACCCAACCTCCGCTGGCGCAGGTAGGCTCGTGACGTGCTCCTGATCGCCGCCACCGGCCCAGTCGGGTCGGGCAAGACGACCTTGCTTGCCGGGTTCGCCGCGTGGGCGGTCGAACGTGGGCGGCGCGTCGATGGGTTCGTCGCCTTCGCGGAGGGGCGAGACGTCCCGGACAAGGGCGCCCAGGACTACGTCTTGTTTTGGCCTTCCACCGGGGCGAGGACCCCCTACGCTCACCGACAGGCGATCTCGCCCGCGGATCGGTATCTCTATGCATTCGACCCCGAAGCCGAAGCCCGTGTTCGCGAGTGGGCCGATTCCCTCAACCCCGGAACGATCGCCGACATCGTGCTTCTGGATGAGTTAGGCAAACGCGAGGCTCAGGGGCTCGGCCATGCCCCCGTTCTGCCGACGGTGATTGCAGCCGACCCGGCATGCCTGGTGCTCGCCATCCGGTCCGGAACGCAAGAGGCGATCGAGGAGCAGTTGGGACGACCGTTCGATGTGGTGATCGACGCGTCCAGTCCGGACGCCATGGCGCAGCTTCAAGACGCGTACGCCGCCCTTGACGACTGGCAGCGCGTCGGGCTCTACGGAGCCGGCTCGGGTGGAATCGAAATGTCGGTGGGGTCAGCCCTCCACGGCGTCAAGTTCCCCTTGACCGGACTCGTCATGTCCACGACCCAGTCCGTGGTCCTCGCGGCAGTGGTCGGAGGACTCGCCCGTCGCGAACGAGTGGTCTGGGTCCCGTTCATCGCCGCCGGCCTCAAGGCCCTTTCGCCGACCGGGAGCCGACTCGGCCCTATGCTCGCGATCTCGGTCCAGGGCATTCTCTTCTCGGTCGTGACTCGGTTCCTCGGCATCGGCCGGGCCGGCCTCTTCCTTGCCGGCTTCCTTGTCGGAGGGTGGGCCGGTGCGCAGGGGATTCTCATCCAATACGTGTTGGTCGGGGACAACCTCTTCAAGGCCTACACCGCCGTTGCCCGCTGGCTCGCGGAAACGTGGTCGGTGACGTTGCCCTCGATGGGCGCCCTCGTTCTCACTCTGACGGTCGGATTCGGGCTGGTCGCCGGAACCGCGACGGCCGTCTTCGGCGGACGCCGCACGAAGGTGTCTGCCATCCGCCGAGCCCTCGAATCGCGGGGGGCGATCGTCCAGGTTCCGGAGCGAACCTTGTCCCGGCGTCAGGCGTGGCTCCTTGGGGCGAAGGATCTCTTGCGTCCGTCGTTCTGGCTACCGGTCCTGATCGTGCTCCTCGTTCTGAAGCTGACGGGGACGGCCGATCTCGACCTCTTCTGGATCGTCTTCCGGGCTGCGGCAGTGGCGTTCGTGCTGTTCAGCCTGATTCGCCTGATCGATCCGATCGGACTCGTCCGATGGCTCAGACGCAAGGGCCACTGGGGTCCGGCCCTGGCCTTCGAAAGAGTCCTCCGGAGACGCCGACCGTGAGGCCCTCAGGGAGCCCTGCGGGCTCCCTGAGTCACGCGATCGGCTTCACCATCCCGTACAGCTCGTACGTGTCGACGAACCCGAGTCGCAGGTTGAGCTGATACATCGGGTTCTGGGCGGCGTTGTCGGTGTGGATTTCGGCACAGCCGTTTGCCTTGGCCCACGACAGCGCGATCCCCTTCAGGGCGATCGCCAGACCCCGTCGTCGAAACTCGGGGTGAACGCCCGTCAGGCCGGTCTCCCAATGTCCTTCCCGAGCCGGGTTGTGCCAAAGGCTGGTGCAGCCGACGATCTTGCCGTCCGCGAGTGCCAGGAACCGCGATTCAGGCTGGAACAGCACCGGGTCGCTCGTCCACTTTTCATAGAACTCGAGCGGCAGGGCATCGAGACCTCCCGGAACCGGGACGTCGGGCAGGACGATGCCGTCGAACTCCCGCACGAGTTGGAGCCAATTCGGCTCTTCCGGCATCCATTCCGCAAGGGTCCGAATGACGATGCCCTCTCCGGCAAGCCGGGCGCGCTCGGCCTCCCAAGGCGACGTGTCGAAGTGGGCGACGTCGATCCGGGTGTAGCGCTGGGTCTGCTCGATCACGAAGCCTTCGTCCTCAAGCCATACCCGATACTCGGGGTGCGTACTCATGACCCAACTCATGATTTTGCGAGGGTTCTGGGCAAGGGTGGCTTCGAGCGCAGTGTGAAGCGCGAGGCGACCGACAGCTTCCGGCGCGCCGGGAAGGGCCAGGAACCGGACCTCGAAGACGTCCGGCTCCCGAATCCAACTCGCGCGGTAGCCACTGCTGGTCCCCACGCCCTGGCCGTCCTGCTCGACGACCCAGAACCGTAGCCAGTCGGCAGGATTCCAAAGGGCATCGTCGCGGCGCAACAGGTCGGGGTCGACCGGCTGGGCCGGAATCGCGGCATTACGGACCGCGGCACGAATGGCGTAGTCGCGATCGGAGCGATCGCCGGGCCGAACCGTAAGCGTCGGCGACGTTTGATGATTCGATGTCGAAGGTTCGGTAATCAAAGACGGTACTCCTATCGGGGCAAGCGCCGCATCACCGGCTTGACCGGCAGATCGCGGCGAACGGGGTTTTGCTCTTTGGCGGGGGTCGGCGGGTTGACACCCTTCTGGGCTTCCTCAGACGACACAAAGGCACGGCGAATACGGGAAAGGTTCTTCGACATAGGGACCTCCTGGCGCGGTGACGCGCGGACGTAGGGGGACTACGGAGTGGGGTCCGTCGGGGAACGCCGTACTAGGCGTTCGCGACGGAGGCGGTCTTGAGCTTGATCATCGTCATCGGCCTCCTGGAGATCTGCGCCGTAGCCGGCGCATACAAGACCATACCTGAGTTCCCGAGAACCGCTGCGGGACCAAGGTCCCGAAGTGAGTCGGCCTGTAAGCCGGATTCTGTCTTTGTGTGGCGATTTGTCTGAGCGGCCAACCCGGAGGGTCGGCGGGCCACGTCAGCCCCTCCCTATTTGGCCTTGCTTCCGGCGGGGTTTGCCCGGCCGCCCGGTTACCCGGAACGCCGGTGCGCTCTTACCGCACCATTTCACCCTTACCCCGGCAAGCCGAGGCGGTTTGTTTCTGTGGCACTTTCCGTCGGGTCGCCCCGCCCCGGCTTGCGCCGGGCGCCGTGCCCTGTGAAGTCCGGACTTTCCTCTCCGACCGAAGTCGGAGCCGCCACCCGGCCGACTCGATTCGCAGTGTACCGGTGTGGTAGGTTTGGGGCGTGGACCTCTTCGGCCTTGCCAGACGCGGCGACCTTTCCCAGCTCATCGCCACGGGCGAAGATCTCCTGGCCGATCGTGAGGAGTCTCCCTTCGCCGTGTGGATCGCGGCGATCGAAACGGATCGCGCCGAAGTGCTCAGCTACTGCCTCGACCACGGGCTCGACCCCAACGGCAACGGCGACGAGGTGCCCTTGGTTCATGCGGCACTCCACAAGGCGACCCACTGTCTCGAACTCCTTCTGGAACGCGGGGCGAACGTCGATCGACCGGACGGGATGCAGCGGGTCCCGCTCTCGGCCGCGATCTTGAGCGATTGGCCCGAAGGCGTCACCCGTCTTCTCGCCGCCGACGCCCTGCCTTTTTTCCCCGGCGACGATTGGGTGCTTGCGCCCGGCTTGGCGGGAGGCATGGGTAAGCCGTTGCAGAAGCCGGTGCTCGCGCGTCGGAAGGCCCTCAGCGCCGAGGACGCCGACATCAAGTCCCTCGTAGCCGCCTCCCGGTCGGGAGATCTTGAGACCCTCAAGCGGTTGGCGACGCCCGAACGGGTAAATCGTCCGTGGCGCGCCCAAGGCAGCACCACGGCCTTGATGGCCGCGGCAGAGGCGGGGCGAGTCGAGGCGATCGACCTCCTGGTCGCTCGGAACGCGGACGTCGAAGCGCGCGACCGGGCCGCGCATCCCCGAGAGCGAGGCGAGGGTACGACCCTGCAGTTATCGACCAGCATAGGTTGGACCGCACTGATGCGAGCGGCGTTTCACGGGCGAACCGAGGCCGTGAAGGCACTTCTCGCCTGCGGAGCCGACCCCGACGTCACGACTCCAGAAGGCGACACAGCCTTGCACATCGCCGCCGCACGCAAAGCCCCGAAGGTCGTCCGGGCCTTGCTCGACGGAGGGGCCAGCCCGGCCTTGCGCAACGACGACGATGAGCCACCCCTGCTCCAAGCTTGCTACTTCGGGCCGTTGGAGACGGTGAGAGCCTTGGTCGAAGCCGGGGCCGATATTGGGGCCGATCTGCCTGCGAATCCGTTCCTTCTGGCCGCGTGCTGGGAAGGAAAGACCGCCATCGCCGAGCACTTGATCGGGCTGGGCGCCCAATTCGACTCCGCGAGCGGCGAACATTGGGACGCTCTCAGCATCGAGGGACGCACCGATGCGCTCAAACGACTCCTGCCTCACCTCGACATCCGCCGTCCGCGCAGCGACGGTGCATCACCCCTGATGGTGGTGGCTCAAAACGGACATGTGGCCGGTGTACGACTCCTCGCCGAGCGCGGGGCGGAACTTGCTCCCGACGAATCGCTCACCCGCCTCCTCGGCCACGTCTTCGAAAGCACTTGGCGAGCAGAGCCGAAGGACGTCGTGAAGGCGGTCGCCGCGATTCTGGCCCGGTTCCGTCCGTCCTCCACGGACGGGCCGGACCTGATCGGGCGGGCAGCCCGCCACGATCTCGTCGACGTCGTCGAAATCCTCGCCAGGGCCGGGCTCGACGTTGAAGCCCCGAACGCACCTTCGCCCCTCGCCCAGCACCTCGAACCTGATATGGTCGCGACTCTGCTTCGACTGGGAGCCGATCCGAACGGCCGAGATCCTACGGGCCAACCAGCCGTCGCCTTCGCGATCCTCTCCGGATCGGTCGAGAGCGCGCGGCTGTTGCTTGAGGCAGGTGCCGATCCGGGTACCGAGGGTGCCGGGGGCTCGCGGCCGATCGAGCTTGCGGCCCTTACAGGCAACGAGAACATGTGCAGGCTGTTTCCGGCAAGCGATCCGGCCCGACTCGCGACTCGCCGACTCGTGGGCCTGCTGAGCGACTACCCGCCCCCCGATGCCACCACGGTCGCCGAGCTTTTGAATGAAGGCGCGGATCCGAACGCGATCGTCTTCTTGAATCGATCTTGCGCACTCTTGGCGGCCGCCCGACGATGCTGGGACGTCTTCGATCTCCTCGTCCGTGCCGGGGCCGATCCCGGTCCCTCCGCAGCCCCGTTCCTCGCCACGCGTGCGCTTCTACGCGACGGCGAACGGCCGGAATTCCTGACTCACGTTGGGCAGCTCGGCGCGACGCTCGGCGTCGAAGCAACCCCGATCGAAGGCAGTGGCGGCTTCGCGTACGATCTGAGCGGTCCGATCAAGACGCGGGAGGAGCAACTCCTTGCAGAGGGCCAGAACGCGACGGCCGCCCACTTTCTCGCTACGTCCGAGGTGCCCCGTCAGATCGCCGTCGATTACGGGCAAACCGAGCCGTTTTGGACGGGGTGGTGGCGGGCCCACCCGATCCACCCGAACCGGTTGCTCACGCTGCCGACCGGCGACCCGCGTACCGTGATCGCGCTCATCAGCCCGCATGCCGGCGAAAGCGATGTCGGCGTCTTCGAGATCTTGGAGAAGCTCGATGCCTGGGAGCACCTCGGCTGGACCCTGATCGGAGTCGGCTACGACGCCTTCGAGTTGAAGTTCGAGCGGCTCCCAGAGGACACGGCGGCATTTGCCGCCGAACTGGAGGCGTTCTGCCCCGACCTGGTCGATCAAGGGGTCGAGTCGGTCGACGCACTGGAGAAGCTGGTCGTCGAACACCGCCGGGTCTCCTTCTGGTGGGATTGAGGCTATTGGACTCGTCACTCGCCTGAGGTCCTCTCCTGGCTGACTTTCGCTCTACTTTGTGCCATCATGGTGGTTGGAGGCTCGGCCCCTGGGACCGCCGAAAGGTCGTCTTGCAGGTGTGTCTTGCCTTCTCCTCCTATCTTCTCACCCCCCACGGGTCTTCGACGAAGAGGATCGAGCGTCTGGTGAACACGTCACCATATCGGTCGGTACGAGCCGTTTCGTACTGCAACCCCTGGACTTTCTCGATCCAGCTTCTCTTCAGGTCATCGCGAGCAGAGACACTCATGGCGGGAAGCCGCAGACCATTCGCTATGAGATAAATCACGATGTCGGCGGCTTGAATCGGGTACGACATCTCTGACGCGGTGAAGAGCGGAGTCGGAATGATGAGATTGGCGTGAGTCTTGCCAACTTCGTGCCGCGAAAAGTAGCGCTCAAGACGGGACAAGAAGCGCTTGTCGTCCGTTCGATCCGTTTCATCCAGGACGAGTATCCCATCCGATTCCATCTCCTCCAGAAAGTAGTAGAATCGCTCAAAGAGGAGACACACGTCTCTTCGAACAAACGTCTGTGGCACACTTCGGACTGGTGCAGCCTGGCCTGAAGGGACGATGGACGCGAAAACTCGACCACGGTGGTTCTTGATGAGATCCAACAGCTTACCGACGAACAGAACTCCAGCCTGTCCATAGGCAATAGCCATTTCGAGTGTTGGAGCCTGCCCATTGCGCCCTTGCCCCAGATAGGTTCTGCAGAGCGCCTGTCGCTCGTCATCGGGGAAGTTCGGCCTCGAACGTGCAAGGCGTAGCCGCCGCCGTTCCATGAGCTTGATTCCGTGAAGCTCGGAGCCGTGATTTCGAAGCAAGTCGCCAAAGCACCGAGATTCAAGACCACGCATCCGGCGTGTGAACTTCCACACCCGATCTGAAGGAAGCGCAACTCCACCTCGAACTTCGTAGGGGCCTCTGCCGTCGTGCCCGCTTTCGTCCATGAAGAGCAGGTGACTCAATCGAAATCCTCCTCAGGCTTGCGAACAGGATTCCCTTGGAGTTCATCCCCCAGAGCCGCAAAGAGCGGACCAAGATCGAACCGATTCGTCTGCCCTACCCGTAAGATGCGCTTGAGGTACCCATTCTTCTCAAGGCTCCGAGCGTAGCTCCGCACCTGGGTGTCGCTCACGCCCATCCTCTGAGCTAAAGTCCTGAGGCCAGGTCGAGGCATCGAGCGGTCCCACTTGAAGCTTAGGAGTTGAATGATGAACATCGCCTCCCCGGCGGAGATCGGCGGGTGCATTCCGCCATACAGCCGCAGAAAAGACTCGGAGACTGGCGTCCAGCCTTCCTTCACGAGAACCGGAGTCCAACGGTCGGCTGGGGCACGACCTTGGCTCTTTGGACTCGTCGCACGACTCTTTCCGCGCTCTTTCGTCATGGACGCATCGTATTTGAACCCATCCGGGCCGCGGCTGCTTCTACCTGCTCGATGTTTGCAGTTGCCTCTTGCTAGGTCTTCTTATCTATAGGTCCGCAGATACACACCCTCTTTGAGCACTGCAAGCCCCTGTATAGGAAAACTTACAAGGGACTATGTGCTCACCAATGTACCCGCCCGGCAATCGAAGCCGGATCGCAACCGCCACATTGTGGTCGGTCAGCCGTCCATTGTCAGGTCTCTTCACGAAGCATTGGCTCGTCGCGGCCCTTGCGAGGCGACAGAGTTGCAGTACAATTCCTTCGAGTGATGAACCAGGACTGTTGGGTCGCAGATCCGCGAACAGTGGACCGCTATCTCGCGATCCGAGGCGCGTACCATCGGGAGCTCGAAGATTGTCATGCCGCTCGAATGGCGTTGCCCGCGACGCGGGGCGAGCATTTCCGATCCGGATATGAGCAGGCTCACTGGAAAGGTAGCCCGCGGGCGCACGGGCTCGGCGGATGCTAAGCGAACCGACGAACAGCGCTCCAGAGGTCGAACACGATGCCTAAAGCGCCCATCCCCATCGATATCGAGCGCGTCCGAGCCCTCGCGGATGCCCATCTCGTCGCCACTTCGAATGCATTCGGCGTCGAGAACTTCCCCCTCATCCCGGAGGACGATCCCGAGTACCTGCCGCTCAAGGCGTACCGCCCGCCTATGGTCCTCGGACTCGATCCGAGCACGCTCCCGCTGTGCACCGTGATCGGGCTGCTCCCGGCGGCCGAGATCGCCGCGCGCTTCGGAGGTTATGCCGAGGCCGTCCACCGTGGAATCGAGGTGCGCAACGGGGCGGTCCTGCTCTATGGCCTCCAAACGGCTGCGATTCGCGATCAGGACGCTGCGGCGGCGGAAGCCCTCATCCGCGCCGCGCACGCGATGGTCATCTTCTTTCAGTTCGACTTCACCCTCATCGGCGTGCTCGACCCGGAACGCGCCGACACCATCCTTCAGGATCTCGTGAAGCAGTGGAACCCAAAGCGGGCGTTGATCGTGTGGTCGCTTCTCGAGGATCACCGGAGTTGGTCGCCCGAGCTGAGTCACCTCGTTCTCGATTCGATCGCCGACGCCGGATCCGCCAGTCGAAACGGGATCTGGACGTTCCGGGGCAATGGTTTGGCTGAGAACCTCCATCCTTCCGCGATCAGCCGCGCCCTCGACATCCTCAGACCGCTGTCGAAGACCGAGCGGAACGCCAAACGATGGGCGACCAAGTTGCGAAAACGGCTTGCTGCTACCTGAACGCGAATCCGGGCCATCTCTTAACCGAACGGAAACCGGGCGCTAACACGCGGCCTCCAAGATGGATTCGGCGGCTTCACCGCCGACCAGAAAGGAGGCCCAATGATGTCACGCACGTTCTCTGCAATCCTCATCGCGGGGGCCATGGCCATCGCACTCCCCACACTCGCGGGACCCTACGAGTCGCTCGCAACCTACAATTTGACGATTCAGCCGGCCGGGCCGCGGATCGGCTCGAACGGACTCCGCTTCTTCAATGCGCAAGGCGTCGACAACGGCACCTTCGCGAGCTTCGGCGTCGCGGAGTTCACGATCGCCAATCTCGGCATCGTCGGCACCGTCACCGATATCGGTCGATTGACCCTGAAGCTGACCTCCTCGAATGCCGCATTCAGTCGCTCGGGCCCGTTCGACGTCTGGATTACCCAGGACAACGCGACAACACTGTCCCAGGTCACCGACCCGCTTCTCCCGAACTACTGCCCGCTCAAATTCGATGCGACGGCACCGCCGAGCGGCATCGCCGCGCAGCTTGAACCGAAGTGGAATCTCGGCTCGAACTTCTTCGATGCTTCGCTCGGAACGGGTGTCGCCTTCGATACCGACCTTGTCCTCACGCCCGCGGCCAAGGCCTACGTCATTGCCCAATTGAACAGTGGCAACGTCCTTCGCCTCATCGTGAGCAACGGCGATGCGGCCGGCTCGTGTACGTTCGCCGGCTACACGAATACGCTCTCGACTACGCCAGGTCCGAGGCTCAACGTCGACGCCATCGTGAACGGCCAGGTGACGGTGAGCGGTTCGGTCCAATTCACAGATCGAGTGGCGATGTTCCCGAACTTCGTGAACTTGGAGTTCCGGGACGTCAGCGATCCCTCGATCGTGGTCCACACTGCGAAGGTCCAGGTCGACAGCAGCGGGAACTTCATCACCCAGAACCTGCCCCCGGTTGCCGGACCCTACCGGCTCACGATCAAGCCTGAGCCTTGGCTCCGCCGCAGCGCGGGCATCGTGGACACCGTCGCGAATGCCTCGGGACTGATGTTCTCGCTGGTCAACGGAGACATCAACGGCGACAACATGATCAACTCCGATGACTTCGATATCTTGGTCGCCAACTTCGGCACTTCGAGCCCGGACGGCGACCTCGACGGATCGGGAGGAGTCGACTCCGATGACTTCGACATTCTCGTGAAGAACTTCGGAACCGACGGAGACTGATCACAATCCAGCGGGTTCTCCTCGCGGTCCTTGCCGAGGGGAACCCGGCAAAGTGCGCAGCCCGGCCGGGAGTTTTCGGTCTCGGATGAGAGACCACCTCACCCGGTTCGCTTCGCTCAGCGACCTCTCCCCCAAAGGCGGGGAGGTCATGCCCCTCACCCCGTTCCCCCTCTCCCCATCATTCTTGGGGCGAGGGGAACCTCCCAAGTTCACCCTTCTCCTCCACTGGAGGAGA